>NZ_LMEG01000012.1:0-351569 GCF_001426275.1 Ensifer sp. Root423 | reverse complement strand
TACCAGCTTCTTCTTGATTTCGTCGACGACGTCCTTGGAGTTTTCCATGGCCGACGAAGCAACGTCGGTCTTGGCAGCGCCGAGGCCGAGGGCGTCCTGAACAGCCGAGAGGGCCTTGTTGTCCGAACGCATGGTGGTCGCGATCGACCAGTAAGCAGCGTTGTCAGCCGCGGTGCCGACGCGCAGACCCGACGAAATACGCTCCTGGGTGGTTTCCATCGAGGAGTTGATCGAACGCAGGGTGGCGAGTGCGCCCATGGCGGAAGAATTGGTGATGATGCTCGTCATTAGAGTGTCCCTTGATTACTTTAGACGATTTAGGGGACATACCGGACTTCCCGGTGATGGCGGATCGGCTTCATGCCACTCGGTTCCAACTATCTCGGAAGAAACCAAACCCGTCATGTGAAAGGGACTATCGCGTGCAAAGCTTGCGAATTGATTAAATGCCCAAGGCAGCTTGGGCCGAGATAACTTATACTTAACAAGACTTTAATGCTGCCACGGATGCTGAGATCACAGCCCCGCTGCCGCCAGCAAAGATGTGTCGGACGGTGGTTCGCTCCTGCCTGAGGCAAGCTCCCCCGGGTAAACTCGGCTTCGAACAAGGACTAGCAAGCCGGCGCCGGTCGCCGCGCCTCTTCGACGGAGCTCTTAGTGAACGCCCAAGCCATCTTTTCGACCGCCTCCCGGCAATACCAGAAGGGGCAGTACACGGACGCGCTCAACCAGCTGAATGTGCTGATGGAGATCAACCGCGACACCAAGACCTATGTGCTTCTGGCGAAGGTCCTCGTGAAACTCGGTTTCAAGGCTGAGGCGGCCCGTGCCTACCAGCTCGCCGGTGAAGCCGGCGGCTCGCGGGCGGAAGATTACCTCACCGACGCCATGAAACTCTACTTCGCGAACGGGCAGGAGGACGAGGCACTGAGCATCGGACTGCCGCTTCTGGAGAAGGCCAAGACAGATGCCGAGATCGCCTTCATCATCGCCTCGATCTTCCTCAAGCGCGGCGAAAAGGAAATCCTGGGGCTTTTCAAGGCGCCGCTGACCCTGAGCACCAACCGTCTGCACAATGCGCTTGCCTTCAAGCTGTTGACCGCCGAAATCAACGATCTGCAAGATCGTGACGCGCTCGCCAATCTCTTCCGCAACAACCCGAAGAACACCACGCTGCGGTCGGCCCATCTCGTCTATGCGCGTGAGGCCAACGACTATGCCGAGGTCGAGAAGCACGAACGCGACATCCAACGGGCACTGAAAGCCGGGCAGACCGAAATTCTTGCAGCTGAAGCGCCCTACTATCATGCGACCTGGTGTGGCGACGAAAGCTTCAACCGGGTTGCCGGCGCACAGCTCAACCCGTTCCCGAGCAGCCTGACGGAAGTACGCCGCGCCGCGCCGCACCGCTGGGGCGAGCGCATTCGCATCGGTTATGTTTCCGCCGACTTCTGGGACGACCATGCGACGATGAAGCTGCTGAAGGCGGTGTTGATGGCGCACGACAAGACGCGCTTCGACGTCACCCTCTTCTGCCATACCAAGAGCGCGCTTGCGGCGCGCGACCAGGACATACGCGCAAGATGGGGCAGGATCGTCGAGATCGGCGACCTCTCCGACGACGAGGCTGCGCATGTCATTCGCCAGGAAAATATCGACATTCTCGTCGACCTGAAGGGGCATACGCTCGAAAGCCGAGTCTCCATCTTCAACCGGGCTGCAGCGCCCGTGCAGGTGGGCTGGCTGGGCTTCCCTGGGACCACCGTCAACGTCGATCTCGACTACATCATCGGCGACCCTTGTGTGCTTCCGGACAGCAGCAAGGCGCATTATTATGAAAAATACTGCCGCCTGCCGGAGACCTACCAGCCCAACGATCCCTACGAGCGCGCCCGGCCCCGGGCGATGTCGCGCAAGGATGTCGGCCTTCCCGAGGATGCATTCGTATTTGCCTCCTTCAACGCAAATCGCAAGATTTCGCTTCAGACGGTCAATCTCTGGATCGACATCCTTCGCCAGACGCCCGGAAGCCTGCTGTGGGTGCTGTGCGACAGGGCGGATGCACGCACAAATCTGCTGGCCAAGTTCAAAAGCGCCGGCATCGATACCAAGCGCATCGTCATCTGCGGCAAGTTCGCCTACCAGAACCACGTCGACCGCGTTCCGCTCGCCGATCTCGGCCTCGACACCTATCCCTATAACGGCCACACGACCACATCCGAACAGCTCTGGGCAGGCCTGCCGGTGCTGTCCTTCAAGGGCACGAACTTCGCTTCACGCGTGAGCGAGAGCCTGCTGAACGCCATCGGCGTGCCGGAACTCGTGGCCACGGGGCCGGAGGACTACGTCAAGGAAGCTGTCGCGCTCTACAACAACCGTGACAAGATCGCCGACTATCGAAAGAGGCTGGACGAGAACCGGTTCCGGATGCCGCTATTCGATGCGGAGCGTTTCTGCCAGCACCTGGAAACGGGCTACGAAATGATGGCCGACCGCGCCAAGCGCGGACTGGCACCTGATCACATCGACGTTCCGGCATTGCCGCCGCGCATCGGGTCGTTCGAACGCTGAACGGCGATCATCCCTGAAAGACAAAAGGCAGCGCCGCGGCGCTGCCTTTTTTGTTGTCCCGTTTCGAGGATCGCAAAGCCCGATGGCGCGGATGATCCGGAGCGCCATGCGCCGAAGGCAAGCGCATCGCGGTTTTCGGGATGCGGCTCTTCTCTTTGAGCTTTTGATTTGTCGCCGTCGCTAGCGCGCCGCGCACTCTCCGTGCGACAGCTCTAACTGAAGGAGCGCACCAGACTGCCGACGAGGAGGTTCCAGCCGTCAATCAAGACGAAGAAGAGAATCTTGAACGGCAACGAGATCGCCGTCGGCGGCAGCATCATCATACCCATGGCCATGGTGATGGTAGCGACGATCAGATCGATCACCAGGAACGGCAGCATGATCAGGAAGCCGATTTCGAAGCCGCGGCGAATTTCCGAGATCATGAAGGCCGGCACGACCGCGCGCAGATCGACCTTGTCGTCGACGACGACCGTCTGGCCCTTTTCCTTGGCGATGTCGATGAAGAGCTGCAGGTCCTTGTCGCGCGTATTGGCGAGCATGAAGTCGCGGAAAGGCTCGGTGATCCGGGGGATCGCCTCCGCCTCTGTGATCTGGTTCTTCATCAGCGGGTCGATGCCGTCCCGCCAGGCGCGATCGAAGGTCGGCCCCATGACATAGAAGGTCATGAACAGCGCCAGCGAAACCATGATCATGTTGGATGGCGTGGTCGCCAGGCCCATGCCGGTGCGCAGGATCGCAAAGGCAATCACGAAGCGCGGAAAGCTGGTGACCATGATCAGGATGCCGGGGGCCACCGACAGCACGGTCAGAAGACCGAAGGTGCGGATGATCCACGAGGCGGCAGAGCCGTCGATAGGCGTATTCAGGATATCAGAGGGGAAGCTCTGGGCGCCGGCAATACCGGACATCGCCATCATGGCAACTATAAAGGCGACTAGCCGGACCATTTATCGAATCATTGGATGACGAAGGTTCTGAACATCACATTGGTTACGCGCCCATCGGAGCGCAGGTCAACCCGCTCCTGGATGTCATCCCGGAGATATTGAAAGCCGCGTGGTCCCTGGATTTGTTGCAGGGAAACGGTTTTCAGGTAGGCGGCGATATCCTGGTGGATCTGCTCGGCGAGTTTGGGGTCAGGCAGGCCGTCGAACTGCAGCGCCACTTCCAGGCGGATCCAGTTTTCAGAGGGATAGGCAAGGTTGGTGGTGATCGGGTCGAGCTGGACGACGCCGTTCGCTTCGGTCGCTACCTTCGGCAGGCCTTCTTCGCCGGTCGCATTGGCGGCCGGCTCCTTGGTCGCTTCCACCTGCTCCTTCGGAGGCGGTGGTGCGAGCAGGCCGCCCACCAGCCAGCCGCCGCCGCCGGCAAGCAGCGTCAGCACGGCGATGGCCGCGATGGTCAGCACCTTCGACGGCGGCTTCGGAGCGTTGGAATCGAGTTCTTCCATCTTGCCGTTCCCTGCCGATCAGATCGGCGAAAATAGATCCATGAACTGCTGGCCGTAGGGCGGCTGCTGCACTTCGGTCAGGCGACCACGGCCGCCATAGGAGATGCGCGCCTCGGCGATGCGGTCGTAGGAGATGACGTTGTCGGCATCGACGTCCCGCGGCCGGACGATACCGGCGACGTTCAGGATGCGCAGCTCGTGGTTGACCCGCACTTCTTGCGAACCGCTGATCAACAGGTTGCCGTTTTCGAGAACGCCGGTGACAACGGCGGCAACGAGCACCCGCAGCTTTTCCGAACGCTCCGTCGTGCCGTCACCTTCGGTCTTGGTATTCGAGCCGTATTTCAGGTCGCCGGACCAGCCGAAATCGCTCGTCTGAGACTTGCCGCTGGCGCCGACGTTGAAGCCACTCGAGTTCTTGCGGCTACGGTCCGTCTTGTTGTCGAAGGTTGCGCCTTCGTTGATCTTGATGTCGACCGTCAGGATATCGCCGACATTGATCGCGCGCGCGTCCTTGAAGAGCGCTGCCTGCTGGTCGTTCCACAACGAATAGCCATTCACCATCTGGCGCGGCTGCTTCGGATACATGGCGAGCTGCGGCGTCTGCGAATATTGCAGACCGCTGCCGATCGGGCTCATCGACGGCGCGCGGCCGATTTCGTTGAGCGCTTGGTTCTGACATCCCGCAAGGAGGGCGGCCCCGGTCAGTATAGCCGTTAGACGCGTTTTCATGATGGTTCCTTCGAGGTGTTCGGGTCGCTGGCGCTCGAGATGATGTTGGTAAGGATCGCCGCCTTCTCATCGCTCATTTCGCTCAGGATCAGCGATGACTGGCGCGGTGGCAGCTGCATGACGATGGCGGCGGCAATCTCGGGCCTCACCATCTCAAGCTTGCCGGCGGCTGCGTCCGGCTTCATCGTCTTGTAGATGCCGACGAGGTTGAGTTCCGCCTGTTTCAGGAAATCGTTGCGGCGGTTCAGCCAGTCTTCGTATTCCTCGCGGCGCTTTTCGAGCGTGGCGATGCGCTCGTCGATGCTTGCCTGCAGCGTTTCGAGATCCTTGCGCTGCAGCACATAACGCTGGTCGCGCGCGGCGTCGGCGATGTTGGTGCAGAACTGCTGGATCTCGTTCTGGGTCGCGTCGCTTGCGGGCGGCGCCGTGACGTCCTGGGCAAAGGCGCCCGGCATCGAAAGCATGGACGCGACAGCCGCCGCGGCGAGCAGCAGCCTGCGGGTCCGGCCGAGAGAATGATTGTCGTTTGCGATCATTGCAGCACGAGCTCCGCCTGGAGGGCACCGGCCGTCTTGATGCTCTGCAGGATGGCGATGATGCCGTCCGGCTTGACGCCGATGTTGTTGAGTCCGGCGACGAGCGAGCGAAGGCTCGAACCGTTGAGGATCGCCACCGTGCCGCCGTCGGACTGCGCGTTGATCGTCGTGTTCGGTTCCATCGCCGTCTGCCCGCGCGAGAAGGGCAGCGGCTGCACCACTGTCGGCGTCTCGCTGACTTCCACGGTCAATGTTCCGTAGCTGACCGCCACCTCGTTGACCCGGACATCCTGGCCGATGACGATCGTGCCGGTGCGTTCGTTGATGACGACGCGCGCAGGCACGTCGGTCTCGATGACGATGTTTTCGATGTCGGCCATCAGCCGCGCGAGGTCCGCCATCTTCGGCTTTTCGACGAGAACGGCCTGGCTGTCGCGCGCTTCCGCAATGCGGCCGCCATATTGCTGGGCCGCGTATTTGTTGATCGCTGCGGCCATGCCGACGGCGGTCGAGAAATCAGGATTGCGCAGCTGCAGCACGAGGTTGAAGCCGTCCTTGAACTTCGACGGCAGCTCACGCTCGATGATGGCGCCGTTCGGCACGCGACCGGACGTCGTGACACCCTGGTTGAGGGTTGCGGCGTCGCCCTGCGCGTTGAAGCCGGTGACGACGACGGAGCCTTGCGCGACCGCATAGATCTGGCCGTCTGCACCCGAAAGCGAGGTCATGACCAGCGTGCCGCCGCGCAGCGACGTGCTGTCGCCGAGCGAGCCGACGGTCACGTCGACGCGGCTGCCGGGGCTGGCGAAAGGCGGCAGGTTCGCCGTCACCAGTACGGCCGCGACGTTGCGCGTCCGGGACTCGCCGCCCTGGGTGGAGATGCCGAGATTTTGCAGCATCGCGCGGATCGACTGGTCGGTGAACGGCGACGAGCGCAGGCTGTCGCCCGTGCCCTGCAGGCCGACGACGAGGCCGTATCCGATAAGCTGGTTGTCACGGCCCGCCTGAAGCGAGGCGACGTCCTTGATCCTGGATGCGCCGAAGGCGGGCGTCAGCGCCATGGAGAACGCGACAGCCAGCGACAGGAACCATTTGCATGCAAGCATTTTCATTTCGCCACCACATGGACAGTGCCGTCGGCCATCACCGTTCCGGAAACGATGACGCCGGTATCGATGTTGCGCGCCCGGATCAGTTCGCCGACGGCGGCGTCCTGGAGCGGCGATCCGGCAGCGCTGATGGTCAGGCCGCCATTGCTAAAGACGAGGCGCACGGTCGAACCGCGCTCGACGGCATATTGCTCGCGAAGCGCGCTCGCCAAGATCACCCGGCCGGGAAGAAGCGTGCGCTTGGTGACCTTGCCGTCGATCTCGCCCAGGGTTCTGATGTAGCCGTCGGCGAGATCAGGGTTGGTGACGTCGACGACTTCGACGCGGCTCGCATCGACGGTTTCGCCCGGATAGATGGTCTGCGTGGGGATCACCGCCGTCAACCGTTCCGCATAACCTGCCGAAGGCAACAGGAAAGCGGCGGCGAAGAGCGCGCCAGCCACCAGCCGCCGCGCGCTGGCGCGGCCGGCCTTCGAAGCCTTGATGTCTGCGGATCGGCGAAACGTCATGTTTGCCCCCTCTTTCGTTACCTGAGGTTCTTGCTCACCGTGGCCGCCATTTCATCGGCGGCCTGAATGATCTTGGAGTTCATCTCGTAGGCGCGCTGCGCCGAGATCAGGTCGGTGATTTCCTTGACCGGATCGACGTTGGACGCTTCGAGATACTTCTGCTTGATCTGCGCGAAGCCCGGATCGGCAGGCGTGCCGACGATCGCGTCGCCGGAGGCCGGCGTCTGCTTGAAGAGGTTTTCGCCCTGCGGCTCGAGGCCCGCCTCGTTGACGAAGTTGGCGATCGTCAGCTGGCCGATTTCCTGCATGGCGGGGTCGTTGCCGATGCGCACCATCACCTGGCCGGAGCTCGTGAAGACGATGTCGGTCGCGTCCTGCGGAACGGTGATGCCCGGAACAACGGTGTAGCCGTCGATCGTCACGAGCTGGCCTTGCGCATTCTTGTTGAAGGCGCCGGCACGGGTATAGACTGTCTCGCCATCGGGCGTCTCGACCTGGAACCAGCCACGACCGATCAGCGCCAGGTCGTACTCGTTGCCGGTCGAAACCATGCTGCCCTGGATGTGAAGGTTACGTACGGCCGCCGTCTGCACGCCGAGACCGATGATCGCGCCTTCCGGAACGATCGCCTGGTTGGAGCGGTTCGGCACGCCCTGGGCGCGTTCGGTTTGATAAAGCAGATCGGAGAACTCGGCGCGCGCGCGCTTGTAACCCGTCGTGTTGATGTTCGCGATGTTGTTCGCGATGACTTCGAGGTTCAGCTGCTGGGCGTTCATGCCGGTGGCGGCAATGGAAAGGGCCTTCATGTCTCGTTCCTTCAGATCTGCATGCGCGCGATTTCGAGGTAGGCGGTGACCACCTTGTCGCGGATCGCGATCGCGGTCTGCAGCGACTGTTCGGCGCTCATCACCGCATCGACGACCTCACGGGTGTTTGCCTGGCCGCGAATGCCGTCGAGTGACATGCCTTCGGCCTTCTTCATGGCGCCGATGGCGTCGCTTGCCATGTCGCCGAGAACCGAAGCGAAGCTCTGCCCCTGCGGCACGCCCTGGGTGGCGGCCGGCATGCCGAAGATCGACGACGAGGATGACGTGGAGTGGGTGCCGTCGGTCTCTTTGGTGACCGAGAAGGCGCCGAGGGATTTAACTGCATCGATCATTATTGCGAGGCTCTCAACAGGTCGATTGTCTGGGAAATCAGGTCGCGGGACTGCTTGATGGTCTGGAGGTTCGCCTCATAGGCGCGGTTGGCTTCGCGCATATCGGCCATCTCCACCAGGATGTTGACGTTCGGCAGCTTGACCATGCCCTTTTCGTTGGCGGCCGGATTGCCCGGATCGAACTCGATGTTGAAATCCGAATCGTCCGTGCCCTGCCGCTCAATCTCGACCAGCGAGGCGCCGCTTGCGCGGTCCACTTCGGCTGCAAAGCTGATGGTCTTGCGGCGATAGGGATCCGCGCCCGGCGTATCGCCGGTGGAGCGGGCGTTGGCGATGTTTTCGGAGACGATGCGCAGGCGAGTCGATTCCGCCTGCAGGCCGGAGGCCGATACCTTGAGGGCCGAGGTCAATGGATCCATGGTTCTTACTTCCGTACCGCCATTAGCATCATTCGGTGAAAGGCCTTCACAAGGCCGGCGGAGAGCTCGTAGTCGCGCTTGATTTCGCCGGTCTTCATCATTTCCTGCTCGATCGCGACGCTGTTGCCGGATTGCTGGATCTGCACACCGTCGACCATGCCGACTTCAGCCACCTGAGAGGCTGCGAGGCCGTCCGTGAAGTGCATCTTGTTGGTCGCCGCCATCTGGATGCCGGCGTCCTGCAGCACGCTTTCGAACGGCTTGACGTCCTTGGCCTTGTAGTGCGGCGTGTTCGCATTGGCGATGTTGCCGGCCACCACGTTCTGGCGAACGGTCAGCCACTGGGCCTGCCGGGACGCGAGTTCGAAAAGCTGAATCGGTTGCATCAAAAGCTCCATGCTTGGTGATGCGAACCTAGGCCGGTAATCTTGCGTGGGACTTTCGTCGGAAAGCGATGCCCAAGGGATCGGGGCCTCTGCTGTCGGAGATCGCCTGCAAAAGACGGAAAGCCGCGTCATCCGTCAGAGATGGCGCGGCGGTCACGGGCAAGGAATGCGGGTCTACGTCAGTTGGCCTGGTACATTTCGCCGGACGAGGTGATCATGACCCAGTGGCCATCCCGCTGCTCGAGCGTGGCAAGACGCGTGTTGTCGGGCAGAACCGAGCCGATGCGCACGATATACATGCCGCTGGCATCCTCGATCAGCGCCCGGCCGTTGGCGACATGCATCAGCTTGAAGCCGGACTTGCCGGGAAAGGGCTGCGACAGTCCCTCTTCGGCAGCCGTACCTTCCGGTCCCGGACCAGCGCCGATGCCCGGCACGGTCGCCGTCGTCAACTGGTCGATGGCGGCCACGGTGTCGCCGTCCGCGTCGGGCATGGCGAGCGGAGAAACCGAGACGACGTTGCGCGCGGTGCGTTCCGGCAGATCACGGGTAGAGCCCTGCCACAAAGGCGGCATGGTGAACTTGTCCTGGTGGAAGAAGGCATACCAGGGAAAGAAGGTCGCGAAAGCGGCAAGCGCCACGCCGGTCGCGGCCAGGAACTTGTCGGTCATCGGCATGCGGCTGCGCTTGCGCTGATGTACCATCTCGTCCGCATCATAATCGGTCATGGTCATCACCTCGCTCTCGCACCCGGCTGATTGCCCATCGCCGCCGCCTTCAGCGCGTTGGCGAGATCGGAAAAGGCATCCTGTGCCGGGCGCTCACCGGCGGTCTGCGTCAGTACCTCGTAGATGACCGGCACCTGCTTGATCGCCATGTCGAGATCCGGATCGCCACCCGGGCGATAGCCGCCGATCAGGCGAAGGTCGCGGGTCTCTTCGAAGCGGTGGATCAGCGCCTTCAGGCGCGAGACCAGCTTCTCCTGGTCGGGGGTCCAGGCCTTGCGCGCCAGGCGCGAGATAGAGGCGAGCGGATTGATCGGCGGATACCGCCCCTCCTCCGCAAGACTGCGCTCGAGCACGATGTGCCCATCGAGGATACCGCGCGTCGAGTCGGCGACGGGATCGTTGTGGTTGTCGCCGTCGACGAGGATGGAGATGATCGCCGTGATCGTGCCGGCGCCTTCGGTGCCGGGGCCGGCGCGCTCCAGAAGGCGCGGCAGTTCGGTGAAGACCGAGGCCGGATAGCCGCGCGCGATCGGCGGCTCGCCGGACGCGGTTGCGACCTCGCGGATCGCGTGGGCGAAGCGGGTGACGCTGTCGACGATCAGAAGAACATTGTCGCCGTTGTCACGATAATGCTCGGCGATGGTGACGGCGGTCAGCGGCGCCATCTTGCGCAGCATCGGGCTTTCGTCGCTGGTCGCGACGACCGCGACGGACTTCGCCAGATTATCGCCCAGCGTATCCTCGATGAATTCGCGCACTTCACGGCCACGTTCGCCGACCAGCGCGATCACCACCTTGTCGAAGGCATCGGCGCGCGCCAGCATGGAGAGCAGCGTCGACTTACCGACGCCCGAACCGGCAAAGATGCCGAGACGCTGGCCAAGGCAGAGCGGCGAAAAAATGTCGATCGCGCGCACGCCGGTCAGGAAGCCCTTCTCGACTCGCTTGCGCGTCATCGACGGCGGCGCGGTGTTGGTGATCGAGCGGCGCACGTCGCCCTGCTGGAGAGGTCCGAGACCATCGATCGGCTCGCCGAGCGCATTGATCGCGCGGCCGCACCATTGGTCGGTCGGCGCGACACGGAAGGCGCCCTTGCGAATGACCGTGTCGTGGATGCCGATCGGATCGCCGGGCTCGATCGGGCAGACGACCACCCGCTCCGGCTCGACCCGAACGACCTCGCCGAGATGGGTTCCGGTGACGCTCTTGTGGGCGACGAAATCGCCGAGCCGGACATGCCGCGACAGGCCAGTCACCGTATAGTGGCCAGGCGAGATCGTCTGGACGTGACCGCCGGGCGCGATCGAGAATTCGGGTTTGGCATAGCGTTCGACCAGGCCGGCAAGTGCCGCCAGAGATGTCGATCCCGTGCTCGTTTTCTGGCCTTCGCTTTGCATGCCGATGTCCGTCACAGATTAGCGGCTGCCGCCAAGCGTCTTGACCGCTTCTTCGAGCGATCCTTCGCTGTCGCGCAGCAGGGCGGTGATGTTGTCGAAGGCGCGGGTGACCATGATCAGCTGCGACATTTCCTGAATGGCATTGACGTTGGACTCCTCGAGGAAGCCCTGCATGACGCCTACATCGAAACGGTCGACGACCGGCTCGACCTGTGCCGCCGGCTGAACGGCGCTGTTGTCGAGACGGATGAAACCCTTGCTGAAATCGGCCTCGTAAAGGCCGAGCGAGGCGACCGCGACACCGTTCTGGTGAAGCGCACCATCGGCGCCGACGGTGATGTCGCCGCCGTTGCCGTTGAGCTGGATCGGCGCGCCGCCGGCGTCGAGAACCGGATAGCCGCGAATGGTGACGAGTTCGCCGGTATCCGTCAGCGTGAACCGCCCGTCGCGCGTCAGCGCCGGGCCGGCGGGCGTCTCGATCTGGAACCAGGCATCGCCCTTGACGGCGAAGTCGAGCGCCGAGCCGGTGCGCGTCAGCGAACCGTTGCTGGTGTTCAGGAACTCCTCGCCCTTGTTGACGTAGGCAACCTTGGTCGGCTTCGTGTCGCCGAGCATCTCGTTGAACTTCACCTCGGTGCCGCGGAAGCCGACGGTGTTGGCGTTCGCGATGTTGTCGGCAAGCGTATTGAGGCGCTTTTCAAGCGCCATCTGCGACGAAATCGCGACGTAAAGACCGGTTTGCACGCTCAGTTTCCCCCGAGTTTCAGGCTGTTGATGGACAGGAGAAGATCGGAAGAAATGCCGTAGCCGCTCGATGAGCCGAAGACCGCGAGCGGATCATAACCGTCCGTTGAATTTTTGGTTTCCCAGAGCGCGGTGAACCGGTCGAGAAACTCGGCTACCTTGGTCGGGTCCTGGAAGTCCTTGAAATCGAGCGCCTGTTCATAGGTTTCGGCCTGGCGATCGACATTGGTCGCTGCGAATTCGTCGGGCAGCTGCAGGGCCGTGCGCACCACCTGGGCAATCGCCTCATCGGCGATGATGGCGTAGCCGCTGTTGATCGTCGGCGCCATGCGCGAAAAATAAAGGGCAAGCCTGACGCCGGCATTCTCTTCGCCTGCGTCCTGTTCCAAGGTCTGGCGCGTGTATTTTTCTGCGACGCCCTTCTGCGCACGGTCGAAGGATGTGGCGGCCGCGCCGTGGGCGGCAAAATTCAGCGATTCGACGAGCTGCTTGTAACGGTTGTCGGTCAGCTTGTTGGCAAAGGCATCTTCGTTGTCGACGCCTTCGGTCAGCACCTTGCGCATGAAGGCCTTGGCATAGGCCATGTCTTCCAGGCCATGCGCCTTCATCGCGTAATTGTAGAGGCGGGTATCGGCAAAGAAGTCGTCGATCGTTTTGACGTCGCCGATCTTCGACAGATAGTACGCGGTCTCGCGCGCCACATCCGGCTGCTCGGCAACGCGGGCCAGCGACTTCGTCAAGTCGGCCGTAATCAGCTTGTAGCTCGTATAGGTCGTGGTCACGATCGCTCCGCCCCTGCCGGAATGAGACAGGCAGCCCCTGAGCCTGCCCTGACAAATCCTGACCGGACAGCCTTGCGCGAACCTGTTCCGCCAGGTGGCCTTGTCGCCAGGACCGGCCAGCCTCACGCAAGGATGAAACCGTATCCCGTTAGCGGAAAATAAGATCGCGGCAGGTATCGAAAATGAATATCATCATCGGGCTTCTTGTGACGTTCGGCTGTATCCTCGGCGGCTATCTGGCGATGGGCGGCCACATGGAAGTCCTCAACCAGCCCTTCGAACTGTTGATCATCGGTGGCGCCGGCGTCGGCGGTTTCATCATGGCCAACTCCATGAAGGTGGTGAAGGATACCGGCAAGGCGCTCGGCGAAGCCTTTCGCCACAAGGTGCCGAAAGAGCGCGAATATCTCGACACACTCGGCGTTCTCTATTCGCTGATGCGCGACCTGCGCACCAAGTCGCGCAACGAGATCGAAAGCCACATCGACAACCCCGAGGAATCTTCGATCTTCCAGTCGGCCCCGACGGTTCTGAAGAACAAGGAACTGACCGCTTTCATCTGCGATTACGTGCGCCTGATCATCATCGGCAACGCCCGTTCGCACGAGATCGAAGCGCTGATGGACGAGGAAATCCAGACCATCACCCACGACAAGATGAAGTGCTATCACGCGCTGAACACGATGGGCGACGCCTTCCCGGCGATCGGTATCGTCGCAGCCGTTCTCGGCGTCATCAAGGCGATGGGTGCTATCAGCGAGGCGCCGGAAGTTCTGGGCGCCAAGATCGCGGCCGCCCTCGTCGGCACCCTGCTCGGCGTGTTTCTCTCCTATTCGATCGTCGCGCCGCTGGTCGCCAACGTCAAATCGGTGCGTGAAAAGCAGAACCGCCTCTACATCATCGTCAAGCAGACGCTGCTTGCCTACATGAACGGTTCGGTTCCGCAGGTTGCTCTCGAATATGGCCGCAAGACCATCTCGGCCTACGAGCGTCCGTCGATCGACGCAGTCGAGCAGGAAATGATGAACCCCGGTGGCGGCGGCGAAAGCAAGGCGGCTTGATCTGATGACCTCCAACGTTCACGCATTCGACCGTAAACTTCTGGCGCGCATGACCGGCGCGCTCGGCGACGACCGGGTGATCGGCCGACTGGCCCTCGAACTCGGCCAGGTCTTCGGCGAATTCCTGCCGGATATCTGCCGAGCGGAGACGGGTCTCGACATCACCATCGGCTATGCCGGCCATCGGACCGGCATGCGCCGCGAATTGATCGCGTCGATGGGCACCGGCGTGCTCATCAGCGAGGTTTCGCTGCGTAACTGGTGCACGGACTTTCAGATCGGCTGCGACAGCCCGATCATCATCGCTCTGGTGGAGGCGCTGCTCGGCGCCGAGCCCGCCGGCATCGAAGAGCCGCAGCCGCGCGCGCTCTCCCAGATCGAGATCGACGTGGCCGTGCCGCTGTTCGAGAAGATCGCCGACGTGCTCAGGACCGCCGTCAATGCCCCCGGCGGTTTCGAGCCGATCGTCGAACGCCCGCTCAACAGCGTGGCGCGCGCCAAGCCCGATCCGATGATCGAGGACGTTCACGCCGGCGCCATCGACATGACGATCGGCTTCGGCCCCGTGCTTTCCACCTTCTCGATCATCGTTCCGCAAAGCGTGCTTCTGAAGACAACGATCGTCTTCCCCAAGGGAAGCGGACAGCAGCGCAAGGCGAAGGCCGAGTGGACGGAGCAGCTGGAAGAACAGGTTCGCCGTTCGGCGGTGACGATCGAGGCGCGCATCCGGCTCGAAAGCCTGACGCTCGACACGATCAGCCGCCTGCAACCGGGCGACGTCATTCCCTTCCTCGACGCCCAGGACGTTCGCGTCGACGTCAACGCCAATGGCCGCGACCTCTATGTCTGCGAATTCGGGCGCGCCGGATCGAAATACACGGTTCGGGTCAAGGATACGCACGGATCCGAACAGGACATCCTTCGCCACATCATGAGTTAAATCGGCCTGCCGCGCGCTCGCAGCATGCCTGAGGCAAGCTTCAACTGGAATAGTTCTCACATGGCACCCAAAAAAGCACCCATCAACGAACAGGCCGAAGTCGCTGTCGGAGACATGGAACTCGACCAGGCGATCAATGACCTGCGCGGTGTCCTGAAGCAGGATTCCGACACGCCTGATGCTTTCGGCTCCGAATTCGGCGCCGAAACGCTTGGCACGACCGATTTCGGCAGTGATTTTGGCGCACCGGCCGCTGGCGGCCTCGACGCATTCGGCGGCGATTTCGGCTCCAGCGACTTCGGCGCCGACCTCGGCGGCGCGGCCGCGACGAGCGACTTCGGCGGCACGGATTTTGCCGCGACGTCCTTCGACAGCGCTGATGTGGCCGTCGATACACCGCCCGGCAGCGGCATGAACGCCAATCTCGACCTGATCATGGACATTCCGATCGACGTCCAGATCGTGCTCGGCTCGAGCCGGATGCAGGTTTCGGGCCTCATGAACCTCAGCGAAGGCGCAACGATCGCGCTGGATCGCCGCATCGGCGAGCCGGTGGAGATCATGGTCAACGGTCGCGTGATCGGCCGTGGCGAAATTACCGTTCTCGAAGGCGACGATACCCGCTTCGGCGTCAAACTCATCGAGATCAAGGGCAATAAGAAGTCGTAGGGCCCAATGATTGGGCGAAGGATGAATCCATGATGGATTTCGAAAGTTTCGAGGCTCAGGCGCTATCAAGGCCGCTCAGCCAGACGGACAAGGCGGCGGCCGTTCTGCTTGCCATGGGCAAGGGCGTCGCCAGCAAGCTGTTGAAGTTCTTCACCCAGAGCGAGCTGCAGTCGATCATCGCCTCGGCGCAGTCGCTGCGCGCCATTCCGCCGCATGAGCTCGAAGCGCTCGTCAACGAGTTCGAAGACCTCTTCACCGAGGGTGCCGGCCTCATGGACAACGCCAAGGCGATCGAGAGCATTCTCGAAGAAGGCCTGACGCCGGACGAAGTCGATGGCCTGCTCGGCCGACGCGCCACCTTCCAGTCCTACGAAGCCAACATCTGGGATCGCCTCCAGGAGTGCGACCCGGTTGCCGTTTCCGTCCAGCTTGCCAAGGAACATGCGCAGACAATCGCTTACGTGCTGTCGATGATGCCTTCCAGCTTCGGCGCCAAGGTGCTGCTGCAGCTGTCGGAAGAACAGCGCCCGGACATCCTGAAGCGCGCCGTCAACATGAAGGACGTCAACCCGAAGGCCGCTGCGATCATCGAAAACCGCGTCATGGAAATGATCGGCGAGATGGAAGCGGAACGCAATTCGGCGGGCCCGGCCAAGATCGCCGAGGTGATGAACGAACTCGACAAGCCGCAGGTCGATACGCTGCTCGCCTCGCTCGAATCGCTCAGCACCGCCTCCGCCAACAAGGTACGCCCGAAGATCTTCCTCTTCGACGACGTGCTCTACATGCCACAGCGCAGCCGCGTTCAGCTCTTCAACGACGTGTCGACCGACATCATCACGATGGCGCTGCGCGGCTCGACGTCGGAACTGCGCGAATCGGTACTCGCCTCGATCGGCGCGCGCCAGCGCCGCATGATCGAGTCCGATCTCGCCATGGGCGATGCCGGCATCAATCCGCGCGATATCGCCATCGCACGCCGCTCGATCACGCAGGAAGCCATCAGGTTGGCTGCGAACGGACAGCTCGAGCTCAAGGAAAAGGACGTGCAGGCGGCCTGAGGCCTGCCTCCGTCTGACGAGCCGCACAAAGCGGCCGGGCTACCGCTCCCCAAAGGGTAATTTCTGTTGAGCCCCGGCGAATGCCGGGGCTCAACTCTTGCCTGGTTCCCGCGCTCGGTCCACTACAGGAGGCGCAATGCAGGGCGTATGTCCGCCGGACGCGCGTCGCTGTAGAGGAACCGGGAGCCGTCCTGTCTCATGTCGGACGATCAGGATAAAGACAGCAAAACAGAAGCCCCGTCAGAGAAGAAGATCTCCGACGCCGCCGAAAAGGGTAACGTGCCCTTTTCTCGTGAAGCCACGATGTTCGCATCGACGCTCGCGATCTACATTTTCTTCGTCTTCTTCCTGACCGACGGCGTCGCCACCCTCACCGAAGCGCTCAAGGATATCTTCGAGCAACCGGAGGCCTGGCGGCTGGAAAACGCCACCGACGTCGTGGCACTGATCACCCATCTTATCTGGAAATCGACAGCCCTGGTTGTCCCGGCTTTCGTCCTGCTCATCGTCTTCGGCGTCGGCGCCTCCATCTTCCAGAACCTGCCCGTGCCGGTTCTCGACCGCATCCAGCCAAAGCTCAATCGGGTTTCGCCGATGGCCGGGCTCAAGCGGATCTTCGGCATCCAGGGCCTGGTCGAATTCGGCAAGTCGCTGTTCAAGATCATCATCGTGTCAGTCGTCGTCGTTCTGGTGCTCTGGAACGACTATTTCGCCACGCTCGACCTGATGTTTTCTGATCCGGTCACGATGTTCTCGACGATGGCGAGCGACCTCAACGAGATAATGATCGTCATTCTGCTGTCGACCGCTGTGCTGGCGATCGCCGACCTCTTCTGGTCGCGGCACCATTGGTACACCGAACTGATGATGACCAAGCAGGAAGTGAAGGAGGAAATGAAACAGGCGCAGGGCGACCCGATCGTCAAATCGCGCCTGCGCTCGATGCAACGCGACCGGGCGCGCAAGCGCATGATCTCGTCTGTGCCGCGCGCCACGCTCGTCATCGCCAACCCGACCCACTATGCCGTCGCCTTGCGTTATGTCCGCGAGGAGAGCGACGCCCCCGTGGTCGTAGCAATGGGCCAGGACCTGGTTGCCCTCAAAATCCGTGAGATTGCGGAGAAAAACGGTGTTCCGGTCTTCGAAGATCCGCCGCTTGCACGCTCCATGTTTGCACAAGTCTCGGTCGATAGTGTGATTCCACCGGTGTTTTACAAGGCTGTTGCCGAACTCATTCACCGGGTGCATGCGTCGCAACCAAAACGGATGACATAACTCCGATGAAAAAGTGCGAATTCTCCGAGAAGCGGGAACAGATCGTAGCTGAAGCAATTCGCCCCGTGGCGACCGAACTGCGTCTCATCGACGCCGCCGATTTCATCGCGCTATTGCGGTTCGAGTCCTATGCCAGCCTCGCTGACCTCGTCGAATCGGCAGCGGAGCTCTATTTTCTGCCCGGCACGGTCAATTTCGGCCTCGGCGGCAACTACAATCTGGATTGGGACAGCGAGCCGGAAATCGTGCTCGACCTCGAACTGAAACCCCGCGGCGTGACCATCTATGTCCGCCTGTCGCTCGGCAACGAGACGGCCGGGATCGAGATCAGCCACATCAATTTCCAGAACCCCTCGTCCGACCCGCACGAGAACACGGCCTTCCTGGCTCGGAGCCTGGCAGAGGCGAAATTCATCAAGTCCTATGAGTTGCCGCTGGCGAGCTGAAAGCACCGCTCCGACGGGTCTCGTGCGGACGTGCGATTGACGCTGGCAGGTTAAATTCCGTCGGCGCCGCTGCTCAAAAGGCCGGAGCGACCCGTCTAGTTCAGATTCAGCTGATGTAGCCGAGGCGGATTGCCTTGGCGATCGCCTGGATGCGGTTGACCGAATCGAGCTTCGTCGTCGCCGCGCCCAGATAGGCGTTGACCGTGTGGACCGAAAGTCCCATGCGCTCGGCGATCTCTTCGCTGATGTGACCGTCGCCCGCCATCTGCAGGCAGGCGATCTCGCGGTCGCTCAAGGTTTCCGCCGGTGCGACACGCTTCTCGTCGGCCGCCAGCAGATCGGTCATGATCATGCAGCTGCGGCCGTGCAGATCGACCACCTGCTCGGTGGAGGCGTCCACATAGCTGCCTGCGAAGACGACATAGCCGTTGCCCTGGGCGCCGAGCCTGACGGGAAAGGCGATGCCGGAATAGGGAAGCTTGCGGCCCTTCAGGCGATGCGCGAAAGGCGCCAGCTCGGAAAGCTCTGCCGCCTGGTGCTCGCCGGCGCCGTCCCAAAGGACCGGCAGCAGCGACTGGTCGAGATGAGCGACGAGTTCTTCGCCATAGGCATTGACGAGATCATGGGCGTTCGCTTCGGCAGCAACGCCCCAGTTGTCGAGGACACAGGTGAGCTTTCGGGCGCAGCCGGTTCCCTTGCCGTTGAGCCGCAGGACTGCAAAGTGCTTGGCGTTGATCTGACGCTGCATGGCTTGCAGGCGCGTGACCAAGGTGGCCGCTCGCGCGGCGCGGTTGCCGTTCCTCGCGAGCTTCTGCTCGTCCTCGATCCGCCCGCCGCCAAGAAAATGCGTCATCGCGCCCGTCCCTTACACAAGATTGTTGCGCACCGCGTAGGCAATCGCTTCCGACCGCGTCCTGGTCGCAGTCTTGCGCATGACGCTGGTGATGTAGTTGTTGATGGTGTTGCGCGAAATGCCGAGGATCACCGCGATCTCTTCGCTCGTCTTGCCTTCGGCAATCCAGAACAGGCACTCGAGTTCGCGCTCCGTAAGCTCGAAATCGCGGTCATGGCGGACTTCGGCGCGCGTGGTGAAGCTTGCCAGATAGCCCGCCAGCAACGTCACGTCACGCAGGCTCTCCTGCGACAGGATCACGTCTTCCGGGACCAGAAGCATCAGGGAGAAACGCAGGCGCCCGACATTGAAGGTGATCGCGCAATATTCGCGGCTGATGCCGCGCGGAAGCTCGGTATTGTCTGGCAGCGCATGAAAACACGGCTGCAACACCGCGAGGCACTTTTCCAGTTCGGTGGTCTTGGCATGAAGCGCGGTGATCACGCCGGAAAGCCGCCGGACGACGTCGAAAGGCCAGTCCGAGCAGACCACATGGTCGAGACCGCTGTCCTGTGACAGATCATAGCGCGCCAACAGATAATGGCTTGCGCCGACATATTCCGTCAGCGCCGAAAGGCCGCTTCCGAGAGCACCGCGCCCGGCGACTTCGCCCAGTCGTCGCAAAAGCTGCTCGCGCGAAAACCCGCCGCCGCGTGCGCGTGTCGGTGCCGTCGGCAAAGGCCAGACAGCAATGTCTGCTTGCGAAATGTCCATGAGTTCAGCCCCTGTGCCGGATCCACATCCCGGAACTGCATTTGCGCTGCCGCCGCCAACAGCCGGCCGAAGCCGAATATCACCACCAGTCGCAGATCAGGACACGAATCAACTGCTAAAAATGTACATCGACGCGAGAAAAAAAACATCGCCCTCTTCTGGCTATTTACTTCGTGCCGCTGGCATGTCGCGATTCGCGATCAGTCACCCCTGCCAACGCCCCTGCGCCACCGCCGGAACCGGCGCGGCATCGCAACACATTGAAAAACCGAGGCTTTTCTCTTGAAAATCCGCGGTTTCCGCGCCTCAGGCGGGATTCGATGCAGCGTTGCAAGTGGAAAATAGCGGAATTTCATCCCAAAAAAGGACGGTTCTTCGCGCACAGAGAATTTCGAACTGGCGCGATATTATACTTTGTTTACATAGCTGTTGCTCAAATGCACCAGCCTATTTTCAGACAACGCTCATTTTACCGATATATAAATTGTGAAAGCCATAGAATTAATTTCGGCTATAACAAAGATATATTTCGATTGAACTCTGTATTGCTCGAATCCGTCATAGTAGATGACACAGCACAATGCACGTCATGCGGGCGCGCGGAATCTATAAATTAAGATATCGTTAAAATATTACCATCCGGGATTCCACCGGGACTCACGCGAGCTCCCTTCGAAACTTGAAGCAATTTTGAAGCCAGATGAAAACCGGCGGCCGGACTCCCGCAATATTTGCTCCGAACATCGAAATCCATCGCGAGCGCGATCACAGGCAGCGGGGA
This sequence comes from Ensifer sp. Root423, assembly GCF_001426275.1. Classification (NCBI taxonomy): domain Bacteria; kingdom Pseudomonadati; phylum Pseudomonadota; class Alphaproteobacteria; order Hyphomicrobiales; family Rhizobiaceae; genus Ensifer; species Ensifer sp. Root423. The sequence continues at coordinate 331,205 of NZ_LMEG01000012.1, read as the reverse complement.
CAAGAAAAATCCCGCCACGAGGGCGGGATTTGCAAGAAATTCCAAAGCTGTTTTCTGAGTGTCAGGCCGCCTTGTCGAGAGCCCACTTGCGCAGGATCTTCGCCGCGCGCTCTTCGCTGATCTCGACCATGCGGGCCAGGCGCCGCTCCGGCCCTTCCTTGACGCGGCGGTTGAAGCCGCCGCTGTCGTCGCCCATGCTGAGCAGGTCGTCGGTGCTGTCGAAGCCGAAGTCCGAGCCGAAGCCGTCCATGAGCGCGCCACCGGCACCGGCATTGGCCGGAGAGAAGTCGGGCAGTTCGAGGCCGGCTGCTTCGCCCTGGATCTGACCGGCACCGCCACCGAGACCGAGCTGGCGTGCCAGCGGTCGCATGCCCATCCAGACCACCAGGAAGGCGACGACGATGAAGGCCAGCGCGTTGATGATGCCGCCGAGATTGCGAGTGAGCGTCTCCATCACACCCGGACCGGCAACCGCCTGGTCGAGCAGCTGCGTCTCGACGAAGTCCATGGCGGTCAGGGTCACGACGTCGCCGCGGTTGGTATCGAGTCCGGCAGCCGAAGCGACGATCTTCTGCATGTCAGCGAGATAGGCGTCGATCTTGGCCTGATCGGCCGGTTCGCCGACCATCGCTGCCAGGCGGCCGCGGTTGACGACGACGGCAACGGAGAGCCGCTCGACCGTATAGCTGTTCTTGACGGTGGCGATCGTCTTGCTGTTGATCTCGTAGTTGGTCTGCTCTTCCTTCTTCTCGGCCTGGTCGCTCGACTGCGGGCCGGCACCGCCTTTCGGGGCGGCCTGAGGAATGTTCTGCTGCACCGTCGCTGCATTGTCCGGCTGCTGCTGGCTGGACTTCTGCTCTTCCTTGGTCACGCGCGTAGAGCGTTCGACCCGCGATTCCGGATCGAACACCGTTTCCTGGATCTGCTGCGTGTCGGTGTTCAGACGTGCCGTGACGCTCGAACGGAAGTTGTCCATGCCGAGGAACGGAGCGAGCGCGTTGTCGATCTTCTTCTCAAGCTCGGTCTGGACGTTCTGGACGACGCCGAGCGACTGGTTGAGGGCGCTGTTGGCCGGATCGTCGCCCGATGCGAGAAGCTGGCCGGTCGAATCGAGCACGGTCACGTCATCGACGTCGAGCCCCGGTACGGACGAGGCGACGAGATGACGGATCGAAGCGGCGGCGCTGCGGCCGACCGTGGCGCTGGCGCGAATCATGACCGAGGCGGTGGGGTTCTGGTCTGCCTTGCGGAAGCTGCCGCGCTCCGGCATCACGATGTGGACGCGGGCGGCGGCGATACCGGAAATCTGCTGGATGGTGCGGCCGATTTCGCCTTCGAGGGCACGCACGCGGGTCACTTCCTGCATGAAGGAGGTGAGGCCGAGCGAGCCGACATTGTCGAAGAGTTCATAACCGGCATTGGCGCTGCTCGGCAGGCCACGCTCGGCGAGCAGCAGGCGCGCCTTGCTGGTCATGCCAACGGGAACCTGCAGACTGGCGCCGTCAGCCCCGACATTGAAGTCGATGTTGGCCTCGGCCAGCGCGATGCTGATCTGAGTGACATCGCTGCGTTCGAGCCCGACATAGAGCGTCTCGAACGAGGGTCTGTTGACGTAAATTCCGGCCCCGAGCACCATGCCGACCGCGACAATGCCAGCCGCCGCCAACGCGATCAGCTTGCCTTGCCCGAGACTGCTCAGGTTCTTCGTGAACGTCGAGAGTTGATCCAACAGACTCATTCTGTTTCCGCACCCAGTATCGCAAGGTCAACGGGCCGATCATCGGCCGAGCGCCCTGCGCAGTTCCAACATTCGGGTTTTCTGGGTATCGACATGCCGAGTATCGACTTCCAATGCGCGCGAATCCACCAGTCCCGATCCGGACCGTAGGAAACGAAACTTGCGCGAACTTGGCTTGATGCGCCCGACCGAAGCGGCGGAGGCGCCGCCGCAAAACTTATCCACTGGGGCGAAACGGACCGTCGGACGAAGCCAAACCTGCGCACAAAGTCGCGGCCGCGTCAGAATTCGGCGCAGCAAGTCATTGATTTTAAATGGATGTTTCTTGAACCCGCGTCCTGCGACGCTCTCTGGGAGCGTCAGAAGGCTTCGAAATCACCGGCCGCCTTCGTCAGCGGTTGGGAGTGGCCGTGGCGCAACATGCCGTTGCCAAGTGCCTTTTTCATATCGGCAAGCTTTACCAGATTGACGGCCGTGGTGACGTCGACCATCCAGGCGTCCGGGATCGATGCGGTAATCGTGTCGATGAATTCGGCCAGCCCGCGGGTCTTCTGCACGGCAAGGTCGATGCCCTGCAGCACCATCATCTTGTCGGGATTGGCAAGCGCATCGGCGCCGTGGTCACCGGCCAGTTGCGGCTCGATCCGCTCGATCAGATAGGCGACGTCATGCAATTCGGTGACGATGCGCATCAGCACTTCGGGGAGCGCTTCTTCCACGTGCGGCATGTGGCCCAGGTAGTCGGTCTGCATGTGTATGTCTCACGTGGCTCGGGGCTGCGGTAGAAGTCGTATTTCAGGCCTGCGAGGCGTCTGCCTCGCAGCATCAGAAGAATTCGATGGAGCTTTCGGCCGGCTTCGGCGCGACGATCGGCCGTTCCTCCAGTTGCACCGTGCGCTGCGTCTCGACGCCGGTCAGGGCGTATTGCCGGGCGCGGCCAGACGACGGCCAGTATTCGAGCTTGCGGCCGTGCTCGCCGCCCGTGCTCTCGCCGACGATGCGGATGCCCTCGTCGAGCAGGAACTGGCGCGCGAAGGCGGCGTTCTGTTCGCCGACATTGGAAAACCGCGCGATGGTCTTGGCGCCGCCGAAGATCTTGGCTTCGAGACGATCTCGCCGGGCGCCCTGTTTCAGGAGACCGTTGATGAGCAATTCCATGAGGTGGACCCCGTAGCGGGTCGCGTCGCCGCCGGACATGGGCGACGTCGCGGAACCTGGCAGCAGGAAGTGATTCATGCCGCCGACGCCGGCCACGGGATCGCGCATGCAGGCTGCCACACAGGAACCGAGAATGGTCGACAGCACGATGTTCGGATCGTTGAAGACCTTGTACTCACCCTGGATGACATGCACGCGCTTGCCGGCGGCTTCCATGTTCATTTGAGCGCCCCGAATACGGCTTCGATCGCAGCCTTCATCTTTTCGATGGTGAAGGGCTTGGCCAGAACGTTGTTGGCACCGAGGGCCGCTGCCTTCTGAACCAGGGCACGGTCGCCCTGGGCCGTCAGGATGATGAAGGCCGCCTTCTTGGTCGCCGGGTTGGAGCGGACCGCCTGCAGCAGGCCGAGTCCGTCCATCTTCGGCATGTTGAAGTCGGAGATCACGAGGTGGTGCGGGTTCTGAGCCATGATCTTCATGCCCTGCTCCCCGTCACCGGCGGCGGTGATCTGCTTGAAGCCGAGCTGCTGCAGGGCGTCACCCAGGAGCAGGCGGCTCGTCACCTGATCGTCGACGATCAGAACTTTGATTTTTTCGGCGATGGACATTATTCGCTTCCTTCCTTGCGGAGCGCCGCTGCTTTCAGGACCTCCTCCCCGATGGATCCGAGGGGGAGCTGGGTTTCAACGGCGCCCAATTCATAGGCGACTCTCGGCATGCCGTAGACGACACATGTCTTTTCGTTCTGGCCGAAGGTCTTTGCTCCGGCATGCCGCATTTTCAGGAGACCGGAGGCGCCGTCGCGCCCCATGCCGGTCAGAATGACACCGATCGCATTGCGTCCGGCAAGCTCGGCGACCGAATCGAACAGCACGTCGACCGAAGGCCGATGCCCGTTGACCGGGTCGCGGTCCACCAGGCGGCAGCAGGGTGCCGTCGGGTTGGCGACCTGCAGATGGCGCTCGCCACCGGGCGCCAGGTAGACCTTGCCGATTTCGAGCCGCGCGCCGTCCGTCGCTTCCTGCACCGCCGGCGCGCAGAGACGGTTCAGCCGCTCCGCGAAGCTCTTGGTGAAGGTGTGCGGCATGTGCTGCGTGATGACCGTCGGCGGGCAATTGGCCGGGAACTTCTGGAGCACCGTGATCAGGGCTTCAACGCCGCCTGTCGAGGCGCCGATGGCGATGATCTTGCGGCCGGCCCGGTACTCGGACGCCGTATTCGCATTGGCCGGAGCCGGCGCCGCGACCTTATTGCCGGTGATGATGAACTTGCGCTGCGAGCGGGCGGCCGCCTTTACCTTGTCGACGAGGCCGGCAAAGGGATGGGGATCGCCCGGATGCGGCTTGCCGACACAATCGAAGGCGCCGATCTCGAGTGCTGCGATCGTGGCTTCAGCGCCCTTGTGGGTAAGCGTCGAGACCATGATGACCGGCATCGGCCGCAACCGCATGATCTTGTCGAGGAATTCTAGGCCGTTCATGTTCGGCATTTCGATGTCGAGGGTGACGACATCGGGATCGAGTTGCTTGATCGCCTGGCGCGCTTCCATGGCGTCGGCCGCCTGGCCGACGACGGTCACGTCTGGATCCGCGTTGAGCACGGCTGTAATCAGGCCACGCATCGTGGCGGAGTCGTCAACGACGAGAACGCGAGCGGGAGTGGTCATGCCCGTCCTCCATGAAATTTGCCGGTGTGGCGGTAGGTGGTGATGCCGATGTTGTCGAAGTGCGCCTTCGCGTCACCGGACACCCGTTCGGAATGGCCGATATAAAGGTGACCGTCGGTGTTCAGCATGCCGGCGAAGCGCGACCAGATCTTCATCTGCGTCGGCTCGTCGAAATAGATGACGACGTTGCGGCAGAAGATAACGTCGAACGGCCCCTTGAACGGCCATTGCGCCATCAGGTTCAGTTCGTTGAAGGTGATCAGCCGCTTGACCCGATCGTCGACCTGCCACTTGAAGCGGCCGCCGCTGTTGACCTCGGAGAAATATTGCTTGCGCATGGCCGGATTGACGGTTTCGAGCGCGGTTGCGTCGTAGGCACCGGCGCGGGCGAGCGCCAGGATCTTCGGGTCGATGTCGGTTGCCAGGATCCGGAAGTCGTAGTCGGCCGCATTCGGCAGCAGCGACAGAACCGTCAGCGCAATCGAATAGGGCTCCTGGCCGTCCGAGCAGGCGGCCGACCAGATGCGCACCCGGCCGCCGGCCTTAGCGCGCGCGATGAGCTCCGGCAGCACGTCGGTCTTCAGGTGCTCGAAGTGATGGTTCTCGCGGAAGAACCGCGTGAAGTTGGTGGTCAGATGCGAAAGCATGTCGCGCCGCGCGGCCGCACCGGCGGGCGAAGCGACCAGCTGGCAATATTCGCGGAAGCCCCTGAGCCCGAGATTGCGGATATGCTTCGACAGCCGCGAATAAACAAGCGACGCCTTGGTCTCGTTGAGATAGATGCCGGCATCCGCATAGATCATCGCAGCGATCTCGGTAAGATCGCGGCGGGTCAACGGATACTCGCCGCTCGCCAGGCACTCGTCCGGCGACAGTTTCTGTTCAGCGATGGGCTGACTTCTCATGCGGCTTCCCTTTCTTCCTGCGGGAAGATCGCTTCGAGTTCAATGAGACAGATCATCCGGCCTTCGATCGCAAGCACACCGCGCGCGAAGCTCTTTTCGAACTCCGACGAGATGACATCCGGCGTCGGCTGGATCTTGTCGTCTGTAATCGTCAGGATGTCGGAGACGGCGTCGACCAGAAGGCCGACGACCTGGCTCTTGACCTGCGCGACGATGATGACGTGACGCACGGTCGGGTCGGCCGGAGTCATGCCGAGCCGGGCCGAGAGATCGACGATCGGCAGCACCGCACCGCGAAGGTTGATGACACCGAGCACATAGGATGGCGCATGCGGCATGGATGTCGCAGGCGTCCAGCCACGGATCTCGCGCACCTGCATGATGTTTACGCAGAATTCCTGATCACCGACGCGGAAAGCGATCAGCTCCCGTCCGTCCGTGGTCAGATTTTTTGCGGCATAGGTCATTGTCATTATCCGACTGCAGCCAGTGACATTTCAGGTTTCAGCGAATGCCCGCGCGAGGCGGCGACGATCGCGTCGACATCGAGGATGAGCGCCACGCGGCCGTCGCCGAGAATGGTCGCCGCGGCGATGCCCGGCACGTGGGTGTAGTTGGCCTCGAGGCTCTTGATCACCACTTGGCGCTGGCCCTGGATCGCATCGACCATCAGGGCGCGCTGGCCGCCACCTTCCGATTCGACGAGCAGGGCGACGCCTTCGACCGGGTTCGCCTGGATGGCACGGAAATTCAGGATCCGGCCGACGTCGACGAGCGGGCAGAAGGAGTTGCGGATCGAGATCAGCCGCTGGTTGGAACCGAAGGAATGGATCGCTGCGGCTTCCGGCTGCAGCGTTTCGACGATTGCCGTCAGCGGCACTACCAGTGTCTGGTTGGCGACGGTGACCACCATGCCGTCGAGCACGGCGAGCGTCAGCGGCAGGCTCATGGTGAAGACCGAGCCGTGGCCCGGCTTCGAGGAGATGTTGATGCGGCCGCCGAGCGCCTGGATCGAGCGCTTGACCACGTCCATGCCGACGCCGCGGCCGGAGATGTCAGAGATCTTGTCGGCCGTCGAGAAGCCGGCGTGGAAGATCAGGTTGTCGATCTCTTCGTCCGAGAGGTTGGCGTCAGCGGCAATCAGGTCGTTGTCGATCGCCTTCTGGCGCACCTTCTCACGGTTGATGCCGGCACCGTCGTCGGCAAGCTCGATGACGATGCGGCCGGAACGGTGCTTTGCCGTCAGGCGCACAGTGCCTTCGGCGCTCTTGCCGGCGGCAAGGCGCTTCTCCGGCGTTTCGAGGCCGTGGTCGACCGCGTTGCGGATCATGTGGGTCAGCGGCTCGGCGAGCTTGTCGATGACCGTCTTGTCGACTTCGGTGTTCTCGCCTTCGGTGATCAGGCGGACCGACTTGCCGGTCATGTCGGCGATTTCGCGAACGATACGCGACATGCGCTGGAAGACAGGCTTCACCGGCTGGGCGCGGATCGCCATCACCGAATCCTGGATCTCGCGGGTGAGCTGCTGCAGCTCTTCGAGGCCCATGTTGATCGAGGACGTGCCGTTGGTGTCGTTCTCGACGACGCTCTGCGAGAGCATCGCCTGATTGATCACGAGTTCGCCGACAAGGTTGATCAGGCGGTCGACGCGATCGAGATCGACGCGAATGGTCGGCGTTGCAGCCGATGCAGCGGCCTGCTGGGCGGCAGCGCTCTGGGCGGCGGCGCTGGCCGCGGGAGCTGCCTTCTCAGCCGGTGCGCGGGCGGCGGACTGCGCCATCTGCAGCACGTTGCTGGCCGTGCCGGCGGCTGAAACCGCGGCGTCGCGATCCTGCTGCTGGGAGGCAAGCTGTTCTTCTTCCTCGACGACACCGACCGATACCGCCGGTTCGTCGTCAAGGATCGACAGGTCGAAGGGAACGGGCTGCATCGGCAGCTCTTCGCCCGACTGCGTCGCCTCGTCTTCGACCAGCGAAATCTCCAGGTCGCAATCCCACTCGGCGAATTCGAAAACCGTACGGATCGCGTCCTCGCCCTTGTCGGTCTTGAGCGAGATCTTCCAGAAGAAATAGGCGCTCTCCGGGCTCAGCCGATCGAGCGTCGGCAGTGCGCCCATGTCGCAATGGATGCTCATCTCGCCAAGGCGCGAGAGGTCGCGCAGAAGCAGCGTTGCCTCGTTGCCCTTGGCGTAGAGATCGGACTTCGGCTTGAAGACGATCTCATATGTGGGCATTTCCATCAGCGGCGGCTCTTCAGCCGCGTCGAAGTCATCGAAGGAGAAGGCGACCGGCTGGAAGCCTTCGTCGTTGACGGGCGGCGGAGCCACGGCAGCGACGGGCTTGGCAACCGGTTCGGCCGGCGCTGCCGACGCCTGTGGAACTTCGCCGTTTGCGAGCGCCTCGAGTTCCTTGATCAGCTGGCGGCTGCGCGCCTCGTCGACGCTGCCGCCATCGCGCGCAGCGTTGGTGAGGTCGGCGAGTACGTCGGCCGACTTCAGCATCACCTTCAGAACTTCCGGTCCGGGATCGAGCCTATTGGAACGAACGCAATCAAGGGTCGTCTCGAACACGTGCGCGAAGGAGACGAGGTCGTCCAGCCCGAAGGCGCCGGCGCCACCCTTGATGGAGTGCACCGCACGGAAAACGGCATTGACCGTTTCCGGGTCGCGGTCGCCATCATTGAGCTTCAGCAGACCCGATTCCAGTTCGGCGAGTTGTTCCTCGCATTCCTGGAAGAAGATCTCTTTGATTTCGTTCATATCCATTGGAGGCTATCCCCGGACTTCAGGCCGTTACGCGCTCGATTGCATCGATGAGTTTGGTCGGGTCGAACGGCTTGACGATCCAGCCGGTTGCACCCGCCTGACGCGCGCGGTTCTTCTTCTCCGCGTCGCTTTCGGTGGTCAGTACCAGGATCGGAATGGCGCGGTAGCGATCGTTCTTGCGCACGCCTTCGATGAAGCCGAAGCCGTCGAGACGCGGCATGTTGATGTCGGTGACGATCACGTCCGGATTGGCTTCTTCCAGGACCTCAAGACCCTCGACGCCGTCCTCGGCCTGAATCGTTTCGAAACCGGCATTGTTCAGCGTGACCAGCAGCATGTTTCGGATCGTCCGGGAGTCGTCGACCGTCAGAACTCGCTTCTTCATTTTCTCAAATCTCCTTTGCCATCAGGTGGTCGATCTCGACCCCGATGAGCTGTGTCGTTTTCTCGAAAGCGTCCGACACCTTGCTGAAGGTGAAAGACAAATGTTCCTCTTCCCAGGTCTTGGCGCCGGCCATCAGCACCTGGACACAAAGCGTCCCGACCCGCTCGACCGCGGAAGCGTCGATCACGATATCGCTGCCCTTGAGCGCGAGCAGCTTCTCGTGCAGTGCCGTTGCCTCATTCAGGTCCAGAACCGGAGCGAGGCTAAGCGTCTTCTGGGCGGTCTTCTTGCTGGCCATTTCTGTCTTCCTCGACTGCTAACTCTCTACTGCCCTTGATATCAGCGCTGCCAACCGGCGAGCTGCCGCTGCAGCCCGTCGTCAAACAACGGTGCGGCCGGCTCTTCGGCAACGACGGCGGATGTGTGACGGAAGGGCTCGCGGCCGGCGCGCGCCGATGCGGCCGGATGGCGACGCTCCAGGCGGAACTGGCGGATGGTCTCGCCGAGCTCGACGATGACCGTATGAAGATCGTCCGACGAACGGACGGTTTCGCCGGCCAGCGCGGCACTTGCCTCGACACCCCTGGAGATCGTGCCGATCTCGGTCGCGACGCCGCGGAGGTCGCCGACCTGCTGCTCCGCCTCGCGGGCGATGCCGGAGACGGCGGAATTGATCGACGTGACCTGCTCGACGATGCTGCTGATCGCGTCCTGGGTGCGGCCGACAATCTCGACGCCGGTCTCGACCTGCGCCTTGGTGCCGGAAACGAGCTGCTTGATTTCGCGCGCCGCTTCGCCGGAGCGCTGTGCCAGCGCACGCACTTCCTGGGCGACGACGGCAAAACCGCGACCGCTGTCGCCGGCGCGCGCCGCTTCGATGCCGGCGTTGAGCGCCAAAAGATTGGTCTGGAAGGCGATCTCGTCGATGACGCCGATGATCTGGCCGATCTTTTCGGCCGACGCCTCGATGTCGGCCATGGCGGAAATCGCCTGGCCGGCTATCTCGCCGCTGCGCTCGACGGCAATGCGGGTCTCGTTGGCCTTCGTTTCCGTGGCGCTGATCCGGCCCGAACCGGTCGCCATGCGTCCGGCCATGTCGGAGAGCACGGCAAGCTGCCCGGAAAGCGCGTCGGCTTCAGCGCTCGCCTTGTCCGTGAAGGCTGTCGCGCCGTCGCGCATGCGGTCGACCAGTACCCCGGCAGCCTGGCTGCGCTGATCGGAGGCCTGAAGACTTTGTTGGATCTGTTCGAGTGCCGCGTTCAGGCTCGCCACGATCGGCTGATAGGCTTCGACCGCCGTTTCCGGCAACCGCGCGCCGAGATCACCCTGGCTCACGCCTTCGGCAAAGTCGCCGAAGAGCGCCTTGACCTCCAGCTCGTCGGCGCTGCGCTGCTCGGCGAGCTGCCGCTGGTGCTGTTGGCGGAGGGCGTTGAAGCGGAGCGAAACGCCGATCTCGCTGTCGACGAAGGTCGTGCGCACCAGAGCGGCGACGAGGTCGCAAAGTTCGCGGCGGCGCGCCTTGCCAATCGGCAGGAAGGATCGCGGCCAGGCGTCTTCGATCAGTCCGACGATGAGATGTTCGAGCACGACGGCATGGCTTGCCATCTGCCAGCGCGGGTCGAGGCCCATGCGGCTTGCGGTGTCTGCGAGCACCTTGATGCGCTCGGCATAAAGCCCGTCAAAGCGTGCGTCGGTCAGCACGTTCCAGTGCGACGACTGAAGATCCTGAAGGCGGTCGATCTGGCGGTCGCTGTCGAAATGGCGGGCGGCGTCGGGATAGGTCTGGAGGCGCTGGAAGAGGTCGCGAAGCGCCTGATCAATCCGGGGAGAAAGCTTTTGCCTGTGATCGCGGACGCGGTTGCAGCTCTCGTCGTCGAGCCCGGCAAAGCGCAGGCGCTCCAGCAGGCTGCCTGCCTGGCCCTTTTTTGCCTGTTCTGACGATGCTTCCTGCCTCAACGCTGATCCCCGGTGCTGCACGTTCGGAACTTGCCTGGGGAGCATCAGGGAGAGCCACGGTCCACCGGACGTGCACGCCACATCGATGAGATCAGCCTCCGCCGAAAAGCGTCTGCTGTCGTTCATCCCGCAAGTAAATTCGGTGAAGAATGGATACCGGACCGGAACCGGTACGGCGGGGCGGCATCATGCCTTGAGGAGACTTGTGAATTATCCCATTCCGACGTGTGGGACCATGTTTATGGTTAATTCCTTGCTTGAAGGTTAACGGTCCCTCGCCTCTAATCGGAATCACTAAAATTCACAGGGTGTTTTCACGCGCCATTTTTGCGCTGCAACAAAACTGTAATAAACACGCCTGAAACCAACAGGTTCTCAATCACAAGAGTTTAGAATTGTACTTCGACTTGCGCTCGCGTATCGAAGCGAAAGTGAAGTGGGCGCTGCATGCGCGAAGAAACCTTCGCATCACGCAAAGCGACATCATGACGATGCGCTTACAGGAAACGAACAATGATTGTTCTTGGCATTGGCGCCGCACTCACAGCAATCCTGACAATGATGGCAGTATCGATCGTGCTCAACATCGAGCACAACCGGTCGGCAAAGCGCAGCTCTGTGTTTTGATCGGGCTTTAGCCCGTCTCTTACTGACACAACCAGGCATCTCTGCGGCCGGGGACGGATGTTCTACGGCCGCTTTTCTTTGCACACATGGTCCTGCGTCGCCTTTTGCCATGCCTGCGCATAGGCGGCGAGGCTCTCCGCGATCTCGCCCGCAAGCGGCTCGACCCCGGTCCTGACCGCGGATCCCTTAACCAGACACGCAGCACCGAGGCTCGTACCCGTGATATTGTGGGGATCGGCAAAGACCGGCCGGCCCGTCGCTGCGGCGAGCATGCGCAGATAGGTCCTGTTGGAAGCAAAGGGCCCTTCGACGACGATATCGCCGCGCGCGCCGATCAGGTCGAGACAGGTGGCTGTCATCAGCGCCAGATGGAACGAGACGACGACAAAGCGTTCGGCGGGGCCAAGCTCCCGTTCGTCCGTCGTCCAGATCGCTTTTGCGGCCGGAAAGGGACCGGATCCCTCGGGAATGGACGGCAGCAGCATGTGGCCGGCCCCGGCCACGGCCTCTTCCGTTTGCGGCGACACAGGGCGCGCCCCCTCCCCCAACAGAAGCTGGAAGGCGCGGCCGCCCATGAAGCGGGCGGAGGGTACGGGATCGCCAAGCGCGTTGACGTTGATCAGCGTGTCGCGGTGTTCATCGAGCATCTTCGCCTCGGCACCGACCGCAAGCATCACCACCCAGGTGCCGGTTGAGACCACCGAGAAGGGCGAGGTACGTGTCAGGAGATGCGGCAGCAGCGAGGCGTTGGAATCGTGAATGCCGCAATAGACGGGGGTCCCTGATGCAATGCCCGTTGCCGAACAAAGCTCTGGCAGTAGCGTTCCGGCGATATCGCTCGCCTTCAACACCGGTGCGAAGAGGGGCGTCCAGCCCTGGCTTTCGACAAGAGACGAGAATGTCCCTGCCCGTGGGGTCCAGAGATCCGTGTGGCAGCCGAGCGAGGTCAGCTCGTTACAGAGCGTACCTGTCAGTCGATAGGTCCAATATTGCGCATAGGTGAGGACCGAGGCGACCCTGGCGAAGTCGTCGGGAAAGGTCTTCTGCTGCCAATAGAGCTGGGCGCCGACATTGAGGCCCATCGGCAGGCGCGCGGAGCCGGTCTCGGAAAAGGGCGGCCTGACATTATCATACTCGGCGGCGAGGCTGTCGGGACCGGCGTGCTCATAGTCTAAAACCGGAAGCGCCAGGTTGCCTGATGCGTCGAGCACGACGGCGGTCGCGCCGTGGGTGGTGATCGAGATCGCCTCAAAGGCGTGTTCGGCATGGAGTGACGCGAGGCTTTCGAGCAGGAAGGCCCAGAGACGCTCGACATCGAAATGCGGATAAGGACCATCAGTCAGCACCGCATTCGCCGTCTTGCGGACGGCGATCTCCTCGAAACGGTCGAGATCAACGGCTGCGACCTTGGCATTGGTCTTGCCGATATCGATAACGCCAACAACCCGCATCTTTTCAGTCCAAATGGAAAACGGTCGTCAGCGGCACCGCCACCGGTTCGTTATCGCCATGGGTTTCCATGATATCGGCCATATAGGCCCACCATTTCTGCATGATGGGATGGGACGGCAGGTCGGCCATGCGGTGATCGTCGGTCCGCCAGAGCACACCGAAAAGCAGACTGGTCTCCTCGTCCAGATGGATGGAGTAGTCGGAGACGCCGGCCTCCTTCAGCAGGGTGGCCAGTTCCGGCCAGATGGCATCGTGCCGCGCCCTGTATTCGGCGGCCATGCCTGGGTTCAGGCGCATACGGAACGCGTATTTTTCCATCGGATCCTCAATGTGCGAGACGCTGACGGGCGCGCCGCCAGAGAATGGGGAGCGCGATCACCGAGATCAGCAGCAGGCCGATGAAGATCGACATGACGATGCCCGGCACGTTGAGCAGGCCGAAACCGAAGGTCACCATACCCATGATCAGGGCGGCCAGCACGACGCCCGGGATGGTGCCGGAGCCACCGAGAATGTTGACGCCGCCGAGTACCACCATCGTTACCACCTCCAGCTCCCAGCCGAGCGCGATCGACGGGCGCGTCGAGCCGAGGCGCGAGGTCAGGCAGATCGAGGCAAGCCCGGCCATCAACCCGGTCAGGAGGAAGAGGATGAATTTGATGCGCGCAACGCGGATGCCGGAGAAGAGCGCCGCCGTCTGATTGTTGCCGATGGCATAGACCGCGCGGCCGAAATTTGTCTTGTGCAAGACGACGCCGTAGACGACCGCGAGGGAAACGAAGAGCGTGAACTCGAAGGAGAACACCCACCAGACATAGCCTTGGCCGAACCACGAGAAGCTGTCGGGATAACCGGTGAAAGCCTGGTCGCCGAGGATGATGAAGGAAAGACCGCGGAAGAGGCTCATGGTGCCGATGGTCACCACGATCGAGGGCAACCCGAGACCGGTGATCAAGAGGCCGTTGATCGCACCGCAAAGAAGCCCGACAGAGAGACCGATCACCACCAGCGCCGGCGTGTCGAAGCCAAGTTGCACGGCATAGCCCATCGCCGTCGAGGCGAGCGCGATGATCGAGGCCACCGACAGATCGATCTCGCCGGAAATGATCACCAGCGCCATGGCGAAGGCAATCATCGCCTTTTCGGTGAAGTTGAAGGTCGCGTCCGAGAGGTTCCACGGGTCGAGGAAGTAGGGCGAGGCCAGCGAGTTGCCGAGAAAGATGAGGCAGGCGACGACAAGCAGCAGGCTTTCCCAGCTCTTCAGCAGGCGCGCGCTGCGGCCTTCCAGCCGATCGGGGATATGTCGTGGGGTAAGGTGCGTCTCGGCCATCAGACAGCCTCCGCCTTTCTCAAGATGACGCGGCCCTTGCGCCGCTCGGCGCGGGCGTTGACGGCAACAGCGACAATGATGACCATGCCCGAAATCGCCAATTGGGCGAAGGGCGAGATATTGATGACCGGCAAGGCGTTCTTGATCACGCCAAGGAACAGCGCACCGAGCACCGCGCCTGCTACCGTGCCGATGCCGCCGGCGATCGATATGCCGCCGATCACACAGGCTGCGATGATGTCGAGTTCGAAGCCGGCGGCGATGTCGACATAGGCGACGGCATAACGCGACACCCAAAGATAGCCCGAGAGCCCGGCAAGCGCGCCGGATATGCAATAGGCCGAGAAGCGGGTGCGGCCGACATCGATGCCGGTATAGACCGCCGCGTGCGGATTGCCGCCGACCGCATAAAAGGCGCGTCCGAGCGCCGTGCGGCTCATCAGCAGGAAAACGAGCGCGATCATCACCAGCGAGAGCCAGGAGAGAACCGGGAAACCAAAGAGCTCGTCGCGCGGCAATGCCTTGAAGGCGTCGCTCATCTGGTGGGCATTGATCCACTTGCCGCCGCTCAAGAGAAAGATCAGGCCGCGATAGATGGTGAGCGTGCCGAGGGTTACGACGATCGGCGGAATGTCAAGCTTCCAGACGAGCGCGCCGTTGATCATGCCGAGCAAAGTGCCGAGCGCAACTGCCGCAAGGATGATCAGCGGGATCGGCAGGCCCGGAAAGGCGGCGTTCAGCATCGCCGCCACCATGCCCGAGAGCGCGAGGTTGGCGGCCATCGAAAGATCGATGCAGCGCGTCAGGATCACCGCCATCTGGCCAAGCGCCAGAATGATCAGGATCGACGTGTCGTTGTAGACGCGCCCGAGGTTCGCGGGCGCGACGAAGGGCGGGAAACGCCAGGTGATCAGCGCCAGCAGCACGGCGATCGCGCCGACCAGCAGCAGTTCGCGATTCCTGAGGATGTTTGCCATCACGCGGCCTCCTGAATGCCGGCTGCGGCACGCACCAGCTTTTCCGCCGTCAGTTCGGCGCGCTCGAAGCGCCCGGCGATCCGCCCCTCGCGCATCACGATGACGCGGTCGGACATGCCCATGATCTCCGGGATTTCCGAGGAGACCATGATGACGCTCAGGCCCTGTGCCGCCAACTCGCTCATGAAGGCGTGCACGGCGGCCTTGGAGCCGATGTCGATGCCTTTGGTCGGCTCGTCGAGAATGATCACCTTCGGCTTCGTCGCCAGCCACTTGGCGATCACGACCTTCTGCTGGTTGCCGCCCGAAAGCGTGCCGACATCCTGATCGAGCGAGGCGGCGCGCAGGTCGAGGCGCGTGGTGTATTCGCGGGCAAGCGCGAACTCGTTGGCAAGCTTCAGGAAGCCCGAGCGCGAGGTGCGCGACAACGACGGCAGCGTGACGTTCTGAAAGATCGGCAGGCCGATGATCGCACCCTGGCGGCCGCGCTCTTCGGGCACATAGACGATGCCAGCCCGGATCGCTTCGGACGGGCTGCGGATCACCAGCACCTCGCCATCGAGCCGGACGGCACCGGCCGATGGCCGGGTGACGCCGATCAGCGACTGCATGAACTCGGAACGGCCGGCGCCGACCAGGCCGTAGAAGCCAAGGATCTCGCCTCGGCGAAGCTCGAAGTTGATGTCCTCGAACTCGGTCGGGTGGCGGTAGCCGGAGACCGTGAGCACCGGTTCGCCGATCGCCACATCCTTCTTCGGGTAAACCGAACCGACAGCGCGGCCAACCATAAGGCGCACCAGTTCGTCCTGGCTGACATCGGCGATCAGCCCTTCGTCGACCATCGTTCCGTCGCGAAACACCGTGTAGCGGTCGGCGATGCGGAAGATTTCATCGAACTTGTGGCTGATGAACAGGATCGCCTTGCCGTCTGCCTTCAGCCGTTCGACGAGGGCATAGAGTTCGTGGATTTCCTTGTGCGACAAGGCGGCCGTGGGCTCGTCCATGATCACCACCTGCGCATCGATCGACAGCGCTCGGGCGATCGCGACCAGATGTTTCTTGGCGATACCGAGATCGCGCAGGCGGATGGTCGGATCGAGATCGGCACCGGCGCGCGAAAGCAAGGCACGCGCATCGGCATTGAGCTTCTTCCAGTCGATCAGCCCGAAGCGATTGCGCGGGGCGTGGCCGAGGAAAATGTTCTCGGCGACCGAGAGCTCATCGAAGAGCACGGTTTCCTGATGGATCGCGGTGACGCCGGCGCGTGCGGCCGCCAGCGCCGTCGGGAAATGAGCCTCCTGATCACCGACGGAGATCGTGCCCTCGTCCGGTTGGTAGATGCCGGTCAGGATCTTCACCAGCGTCGATTTCCCGGCGCCGTTTTCGCCGATCAGCGCGGTCACCGACCCCGGATAGAGCGCCAGCGAAACATCGGAGAGCGCCTTCACCCCGGGAAAGGACTTCGAGATCCCTTCGAGCGCAATGGCGGGCTTCATCCGCGATGTGAGCGTATCCTGCAGCAAGAGACAGTCCACCATTCAGTCGTTTCGATTAACGCGAAGTCGTTCGGGCCTCGTATGCCCTCGTATCCGCCCGCGCGGCTTGCCTCTCACCCTAACCTTCTCCCCGCATGCGGTGAGAAGGCACGGGCATGCCGCTCTCTTCCCTCCTCGTCGGGAAGGGGGGGCAAACCGTTGCCGCTTGTCCCTTCTCCCTGCAAGCGGGGAGAAGGGACCGGCAGGCGGATGAGGGGCTTTCGCCGGATCAGAAGATCTTGGCGAATTCCTCGACATTCTTGGCATCGTAGACGAACGGGTCGGCCATCGCGCCTTCGTTGTTGTCGTCGAGCTTGACGGCACCCATGCGGCCCATCTTCAGTTCAGCACCCGGCTTGGCTTCGGCACCGTTGATCAGGTCGTAGGCGACCATCGTTGCGGAGTAGCCGAGGTCGATCGGGTTCCAGATCGCGAAAGACTTGGAGGCGCCCGACTTCACGTGGCCGGCCATTTCCGAGGGAAGGCCGAGACCGGTGACGTTGATCTGGCCGATCTTGCCGGCGTCGGTGACGGCCTGGGCGGCGGCAACGATACCGACCGAGGTCGGCGCGATGATCGCCTTCAGGTTCGGATAGGACTGAATAAGGCCCTGCGTTTCGCGATAGGACTTGTCGGCGAGGTCGTCACCATAAACGGTCGCGACGACATTGATGCCCTTGTAGTTGCCCTGGACCTTCTTCATCTCGGCGATCCAGGTGTTCTGGTTGGTCGAGGTCGCCGTTGCTGAAAGCACCGCGACATCGCCGCCCTCAGGCAGGTTGTCGGCGGCGAGCTTGATGATCATGTTGCCGATCAGCGGGCTCGACGACGGGTTCAGGTGCATCAGGCGGCCATCCTTGGCGACGCCTGAGTCCCAGGAGATGACCTTGATGCCGCGATCCATCGCCTTCTTCAGCGCCGGAACGAGGGCGTCGGTGTCGTTGGTGGAAACGGCGATGGCGTCAACCTTCTGGGCGATCAACGAGTTGATCACCTCGATCTGGCCTTCGGCGGTCGTCGTCGTCGGGCCGGTATAGATCACCTCGACGTCGCCGAGCTCCTTGGCGGCTTCCTGCGCGCCCTTGTTGGCGGCTTCGAAGAAGCCGATGCCGAGCGCCTTGACCACGAGCGCGATCTTCTTGTTTTCCGCATGCGCGGCATTGGCCATCAGCGCCAGCGAAACGGCGGCCGTGACCATCAGTGACTTCAGGATCTTCATGCTCATTTCCTCCCAATGACCGGCACGCGACAAGCGTCGCCGGCGCGATTTCCTCCATTGGCGATGCCCCGGCCCCTCCGGCCGTGAGCGTCACCTTCCCCTCTCCTCGCCCACCCCTCAGGCGGACGAGGACATGTTCTCCGCATCTGTGCCGGCTCTCGAGCTGGCAACGACCAGCCGCACACCGGCATTTTCAAGCATCGCGGCATGCCTGTCCTCGATGCCTGAATCCGTAATGACAGTGGCGATCCGCTTCAGCCCGCAAAGGATGAGGCTCGACCGCTTGTGAAACTTCGAGGAGTCCACCAGCACGACGAGTTCGTCGGCCTGGTCGATCAGTTTCTGCTCCGCCTGGATCAACAGCGGATCCGCCTCCATCAGGCCGAGCGGGCCTAAGCCCTGTGCCCCCATGAACATGCGGCGCGCATAGAAATTGCGCGTCACGTCATTGTCGAAGGGGCTGAGGATGATGTTCTGCTCGCGGTAGATCGTGCCGCCCGACAGCATCACCGTGTTCTTCGAATGCTTCAAAAGATGCTCGGCGATCGGGAAGGAATTGGTGAAAACCTGCATTCGCCGATTGCTGAGGAAATGCACCATCTGAAAGGTCGTGGTGCCGCCATTGATGATGATCGGCTCGCCATCCTCGCAGAGCGCCACCGCCTCCTTGGCGATCGCCTGTTTTTCGCGGGCGTGCAGGCCCTCGTTGACCTTGAACGGACGACCGGCAAGGCCGACGAATTGCGGCGGATTGATCGCCTCGGCGCCGCCGCGCACCCGTCGCAGCTTCTTCTGCACGTGGAGGGCTGCAATATCGCGCCGGATCGTCGCCTCGGAACTGTCGGTCAGATCGACCAGCTCCTGGACGGTGACGACGGGTTTTTCCTGAACCGCCGACTGAATGATCCGGTGTCTTTCTTTCTCGTGCATGCGTTCCTCCGATGGCGTTCATGCTTCCATCACGATCGACCATTGTCAATCACAAACAATCATATTTTTTCATTGTGCAGCGCAATATGCGCGAACTTGATCGTTTTTGATTGACTTTAACGCTCAAGTCCTGTGATCTGATGCCAACCACATCTCTGCGCGGTCGCCAAGCCGCGCGATATCAGACCGGGAGGAAATTCGAGATGCTCGACAAGCAGCAGGGTGCGCGACTTGCAAACCTTTGGGACGAGGCAAAGGCTGCCGGCATGAGCGAATCCGAGCGCCTGCTCTATCGCTCCAACCTGCTCGGCTCCGACAAGCGCATCACCAACTACGGCGGCGGTAACACCTCGGCCAAGGTGATGGAGAAGGATCCGCTTGGGGGCGGCACGGTCGAGGTGCTCTGGGTCAAGGGTTCGGGCGGCGACGTCGGAACGATCAAGCTCGACGGTTTTGCCACTCTCTATATGGACAAGCTCAACGCGCTGAAGTCGATTTATCGCGGTGTCGCGTTCGAAGACGAGATGGTCGGCTACCTGCCGCACTGCACTTTCAACCTCAATCCACGCGCCGCCTCGATCGACACGCCGCTGCATGCCTACGTGCCGAAGAAGCATGTCGACCACATGCATCCCGACGCAATCATCGCGATTGCCGCGGCCAAGAACAGCCGCGAGCTGACGGCAAAGATCTTCGGCGACGACATCGGCTGGCTGCCGTGGAAGCGCCCGGGCTACGAGCTCGGCCTGTGGCTGGAAAAGTTCTGCCTGGAAAACCCGCGCGCACGCGGTGTGGTGCTTGAAAGCCATGGCCTCTTCACCTGGGGCGACACGGCGAAAGAAGCCTACGAGACGACGGTCGAGATCATCAACAAGGCGATCGCCTGGTTCGAGGCCGAGAACACCAAGCCTGCTTTTGGCGGCGCGGCGAAGCCGGCGCTCGACGCGGCCGCCCGCGCCGACGTCGCCCGCAAGCTGATGCCGGTCATCCGCGGGCTGATCAGCGCCGACGAGAAGAAGGTCGGCCATTTCGACGACAGCCAGGCCGTGCTCGATTTCGTCACGTCGAAGGATCTGAAGCCGCTGGCCGCTCTTGGCACCAGCTGCCCCGACCATTTCCTGCGCACCAAGATCCGGCCGCTGGTGGTCGATTTCGATCCGGCCAGTCCCGATGTCGACAAGACGCTGGCAGCGCTGCCCGAAGCGATCGCCGCCTATCGCGCCGACTATGCGGCCTACTACGAGCGCTGCAAGCACGAAGACAGCCCCGCCATGCGCGACCCGAACGCGGTCGTCTATCTCGTGCCCGGCGTCGGTATGATCACCTTTGCCAAGGACAAGGCGACCGCCCGCATC
Source organism: Ensifer sp. Root423 (assembly GCF_001426275.1). Classification (NCBI taxonomy): domain Bacteria; kingdom Pseudomonadati; phylum Pseudomonadota; class Alphaproteobacteria; order Hyphomicrobiales; family Rhizobiaceae; genus Ensifer; species Ensifer sp. Root423. The sequence continues at coordinate 311,208 of NZ_LMEG01000012.1, read as the reverse complement.
TCCGGCGAGTTCTACGTCAACGCCATCAACGTCATGCGCGGCGCCTCCGGCGTTTCCACCTATGTCGGCCTGCCGGAACAGGAAGCCTTCGACATCGAATACTGGCTGCTGGAGGAAGCAAAGCTGCAGCGCATGCCGAAGCCGAAGAGCCTCGCCGGCCGCATCGCGCTCGTTACCGGCGGCGCCGGCGGTATCGGCAAGGCGACGGCCAACCGGCTGATGCAGGAAGGCGCCTGCGTCGTGCTCGCCGATATCGATGAGACCGCGCTTGCGGCGGCCGAAGGCGAACTGTCCAAGCGCTACGGCAAGGATTTCGTCCGCTCCGTCAGCATGAACGTCACCAGCGAAGCTGCGGTCGAGGGCGGTTTTGCCGACGCTCTGCTCGCCTTCGGCGGCCTCGATATCCTGGTCTCCAATGCCGGCCTCGCCTCGTCAGCCGCCATCGAAGACACGACGCTGGCGCTCTGGACCAAGAACATCGACATCCTGACGACCGGCTACTTCCTCGTCTCGCGTGAAGCCTTCCGCATCTTCCGCCAGCAGAAGGCCGGCGGCAACGTCGTCTTCGTCGCCTCCAAGAACGGTCTTGCCGCCTCCCCCGGCGCATCTGCCTATTGCACCGCCAAGGCGGCCGAAATCCACCTCGCCCGCTGCCTGGCGCTCGAAGGGGCTGGCGCGCAGATCCGCGTCAACGTCGTGAACCCCGACGCGGTGTTGCGCGGCTCGAAGATCTGGACTGGCGAGTGGAAGGAACAGCGCGCCGCCGCCTACAAGATGGATGTGGACGACCTCGAGGCGCATTATCGCGAGCGCTCGATGCTGAAGCTCAGCGTCTTCCCCGAGGATATCGCCGAGGCGATCTATTTCCTCGCCTCCGACATGTCGGCGAAATCGACCGGCAACATCATCAATGTCGACGCGGGCAACGCCCAGTCCTTCACCCGCTGATCGAGGAGAGTTTCATGACGACCACCATGATCAGCCAGGCGACCGTCGAGGCCGAGAACGAAAGCCGGCTCACTGCACTTCGCCGGGATTATGAGAGCCTCGGCGAAAGGCTCAGCCGGCGCGGCATCGCGATCGACGAGATCAAACGGAAGGTCACCGCCTACGGTGTTGCCGTCCCTTCCTGGGGTGTCGGCACCGGCGGCACGCGCTTTGCCCGCTTCCCCGGCAAGGGCGAACCGCGCAACATCTTCGACAAGCTCGAGGATTGCGCGGTCATCCAGCAGCTGACCCGGGCGACGCCGACCGTCTCGCTGCATATCCCCTGGGACAAGGTGAGCGACATTTCCGAACTAAAGGAGAAGGGCACGTCGCTCGGCCTCGGTTTCGATGCGATGAACTCCAACACCTTCTCCGACGCGCCGGGCCAGGAACATTCCTACAAGTTCGGCTCGCTGTCGCATGCCGACGCCGCCACGCGCGCCCAAGCGGTGGAGCACAATCTCGAATGCATCGAGATCGGCCGGCAGCTTGGGTCCAAGGCGCTGACGGTCTGGGTCGGCGACGGCTCCAACTTCCCCGGCCAGAGCAACTTCACCCGCGCTTTCGAGCGTTATCTCGACGCGATGAAATCGGTCTACGCGGCGCTGCCGGATGACTGGCGCGTCTACACCGAACACAAGATGTTCGAGCCGGCCTTCTATTCGACCGTCGTCCAGGACTGGGGCAGCAACTACCTGATCGCCCAGGAGCTCGGCCCCAAGGCCTTCTGCCTTGTCGACCTTGGCCACCATGCGCCGAACGTCAACATCGAGATGATCGTCGCCCGCCTCATCCAGTTCGGCAAGCTCGGCGGCTTCCACTTCAACGATTCGAAGTATGGTGACGACGATCTCGACACCGGTTCGATCGATCCCTACCGGCTGTTCCTCGTCTTCAACGAACTCGTCGATGCGGAGACCCGCAAGGCCAAGGGGTTCGAGCCGGCGCACATGCTCGACCAGAGCCACAACGTCACCGACCCGATCGAAAGCCTGATGACGAGTGCCACCGAGGTCTGCCGCGCCTATGCCCAGGCGCTGATTGTCGACCGCCAGGCGCTCGCGGGCTACCAGGACGACAACGACGCGCTGATGGCGAGCGAGACGCTGAAGGTAGCCTTCCGCACCGACGTCGAGCCTATTCTCGCAATGGCGCGGCTCGAAAGCGGCGGCGCAATCGCACCTGTCGCGGCCTATCGCAAGAGCGGTTACCGCGCGAAAGTCGCGGCTGAGCGCCCGGCCGTTGCCGGCGGCGGGGGCGGTATCGTCTGACCCTGAAACGAGCGGCGCCGGGCTGCCATTTGAGGCCCGGCGCCGCATCCCACGCTCGACGGCTCAAAAAATCGCTGCGCGATGAAATTGCCCCCTATCTGATTTCAATTCCTGATCTATCTTTCCCTTGGAGATTCAACGGAAAGGGACCCGTTCATGGGCATTGAAAGCATTCTCGTCTTCCTGATCGTCGGCGCGGTCGCCGGCTGGCTCGCCGGCCTCATTGTCAAGGGCGGCGGTTTCGGCCTCATCGGCAATATGGTCGTCGGCATCATCGGCGCCTTCATCGCCGGCTTCCTCTTTCCGGCGATCGGTATCAGCCTCGGCACCGGCATCCTTTCAGCGATCCTGCACGCGACGATCGGTGCCGTCATCCTTCTGGTGCTGATCCGCATTGTCAAACAGGCCTGACCCATCGTCGGCCGCAGTACCCTTCGCGCCCGGGATATCCCCGGCCGTTCCATCTGGACGCGCAAAGGGGGCTGTAGCACTGTGATCTGCTGGACGGGACATCGCACATAGCCAGACGGAGGCGAGCATGAACGCTCTTTACACCGACAAGATCGAAACGGCGCTCAAGTCGTTCATTGCGGATCACCCGGGAATGCAGACACGGGATCAGGCGATCATCGCGATCCTCGAAAACTGGTTCACCAATCACGGCTACCTGCCACCGCAGCAGGAAGGTCTGCGCCCGGAAGACCTTGACGCTTCCAACGACGATTGAGAGATTTGCGCGCCCGGCACGAAGGACCATAGCGCTTCTTGCGCCGCGGCGGCCGCCCCTTGCCTTTTCAATAGCGTGAACTGTTCGCCATGAGCCTGACCTCCGTCAAAGACTTCTTCTCCCAGCACGCCCCAGATATCGACGTCATCGAGCTACAACAAAGCACCGCCACGGTTGCTCTTGCGGCCGAGGGCCACGGCGTCGAGCCCGCCCAGATCGCCAAGACGCTGGCGCTTCGCGTCGGCGACGACGTGATCCTGATCGTCACGCGTGGCGACGCCCGCCTCGACAACAAGAAGTACAAGGCCCGCTTCGGCACAAAGGCCCGCATGCTTGGGTTCGACGAGGTGGAAGCCGAGACCGGCCACCCGGTCGGCGGCGTCTGCCCCTTCGGTCTCGCCAAGCCGCACAGCATCTATTGCGACCTGTCGCTCAAGGCCTACGACATCGTCGTGCCGGCCGCCGGTGCCACCAATGCGGCTGTGCACATCAGCCCGACCCGCATCGCCGAGCTGACCGGCGCCGAGTGGATCGACGTATCGGAAGCGTAGTTTGCCGTTGCGGATACGGGGCCTGCCTTGGAATGGCCACAAAGCTTAACTGAAACCGCAGGCGCGCCCCGGCAGTGATTTGCCGGGTTGGTCCTTTCCGTTCCTAGGAGTCCGTCAAGCATGAAGCTACTCGCGTACCCGCTCGTCTTCACCGCCACATTCTCCCCGGCGCTGGCGATGGATCAGTCCCTGGTACGTCAGTTCGAGAAGCTCGACCCGCAGACCCGCCTGGAGCAGCGCTGCGACACCGAAGCGATGGAGCGCATCAACGCCGACAAGTCGAGCTTCAAACCGGACAAGGTGATTGCCTATACTTTCGCCGAACCGGTCGTGAAGGAAGACAAGATGAAGGCGCCGGGCGCCGTGTTCCGCAGCAAGGGCGAATGGTACAAGCTGAAGTTCAAGTGCCGCACCGACGCCGAGCACCTGGATGTCCTGTCCTTCGAATACAAGATCGGCGAGCTTGTGCCGCACGAGAGCTGGGACGAATTCTACCTTTATCCCTGACAGGCGTCGAAGGACGCGGTGGCCTTGAGGGCAGAGAGCCCTAGAGGATGGCCACGAGAAAGAGCAGGGAGCCGAACGAGAGCGCGGCCATGATGCTCATCAGCATTTTCATCATGTGCTCTGCCATATCGTACACCCTTACCTCGGCTCCATCGGAACGAACGCGACGGCGTATCCCGTCCGGCAGCTCCGGTCCGTCGCACAAGGGGCGGCGTGAGCCTGATCCGAGAGTGCGCCAGCATGGTTAACAAAGCGTTAACTGCGCTCGACCGGCGCCGAGAGGGGGCCGACATCGCCTATCCAAGACAAGGCTCACACAAGATCGAAGCGGAATAAGGAATGTGCAGGGGGCGTTCCCTGTATGCGCGGAACACCTGCGCCGTGCGGGCAGCGCCAAGGCTGGCGATGCGGGCAACGGCAACGTCCGAAGAGACTGGAAACCGCGCGAGAAAAGCACCATGGAGAGGCGCGTGAGCCAGGTTAAGCTGAGCATTTGCATTCCAACCTACAATCGCGCAGCCTTTCTCGAGAAGTCGCTCGCCTACTTCGTCGACCTTTACCAATTCTCCTATAAGTACGAGATCATCATCTCCGACAACGCGTCTACGGACGACACGCGCGACGTGGCCGAGCGTTTCATCGCCAAGGGCCTGCCGATCCGCTACCTCAGGCAGGCGGAGAACTACGGTTCCGGCGCCAACGTCGTCAGCGCCTTCAGCCGCGCGACCGGCGAATATGTGCTCTATCTCGCCGACGACGACATCCTGATCAACGAAGGCATGCGCGAGGCGATCCGCTACCTGGATCTCAATCCGGAAGTCACCGCTTGCTACGCGCCCTGGTACACGCATGACGAAGTCGAGGAGCGCGACGATCCGCCGTTCTACATCGTCGACAAGGACACGAAGTTCAAGAAGCGCGCTTCCGAGGAAGTGTTCGACTTCCTCTGCGAGCGACACGTGTTTCCGGAAATCGGCATCTACCGGGCGTCGGCGCTACGGTCGGCCTGGGTGCCCAGGAACTTCGCCTACTGGGCCTTCGCCTATCTCGCCCATTTTCTGGAGCAGGGCGCCGTCGCCTTCCTGAGAAAGCCGTTCTACCGACAGGTCACCCGTTCGAAGATCGCCCGCGACCGACCGCAAGCCGGCCATGCCGACGTGCTCACCGCCTGGGACAGCTACCGCGGCGGCCTTGAATATTTTCTCTATTCCGGTGCCAAGCGCGGCGCCGTGCGGCTAACACCGGAGCGCCGGGCCTATCTCGATGCGCAGGTGAGGGATTTCACCATGCTGCGCATGACGGTCGCCCTGCGCATGTGGCTCGCGAAGAAGGACTACATCCGCGCCTATGAGCTTTATACTCGCCTGATGCTCGGCGGCTTCGAACACCATCCCGAACTGCAGCGATCAAAGGGCGTTCTGCCGCTCATGGTCGCCCTGCAGACGGTGATGTGGCACACGAACGCGGTCGCCGAGATCGATCGTCTGGTGCTGCACGGCGTCGAAGACCATGGTGCGATCGAAGAGCTGTTGCGTGACCTTGGCCTGCGCTCCCATATCGCCGTCGTTCCCGGTACAACGGAACTCACGCCGGACGAAATTGGCCGCACCGCCGTCTTCGTCACGGCCGACAGCGATCGCAAGCACTATCTTCGCAAGGGGCACCTGCCGAACCTAGTGGTCAGCGAAAGCGACATCCTCAACCACGTTCTGCTTTAAAATATAAAGGGCGCCGCTGGCGCCCTCGTTTGTTTCGCAGGTTATGCCGGGTAGCGCGACGGGCAAAAAGGCCGCTTGACCACGCACGCCCCACGGATACCGCATTACTTGCGCATGATGCCCTTGTAATAGGCGCCGTTGCGCGGCGGCGGGCGGTTCACGACCTTGGCCTCAGGGTTGTACTTCTCGCTCTTGTGGCCTTCGTTGATGGGCGTTGTCGATACGCCCTTGTAGTAGCTTCCGCCGGCAAATGCCGGAGCAACGCCGCCCACGGCGACCGTCGCAGTCACCAAAGCTGCCAGAGAGAGTGTCGCAAGTTTACGCATGTCTAATCCTCGTTGACCCGGCCGCGCCCCCGTTTTTTCCGGACGTCGCGGCCTAAATTGTGCGGCGACGAACTGCGCCGCTCAGGTCCTCCCGGGCGCCAGAATAGGCAGAAGCTGCGACACGCCTGTAACGCAGGTGACAGCCGAGGAGTCTCGGCTGGGTTAAGTTCCCGGGTCAGTCGAAGCCAGGTCGGCAGAGCCGACGATATTTTCCCCTCTTAATCGCGCCCTCCAAATCCACCTCTGCGGCTTGTCTCAGCGGAAGAGCTGCAGGATGTTCTGAGCGTCGGAGTTGGCGATCTGCAAAGCCTGAATGCCGAGCTGCTCCTGCGACTGCAAGGCCTTCAGCCGCGTCGATGTCTCGTTCATGTCGGCATCCACCAGGCGCCCGACCCCCTTGTCGATCGTCGCCATCAGCGTTTGAGCGAAGGTCGTTTGCATGTCGATGCGCGACAGCAGCGAACCGAGCGCCGCTGCACCGTCGATGGTCCGCTGCAGGACGACTTCGATGTAGTGGAGATAGGAATCGACCGATTGCGGGTTGGCCGCGATATCGACGTCAAGGAAGTTTCTGCGGGCGATCGGTTCGATGTTCACGTCAATGTTGGTGAAGCCGATAAAGGTTCCGGCACCGGATTTCCGATCGACGGCCGGATCGGACTTTATCAGGATGCCGCCTGAGCCGTTGTTCTGAATGATGGTGTTCGGCCGGGTGATGAGCGACTGAAGCACCGTCACCATCTCGTCGACCGTTTCGATCTTGCCGGTATCCTTGCCCAGCAGCGCGTTCACCTGATTGCGGTCGAAGGAATGGGTGCTGGGAGCTTCGCCGTTCACCGAAAAATTGAAGGATACGACGACGTCCTTGTAGACCTCGAATTGCTCGAACGTCAGCGTCATCTCCGATCCGCGCTCGCCGAAATCCGAGTTTTCAACGAGACCAGCTCCGCCGCCGCTCGACGTGCTGACGACCAGATTGGCGACCTCGACATAGGACCCGTCGAGGCCGGAGTTCTGCTGTGTCATGAAGCCGATTTGATTGATAATGGGGGCGTAAGGCTCATAGGGGTGTCTATATGTCTTGACCGTGGCGCCGGCCCCCGCCTGCTTGACCGCGTGGTCGAGCACTGCTGCATATTGCGTGTAGTCCGATATCACGCCGTTGGCAGTGGCGCCGAGCACCGTGTCGACGGTGGTGCGATCGACGGTGACCGAGGTCGTCTTTCCGGCGTGTAGCGGCAGCGAGAGACCTTGAGAGCTGCTGTCCTTGTCGACGATGACGTCAAACGTGATCTTGTCGCCCGCGTTCGAAAAACTGAGCGGCCCCGTGAAATGGAACACGAATTCGCCAGCCTGGCCCGCCCGGTTGTTGTAGTTGCTGTTGGTGGTGTAGCCGTCGACATCGACCGAGGTCACGAAGCGGATCCCGCCGACGGTCCTCAGATCCCGCGTGTCGGCCTGCAGGATGCCGCCGCCGGTGCTGTTGAACAGCGAGGAGTCCCGCAGGAAAAAGTCGGCCGTGTTCAGCGACACGCCGTTTCGGGCGTCTCTCGAAAACGAGGAGGCGACGGACGTGCGATTCAGATCGCTGTCATAGATGTCGGAGACATTGGTTCTCAGCCAGTTCTGTCCGCTGAAGCTCGCCGAATCCACGATGCTCAGGATCTGCTGCTTGAGCTGGTCGAGCTCCTTCTGGAGCTTGCCCTTGTCGACGCCGGGCTCCCTCGCCGTCACCAGCCTGGCCTTGAACTCGCTGAGAATACCGGTAACGGCATCCATCGCCGCATAGGCCGTCTCGACCTTGGCCGCTCCCAGCCCGAGCGCGTCCTGGACCGCAGACACGGCCTTGGCGTCGGAGCGCATGGTTGTCGAGATCGACCAATAGGCGGCGTTGTCGGCCGCCGTCTGAATTCTCAGGCCCGAGTTCAGTTGCCCGCGGACCTGAGCCATGTCGGAGTTAATCGTACGCAGAGTCTGGAGCGCAGAAATCGCTCCAGCGTTCGTGAGAATGCTGACCATATTAGTGACATCTTAAAATTGAAAAATGCCCTTCATGGGCCGCTGTGATTGTGGCGATACAACCAAATACGTGGTTAACACCGACTTAAGAAACCTCGCCTCGGGGCGCAAATATTGCGTCAGCCCTTCCGATGGTTGGCAATAATTGCGCCCTTGCTCCTCGCCCTGCAGGCGGGGTCAGGCACGCTCGGCCGCCAGCGGCACCGGTTGGGTTACGGGGAACAGGGCTTTCAGGGCGTCGAAGTGCTTTTCCACCAGATGCCAGGAAATCGTCGCGACGATGACCGTGATGGTGCTCATGATAAGGAACGTCATCGGCCCCGCCCTGTAGAGCGCCGGCCACTGTTCTGCGACCAGCCACCAGAGCGCCATGTGGTACACATAGGTCGCGTAACTGACGCGGCTGAGGAAGCGCGTGACGGGGTTTGCCAGGAGATAGGCCGACACGCCCTTGTATCCGATGTAGGAACTCAGAACGATCGAGGCCAGCGCGTAGATGCAAAGCAACTTATAGGTTTCCGAATGGCCGAACTTGAAACCGACGAAGAGAGGCGACGCGATGATCGCGACAGATGCGAGGTTGTTGAGCTTGCTCGTCAGAACCGCCCGCACATCGGCATTGTCCTTGACCAGCGCCAGGATCGCCCCTGCCGCCACCGGGTCAAAGGCAAGAACGATGTTTGACCAGGCGAGAAGACCGAGCTCGTCGCTATAGGTTCGGGCGATCACCGACATCGTGAAGATGAGGACATAGGCCACGAATATGTGCCGCCGGCTCAGGAAGATGATGATCAGCGGAGCGGTAAGGTAGAACTGCTCGACGATGTTGAGGCTCCAGAGATGCGCGGCAACCCAGGGCTCCCAGTCCTGAGTGATGGCGAAATACAGGCTCGACATCTGAAACGTGTGCCACGCCAGGCTGTTGCGTATGCCATCCATGTTGAACAGTGCCGCCACGAACAGCATCAGGAACAGCGCCGGAAGCAGGCGTAGCGAGCGGCGAATGTAGAAATTGGTGACGTTGATCGTTGCCTGGGTGTCTTTTGCCGACAGCAGGATCACCCCGATCAAGAAGCCGCTGATGATGAAGAAGAGTGAAACTCGAACAGATTCAAGTGTGGGATGCTCGTTCCAGTAATGAACGTACAATACCCCCGTCATGGCGATCACGCGAAGCCCGTCAATTTGCTCCCGCCTGTCGCCGCGCGCTCCCGTCGCAGCCATTCCTTTGTCCCCGCAGGATCTATTACTTAAATTATTTCTACTTAAGAATATCCTTGGAGATTACGCCGCTTCCGCGCACTTGTGAAGAGAGCGATGTTCTTGACCGATCGGCGACGATACCTCGCGCGCCTGCCCGAAAACAGGAAGGCCACGGGCGCGGCGTGCCCGTGGCCTTCCCAACGTTTAGAAGCAAACCTTAGGCTTCCTTGAAGACCTCGTCGCGGTTTCGCCGCATCGACGGCGAGATGGCGATCACAAGCGCCATGACGGCGATCGCCAGCAGAATTGCCGACAGCGGCGATTGCAGGAAGGTCAGCGGGCTGCCGCCGGAGATGATCAGCGACTGGCGCAGCTTCTCCTCGAGCAAGCGGCCTAGCACGAAGCCGAGCGCCAGCGGCGCAGGCTCGAATTCGAGCTTGTAGAGGGCGTAGCCGATGATCCCGAACAGGGCGGCCATCATTACCTGGGCCGCATCGTTGGCGATCGAGTAGAGGCCGATGCAGCAGAAGCAGACGATGGCCGGAAACAGGAGGCGATAGGGCACGCGCAGCAGCTTCACCCACAGACCGATCAGCGGCAGGTTGATGATGACCAGCATGAGGTTGCCGATCCACATCGAGGCGATGAGCCCCCAGAACAGTTCCGGATTGCGCTCGATCACCTGTGGCCCGGGCACGATGCCCTGGATCATCATCGCGCCCACCATCAGCGCCATCACCGCATTCGGCGGCAGGCCGAGGGTGAGAAGCGGGATGAACGAGGTCTGCGCGCCGGCATTGTTGGCGCTTTCCGGGCCGGCGACGGCCGCCGGTGCGCCATGGCCGAAGTCCTGCGGCCGCTTCGACATACGCTTTTCCACCGCATAGCTGGCAAAGGGGCCGAGGATCGCGCCGTTGCCCGGCAGAACGCCAAGGACAGAGCCGAGGAAGGTGCCGCGCAGGATCGGCGGGAAGTTATCCTTCAGCTCCTTCAGCGTCGGCCACAGGCGGCCGATGCGGCTGCGCACGACATCGCGGGATTCCGGATCGGCAAGGTTCTTGAAGATCTCGCCGAAGCCGAAGATGCCCATGGCCAGCACGACGAATTCGATGCCGTCCTGGAGCATTTCAAGGCCGAAGGTCATGCGCTCGCGACCCGTTTCCATATCGGCGCCGACACAGGAGAGCAGCACGCCGATGAGGATCATCGAAACCGCCTTCAGAAGCGAGCCGTGCGCCAGCACGACGGCAAAAACGAGGCCCATGATCATCAGCGAAAAATACTCGGTCGGGCCGAAGAGAAGGCCCATGCGCGTCATCGGAACGCCGAGAGCGGCAATCACGATGGTGGCAACCGTGCCGGCAAAGAACGAACCGATCGCCGCCAGGCCGAGCGCAAGCCCCGCCTGGCCCTTCTGGGCCATCTTGTGGCCGTCGATGGCGGTGACGACCGCGGTTGCCTCACCGGGAATGTTGACGAGGATCGCCGTGGTCGAGCCGCCGTACTGGGCGCCGTAATAGATGCCGGCGAGCATGATCAACGAGCCGGTCGGATCGAGCGAGAGGGTGACCGGCAGCAGGATCGCGATGGTGGCAACCGGGCCGACGCCCGGCAACACGCCCACCAGCGTGCCGATGAGACAGCCGATGAAGCAGAGCGCGATGTTCTGCAGGGTGAACGCCACGGTCATGCCGAGGCCGAGATTGATAAAGACGTCCAGCATCTCAGTATCCTAGAAGCCAGGGCGCAACGGGAACCGAAAGCCCGAGCGCATAGCGAAAGAGGCCGATGCAGAAGGCTGTTAGCACGGCGGCAAAGACAAGAAGTTCGCCAAGGCGGGCATCGCGCGCGGCCAGGCCGGAAGCGACGACCGCCAGCGGACAGGCGATCGAGAGGCCGAGACCGGGAATGGTAACCGGACCGAGATGATAGCCACGCACCGTAACGGCAAAGAGAACGACGCCGAGGATGACGGGGATCGTCTCGCGGATCGCCCAGCGGCCGGTCGAAGGCCCCGGATCCTTTCGGCTCAGCACCAGTTGCAGGAGCCCGAGCCCCAGGATGACGAGGGAAAGCAGCCGCGGCATCAGCCCCGAGCCGACGCCTTCCGAGGTCATGAAGGGCAGATCGGAGCCGGCCCACAGGCCAAGCCCGCCGAGGCCGACCAGCACGATGCCGGCAAGCCTCTCCCGGCCGAGCCCTCCCGCAGAGGGCTCGGTTTCAGTGTTCGTGGACGTGGCTTCCATCTTACTCGACCTTGATGTCGGCCGCTTTCACCACGTCGCCCCAGCGCGCGCGCTCCTTGGCCATGAAATCGGCAAAGGCCTGGGGGCCCATGGAGGACGGCACGGCGCCGTCGTTCTTCAGCTTGTCGAGCACGTCGGCATCGCTGAGCGTCTCGGTCGTCGCCGCCTCGAGCTTCGACTTTACGTCCGCCGGCATGCCTTTCGGACCGACGAGGCCATACCAGGCCGAGGCCGTGTAGCCCGGAACGCCGGCTTCAATGGCGGTCGGCACATCCGGCAGGCTCGCAAAGCGCTTGTCGCCGGTGACGGCAAGCGCCTTCAGCGTGCCGCTCTCGATCAGCCCGATCGCCGAGGGAATGGTGGTGACCATGAAGTCAATGTGGCCGCCGACGAGATCGTTCACCGCCGGGCCTGCGCCCTTGTAAGGAACGTGCCTGACCTTGATGCCGGCGGTCTGGCCGAGCAGCAGCGCGCCGAGATGGCTGGCCGAGGCGTTGCCGGCCGAACCATAGACCAGCTCGCCGGACTTGGCCGCCTCGACCAGTTCGCCGAGCGTGTTGACCTTGAGCGATGGTCCGACAACGACGACGAGGGACGCATCCGCGATCATCGCGATCGGATCGAGGTCCGTGCCCGGATCGGCCTTCAGCTTGAAGATATGCGGGTTGACGACCATCGGGCCCTGATTGCCGATCAGCAGGGTGTAGCCGTCGGGATCAGCCGCAGCGGCGACTTCGGTTCCAAGGTTGGCGGCGGCACCCGGCCGGTTTTCGACGATGACGCGACCGCCGAGCGCCTTTTCAAGCCGCGCGGCAAAGACGCGGGCGATGGCATCTGTGCCGCCGCCGGCGGCATAGGAAACCACCAGCGTGATCGGCTTGGACGGATACGCATCCTGCGCCATCATAGGGGCTGCGACCGACATGGTCATGGCGGCCCCGCACAGGGCCAGGGCGACGCGACGGGTAAATTTCATGGGCATTTTGTTCTCCTCCCAGTTCGTTAATGCATTCGCGACACGTTGCTCTGCAAGACCCTAAGCGTCTTTGCGAACAAGAGCCGCACCTTCAAACAGCCGACGCGTGGTGCGCATCACAGACACAGTCGGGCTATTGTCTCCTATTGCCTTCTCGACCCTCACCCGCAGTTCACCGGTCGGGTGCTCGAAGGCGAGCGTCGCCGGCAGCGAAAGCTCCGGAAAACGCCGACCCACGAGGCCGGTCGGGATCGTTGCCGCCAAACCGAGGCTCACGGCACCGGTCGTTGCAAGCGCGGTGTGGCAATTGGCGGGCGTGAAATAGCGCACGGCCAGATCGCCGCCGCTCGCGGGCGCCCCGATCAGCACCGGCTTCGGCAGAACCGACTGGCTGACATCCCCCATCCCCATCAGCCTTCCGGCCTCCCGCCGGATTTCCTCGAGCCGGGCCATGAAAGCCGCATCGGCGTCGAAAGCTGCAGCGGGCTCCGAGCCGCTGTAGCCCATATCCTCGGCGGTGATGATCACCACCGGCGTTGCGCCGTCCAGCAGCGTTACTTCAAGACCGAGAATGACATCGGTCGCCTTGCCGCTCGGCAGCAGTCGGCCGGTCTTGGCGCCGATCGCATCGCGAAAGGCCAGATAGACAGGGGCGGCCTTGCCCGGCACGCCGTCGATGGCGGCCTCTCCCTGATAGGCGATCGCGCCGCCGGGGGTCTGAATGCGGGCGTCGATGATCTTGCCGGTGTTGACGTTGTGAACCTTGATGACCGTTTCGTCGCCGGTCGGCAGAACCAGGCCGGCCTCGATGGCGAACGGGCCGACGGCCGAGAGCATGTTGCCGCAGTTCGGCGCCGTATCGACGCTGCGCTCCAGCACCTTCACCTGGGCGAAGAGATAATCGACATCAGCTTCCGGACGGCTCGACGGACCGACGATCGCGACCTTGCTCGTCAGCGAGTTGCCACCGCCGAGACCGTCGATCTGCAGCGGGTGGCCGGAGCCCATGATTTCGATCAGCAGGCGGTCGCGCTCGACGGGATCAGCCGGAAGATCGCGAGACAGAAAAAACGGTCCCTTCGACGTTCCGCCGCGCATCATCACGCAGGGTATCCTGATCAAGTCATCCATTCCGCATGCTCCTTCGAACCGGCCGCAACCGGCTGATCGGAGGGATCTCACGGATCAAATCTGTTGTGAAATGCAAAGAATGGCGTAATTATTCCGATATGCGCAATAATTTCGAATTCCTCGACCTCAAGGCTTTTCTCGCCGTACTCGACCTCGGCTCGTTCAACGAAGCTGCCCGCCAGCTCAATCTTTCACAACCTGCGCTTTCACGGCGGATCAAGGGCTTTGAAGCCTCCGTCGGCGCGCAGTTGATCGAACGCACGACCCGGCACGTGGCGCCGACGCAGGTCGGGCGGGAGCTTCTGCCACTGGTCAGGCGTCTGGTCGACGAATTCGAGGAATCGATCCTCTCGATCAGCGACCTCGGTGGGCGACACCGCGCCCAGGTCACCATCGCCTCGGTCCCGACCGCGGCCTTCTATTTTCTTCCCAGGGTTGTGCAATCCTTCAACGAGAAATTCCCGGGTATCCGCTTCCGAATCCTCGATCTCTCGGCCAATGAGGGGCTTGATGCGGTCGCCAACGGCGAGGTCGAATTCGGCATCAACATCACTGGGGCGGCGCGCCCTGATCTCAGCTTCACGCCGCTCGTCGACGACCCGTTCGTGCTCGCCTGCCGCCGCGATCATCCGCTGGCGACCTCGAAGCAACTGACCTGGGCGGATCTGACCGGCCACCCGCTGATCGGGGTCAGCAAGACCAGCGGCAACCGTGCCGTGCTCGACCGGGCGCTTACAACGGCCCAGGTGCAGCTCAACTGGTTCTACGAGGTCAACCACCTGTCGACCTCGCTCGGCCTCGTCGAGGCGGGCCTCGGCATCTCCGTGATGCCGCGGCTGGCCACACCCCAGGTCGAACACCCAGTGATCGCCACCGTGCCGCTGACCGCCCCCACCGTCAGCCGCACCATCGGCCTCGTCGAACGCCGCGGCGGCAGACTATCACCGGCCGCCATCCGCTTTCGCGAGATGCTGGTGCAGGAGTGGACGACGTATTGAGGGAGCGCAGCCGCATAGTGGACGCAAGGAAACGACACGCCAGCGCTTGAAGGAACCAAGATCTTCGAGAAGAAAGATGGTGCCCGGAGGCGGATTTGAACCACCGACACGCGGATTTTCAATCCGCTGCTCTACCAACTGAGCTATCCGGGCATCCTGCCGTTTCGGGCATCGGCTCCTTTCGGAACCATCGGGGCGCTTGTGTTTGCCCTGGGAACGAGCGGGGTTATAGCATCTTGTTCGGCGGTGTCCAGCGCCAAATGAAAGTTTTTTGACCGAAATCCTGTGGACAATCGAAACGCCGAAAAAGCGAGGAGTTTCAGAGAGATCGCATTCTCTCCCTGGTCCATTTTTCGTGGAAAGTGGCCGTTGGAAGCCGAAAAAGATGATTGCACGCACCCGGTGACGCGCGAGGATCTTCGAGGCGTCGTTCGCGGCAAAGAGGATGTGGGGAAGGAAAAGCCGGACCGGCGGGTCCGGCCGCAGCGGTACGCCTAGCGGTCGTCGCCGTCGTCGGCCTTCGCCTCGTCGTCGGCGACCGGAATAGCGTAGGAGCCGGAGAGCCAGCGATTGAGGTCGACGTTGCGGCAGCGGTCGGAGCAGAAGGGATAGTGTTCCCGATGCGACGGCCGGCCACATTCCGGACACGGGCGCGGTGCGCGCAGGGGCGCAACGTTCGAAGCGCTTTTCTTCGTTTCGTCGGTCACTCGTTCAGCCTTCCAGCCAACGATTGTGCACGTCATAGCCTTCGCCGACAAGCAGGCTGACGGTTTCGTAAAGCGGCAGGCCAACGACGTTGCTGTAGGAGCCGACGAGCTTGACCACGAAGCTGCCGGCGATGCCCTGGATGCCGTAGCCGCCCGCCTTGCCGCGCCATTGGCCCGAGGCGAGATAGCTTTCGATATCGAAACCGGACAGGCGCTTGAAGCGCACCTTGGTGTCGACGACCTTCTGGCGCACGGTCTTGTCCGGGGTGATCAGGCAGACGCCGGTGTAGACGCGATGACTGCGGCCGGAAAGAAGATGCAGCGCGCTCGAGGCTTCGCTGACGAGTTCCGGTTTCGGCAGGATGCGGCGGCCAACGCAAACGACCGTATCGGCTGCCAGAATGTAGCTTCCGTCCCAGCCGGCCTCGCCCTTGACTGCAGCAAGCGCCGCTCGCGCCTTTTCTGCCGACAGGCGCCTTGCGAGCGAACGCGGATGTTCGGCACGCTTCGGCGTCTCATCGAGATCCATCGGCATCAGGCGCGCGGGCTCGATGCCGGCTTGCGCCAGAAGCTCGACGCGACGCGGCGAACCGGACGCAAGTATCAGTTTCTTGGCCACTGTCATCGGAACGAGCCGTCACTCCAGAGCAATTCCAGCAAAATGCGATAGGCGGTTTACGTCTGGAATTGCAATCCAACCAAAGGTTAGAGCGTTTTCGCGATTCGAAGAAGAAGCGGAAATGCTCCAGGAATTGCTAAGAGCCGGAGCGGCTTACTTGAAGCGGTAGGTGATACGGCCCTTGGTAAGGTCGTACGGGGTCATTTCAACGAGAACCTTGTCGCCGGCAAGCACGCGAATGCGGTTCTTGCGCATACGACCAGCAGTGTGAGCGATGATCTCATGCTCGTTTTCGAGCTTCACGCGGAAGGTCGCATTCGGAAGCAATTCGGTGACCACGCCCGGAAATTCAAGGACTTCTTCTTTCGCCATGTAGGACTGTTCTTTCTATCTTTGTTTAGGGAACCGTCAGGTATCCCGAAAAATTCGCCGGAAACTACACAATCGACGAGGATTTGTGAACCATCTAAGACCGGCTTTTGCGCTTTTGTGACGGGCTACTGTGCCGCGCGTCGGATCAGAAGCGCGAAGCCGCTATAGCACTTCGTACCGCTCCATGTCTCTAGTCTTAAATCGATCGAGATTTACGCCGGCATGGAAGCGACGGAGACTGCAGACCGCGCCGGGATTTTTCGCAACACTCTCAAGCGTCTTCCGACTTCCTGGAGCCGATCAACCGATGATTGATCAGCGTCGATAGGTGATCGCGCACGGCGCGGTAGGCATCGACGATCTGCTCGCGCGTGCCGGCAGCCACCGTCGGATCCGGCGTCGGCCAGTAGACCACGTCGACGGCCATGGAGCGCGTCAATTCGAGCGCCTTGTGATGCGCCTCCGGCGCCAGCGTGACGATAAGGTCGAAATAGTCATCCTCGAGTTCATCGAGCGTATGCGGCTGGTGGCGACCGAGGCTCAGGCCCACTTCGGCCATGACCACGTCGACGAAGGGGTCGCGTTCGCCATGCCGCACGCCGGCGGAGGCGACATAGGTTCCGGCCGGCAGCGCCGCCTTGGCGAGCGCTTCGGCCATCGGCGAGCGAATAGCGTTCATGCCGCACATGAAGAGGACCGAGCGGGGCATTTTCAAGCGCTGAGCCTCGGTTCCCGCCATGCCGGTCGCCGCCCTCACCCGCGCCAGTAGAGCACGCAGACGAGCGTGAACAGGCGGCGGGCGGTATCGAAGTCCAGCCGGATCTTGCCGGAGAGGCGATCCATCAGCGTCTGCGAACCCTCGTTGTGAATGCCGCGGCGCCCCATGTCGATCGCCTCGATCTGGCTCGGCGTCGCCGAGCGGATCGCTTCGTAGTAACTTTCGCAGATCATGAAGTAGTCCTTCACGATCCGGCGGAACGGCGTCAGCGACAGAATATGGGTGGCGACGTCGCTGCCCTTGTCGGTCGAGATCGCAAAGACGAGCTTGGCGTCGACGAGCGAGAGATTGAGCTTATAGGGGCCGCCTGGATGGCCGACCGGCTCGAACAGGTTTTCTTCGAGCAGGTCGAAGATCGCAACCGCGCGCTCATGCTCCACGTCAGGGGTCGAGCGGCCGATGGTCTCGTCCAGAACGACATCGCAGAGACGCTGGTTGCGGTCCGCCTTCATCCAGCGTCCCCGAGATTGAGGCGAATGGCGACGGAGCGCGCATGGGCCTCAAGGCCTTCGGATTTTGCCAGCACGATGGCCGCCGGTCCGAGGATCCGCAATTGTTCGGCATCAAGCCGCAGGATCGACGTGCGCTTCATGTAATCCAGCACCCCAAGGCCGGAGGAGAAGCGCGCGGAACGAGCGGTCGGCAGCACGTGGTTGGAGCCGCCGACATAGTCGCCGATGACCTCGGGCGTGTGGCGACCGACGAAGATCGCGCCGGCATTGCGGATCTTGGCCACCATCGGCTCGGGGTCGGCAAGCGCCAGCTCCAAGTGTTCGGCAGCGATGCGGTTCGCGAGCGGCACGGCCTTCTCAAGATCGGGCACGAGGATGACGGCGCCGAAATCGCGCCAGCTTGCCGACGCCGTTTCGGCGCGTGGCAGAGTTTTCAGCTGCCGCTCGACTGCGCTCTCGACCGCCTGGCCGAAATCCGCATCGTCGGTGATCAGGATCGACTGGGCGCCGACATCGTGCTCGGCCTGGGCGAGAAGATCGGCAGCGATCCAGTCCGGATCGTTGTGCTTGTCGGCAATAACAAGCACTTCGGAGGGGCCGGCGATCATGTCGATGCCGACCGTGCCGAAGACCTGGCGCTTGGCCGCAGCCACATAGGCATTGCCCGGGCCGGCGATCTTGGCAACCGGTGCAATCGTCTCGGTGCCATAGGCAAGGGCGGCCACAGCCTGCGCGCCGCCGATGCGGTAGATTTCCTCGACGCCGGCAAGGCGTGCAGCAGCCAGCACCGCCGGGTTGACCTTGCCGCCGGTTGCCGGCACTACCATGACGATGCGGGACACGCCGGCAACCTTTGCCGGCAGCGCGTTCATCAGCACCGAGCTCGGATAGCTCGCGGTGCCGCCGGGCACATAGAGGCCGACGGCATCGACCGCCGTCCAGCGCGAGCCGAGGCCGACGCCCATGGCGTCCTGGTAGATATCGTCCTTCGGGCGCTGGCGGGCATGGTGCGCCTCGATGCGGGTGGCGGCGACCTTTAGCGCGCCGAGAACTTCCGGCTCGACCGCCTGGATCGCTGCATCGATCTCGACGGCGCTGACCGCCATCGGCGTCGTCTGGAAATCGACGCCATCAAAACGCTTGGAGTATTCGGCGAGCGCCGCGTCACCGTGTGCCCGCACGTCGTCGATGATCGCCTTGACCACCGCATTGACGTCCTCGGACACCTCTCGCTTGGTCGTCAGGAATGCCGCGAACTTTTGTTCGAAGTCACCGTCGAGAAAATTGAGCCTGATTGCCAAAGGGGACGTCCTTGTATGCCAGTGTCGGTCGGGTCGATCAGCGTCAAGCGCCTTCGGGATGCTTGGGCTTGAAAGCGGTTTCCCACGCCCCGCCGGTATCCGCAAGCTGCGTTTCGATGCATTCGACGTCAAGCGCGATCGAGGCGTCGCCAGCCAGAACCAACTCCAGCGTGCCTTCCGGCCCCTCGCCCTGCAGCGCGAACTTCAGCGTCAGCAGATCGAGCACCGCCTCGCCGTCACGCCGGTCGAAGCCGACGGAGCGCACTGCATTCACACGTTTGAAGAGGAGAGCCGCACGCCGGCGCTCAAAGGAGCGGCGCTTGCCATCGGCCGTCTCCCAGACGAAGCGGTTGACGATGAGAGAAAACTGCTTGCGACGCGCGTCGTATTCCAGGCCCGAAACCTTGAACACGGCATCCTGGACGTGGGCGGAGACGACAGCGAGATCCTCCTCGTCGAGCGCCAGCAGCTTCAATCCGGTCATGCCATCCATTCCTTTCGTTTCGCCGCACATCTTGCCGTGCCACAATTGAAATGGACATAGGATGTTGCGCCTGAAACCGCAACGGTATCAGGCGCAACCGTTCAAATCAGTCGCTGACGCGCTCGACGTGCGCGCCGCACCGGGTAAGCTTCTCTTCGAGCCGCTCGAAGCCGCGGTCGAGATGATAGACGCGCGAGACCATGGTCTCGCCTTCGGCGGCTAGGCCGGCGATGACGAGCGAGACCGAGGCGCGAAGGTCGGTCGCCATGACAGGCGCGCCCTTCAGGCGGCCGACGCCCTCGATTTTCGCCGTCTGGCCGGAAAGCGAGATCTTGGCGCCGAGACGGGCGAGTTCCTGCACGTGCATGAAGCGGTTCTCGAAGATCGTCTCGGTGATGTGCGAGGTGCCCTTCGCCATGGTCATCAGACCCATGAACTGCGCCTGCAGGTCGGTCGGGAAGCCCGGGAAGGGATCAGTGACGATATCGACCGGCTTAATGCCGGCGCCGTTGCGCACGACGCGGATGCCGCTGTTGGTCTCGGTGATCTCGGCGCCGGCGCGGCGGATCGCTTCCAGCGCCGTGTCGAGCAGCGCCATGTCGGTGTCTTCGAGAATGACGTCGCCGCCGGTCATGGCAACGGCCATGGCGTAGGTGCCGGTCTCGATGCGATCAGGAAGAACGCGGTGACGGGCGCCGGAGAGCGAGCGAACGCCCTCGATGGTGATCGTCGAGGTGCCCTGGCCGGTAATCTTGGCGCCCATGGCGTTCAGGCAGTTGGCGAGGTCGACGACTTCAGGCTCGCGCGCGGCGTTGCCGAGCACCGTGGTGCCGTTGGCAAGCGTCGCTGCCATCATCAGCACATGGGTGGCGCCGACCGACACCTTCGGGAAGGTGTAGCGCGCGCCGATCAGGCCGCCAGCCGGCGCCGTCGCGTTGACGTAACCGCTGTCGATCTCGATGTTGGCGGAAAGCGCCTGCAGGCCTTCGATGAAGAGATCGACCGGACGCGTGCCGATGGCGCAACCGCCCGGCAGCGATACCCGCGCCTTGCCTTCACGGGCAAGCAACGGGCCGATAACCCAGAAGCTCGCGCGCATCTTCGAGACCAACTCGTAAGGGGCGGTCGTGTCGACGATGTTGCGGCAGGTGAAATGGATGGTGCGGGCGTAGCTCTCGCCCTGGCGCTCGCGGCGACCGTTGACGGAGATATCCGCGCCATGGTTGCCGAGGATACGGATCAGTTGCTCGACGTCGGCCAGATGCGGCACGTTTTCGAGCGTCAGCGTGTCGTCGGTCAGAAGCGACGCAATCATCAGCGGCAGGGCCGCATTCTTGGCGCCCGAAATCGGGATGACGCCGTTGAGCTTGTTGCCGCCTACAATCCTGATGCGATCCATGAGGCCTCTCGAACGGGCTTGGCCCGCCTTTCCAAAATAATCCGATGTTGTCTGAAGGCGCCTCTTTAGTGGAGACGCCGCGAAATTAGAAGTGCCTTGAACGCCGCGCATCCCTTCGGACGCCTGGCGCTGTAACATTTAGGTCGCTGCACGGCTTCCCCCGCGATCGGTCCCGATTTACGAACCTGTGCAATCGAACGCCGATGGAGATGCCACCGGCAAATTGAGAACGAAGCGGCGATGCCGCTTCCTGCCCGTACTAATCTTGGGATTCGTCCGTTTTTGCGGCAGGAAGACCGCTGACGTCATCGGCAGCGCCAGATCGGCGCGCCCGCATCTGCTGCTTGCGGCGCATGAGGTTGTCGCGCAAGTTCCTGGCAAGACGCGCCTTTTTCAGGTCCGCCTCGGTCGTATCCTTTATCTTTTTCTGGCGCACCTTGCCATCCGCCTGCCGTTCGTCAGGCGGAGGCACCGCTTTGCCGCCTTCTTCGTCGTCTGTTTGCATGCCCATGCCATAGCGCAAAACCAGGGTCTTCGGAAGCGCCGGTGACTTTTCTCACAGCTCTTCGCGAAAAACTTCGAATTGCGGCTTGCACTCGCCGCTGAGCTATGGCAATAGCCCCCTCGCTTGATGCGGCTGACACACGAACCGGCCGCGAGATGCTGCTATAGCTCAGGGGTAGAGCACTCCCTTGGTAAGGGAGAGGCCGAGAGTTCAAATCTCTCTAGCAGCACCAGTTTTCTCTTAAAGAAATCAAATTGATACTCGCTCGTAGCACCGCGTGCTTTTGCGGTCTGCGAATGTTTTCGCCTGTCCTATCGCCCCAAACGAGCAGGATCTAGGGCGCCGCGAAAGACGCGCGCCAGGCCGCAGAATTTCTCATCGGATGCAATTTTCGCCTGCTGCCATCTGCGTTATGCTGCGATTCGGGCGCGCCCACGCCTCCCCCCTCCGATCGGGAAAGTAGATTCCATACCGGGCACTCTCATCATCGAACCGACTGTTGGGGCAATGCGCACAAGGAGGGACTGCGACGATCGCTCGTACCAGGAGGTTGCCGATGAAACTGACTGCACCGATCTACCATTTGAAACGCAGGGCGAAACGCCTGTGCCGTGAAGAAGCCATCCCGCTCCATGAAGCACTTGATCGCATTGCCGTTCAGGAGGGCTACTCCACTTGGAGCCTGCTTGCGGCACGACAAACGACTGCCGGCACCGCGGCGAGTATGCTTGCCCAGCTCGCTCCCGGAGATCTCGTGGTCCTCGGCGCACGCCCCGGCCAGGGCAAGACGCTGAAGAGCCTCGAGCTTGCCGTAGAGGCGATGAGGGCCGGCCATCGCGCCTACTTCTTCACACTGGAATATACCGTGACGGACGTCATCGAGCGTTTTGCGGCCATCGGGGCCGACCATGGCCGGTTTGCCCCGCTGTTCGAGATCGATTGCTCCGACACGATCAGCGCCGACCATATCGTCGGCAAGCTGTCCAAGGCCGATCCCGGCACGCTGGTGGTCGTCGATTACCTCCAGCTTCTCGATCAGCGACGTGACAATCCCGCTCTTGGCGATCAGGTGCGCAAATTGAGGGCATTCGCGCGGCAACGCGGGCTGATCATCATCTTCATCTCGCAGATCGATCGATCCTTCGAAGCCGCCGTGAAACCACTTCCGGACCTGGACGATATCCGGATGCCGAACCCCGTCGATCTCCGGCTTTTCGACAAGGCCTACTTCTTGAACAAGGGCGAAGCGAGGCTACTGGCGATAAACTGAAACAAGAGCCTGCCTCGCTGACACCCGGAACGTATTTCCCGATGCTGCGTTATCGTTTCAAAGGCAGCAACGCGGAGGCTTCTCAATGAAAGGTATCGTTCTCTGGCTTATGGGCGTGCCGCTCATCGTCATCATCCTTCTCTACATGTTCGTATTCTAGAGAAGCAAAATGCAACGGCAGGTTGGCAGATTAACGCAACCTTAAGATTCCACTGCCAGATTTGATATTGCGATGATGGACAATCGCAACATCTTTGATCCCCTTTTGAAACCGGCTCCTGCCGGTTTCTTTTTTTGCAAGATCGCTGAGCACGCGGCGTCGTTTGACTTAGGCGTTACTTGGCGGTCAGACCTTAACCGCCTGCTCAACGAAATCCTGCGAGCCAAAGAACTTGAGGTAGCGCTCGACCTCGGCCGGGTCACCGGTCGCCTTGCGCGGATTGTCGGAGAGTTTTACAGCCGGCCGGCCATCCGCCTCGCTGACCTTGCAGACGATCGAGATCGGACTGAGGCCGCTGATTTCCGTCGGCGCGCAACCGGCAAAATCATTGGTGAGGTTGGTGCCCCAGCCGAAGCTCATGCGCACGCGCCCCTCGAAGTGTCGGTACGTCTCGATGATCGTGTCGACGTCGAGACCATCGGAGAAGATCAGCAGCTTTTCCCGGGGATCCCGTCCCATCTTCTTCCACCAGGCGACGATTTTTTCGCCACCTTCGATCGGCGGCGCGCTGTCCGGCCGAAAGCCCGTCCAGTCCGCCACCCATTTCGGCGCGTCGCGCAGGAACGCCGCTGTGCCGAAGGCATCGGGCAGCACGATCAGGAGATTGCCGCCATAGAGTTGGTTCCAGTCCTGCAGCACCTTGTAGGGGGCGGCGGCCAGTTCCTTGTCGTTGCGGGCAAGGGCCGCGGCCACCATCGGCAATTCGTGTGCGTTGGTACCAAGCGCCTCCAGATCGTTGTCCATCGCGAGCAAGACATTGCTGGTCCCGGAGAACGAACTGCCAATCCCTTCCTTCAACGCCTCGACGCACCAGCGCTGCCAAAGGAAGCTGTGGCGGCGGCGCGTGCCGAAATCGGAGATCCTGAGGTTAGGGTACTGCCGCAGCCGCTCGACTTTGGACCACATCTTGGCCTTGGCGCGGGCATAGAGCACATCGAGGGTAAAGGGACCGAGGCCCTTCATCGCCGAGCGCGAGCGCAGCTCGTTGATGATCGCCAGCGCCGGGATCTCCCACATGGTGGTCTCCGCCCAGCGGCCGCGGAAGGTCAGCTCGAACTGGCCATCGCTGCGTTTCAGCTCATAATCCGGCAGGCGGAACTTGGCGAGCCAGGCGAGAAACTCCGGCGAGAAGATCTGCTTGCGGCCATAGAAGGTATTACCCGCAAGCCAGATCATTTCCTTCTTGGAGAAACGCAGTTCGCGTGCGTGATCGAGCTGCTCGCGCAGTTCCTGCTCGTCGATCTCGTCGGCGAGCCGCACCGTCTTCGTGCGGTTGATCAGCGAGAAGGTCGCATCGACATCCGGATAGAGCTGCCAGATCATCTGCAGCATCAGGAGCTTGTAGAAATCCGTGTCCAGCAGGCTGCGTACGATCGGGTCGAGTTTCCAGGCATGATTGTAGACGCGCCTGGCGATATCGGTCTTCGTCATCGGTGAAATTGCTCCTTCCTCTTGGGCGAGGCTAGATCATCTCGGCTAGTTCAGCTCGACGCCGGCATCACGCATACGCGTCACCATGGCATGAAGCGAGCCGTTGAGGTCGATGCCCCGACAGGCATCGAGAACGACCGTGGTCGAGAATCCCTGCGCCACCGCGTCGAGCGCGGAGAAGGCGACGCAGAAATCGGTCGCGAGCCCGCAGAGCGTCACCTTTTTGATACCGCGGTCCCTGAGATAGCCGGAAAGGCCGGTCGGCGTCCGGCGGTCGTTTTCAAAGAAGGCGGAATAGCTGTCGATTTGCGCGCGGAAACCCTTGCGGATCAAAAGTTCGGCGCGGGTCCATTCGAGCGCCGGATGGAAATCGGCGCCGGCGCTGCCCTGCACGCAATGATCCGGCCAGAGCGTCTGCGCGCCATAGGGCATGGCGATCATTTCGAAGGGATTTTTGCCGGGATGGCTGGAGGCAAAGCTGGAGTGGCCGGCCGGATGCCAATCCTGGGTCAGAACCACATGCTCGAAGCGGCCGATCAGCCCGTTAATCATCGGCACGATCTCGTCGCCGCCCGCAACACCAAGCGCTCCGCCCGGGCAGAAATCGTTCTGCACATCCACGACGATCAACGCTTTATCCGCCATCATTCACCTCTGGACGATCAACTGCTTATCGATCACCAAAATCGATTTAAGTCCAAGATCAATCACAGAATTTGAGCGACGACAAGCCAGTTCCGCAGGCTTCCGAGATCGGAAGGGCAGATAAGCAAAAAGGGCGTCGGCCATGGCCGACGCCCTCGAACAAATGCGATCGAAAACGATCAGTTTCCGAGATTGTTGATGTTATCTGCGATCGAGAAGCCGGAATTGGCGATGCCGACCGGCTGGGCGACGAAGTTCAGGAACTTCGAGAAATCGACCGACGGGTGACGCGAGGCATAGATGACGTCGCGGTTCTTGACCGGGAAGGTCTGGCCGACAATCAGGCTGTCCGGCTTGCTCATGTCAAAGCGGTAGACGATCGGGTAGCGCCCCACGCTGTCGGTCTTCATGCCCTTACGCAGCATTTCGTTGAAACGCTGCTGACCGAGCAGGCTCATGACCACATCAGGCTCTTCGTAACGGAAGATGAAATAGCCCTTCATGTCGAGCGTGTAGTCCGAGCCACCGCCCGCAAGGCCCATCGCCTCGAGCAGATTGAGATCGTTGGCGCCGAATTCGACGCGCTGGTTGGCCTTGACCGCACCGAGGATCGTGAAGCGGCGCGGATCGCGCGTCACGAAGATCTGGTCGCCCGGCTTGACGTGGATATTTTCCGACGGGTTCTCGATGATCGACTTCAGGAGAACCGTTCCGGTCTTCTTGCCGCGCACCAATGTGACGAAGGTCTCGTAGGGCTGCGCGACCGGGCCGCCGGCCTTGGCGATCACCTCGTTGATCGTTTCGTCGACGAGGCTCAGCGGCACCACCGACGATTTGCCGACGGCACCCGAAACCGTAACGTTACGCGAGGCGGTGCTCATGCTCGTGACGATGACGTCGGGCTCAACCGCCTTCTGCTTCAGCGCTTCCAGAATTTCCTGGCGCGCCTGCTCCAGTGTCAGGCCGGCAAACTTGACCGGGCCGACATAGGGGATGGCAGCCTTGCCATCCGGCTGAACGACGAGATCGATGCTCGTCTGCTTGGAGTCCTGCGTCGAGAACAAGCCGTCGCTGCCGGCTTCGAAGATCGAGACCTTAAGCTGGTCGCCAACGCCGATGACGACGCGGCCAACACCGCCGCCAATGCCGAAACGGCGATTAAGCGTCGAGGAGACATAATCGGAAACGAGACGCGCGGAGCGTCCGTCCACATCGACGATGTCGAAAACCGTTGCATTCTGGCGGCCGATCTCGGCGCCTGACTGGCCGGCGTCCTTGACGATCGCTCCGGCCAGCGGCCCTTCACCAGGCACAGCCTGGCACCCGACGAGGGCGGAACAAAGCAGAAGGGCACTGACTCGTTTCAACTACGACACTCCACATTCGGCACAGCCATGATTTTGCTCATGGTTCCGCGCCGCATCATCCCCCGGCAGGGAATTTCGCCGGTCTCTGAAAAGCACAATCGCCGTCCCACAACAAGTCACCTCAAGACCAAGACGGGCAATTTATTTGAGCCCGCGTCTTTCTGGTCATACCTTCGATACCTTGAGCGTGGTTTGTCGCCCAATCCGACTTGGACTGGCGTTGACAGCGTGTATATCTTCAGTCTTTGGGGTTGAAAGCTAGGGACTTTAAGTTAAAAGCTGACTAATGAGGCGGAACGAATATAGCTGGGGATAGCCCGCAAGCATGACGATTGGCGATTGCATTTCAACTTCCGCCGCGCAATCGCAGGTGCAACTTTAACGGCATTTTAGAGCGTTCGATCATACATGGCTGTTGAGATTATTGGGCGTGCATGCCTCGCCCCTGGAGCAGAATCGCCCTCGGCGTTGTTCAAACTTCTACGTCAGGGCAAGTGCACCGTCACCAGCATTCCATCGGATCGCTGGGACGTGGCGCGATTCTGGCATCCCGTCATGGGCACGCAGGGGAAGACCTATTCCTTCGCGGCCGGCGTGCTGGATCAACTCTATGATTTCGATCCGGCCGTCTTCGGCATGTCGCAGCGCGAGGCCATGTATATGGACCCGCAGCAGCGCGTGCTGCTCCAGCTCGCCTGGCGGGCGCTTGAAGACGCCAACATCTCGGCGACGTCGCTGCACGGCGAAAACGTCGGTGTCTATATCGGCGCATCGAGCCTCGACCACGCCAACCTGACGGTCGAGGATCCGGCCGCGGCTGGCCCGTACTTCATGACCGGCAACACCCTGTCGATCGTCTCCAACCGCATCTCGCACATCTTCGGCCTCAGCGGCCCGAGCATGACGGTCGACACCGCCTGTTCCTCCTCGCTGGTCGCCCTCGACCAGGCGATGCGGGCGCTCAACGCCGGGGAGATCGACACGGCGATCGTCGGCGGCGTCAACATCCTTGCCCACCCCCTGCCCTTCGTCGGCTTCGCCCAGGCACGCATGCTGTCGCCGGAAGGCCTCTGCCGCGCCTATGACAACGACGGCGCCGGCTACGTGCGCGCCGAAGGCGGCGTGGTCTTCGTGCTGCGCCGTTCCGACCGGGCGCGCCGCGAGAAAGACCGCAGCTATGCGCGCATCGTCGCGACCGGCGTGAATTCGGCCGGCCGCACCAACGGCATTTCGCTGCCGTCGCGCGAAGCCCAGGCCAACCTGCTGAGAGCGATCTACGAAGGAAACGGCATCGACGCCAATCAGGTGGCCTTCGTCGAAGGCCACGGTACCGGCACCAAGGTCGGCGACCCGGCGGAAGTCTGGTCGATCGGAACGGTCATCGGCGCCAAGCGCCGGGCGCCTGTGCCGATCGGCTCGATCAAGTCGAACATCGGCCATACGGAACCCGCCTCCGGCCTCTTCGGCATGCTGAAGGCCATGATGGCGCTTGAGAACAACTACCTGCCGGCTTCGCTGCATTTCGACACGCCAAACGAGCATATCGACTTCGATGGTCTGAACGTCCGCGTCACGGCAAACCCGATCGAGCTTCTGCGCGGCAAGCGCGCGCGCCTTGCCGGCATCAACTCGTTCGGCTTCGGCGGCGCCAATGCGCACGTCGTTATCAGCGACCCGGAACCGGCCGCCGATGAAAAGGCCGCAAACCCGTCGTCTTCGGGACATGTGTTCCTCGCAAGCGCTCATACGCAGTCGAGCCTGGAAGCCCTTCTCAAGGATTACAAGACCGCTTTCGCGCATGCTTCCAAGAGTGAAGCCCGTGCGATGATCGCCGCATCGGGTGCCAACCGCACCCATATGCGCCATCGGTTTGCCGCTCGCAGCGACCAGCCCGAAGATATCGTCCGTGCGATCGCCAGCCACCTGGAAAAGCCCGGCTCGGATATCGGTGAGGTGGGCGAGGCCGTCGTTCGCGACGCCAAGGTCGCGTTCGTGTTCTCCGGCAACGGCTCGCAATGGGCCGGCATGGGTGTGGAAGCCTTCCGCGAAAACCTGCATTTCCGCCAGTGTTTCACCTCGGTCAGCGCGCTGTTCAAGTTCCATTCGGATATCGCGCTCACCGATCTCCTGACCGATCCTGATCTCGACAAGAAGCTTGCCGACACCAAGATCGCCCAGCCGCTGCTGTTTGCGGTGCAGGCCGCCCTGTCGGATTCGCTGGTTGCCATGGGCATCAAGCCGGTCGCCGTCTTCGGTCACTCTGTCGGCGAAATCGCCGCCGCCTACGCGGCCGGCGCGCTGTCGCTCGTCGATGCCGTTTCGATCGTTGCGAAACGTTCGCTGCATCAGGACCTGCTTGCCGGCCACGGCACGATGGCGGCCGTCATGCTCGGTGAAGAGGCTGCTCGCGCCTTTGCCGAGGCTCGCGGTCTTGACGAACTCTGCGTTGCTGCGGTCAACGCGCATAATTCCGTGACGATCTCGGGCCCGGCCGACCAGATCTCGGCCTTCCGCGATGCCGCCCGCAAGGCGAAGATCCCGGTCCAGATCCTCGACATCAACTATCCGTTCCATCATCCGATCATCGATCGGGCGAAGGATGCCTTCCTCTCGGACATCCCCGATATCGCACCGCGCCGCACCGAACTCGCCTA
This sequence comes from Ensifer sp. Root423, assembly GCF_001426275.1. NCBI lineage: Bacteria > Pseudomonadati > Pseudomonadota > Alphaproteobacteria > Hyphomicrobiales > Rhizobiaceae > Ensifer > Ensifer sp. Root423. The sequence goes on along the minus strand of NZ_LMEG01000012.1, from coordinate 282,344 downwards.
CCTTTCGACGGTCACGGGTGCCGCGCTCGAGGGCACGCAGCTCGATCCGGAATACTGGTGGAAGAACGTTCGCGAGCCGGTCCGCTTCCAGGCGGCTGCGGAAGCCGCGATCGAAATGGGCTGCCGCCTGTTCATCGAGATTTCGCCGCGCCCGATCCTGTCGTCCTACGTCAAGGAGACGATCAAGCAGGCAGCAGCCCCCTGCATGGTGGTGCCCACGCTGCTCAGAGACGTCGCCGAAAGCGGCCAGGATCCGATCTCGGCCGCGATGGCACGTGCCGTTGCGCACGGCGCCGTCGTGGATACGACCCGGGTATTCGGCAAGCGCAATGCATCGATCGCCCTGCCAAGCCTGCCCTTCGAGCCCGTCGAACTGCGCCCGGCGGCAACAACTGATGCCACCGACCTGTTCGGCCGGATTGCCAGACCATACCGCCTGACCGGCTGGCGCAGCGATCCGAACAGCGGCAGCTGGAAAAACCATATCGACGCCCATCTCTTCCCGGATCTTGCCGAACACGTGGTGGACGGCAAGGCGATCCTGCCGGGCAGCGGCTTCATCGAGATCGCCGTTGCTGCGGCACAGCAGTTCTATGGCAGCGAAGAAGTCGAGATCACCAATCTCGAAATCGTCCGGCCGCTGGAACTCAGCGACACAAAAATCATGGAGCTGTCGACCGTCCTTTCGCCAGAGACCGGCGACCTCGAAATCCGCTCGCGTGAACGGCTGTCGGAAGACGACTGGGCCGTGCACGCGGTTGCCCGCTGCCGCAAGCCGCTGCCGGCCGGGGACCGCGCCTATCCGTCGCTCGCAGGCCTCGCCAAGACGGCAACGGTGGCACCGGGTCGCGCCTATGAGACGGCGCGGCAATTCGGCCTCGACTACGGTCCTCGCTTCCAGCTGCTCGCAAAAGCGGTTGCCTATGGCGACCGCCTGGTCGATGTCGAGCTGAAGACGGCCGAAGCCACCGGACACCCGCTGGTCAGCTATGCCCTGAACCCGATCTCGGTCGATGCGACCTTCCACGGGCTGGTGGCGCTCTTCGACCGATTCACTGGCGACAAGAGCGGCGCACCCTATATTCCCGTCCGCTTCGGTTCGGTTCGTGTCGTCAATGGCGGCCTGCCGATCGCGCGCGCGATGATCGAAATTGAACGCGTCAGCACCAATTCGATCAAGGCGAAGTTCCACTTCTTCGGCCAGTCGGGCGAGCCGATCGCGCATTTCGAGGATTGCCGTTTCCGCCGCACCTATCTGCGCAAGCACAAGACGCTCGATGCGCTGTCCTTCCACTACGAGGCAGTACAATCGGAAGCCGCCCTGCCAAGCCTTCTGCGCAACAGCCTTGCGCCGGTATCGATCGCAATGCCGGCCGCCGGCGAGGCTGGTGTCGACAATGCGACGCTGCTCTTCAATGCCGCGATCTACCGCGCCTGCCAGGAGATCGCCCTCAAGCTCGGTAAGGGGCGTTCCACGATCCAGGGCGGCAATCTGCCTGGCGATTTCGCCTTCCAGTGTTTTCTGACGAGCTGCCTCTACGTGCTCGAAGATGCCGGGCTCTGTGAGCACAAGGATGGTGTGTGGACCGTCGCGCAGGAATTCAACCTGCCGAGCGTGCCTGAAATTCTGAGCGAACTTTACGGCGAGCGGCCTGACCGCGCCGTCGAGGCCGTGCTGATCAACAACGCCTATGCGGAAGCCCTTGCCCGCATCGATGCCTTGCATGCGGGCGACGAAGCGGCCTCGGGATCGAGCTTCATCAGCGACGCCACGATCGACCATCAGGCGGTTCATTCGGAGGCAAGCCGCCAGCGCATGGCCTTCGTGCTGGAGGCTGTCGAAACGGCGCTGTCGGCACAGTCCGCCGGAGCGCGCCTGCGCATCGTCGAACTCGGCAGCGTATCCGCCGGTTTCACTAAGCGTCTGGCCACTCTTGCCGAAAAGCATGGTGCAAGCCTCACCGTGTTCGAAGCACGCGATAACGCCCAGCGCGGCCTTGAGCTGGCCTTCGAAAACGACGCCCATGTACACATCCTCAAGAAGGGCGAACTCGCGACGCTTGCGGCCTTCGATCTTGCTGTCAGCGCGTCCGACGCGTTCTACGGCCTGATCGAGGACGATGTGGCGGTTCGCACAGCGTTGCGCACGGCACTGCGCCCTACGGGTGGGCTGATTGCCGCGGTCAGCGCGCCATCGCTGTTCAACGACTTCGCGCTTGGCCTGTCCGAGGGCTGGTTCGCGCGCAGCCAGACGGCGGAGTTTCCGATCGGCAACCTCGCGGCGGCGCCGCACTGGCAGAAATGCCTCGACGATCTCGACCTGCGGGACACCGACATTGCCGACCGCGAATGTGCAAGCGGCAACGTCATCCTGCTCGAAGCGCGTGGCGCAGCAACTGCTGCCGCAGACGCGGCGGTGCCGGCATCCGTCCCCCACCTCCTGCTGGAGATCGCGGGGCGCGAGCAGCGCGAGCCCTCTGATTCAGCCATTCGTGTCAGCCTGACCGGCGATGCGGCTGCGGACAAGGCCGCGCTCCTGCCAGCCTTCGAGACGCTGGGGGGCCAACCGCTTCGGGCAGTCTTCCTTGCCTTGCCGGCGGCCGCGTCGCGCACCGACGATTCCGCCTCTCTACAAACACAGATCCTCGCGCTCGGCACGTTTGCCGAAGCATTGCGCCAGCATATCGGCGGTGCGGAGCCAGCGGAGGACAAACGGCCCCGTCTCCTGCTTGTCGCGCCCGGCGGCGCACCGATCGCCAGCCGGACGGTCGGCGAGGCGGTCGCAAGCGACGGCGTCAATGCCGGCCTCTGGGCTTTCGCACGCGTGCTTCAGAACGAATACGAGTTCCTCGACGTCCACTCGCTCGACATCGACGGTTCGCCGACGACGGATGCTCAGATGGCTGCGGCATTGCCGCTGCTTGGCGCGATGGGAGTAAACCGCGAATGGCTGCTCGAAGGCGAAGCTGGCGCTGCGCTTTCGGAGATCCGCGCCGTGCCTGGCCCAGTCGACAATGGGCACGCGGCAACGGCTGACTTCAAGGCTGCAACCATCCGCCAGCGCGTCAGCTCTCAGGTGGGCAGCATCGTCTGGGAAGAAAGCGACATCCCCTCGGCAGGCCCGGGTGAAGTCGTCGTCGCGGTCGCAGCCACCGGCCTCAACTTCCGCGACGTAATGTGGGCGATGGGCCTTCTGCCGGAAGAGGCGCTCGAAGACGGCTTCGCAGGCGCGACGATCGGCATGGAGCTTTCCGGCCACGTGGTCGCGGTCGGCGACGGCGTCGATGACCTCGCCGTGGGCGATGCCGTCATGGCGATTGCATCCTCCGCCTTCTCGACCCACGCGGTCGTTTCGCGCGCCGGCGTCGCCAGGTTGCCGCAATCGGTCAGCCCCGTCGCCGCGGCGACGGTTCCGGTCGCGTTCCTGACTGCCTATTACGCGATGGTCGAGCTTGGACGGATCCAGCCTGACGAAACGATCCTCATCCATGGCGCCGCCGGCGGCGTCGGCCTTGCCGCGCTGCAGGTCGCAAAGCTGAAGGGCGCCAGGATCATCGCCACGGCAGGATCGCGCGAGAAGCGTCGCTTCCTGTCGATGCTGGGTGCCGATCACGTCTTCGATTCCCGTTCGCTCGATTTCGTCAACGACGTTCGCGCCGTGACGGGCGGTGAAGGCGTCGATCTCGTGCTCAACTCGCTGTTCGCCGAGGCCATGGAGCAGAGCCTGGCGCTGGTGAAGCCCTTTGGCCGCTTCCTTGAGCTTGGCAAGCGCGACTATTACGCCGACAGCAAGATCGGCCTTCGGCCGTTCCGCCGCAATGTCAGCTATTTCGGCATCGACGCCGACCAGTTGCTGGTCAATCAGCCGAAGCTGACCAAGCGGATCTTCACCGAGATCGGTGCGCTGTTCGAAGACGGCAAGCTGACGCCGCTTCCCTATCGCGCCTTCGACTTCGACGAGATCGGCAACGCCTTCCGACTGATGCAGAATGCCGGGCATATCGGCAAAATCGTCGTGCTTCCTCCGGTCGCCGGCACGCATCGCGTTGCCAAGCGTCCGCATGGCGGCATGAAGGTCGATCCGAACGGCATGCATCTCGTCGTCGGCGGCATCGGCGGTTTCGGCCTGGCTGCCGCCAACTGGCTCGTCGAAAAGGGTGCGACGAAGGTCGCGCTCTGCTCACGCCGCGGCCTGGCGGACGCCGAAACGACGGCAATGATCGAAGCTTGGACGAAGGCTGGCGTATCCGCCACGGTTCATGCCTGCGACGTCACCGATCCGGCAGCGACGGAGCGCCTGCTCAAGACGTTGCGCGCCGTGGCACCGCTGCGCTCGATCGTCCATGCCGCGATGGTGCTCGACGACGCGCTGATCAGCAACCTCAACCGCGAGCGAAACCGGCCGGTCATCGACACCAAGGCCAAGGGTGCCGCGGTTCTCGATCAACTGACCAGCAACGACAAGATCGACAACTTCATCCTGTTCTCATCGGCGACGACACTCGTCGGCAACCCCGGACAGGCGAATTACGTCGCAGCCAACGGCTATCTCGAAGGTCTCGCCCGCGCCCGTCGCGCACGCGGCCTTGCGGGTCTCGCCGTCGGGTTCGGCGCCATCGCCGACAGGGGCTATCTGGTCCAGAACACGGATGTGAACGACATCCTCGCCAAGCGCATCGGCAAGACCGCGCTGAAGGCGCAGACGGCACTCGACATGGTCGAGAGCCACCTGGCCTTCGATCCAGGCACCGTCGATGCGGCAACCGTGATGATCTCGGAGATCGACTGGTCGGCGGCACGCAATCTGCCTGTCGCCAAGAACGCGCTCTTCGAAGTCATCCTGCGCAGCGCCGACCAGCATGCGACGGGCGGCGAAGGCACCAAGATGGACCTCGTCGTGATGATCGAGGGCAAGTCGCCGCAGGAAGCCGAAGACATTCTCTTCGACCTCGTCGCCGGCGAAATCGCCGCAATCCTGCGCGTATCGAAGGATACGGTCACGCGCAGCAAGGTTCTGAAGGAAATCGGGCTCGACAGCCTCATGGCCGTCGAACTCGGCATGAGCTTCCAGCAGAACACCGGCTTCGACATGCCGCTCAGCGGCGTCGCCGACAACACGACGGTTGGCGATGTCGCCCGCAAGCTCTATGAGAAGGTGAGCAAGCGCGACCAGAGCGACGATGCCGAGCCCGCCGACGACAAGATTGTCAGCGAACTTGCGCAGCGGCACGTCGGAACGGCGAAGGAAAAAGCACAAGGCCAATGAGCACGAACGGAAACGGTCCAGGCGCATCCAAGATGACCAGCAGCCTCAAAGAGAACCTGCTGGACCGGATGAGAAACACGCATCAATCCTCCGAGCGCAACCGCATGGCGCGCTCGGAGCGGGAGATGCCGCCGCCGGCGCGCCGGCAGCAGGCCCGTTTCGAAGACCTGCCGGAATACAAGCAGGTGATGACGCAGAAGTTTGCAAGCGAACAGCTCGGCATCGCCAATCCGTTCTATCGTGCCCATCAGACGGCCGCCGGCGCGACCACCGTCATCGATGGCCGCAAGCTGATCAACTTCGCCTCCTATGACTATCTTGGCCTCAATCGCCATGCGGAGGTGCTTGCGCGGGCACGCGATACCATCGGCACCTTCGGCATTTCCGCCTCGGCGAGCCGCCTCGTCGCCGGCGAGCGTCCGGTGCATGTGGCGCTGGAAGAGAAGATCGCCGACTTCTATGGCGTCGATGCCGCCGTCTGTTTCGTCAGCGGCTATCTCACCAATGTCGCCGCCATCAGCTGCCTGATGGGACCGAAGGACCTCGTCGTCCACGACGAGTTCATCCACAACAGCGCCCTTGCCGGCGTCAAGCTCTCGGGCGCGACACGACGCCTGTTCAAGCACAATGACGTCGCCGACCTCGAACACGTGCTGCGCACGGTCGCCGGCGACTATCGCCGCATCATGGTCATCGTCGAGGGCATCTACTCGATGGACGGCGACGTCGCCGACCTGCCGGCGCTTCTGAAGCTCCGGGCCGAATATGGCTTCTGGCTGATGGTCGACGAAGCGCATTCGCTCGGCGTTCTCGGCAAGACCGGCCGCGGGCTTGCAGAGCATTTCGGCGTCGATCCCCGCGAGATCGACATCTGGATGGGCACGCTCTCCAAGACCACGTCGAGCTGCGGCGGCTACATCGCCGGCAGCGAAGCGCTGGTCGAGGTGCTGAAGGCATCGGCCGGCGGCTTCGTCTACAGCGTCGGCCTTGCGCCGGTTCTGGCGGCCGCGGCAACCACAAGCCTGGAGGTGCTGGAACGGGAGCCGACGCGCACGGCGGCGCTGCGCCGCAACGGCGCGCTCTTCCTCAAGCTTGCCAAGGAAGCGGGGCTCGACACCGGCCTCAGCAGCGGATTTTCCGTGGTTCCGGTTCTGGTTGGCGATTCCCTGCGTGCGGTGCAGCTGTCGAACGACCTGCTTGCCGAAGGGGTCAATGCGCTGCCGATCATCCACCCGGCGGTCCCGGAAGGCCTGGCTCGGCTGCGCTTCTTCATCACCAGCGACCACACGGAAGAGCAGATCCGGCGCACGGTAACACTCACGGCCGAGCGTCTGGCCGACCTTACCGAACGCAACTTCGGCCTTGGCGGCATCGACATCGACCAGATGATGAAAGCGCTCTCGGCGCGCTGACCCGATCGCATTTGCTGCCGGGTCAGGTGGTCGCGGAAGCAGAGCCGCTTCGCACTCTCCCGAACTCTGGAGCGGAATACCAGCATGGCGCATGTGATCATTACCGGTGGCTCGAGCGGTATCGGATTTGCGGTCGCATCGATCTACGCGGCGCGCGGGGCGCGCCTCTCGCTGATTGCCCGCTCCCGTGGCCTCCTGGAAGGCGCGCAGGCAAAACTTATCGCATCCAGTGGGGCGAACGCCGACAGCATCCGGATCGAGGCCGCCGACGTCGCGGTGGAAAGCGACGTCGAAGCGGCCATTCGTCGGTGCGAACAGGCCTTCGGCCCCTGCGACATCCTGGTGGCATCGGCCGGCATCGTCGAACCCGGCCGGTTCGAGGAGCTCGACAGCGCCTCGTTCCGGCAGCAGATGGACACCAACTTCTCCGGCACGGTGCATGCGGTCCGGGCGGTCTATGACAGCATGAAGCGGCGCCGGCGGGGCCGGATTATGATGATCTCGTCCGGCGCAGGGCTACTCGGCATCTATGGTTATTCGGCCTATTGCGCCTCCAAGTTCGCCGTGCACGGCTTCGCCCAGGCGCTGCGTTCAGAAGCCCGTCCGCACGGCGTCAGTGTCTCCGTCTGTTTTCCGCCGGATACGGAAACGCCGCAGTTTCAGCGCGAGCTGGCGGCGCGACCGCCGGAAGCGGCCACGATCATGGGCACGGTCCGGCCCTGGCCGGCCGAAGCGGTGGCCAAGCGGATCGTCAAGGGAACCGACCGCGGCCGGTTCGAAGTCTATTTCGGCACGACATTGTTTCTACTTGGACGCTTCGCTCCCGCCGTTCGTCCCCTGCTCAACTGGTGGTTCGACCGGGCGATTGTGCGGTGCGGCAACACGGCGACGCATAATCGTGGAGTGTCCGAGCACCGGACCTGACGGTGCTTGTACCTAGCATCGATAAGATCTAAGTGTCGGGCGGACGCTGTGCCGCATAAAGCGGCATCGGCCGGCATGAAGACATGAAGGTTTCCGCTTGGCGTTGCTTCCCTTTCAGCTGCACGACTATCCGATAACACTGACGCTTAGTTGTTATCTGCTGTCCTGCGCGGTGATCTTCTTCACCGACCGTTTCGCCCTGCCGAAGCGGGAGCGGCGCGCCAATCCTTCGCCTTTCGGACGCACGCAGGACGTGATCGACGTGCTTGCCCGCCTACCTGTCATCGCTCTGGTCTTTGCCGGTTTCTTCGCCGGATCCTGGCGTCCGCTCTATGCGGCGGCGGGCACGATGAGCTTCTTCATCATCTTCACCGGCATTTCCCGCGCCAAGTTCAAGTTCATCCGTGAACCGCTGATCTTTTCCGACATCGCGCTGGTCGTCGACGTGTTCAAGTACAAGACGATCTTCTATGCGAGCTCACTGAACGTCGTCTTCTGGACCGTCGCCTTCCTCTACGTCTTTGGCGTTTCCGGCCTCTACATGTACTTCGAGCCGGCGATTCTGCCGGACCGGGGGAAGGCCTTCTGGATCCTCGTGATGCTCGGCATCGCCTATGGTCCCTGGCTCCTGCTCTTCTACGGCCCGGTGAACCGCCCGACGGCCGCGCTGGTACAGCGGCTGCTCAAGGTCCTCGACGTCAAGATGAACACGGTGCGCTTCGGTACCTTCGGCTCGGTCGTCTTCCGTTTCATCATCTGGCTCGGTGTGCGTCGCGAAAAGATCGTCGCGGATCTCTCCAAGATCGTCCGGGCCGCCGTGCAGGATCTGATCGGTGACGACGGCTCGCCGCTGATCGTCGTCTGGCAATCGGAATCCTTCATCGACATGCGGCACTTCGGCGTCGATACGCTGAAACTGCCGACGCTCGACCGGCTGCGGCGCGAGGCGGTTCAGTGGGGCCGGCTCAGCAGCGTGTTCGAAGGCGGCTATACGCTGCGCACCGAATTCGCCGTGATCAGCGGCCTGGTGCCCGACGATATTCATGTCGACGCCAGCTATCCCTATCTGCGCGCATCGCACTATGCCGACGTCGTCTGGCCCGGAAAGTTGAAGCGTGCCGGCTGGAATACCCACTTCATCCATCCTTATGACCGGACCTTCTTCCTCAGGCACAAGGCGATGCCGCAGCTCGGCTTCTCCAAGCTGACGATGCTCGACGGTTTCGACCATCGCCCAGAGCGAGACGGACCCTACGTCTCCGACGAGAAGCTCGCGGCGAAGGTGATCGACGCAAGCGAGAAGCTGCCCGAAGACGAAAGCGGCTTCATCTTCGTCGCATCCATGGCCAATCACGGTCCATGGGAGCCGGGCCGCGTCGGCGACCTCACCAATCCCGTCGACATCTATCTGGCCATCCTCGAGCAGTCCGATGCGGCGCTCAACACATTGAGCGAACACCTCGACAAGCTCGACCGTCCGGTCTGGCTCGTGTTCTACGGCGATCACGCACCGCTGCTCAAATCCTTCGCCGACCCCTTCCCGGATCCGCGCACCGACTATCTGATCGTGCCGCTCGCCAAGGCGAAGCGGTCGTCCCATAAGCCGGCCGAACCGAGCAGCGTCGAGGCCTGGAACCTGATTGAGGCGCTTCTCAACCACGCGAACCTGAGAAAGGATACGCTGCGCTAGCGGCGGTCTGCGGATGGAGAACGCTTCGACGACATCGGCCGGTGGGGCCGCACGGCCGAGACAGCGGGTCTTCCTGTTCCTGCAGGGCCCCTCCTCGCCGATCTTCCGCAAGATCGCCGACCGGCTCGAAGCCCTCGGCCACCGCTGCCTGAGGATCAATCTGAACGTCGGCGACCAGATCTTCTGGCGCCGCAAGGGCGGCTTCAACTATCGCGGTACGGCGGCCGCCTGGCCTGGCTATCTCGAGACATTCATCGCCACCCACGGCGTCACCGACATGCTGCTGCTTGGCGAAGAGCGGCCTTATCACCAGGCAGCGACTGCCGTCGCCCATCGCGCCGGCGTCAGTGTCGCCATTATCGAAATGGGCTATCTGCGGCCGGACTGGCTGACGCTCGAGCGCAACGGCATGTCGTCGAACTCCCATTTTCCGAACGACGCCGGTCAGATCCTTTCGGCAGCGTCAAACCTGCCGGAGCCGGACTGGCGCAAGCGCTACAGCCAGACGTTCCTCGCCGATGCGAGCTACGATCTGCTCTACAATCTGCCGAACGTCTTTTTCTGGTTCCTGTTTCCGCACTACCGCCGTCACGGGATTTTCCATCCGCTCGCCGAATACGCGGGCTGGGTGCGCCGGCTGCTCTCCGAGAAGCGGCGCAACGCGGAAGCGGTGGCGACCGTTGCGCAGCTCCTTTCGGACGATGCCCCCTACTTCGTCTATCCGCTTCAGCTCGAAACCGACTTTCAGCTCAGGGCGCATTCGCCCTTCCACAGCCAGAAGGATGCAATCGCTGACGTCCTGACCTCGTTCGGCGCCTTTGCCGCGCCGAATGCACGCCTGGTCTTCAAGGTGCATCCGCTCGACAACGACCTGGTCCCGTGGCGCAGCTTCATCGAGCAGCGAGCAGCGGCGCTTGGCTTGAGAGGGCGCGTCTTCTACCTGGACGGCGGAAATCTCGATACGCTTGGCGAGGCGAGCGCCGGCATGGTCACGGTGAATTCGACGGCCGGATTGCACGCCCTGAAGCAAGGGCGGCCGGTCAAAGTGCTCGGCACTGCCGTCTTCGATATTGCCGGTCTGACCGACCAGCAGCCACTCGACGGTTTCTGGCAGGCGCCCCAGGCGCCGGAGCCTGAACTTAGTGTCGCAATGTTCCGCCTGCTTGCCGCGTCGATCCAGGTGCGCGGCAACCTTTATTCCCGCGCCGGAACCGATGCCGGCGCGGAAGCGATTGCCCGGCGGCTGAACGAAAGCAGCCTCAACGAACCTGGCGCCTTTATTGACCCCGCGCCGCGCCAAAAGCCTGCGAAACGCGCGCCTTCCGCTTCCCGCCAAGGGTAGCCGTTTTCACATCGCGGGGACCTAGCGCGGCGCGAGCGCTGCGGCGATGGCGGCGACCAGCATCAGGCCGGTCGCGGCCAAGGGCAGCGCGGAAAAACCGGCCCCGCCATAAACCACGCCGAAACCAAGCGTTCCCAAAAAGAGCGACAGATAGGTGACGCCGCTGTTCAGCCCCATGATCGCGCCACGCCTTGTGGGATCGAGCCCCGTCAGCCGCATGATCAGCACGTTGAGACCGAAATGGTTGGCAAGGCCCCAGAAAAAGACGACGACCAGCATGGCCGTGTAGGAGCTACTCACGGCGGCCATCGCCGCATAGACGCCGGCGACGACGAGAAAAATCAGAGGCAGCAACCTGCCAGCGCCGAAGCGGTCGATCAGCCGGTCGAGTAGTGCCGCCGCACCGAAGCCGAAGCCGTAGGAAACGGCCACGAGGCCATTGGCGCTGAGGGGCAACCCGAGCGCTGCGTGCAGGTGTTCGCCGATATAGGCATAAACGCCGTAGAAGGCGGCCATGAAGGCGGCACAGGCGATCAACAGCGGTCCGGCGCCACGCACGCCAAGCGCCGCGAGCGGCGACGTCGTCTTGCCGGCCAGTCCTTCCCGCACCGGCGCGAGCCTGACGGCAGCGCAAGCAACCAGTGTGGCTACGGCAACGACGAAGTAAACGGCGCGCCATCCTCCGAAGTCAGCAATCGCTGCCGATAGCGGCACGCCGGCCACCATGCTGAGCGTCCAGCCGGTCAGCACCAGGCCGATCGTCTCGCTCTCCCGTCCGGCCGGCGCGATCACTGAGGCCAGCGTGTAGATCGACGGAAGCGCAATGCCGGTGGCGACGCCGACAACGAGTTGGGCGGCGACCAGGAACGCCAGCATGGGCGCAAGCGCGCTACCGGTGAGCCCGGCGGCCAGAAGCAACAGCGCGGCAGCCAGAATGCGATGGGGGCCGTACCGGTCGATGAAGCGGCCAAGGAAGATGGCGCTGACGGCCGTGCCCAGTCCGAAGGCGGCCGAAGCGACCATTACCGATGGAACATCCGTGCCGAGGCTCCGCGCCACCTCCGGCGCGATTGGTCCGAGCGCCAGCGAGTTGGAGCCGATGACGCCGATGCAGACGGTCAGGACATAGGCGAAGGGCGGGATGCGCGCCCTGTCGATCGAGGTCCTGTCGATCGAATCTGGCGAAATTTGTTGATTGATGTTCGTCATTCCTCCATTTTTGCAGAATGAAATTCAGCAACAAGAGGAATTCTCGGTATGGATCAAAATACAGATGACGTTCGGCGGAAGCGTCCGCCGGAGCGCGACCTCGACGCGATGGACCGAAAACTATTAGGCGTCCTCGTCGAGGACGCGACCACGAGCTATGCCGAGCTTGGCGAACGCGTCGGACTTTCGCCGCCGGCGGCCCATGAACGGGTGAAGCGGCTCCGGCGTTCGGGCGCGATCCGCCGCGTGTCGGCGCTCATCGATCCGGACGCGGTCGGAAAGACGCTGCTTGCCTTCGTCCATGTCGACACGACCGGCTGGGGCAAGACGCAGGCGCTGCTTGCGATCGAGGAATGCCCTGAAGTGGAAGAGATCCACTCGGTCGCCGGCGACACCTGCATGCTGCTCAAGGTGCGCACAGAAAGCACGCATGCGCTCGAAGGGCTTCTGGCGCGGCTCTACGACACGCCCGGCGTCAAGGCGACGCGCAGCTATGTGGTGCTTTCCACCTATCTGGAACGGCCGGTGCAGCCGGGCACGACGAGCGACTGGCCCGCCGTGGTGAAGGGGTAGGCTGCTTTCGCCAGGCGGAGGGCCGCCTTGGCAGTCTCAGACGACGCCAGCGCGCAGCAGATCATGAATATGCAGGATGCTGACCGGCGCCCCGCCGTCGTCGACGACGAAGAGCACGGTCACCTTATGCTGCTGCATGAATTCCATGGCGCCGCTTGCAAGCACGTCGCCGCGGATCACGCGCGGATTGCGCGACATCACCGCCTCGACCGGTTGCAGCAGCAGGTCGCCGGACATGTGACGACGCAGGTCGCCGTCGGTGATCACGCCGGCCAGCTTGCCGCCATCGTCGATGATGCCGACGACACCGAAACCCTTGGACGACATCTCGATCAGCGCCTCGCTCATCGGGCGTCCGACGCTGAGAAGCGGCATCTGGGCGCCGTCATGCGCCAGCTCGCGAACAAGCCGCAACTGCGCGCCGAGCTTGCCGCCCGGATGAAAAGTCTTGAAATCCTCGGCCGAAAAGCCGCGCCGCTCCAAAAGCGCGATGGCGAGCGCGTCGCCGATGGCGAGTTGCAGCATGGCCGAGGTCGTCGGCGCGAGGCCGTGCGGACAGGCTTCCTGAACCTTCGGCAAGACGATCGGCACTTCCGAGTTGCGGGCAAGCACGCTGTCGCGGTTGGCGCAGATCGAGACGATCGGCACGTTGAAGCGCTTGGCATAGGTGAGCATGTTGGCAAGCTCGGCCGTCTCGCCCGACCAGGAGAGCAGGATCAGCACGTCCTGCGAGGTGACCATGCCGAGGTCGCCATGGCTCGCTTCGGTCGGGTGCACGAAGTAGGCGGATGTTCCGGTCGATGCCAGCGTGGCTGCAATCTTGCGGCCGATATGGCCGCTCTTGCCGACGCCGGAGACGACGACGCGCCCCTGGCTTTCGCCGATCAGTTCGACGGCTTCGACGACGCTGCGCGCAAAAACTTCGTCAGCGCCAAATTGGTCCGCCAGCGCCTTGATGCCGGCCATCGCGGTCGTCAGCGTCCGGCCGATCGACTCCAAAGCCGCAAGTGCAGTGCGATCATCCGCCGATGCATGTCTCAAACCCATGATGACCCCAATTCTGCGAAGACTTAAGCAACAGGCACGAATTTGCCCGCCAGACCATTGACGGCAGATAAGCGCTTTTTCTTGGCAAACCAAGTCTTGGAAGCAGAGTTCGGGGGAAAACTGGCGTGAACCGCGGCGTTTTCGTCAGCCGGCGCGCTTTTCTTCCATTTCCAGCGGCATCGACTTGTCGGCCGCGAATTCTTCGAGCGTCATCGAATCAAGAATGGCGGCAACGGCATCACGGACCGTCGTCATCGACACCCGCACCTGACAGGTCTCGGGATCGTTACAATCTTCGCAGACCTCGTAGGCCGTGCGGCTCGCACAGCGGATCGGCGCAAGCGGCCCGTCCAGCGTGCGGATCACGTGACCGATACGGATTTCCGAAGCGGGCCGCGAGAGCGAGTAGCCGCCGCCAGGCCCCTTTTTCGAGCGCAGCATGCCGGCGTTGCGCAGCTCAAGCAGGATCGTGTCCAGGAACTTCTTCGGGATATTGTTGCGCTGCGCGATCTCGGTAATGAAGGCAGTTTCCCCCGGCTCCAGCCGAGCAAGATCGACCAAGGCCTTCAGTCCGTACTTTCCCTTCTTCGTCAGCATTCCGGCACGCTTTCCCTGCGGCGGCACCCCAGAAAACGGGAATCATCCGCGCAAATGCAAATATATATTGGCATAGCACAAGAAACGTACTGCCAACATATAATTATAGTGGGGAATTGACCGATGTCGCGGGCAATTGCGTGCGGCCGATGCGGCAAGATTTGCGGATGTCTTCGCGGTGGATGCGGGAGAAAAGCCGAAACCGGCTTTTCTCATCCGCTTCAAGTGCGGCTTCAGGCAGCGGCGCTGTGGTTCTGCCGCTTGGCCTGGACGGCCTGGTGGGCCAACAGCTGCCGGATTGCGGCGCGCGCTTCATCGGCCGAGCCGAAGCGCTTCGCGTCCAGGTCCCAGACGTGATACTTCACCGCCAGGAACTTGAAGCGATCTTCATCCGGGACAACAACGCCGACGGCTTCGCCGCCAAATTCGATAACCTGCTTGCTCATACAAATAACGCTCCATCCACGCTGTCGGCGCGGAAACTTTCAATTTCGGCAAAAGATAAAGTTCGAGGGGTTCGAAGGTCACATTCGGCAAAGATTGCGAATGAGCCATTTTTTCTCTGTTGCGCGACAAAGGAGACGCGTGCCGAAGAAGGCGGCGGTCGAGACGGTTTCGGACATGTCACACTCCTTTGGCTGGCCCGGCATCAGCAATGCCGGAGCGTTCGATGAACAACCGTGAGGCGGACTCCCCGCGTTCACGTAGTGGCAAACTAGAATAATCTACCAATTCCGTCAATTAAAAAGATGAAGACGCAGAAAAAATTTCTTCACCCTTTAAATTCAAGGGGCGATGTACGCAAAATCCATCCACCCGTTCCGGAGCCGGAGACCTACGCTATTTAGGAAGCGAAGAATCAGTCTGCAAGGCACGGGTGGATAAAGACAGCACATTCGGACAAAAAAGGGGCGGCCCGTCGGGCCGCCCCTTCACGTTTTGTGTTCCAGTGCCGGATGTCAGGCAGCAGGCGTGCCCGCCTGCGGCGTGGTTGTGCCACCGCGGGATGCTTCGCGATCCTTCCACCAGCGATTGAGGAACAGCAGGATCGGGCCGCCGATATAGATCGACGAGGTCGTTGCCACGATCACGCCGAAGATCATCGGCCAGGCGAAGCTCTTGACGGCATCGCCGCCCCAGATCGCCATCGGCACCAGCGAGAAGGCCGTCGCCATCGAGGTGAAGATGCATCGCGCGATCACCTGGTTGATGCTCATGTCGATGAGATCCGAGAACGGCATCGACTTGTACTTCCTGAGGTTCTCGCGCATGCGGTCATAAACCACGACCTTGTCGTTGACCGAGTAGCCGATCATCGTCAGGAGCGCGGCGATGGCCGTCAGGTTGAAGTCGATGCCTGTCAACGCAAAGAAGCCGATCGTCTTGGTGATGTCGAGCAAGAGGACCGCGATCGCGCCGACGGCGAAGTGCCATTCGAAGCGGAACCAGATGTAAAGCAGGATCGCCACCATCGCGAGACCGACAGCGAGGAAGCCCGAACGGGCAAGCTCGGTGCTGACGGTCGGGCCGACGACTTCGGTGCGCTCGAAGCTCGCATCCGGGATCGTCTGGACGACGGCATCCTTGATGCGGTTGAGCGCTGCCGTCTGTTCCTGCTCGCCGCCCGGCTGGCGCTGGACGCGGATCAGGACCGATTTGTCCTGGCCGAATTCCTGCAGCGCCACTTCGCCGATGTTGAGCGCTTCGAGATTGTGGCGAAGCGTCGGAAGGTCGAGCGTGTTCTTCGAGGTGGTTTCGACCTGGATACCGCCGACGAAGTCGATGCCGTAGTTGAGGCCGGGCGTGAAGAACAGCACCACCGAGCTGACCGACAGGAAGGCGGACATGCCGATGGCGACGAAGCGGCCCTTCATGAAGGAGAAGGACGGAAGCTTCGGAACCTTGCCGAACAGCGACGGGATCTCGAGCTTCTTCATCTTCCGGCGGACGACGACCTCACGCATCATCAGGCGAACGACGGTGATCGAGGTGAACATCGAGATGATGATGCCGAGCATCATGGTGACGGCAAATCCCTTGACCGGGCCGGAGCCGAAGGCGAACAAGAGCACGGTGCCCGAAAGCGTCGTGACGTTACTATCGATGATGGTCGCGTAGGCCTTGTTGAAGCCGATATCGAGCGCCTTCATCGCGCCGGCACCCGCTTCCGTTTCTTCACGGATACGCGCGTTGATCAGGATGTTGGCGTCCACCGCCATGCCGATGCCGAGAATGATACCGGCTATACCCGGCAAGGTCAGCGTCGAGCCGAGCATGGCGAGAAGCGCGATGGTCAGGATCGTGTGCAGCACCAGGCCGACATTGGCGATCATGCCCCAGGCGCCGTAGAGCACGACCATGAGGGTGACGACGAGCGCGAAGCCGGCAAGACCGGTGTAGATGCCCATGCGGATCGAGTCGGAACCGAGGTTCGGGCCGACGGAGCGTTCCTCGATAACGGTGAGCGGTGCCGGAAGCGCGCCGGAGCGCAGCAGCGCCGACAGAACGGTCGCTTCCTGTGCGGTGAAGTTGCCGCTGATCTGGCCGTTGCCGCCGATGATCGGCTCGCGGATAACAGGAGCCGTCAGGACCTTGCCGTCAAGAACGATCGCGAAGGGCCGGCCGACGGCAGCCTGGGTGATTTCCGCGAACTGGCGGGCACCGAGCGTGTCGAAGGTGAAGGACACGATCGGTTCGTTGGTGCGCTGGTCGAAGCCGGCCTTGGCATCGGCCAGGCGCTCGCCCGAAATCGCGACGCGGCTTTCGACCGCATATTTGTTGTTGTCGTGGGCGCCCGGCAGAATGTCGACGCCGCGCGGCGCCGGCTGGTTGGGATCCACGGTCTGGTCCACCATGTGGAAGCTCATCTGCGCGGTCGAGCCCAAGAGCTGGCGCAGTGCCGTCGGATCCTCGAGGCCCGGAAGCTGGACGAGAATGCGGTCGGAACCGACACGCTGGATCAGCGGCTCGGCAACGCCGACGGTGTCGACGCGCTGGCGGATGATCTCGAGGCTCTGTTCGACGGCCTTGGTGGTGCGGTCGGCAAGGCCGGCCTCTGTCATCGCGATGTTGATGCTGTCGCCGTTCTCGGTCACCTCGATATCGGAAGCCGCGCCGCCGAAACCAAGCGTGCCGACAGGGGCCGCCAGCTCTTTCAGCTTCGGCAGAACCTTTTCGCGGTCGGCCGGATCTTCGATCTTCACGGTAACGGTATCGCCGGCGATGCGGGCCGAGGAGGCCGAGATGCGCTCGGCGCGGAGCGCCCGGCGCGTATCGTCAAGCAGGGTTTCGAGCCGAGCTTTGCGAAGGCCGGCAGCATCGACTTCGAGCACGAGGTGCGAGCCGCCCTTGAGGTCGAGGCCGAGGGTTACCGGCTTGACCGGCAGCCAGCCTGCAAATTGTTCACGTTGTGCCGGCGTCAGCACGTTCGGAAGCGCCGCGATACATCCGAAGATGATCACGACGACATAGACGAGAATCGCCCATTTCGATGTACGCATGTTGTGGTTCCAGAAGAGCCTGCGCGGGCACGGGGCGCGTCGTCAGGGCTTGTTTCATAAAGGGCAGAGCTGCAGCCGAAGCCGCCAGCCAGCCAAAATCCGCGTTGTGGATCAGGCGCCGGGAGGCGCGCGAATATGGGGGCCAGGGTTCGAGGCCCCGCCAAGATACGCAGCGAACTCGCGGAAAATCCGCCCGTCCGACGAACGGGGAAGTTCGAGTTCGAGCGATGCCGGCAAGAGCGCCGGCAAGCCATCATCGGCCGCGGACTTGGCGTCCTTGCGCTCGGCCGTAAACCGAAGGTCTGAAAGCGGTGTCGCCCGCGAGAGTTGCCGGGCGGCGGGACGGTCAGTCGAACCGGTGTCGGTGACGTTGCCGGCCTGGGCACCGGAGGCCGAACGGGACGGGATGCTCTGTCCGACCGAGATGACCTGCATTGCGAAGGAGGCGCAGAACAGCCACAGCACAGCGAGAAGCCGGCCGGCCTGTATGTTCTTGCTGCCACCACCCATGCGGTCCATCGAGGACGCGGTCCCTTTCCCTGGCGATTGCACGCCAGCGAGACGAAAATTGAGCCCGAATGCCCGACCTTACCTAGAGAACGTGGCCGGAATCGAGCATGGGCGCCTTTAACACCATTCCGGGCCGGAAAAGTCAAATCCGGCCCGTTTCGTGGTTGTCGTTGCTCAGGCCGTGATGCCGCTCGTTCGCCGCTCGTGGATCTCGATAAGCGACGGTCCCTTGCGCTTCGCCGCCTCGGCGAGCGCCTGTGAGAGATCGGCGACGGAAGCAAGCCGCCGTCCCTCGACGCCATAGGCCTTCGCCGCCATCAGGAAGTCCGGCGCCGAAGGCTTGACGCCCTCCGGCGTAACGCCGGCATCGACCATGTAGCTTTCGATTTCCTGGTAGCCGTCATTGTTCCAGACGAGGAAGATGACCTGCGCCTGCGCATCGACGGCAGACCCGATTTCAGCGAGCGAAAACTGGAAGCCACCGTCGCCGACGAGACAGACGACCGGCCGAGACGGATCGGCGACGGCTGCACCGACGGCTGCTGGCGGCGCATAGCCCAGAGAACCGTAACCGGTCGCCGAATTGAACCAGCTACGCTGCCGCGGTGCATCACAGTAGAGGTTGCCGGCATAGACGGCCTGGGTCGAGTCGCCGACGACGGTGCAATCCGGCAGAGACTTGTAGATGGTGTCGATGATGCCGATCTCGGCCCGCATCTTCGGCGTCAGTTCCTTCAGCGCCGCCCTCCGCGCCGTTTCGGCCCGTCCCGCTCCATCCTTCGCAGCATGACCGGGGAGAAAGGCGAGGATGCCCGCCGTCGCCGCCTTGGCGCCGGAGAGGATGGAGAGCGCCGCATGCGGCCCGCGCGCGAGCTGCGCCGCATCGATGTCGGTGCGGATCAGGTTGCGCAGGGCCGGAAAGCCGCCATCGGCATACATGTCGTAGTCGGTCTGGCCCATTTCGGTGCCGAGCGCCAGCACCAGGTCGGCCTCCTTCAGCAGCGACCGCACCGCCTTCAGGCTGGGGCTCGCAGGAACCCTCAAGGGACTGCCCGAGAACATGCCGCGAGCATTGACAGTGGTGACGACGGGCGCACCGATCTTTTCGGCAAGCTCCGCAACTTCCGCCTCCGCCGTCAGGGCGCCGCCGCCGCAGATGATGACCGGGCGCGAGGCGTCGGCGCAGAGGATCGCCGCGCGCTGCAGCGTCTCGCTGTCGGAGCGCGGTCGGGTGGCCGTTGCCGGCCGCAGCGCCTGCGGCGTGATCTTCGCCGACATCACGTCGGTCGGGATCTCGATATGCACCGGTCCCGGCCGACCGGAGACGAGCACCGAGAAGGCGCGGTCGACGACGAAAGGCAGGTCTTCCGGATTGAGGAGCGTGTGCGAATAGAGCGCCAGCGTCTTCATCATGCCGTGCTGGTCGGGCAGCTCGTGCAGCAGGCCGCGCCCATGGCCGAGCGAATCGCGGCGATTGACGCCTGAAATCACCAGCATCGGGATCGAATCCTGGCGCGCCTGCGCCATCGCCGTGATGGTGTTCGTGAGGCCGGGCCCGGTGATGACGAGGGCAACGCCCGGCTTGCCGCTGACGCGGGCATAGCCGTCGGCCATGAAGCCGGCGCCCTGTTCATGCCGTGGCGTCACGTGGCGGATCTTCGATGCAGCGAGGCCCCGGTAGAGCTCGACCGTATGCACGCCGGGAATGCCGAAAACCACCTCGACGCCATTGGCCTCGAGCAGGTCGACCAGGACTTCTCCAACCGTTCTTTCCATGGTCATGCGCAGCGCTCCTTGCGCAGGCTGGCCCGCTCGGCAAGTGCGGAGATGCGGCGGCAGGCCTCGTCGATGGCACCATCGGGCACGGTCAGGCTGACGCGCAGATAGTTCTGTGCTTCATCGCCAAAGGACGATCCGGGCATGACGGCAACCCCCTCTTCTTCAAGCAGCGCCCAAGCAAACGCATCGCCGTCGAGACCGGTTCCGGAAACATCAATCAAGATGAACATGCCGGCTTCCGGCGCGAACACCTCGATGCCGGGCGCCGCGGCAAGGCCGGCGACGATCTGCGCGGCGCGCGACTTATAGGACAAGCGCATCCGGCGCGCCGTATCGATGTCATGCGTCAGGGCATAGGCGGTCATGTCCGCGATGAAGGGCTGCGTGCCGAAAAGCATCGTTTCGGAGACCGGCAGCAGCCGCTCGGTGAACTCGACCGGGCCGACCGCCCAGCCGCTGCGGAAGCCGGGCGCGGCGTGCGATTTGGAGATCGACGAGACGACGATCGTGCGTTCGGCGAAATCCGGATTGTCGAAGGGCGAGGCAAAGACGGCGTCGAACACCAGCTCCTCATAGACCTCGTCGCAGACGATCCAGAGATCGTGACGGCGCGCGACCTCGCCGATCGCGGCAATTTCTTCCGCCGTCAGCACGGCACCGGTCGGATTGTGTGGCGTATTCAGCAGCAGCACGCGGCTCTCCGGCGTGATCGCTTTTTCCAGATCTTCGGCCTGCATGTGGAAGCCGAATTCCGGCTTCAGCGGCACCAGCACCGGATGCGCGCCGGTCGAGCGGATCACGCCTTCATAGGTCGCATAGAGCGGATCGCCGACGAGAACGGCATCGCCGGCCTCCGCCAACCCGAGAATCACGGCGAAGAGCGCCGTCTGCGTGCCGGGGAAGCAGAGCACGTTCTCGTTCGTCACATCGGCACGGCGACGACGGTATTTCTCCGCGACGGCCGCCACGACCGTCGGTTCACCGCGGCCGTTGGAGTAGCGATAGCGCCCCGCATTCATCGCGCGCTGGCATTCATCGAGCAGGGCGCGGTCCGGCGGAAGATCCGGTTCGCCGATCGTCAGTTCGATGATGTCGGCACCACTCGCCTTCAATTGGCGGGCACGGATATGCAGCGACCATTTGCCCGAACCAAGATCGGCAAGACGTTCGGTGATGGACGCGTAGCGCATGGTGCTTTCTCCCGTTTTCATTGTTTTGCAGTTCCGATCTTCGTGCCGAGCAGCGCTTCGACCGAAGACATGGCGATGGCGACGAGCTCGCCTTCGCGAAAGAGATCGCCGGCAAGGCAGCCCTCGACCCAGAGGCCGTCGACCAACCCGTTGATGGCGATGGCGAAGGCCCGGCAAGTTTCGGCGTCGGCCGGCTTGCCTTTGGTCGCAAGGAAATCGGCAAGCAGTTCCTGCAGCGAATTGCGAAAGGCGAGATAGCCTTCGCGGTGGATCTCCGACAGCACCGAATCGACCCGGACCTGGCTGATGAAGGCGGCCCAGAGCGAGATGCTGCGGCTGTCTGCCACCGGCTCGGTGAGGTTGATCGCGATGAAATCCCGGAGCCGGGTTTCCGGATCGCCCTCGACCTTGCTCGCCTTTTCGGTGAGCGAGGCGATGACGGCGCGATAGGCCTCGGCAACCATCTGGTCCTTCGATTCGAAGTAGTGGCGCACCAGCCCGGCGGTCACGCCGGCGCGGATTGCGATCTGCCGAACGGTTGCGCCCTTCAGCCCGAATTCCGAGATGCAGTCGAGCGTCGCTTCGATCAATTCCTGGCGGCGCTCGCCTTCCGGCGCGCGGTGAAAACTGCGTCTGTTCATGCGGCACTCTGCTCTCGAACCGGCCCAAAATGCTGTTCAGGCGCGGTCGGCAAAGGCTTCGGCCAGAACGGCGGCATGGGCGGCTCCTTCGGGAAATCGAACGATCGGCGGGCGTCAAAAAATCGACGACGTCTATTATTATACGCTTGAACAATAGCGGCACAAGTGCAACCATGCCGGCCAACAAAAACCCGTGACAGGCCAAAGATGCCGCACGGAAGACGACAGGGGAACTGTTTCGATGCTGACAGAAAAAGCTCGCAGAGCCATGGGAGCGGCGCGCCGATGACGGATGCGGCCCAGGCAATCGCGGTCACTGACCTGCACAAGCGTTTCGGGCCATTGGAAGTGCTGAAGGGAGTTTCGCTCACAGCGAAGCAGGGCGACGTGATCGCCATCATCGGCGGCAGCGGTTCCGGCAAATCCACTTTCCTTCGCTGCATCAACCTCCTCGAACTCCCCTCCGCCGGTAGCGTCAGCGTGCATGGCGAAAAGATCCGGATGAAATCCGACGGTCGCGGCGGCCTGGTGCCGGAGGACCGCAAACAGGTCCAGCGCATCCGCAGCCAGCTCGGCATGGTGTTCCAGAGCTTCAATCTCTGGCAGCACATGACCATCCTTGAAAACGTCATCGAAGCGCCGATCCATGTGCTCGGCAAGCCGAAGGCGGAAGCGGTCGCCACCGCCGAAACCCTGCTGAAACGCGTCGGCCTCTACGAGAAACGCGACGCCTACCCGGCCTTCCTTTCCGGCGGCCAGCAGCAACGCGCCGCGATCGCCCGGGCGCTTGCCATCCAGCCGCTCGTCATGCTCTTCGACGAGCCGACCTCGGCACTCGATCCCGAACTCGTCGGCGAAGTTCTCACTGTCATCGGGGACCTCGCGCGCGAAAAGCGCACGATGATCCTCGTCACCCACGAGATGAAGTTTGCGCGCGACGTCGCCAACCACATCGTCTTCCTCCACAACGGCGTGATCGAAGAACAGGGCCCGCCTGAGGCCATCTTCGGCGCACCGAAATCGGAAAGGCTCAAGAAGTTCATCAGTTCCATTCACTGAATTCCTGAATGCTAAACAACCAAAAAGGGGAACAGCATGAAGAAGGCATTGAAAGTCCTGGCCGTTGCGGCGGCGATCGCCGTGAGCGGCGGCGTCGCGGCGTCGGCGGAAGCGCTGAAGGTCGGCGTCGCAGCGGAGCCCTATCCGCCGTTCACAGCGCCTGACGCCAGCGGCAAATGGGAAGGCTGGGAAGTCGAGTTCATGAACGCAATGTGCGCCGAGGCCAAGCTCGAATGCGTGCTGACGCCGGTTGCCTGGGACGGCATCATTCCGGCACTGACGTCGAAGAAGATCGACATGATCATCAGTTCGATGTCGATCACCGACGAGCGCCTGAAGACCATCGATTTCTCCGACAAGTACTACAACACCCCGACCGGCATCATCGGCACCAAGGGCGTCGAGATGAACTCCTCGCCGGAAGGGCTGAAGGGCAAGACGCTCGGCGTCCAGGTCTCGACGGTCCACCAGGCCTATGCCGCAAAGCACTTCGCGCCGGCGGGCGTCGAGGTCAAGGAATACCAGACGCAGGACGAGGCCAACAACGACCTCGCCGCCGGCCGCCTCGATGCGGTGCAGGCGGATGCCATCGCGCTCAAGGCGTTTCTGGCGACCGACCAGGGCAAGGAATGCTGTGAATACAAGGGCGACGTTGCCGAAGACGTCGCCGTGATCGGCCCGGGTGTCGGCGTCGGCCTGCGCAAGGGCGAAACCGAGCTCAAGGACAAGATCAACGCCGCCATCAAGGCGATCCGCGACAACGGCACCTACGATACGTTCTCGAAGAAGTACTTCGACTTCGACATCTACGGCGGATAAGGCGCGATCGGCCGGCGATCGAACCGTCGCAGCGCTTGTCGCGTCTGACAAAGACCGCAGCGCTGCAGCGATCGCCGGCCGGCGCCATCGGAGCTCGACGACGCATGGCTGCGGATTCCCTCATCAATTGGGGCCTGCTCTCGCTTTCAGCACCCGGCTGGGGTGGCGTATTGCTGCAAGGCTTTTTCAATTCCATCCAGATCGCCGTCGGCGGCTTCACGCTCGGCCTGGCGCTCGGCATCGGCGGTGCATTCGGCAAGCTCTATGGCGGCCCAGTCCTGCGCGATCTGCTCGAATGCTACACCACGGTCGTGCGTGCAGTGCCCGAGTTGGTGCTGATCCTCTTGCTCTATTATGCCGGCACCGACCTGCTCAATCAGGTTCTGGCGTTGTTTTCGGTTGGCCCGGTCGACATCAGCGGCCTGATGGCCGGCATCTTCGTCATCGGCGTCGTCCAGGGTGCCTATTCGACCGAAGTGTTGCGCGGCGCGATCAAGGCGGTGCCCGCCGGGCAGATCGAGGCGGCGCGCGCCTATGGCATGTCGCCGGCCATGGTTCTGCGCCGCATCACCCTGCCGGCGATGTTGCCCTATGCCATTCCCGGCCTCTCCAATCTCTGGCTGATCGCCACCAAGGACACGGCCCTTCTCGCGGTCGTCGGCTTCAGCGAGTTGACGCTGGTCACCCGCCAGGCGGCCGGCACGACCAAGGCCTATCTCCTGTTCTTCCTGGCGGCTGGCGCGCTCTACCTGGCGCTGACGCTCATCTCCAACGTCTTCATCGGCATGCTCGAACGCCATGCCCGACGCGGTTTTGCGGAGAGCCGATGACCGACGAAACCACCCACGCCGTTGCGTTTACGCCCGAAGACCTGCCGACGGCGAAGAGCTTCTTCCTGCCGCACCGCATCCTCATGATGCTGGTCTTTGCCGCCTTCGTCGTCGCCGTCGCCGTCTTCATGCGCTGGGACTGGCTGCCGCGCTACCTGCCACGGCTTGGCTGGGGCATCCTCGTCAGCCTGATGATGCTGTTCAGCACCGCCATCCTCGGCTTCCTGCTGGCGGTGCCGATCGGCCTCGTGCAGGTCACCGGCCCCTGGTTCCTGAAACTGCCGGCCAAGGTGTTTTGTACCGTGATCCGCGGCACGCCGCTGCTGTTGCAGCTCTGGCTGCTCTATTACGGTCTCGGCTCGCTGTTCCCGCAGTTTCCGGCGATCCGCCAGTCCTTCCTCTGGCCTTACCTGCGCGAAGCGTGGCCCTATGGCGTGGCGGCGTTGACCATTTCGTTTGCGGCCTATGAGGGCGAAGTCATGCGCGGCGCTTTTGCCGGCGTTCCGAACGGCGAGCTTGAGGCGGCGAAGGCCTATGGCATGGGCCGCTGGACGATGTTCCGCCGCATCTGGCTGCCGCGCGCCATCCATCGGGCTCTGCCGACGCTCAATGGCGAAACGGTGCTGCAGCTGAAATCGACGCCACTTGTCGCGACCGTGACTGTCGTCGACGTCTATGCGGTCATCTCCAAGGTGCGGCAGGAAACCTTCCTCACCTACGAGCCGCTGCTTTTGCTCGCGCTCATCTACATGTGCCTCACCGGTATTCTGGTGGTGGCTTTCCGCACCTTCGAAAATCGCATACCAACCCGCGGTGCCTGACATGAAGCTTTCCCCCTCGATCACCAACGCCATGCCGGAACTCGTCGCCATTCGCCACGACCTGCATGCGCATCCGGAACTCGGACTGGAGGAGACGCGTACTTCCGCCTTCATCGCCAAGCACCTCGAAAGTCTCGGCTATGAGGTGACGACGGGGCTTGCGAAAACCGGTGTCGTCGGCACGCTCAGGAACGGCAACGGCAAGCGCTCGATCGGCATCCGCGCCGACATCGATGCGCTGCCGATCCTGGAAGAAACCGGGCTGGACTATGCCAGCAAGACCTCGGGCCTCATGCATGCCTGCGGCCACGATGGCCACACGACGATGCTGCTGGGTGCTGCCCGCGCGCTTGCCGAGCGGCGCAATTTCGACGGCACGATCCACCTGATCTTCCAGCCGGCCGAGGAGAATTTCGGCGGCGCCAAGATCATGATGGACGAGGGCCTGTTCGATCAGTTTCCCTGCGACGCCGTCTTCGCGCTTCACAACGAGCCGGGTCTGCCTTTCGGCCAGTTCGCCCTTAGAGAAGGCCCGATCATGGCCGCCGTCGACGAGGCGCGCATCACCGTGCATGGACGCGGCGGGCATGGGGCGGAGCCGCAGGAAACAGCAGATCCCATCGTCTGCGGCGCCTCGATCGTCATGGCGCTGCAATCGATCGTCTCGCGCAACATCCATCCGATGGATCCGACTGTGGTCACCGTCGGCGCCTTCCATGCGGGCTCGGCCAGCAACATCATTCCCGAACGCGCCGAGATCGTCGTCGGTATCCGCTCATTCGAGCCCGATGTGCGCGACGAACTCGAACGCCGCATCCGCATGATCGCCGAGGCGCAGGCGACGAGCTTCGGCATGCGCGCGACCGTCGACTACCAGCGCAGCTACGATGCGACGATCAACCACAAGGCCGAGACGGACTTCGTCCGCGATCTCGCGGTCCGCTTCGCCGGCGCCGACAAGGTGGTCGATCTCGCCCGCCCCTTCATGGGCAGCGAGGATTTCGCCTATATGCTGAAGGAGCGGCCGGGGACCTACTTCTTCCTCGGCTCGAAGGTCAGCGACGACGACAGGCCGCTGCATCACCCCGGCTACAACTTCAACGACGACCTGCTGCCGATCGGCGCGGCTTTCTGGACGGAGTTGGCCGAGGCCTATCTCGCGCGCCGCTGATATCCCGCTCACCTTTCGCCAATATGCCGCAGCGCAACATTGCCGCAGTGTGACAACGTGGCGGACGCGCTGTCATTGACGTTTGGCAAATTTGGCGCAGATTCAAGTGCATGCTGAAAAGCCGGTGCAACCCCAGGATTTGCCTCGGCCAGAGGCCAAGACAGGTTCCCTGATCGACGATCGGTCACCGGACAAATGATGCAGCAGCCAGAGCATTGCGGCCTACGCTTCCGTGAGGCGTCGCATCCGCGTGTCTGAAAGGATTGCGCCCGTGTTTGAGAGTTTCGATGCGACCCTGCTCGCTCGCTTCCAGTTCGCCTTTACCGTTTCCTTCCACATCATCTTCCCCGCCTTTTCCATCGGGCTTGCGAGTTACCTCGCGGTGCTCGAAGGGTTGTGGCTGTGGAAGAAGGACGGGGTCTATCTCGAACTCTTCAATTTCTGGAAGACGATCTTTGCCGTCGCCTTCGGCATGGGCGTCGTTTCCGGCATCGTCATGTCCTATCAGTTCGGCACCAACTGGAGCGTCTTTTCCGACAAGGCCGGGCCGATCATCGGGCCGCTGATGGGCTACGAGGTGCTGACCGCCTTCTTCCTCGAAGCGGGCTTCCTCGGTGTCATGCTGTTCGGCCTCAACCGCGTCGGGCCGAAGCTGCATTTCTTGGCAACCGTCATGGTCGCCGTCGGCACGCTGATCTCGGCCACTTGGATCCTTTCGGCGAACTCGTGGATGCAGACGCCGGCCGGTTTCGCAATGAACGAGGCGGGCCAGTTCGTCCCGGTCGACTGGTGGGCGATCGTCTTCAACCCCTCCTTCCCCTATCGCCTCACCCACATGGTGCTGGCGGCCTATCTCACGACCGCCTTCGTCGTCGGCGCCTGCGGCGCCTGGCACCTCATCCGCAAGACGGCGCCGCGGCGGGCGCAAAAGATGTTTTCGATGGCTATGTGGATGGCGGCGATTGTCGCGCCGATCCAGATCTTCGCCGGCGACATGCATGGTCTCAACACGCTGGAGCACCAGCCGGCCAAGGTGATGGCGATGGAGGGGCACTACCAGAGCCATCCGGACGGCGCGCCGCTCATCCTCTTCGGCATTCCGAACTCGCCTGAAAAGCGCGTCGATTACGCGATCGAGATCCCGAAGCTTTCGAGCCTCATCCTGAAGCATGATCTGAACGCGCCGCTTGCCGGTCTCGATACGATCCCGGAAGAACTTCACCCGCCTGTTGGTATCGTGTTCTGGTCATTCCGGGTGATGGTCGGCCTCGGCTTCGCCATGCTCGGCATCGGGCTCTGGTCGCTCTGGTGTCGCTATCGCGGCACGCTCGACAGCAATGTCTGGCTGCACCGTGCCGCGATCGCCATGGGGCCCGCCGGCTTCGTCGCCGTGCTCGCGGGCTGGGTCACGACCGAAGTCGGCCGTCAGCCCTATACCGTCTACGGCCATCTGCTGACGGCAAACTCAGTGGCGCCGATCGCGGCACCCGCGGTCGCCGCCTCGCTGATCGCCTTCATCATCGTCTATTTCTTCGTCTTCGGCGCCGGCACCTTCTACATCCTCCGGCTGATGGCGCGATTGCCGCGGGATCCGATGCCGGAGCTCGGCGAAGGACCATTGCGCAGTTCCGGCATCATGCCGGGCCCCGCCATCCATAGCAGCCATGCAAACACCAAGGGAGGCCATCATGGAGTTTGATCTGCCGTTCATCTGGGCTGGCATCATCGCCTTTGCGGTGCTCGCCTATGTCATTCTCGACGGCTTCGACCTCGGTGTCGGCATCCTCTTCCCGTTCTTCCCGGAGAAGCACGACCGTGACGTGATGATGAATTCCGTCGCCCCGGTCTGGGACGGCAACGAGACCTGGCTGGTTCTTGGCGGCGGCGGCCTGATGGCGGTGTTTCCGCTGGCCTACGCGACCATCCTGCCCGCACTTTACGCGCCCATCATCGCCATGGTGATCGGCCTCATCTTCCGCGGCGTCGCCTTCGAATATCGCTGGCGCACGCGGCGGGCCGAATATCTCTGGAACTGGGCCTTCTCCGGCGGCTCGATGCTGGCCGCCTTCGCGCAAGGGATCACGCTCGGCGCGCTCGTCCAGGGCATTCCGGTCGAGAACCGTGCCTATGTCGGCGGCTGGTGGGATTGGTTGACGCCGTTCTCGATCATGACCGGCATCGCCGTCGTCGTCGGCTATGCGCTGCTCGGCGCCACCTGGCTTGTGATGAAGACCCATGGCGACCTTGCCGACCGGGCCCGCGACCTCGCGCTCAAATGCTCCTTCGCCACCGTCGCCGCCATGGGCATCGTCAGCCTGTGGACGCCGTTCCTGGAGCCGCAGTATCTGGACCGCTGGTTCGGCTATCCGACGGCGATCTTCAGCGTCGTCGTGCCGGCGCTCGTTCTCGGCTGCCTTTATGCGCTGATCACGGGTATCCGCAAGCGCCACGACAGCCGGCCGTTCATCGCCGCACTGGGCCTCTTCGTGCTCGGCTATGCCGGCATCGGCATCAGTTTCTACCCCTATATGGTGCCGCCTTCGCTGACGATCTGGGACGCGGCCGCGCCTGAGGAAAGCCTCTCCTTCCTGCTTGCCGGCGCTTTGGTGCTGGTGCCGATCATTCTCGCCTACACCGCCTATTCCTACTGGGTCTTCCGCGGCAAGGTCGATCCGGAGGAGGGCTACCATTGACCAGCGAAACAGGAACCGGCCGCAAGCTTCTCTGGTTCGTTGGCCTCTGGTGCGCGGGGGTGGCGGCCGTCACCCTCGTCGGCCTTGCGATCAAGCTGATGATCGGAACGTAGTCGATCCATTGGAGCGGGATGCGGGCGGAAAACCGCAGACACTTTTCCTCATCCCGTTCTAAAAAGCCTCGCTCAAGCTTGGCCAGCTAACTTCCCTTAACACGTCAGCAGGCGATCGCCGCAGACGGAGACAGGACCGCACCCTCCTCCCCTGCAAAGCGATCGCCTGCTGAGGTGACCACCTCAAGGGTCGCCGGCTGCGACCCTGTTGCCCCTTCCAAGATAGCTCGCCGTTTGTTAGCAGTGCGCCGCAGAAGCGCCCCGCTTGCTGAGAGCCGAGGGACGCTCGAACATCCTGGGCCCGCGCTTGGCCGCATCCAGGCAATTGGACGAGACAGATGCAGAAAACCCCCGCGCAATGCGAAACCATGGCCGACGTGCGTGCCGAGATCGACCGTCTCGACCAGGCGCTGATGGCGCTGTTTGCCGAGCGCTGGGGCTATATTGACCGCGCGGCCGAGATCAAGGCGCCGCTGAAACTGAAGGCCGACATTCCGGCGCGGGTGATGGAAGTGCGCGAGAATGCCCGCAAGAACGCTGCGCGCGTCAACCTCGATCCTGATTTTTACGAAGACATCTGGGCGCGGCTGATCGGCCACGCGATCGCTCATGAGCAGAAGCTGCTTGGCGAAACCGGCGACGAATAACGTCGCCGCCTCGCTCTTTCAATCTACGGCCGTCAGCGCCCGAGAATGTAACCCTGGAGACGGTCCGCCGCTTCCTTCACGTGGCCCGGATCACGCAGGAAGCAGGCGCGCATGAACAGCGAGCCGCCGTCGCCGAACGCCGTTCCCGGCGCCAGGCCAACGCCGGTCTTGTCGACGATGTCGATCGCTGCCGCGCGCGAATCCGTGACGCCGTCGATCTTCAGGAACGCATAGAGCGCGCCGTCGGGTTTGAGCGTTTCCACCCGGTTGGTGGCGATCAACGCGTCGCAGAAGACGTCCCGGTTCTCCGCCGCCTTGGCGACATTGGCATCAACAAAGGCGTCGCCCTCGTCGAGCGCCACGACGGCACCGCGCTGCATGAACTGGGCGACACCCGAGGTCGAGTACTGCACCAGGTTTTCGAGAACCTGGCCGATCGCGGGTGGAGCCACGATCCAGCCGACACGCCACCCGGTCATCGACCAGTTCTTCGAGAACGAATTGACGAAGAGGATGCGGTCGCCTTCCTCCATCACGTCGAGGAAGGACGGCGCGCGGGCGCCGCCATAATAATAGAGCGCGTAGATCTCATCGGCGATGATCCAGAGCCCCTGCCTGCGCGCCAGCGTCAGGATCGCGGCCAACTCCTCGCGGGTCGCGGTCCAGCCGGTCGGGTTCGACGGCGTGTTGATGAACAGCGCCTTGGTCTTCGGACCGATCACCGCCTGCAGCCGATCGAGATCGAGTTGCCATTTGCCGTGTTCGAAACGAAGCTCCACCGAGACCGGGCGAACGCCGGAGAGATCGGCGGCGGCGGCAAAGTTCGGCCACGCCGGCGTCAGAAGCACCATCTCGTCGCCGGGCGAGGCGATCGCCTCGATCGAGAGCTTGATCGCCTGCATGCCGGAGCCGACGACGTAGAAATTCTCGGGCGAAAGCGACTTCTGAAAGCGCCTTTGATAGTAGCGCGACAGTGCCTCGCGCAGCGGCGGGATACCGCGCTGCCAGGTGTAGAAGGTCTCGCCGCCGGCAAGCGCATCGCGCGCAACGTCGCTGATGAAGGCAGGCGTCGGCAGGTCGCCTTCTCCGACCCACAGCGGGATCAGGCCATCGCGCCCGCGTGCATAGTTCACCACCTCGACGATGCCGCTTTCAGGTGCCGAAAGCGCACGGGGACTGATGGTGCTGAGGATGGTCATCGGCGGGCTCCGGATGCACGACGTTAAAGGCCGCGGCCTTTAGATCATCGTGAAAGATTCCAATGGACTAGAGCGACATGGACCGCTCCAGCTTGCCCGTTGCTTCTAGCCGCTTTCGCCAAGGCGATCACGCGACTTTATCTGACCGGTTTATCGATTTTTGTGATGTTTCGCGGCCCCGGCGAAGCCAGGGCCGCGAGGAAAATCACGCGCGCTGCTTCAGCAGGTCGCGGATTTCACCGAGAAGCAGAATGTCTTCCGGCGGGGGTGCGGCCGGTGCTTCGTCCTTCTTCTTCTCCATCGAAGCGCGCATGCGATTCACCGCCTTGATCATCAGGAAGATGATCCAGGCAAGGATCAGGAAGTTGATGAGCACGGTGATGAAGTTGCCATAGGCAAAGACGGCACCCTGTTGACGGGCGGCGGCGAGAGACGTCGCCGTCACGTTCGCCGAGAGCGGCAGGAAATAATTGGAGAAATCGAAACCGCCGCCGGTCAGCGCACCGACGATTGGCATCACCAGATCCTCGACGACCGACGTTACGATCTTGTTGAAGGCGGCGCCGATGATGACACCGACCGCGAGATCCATCACGTTCCCGCGGGCAATAAACTCCTTGAACTCATTCAGCATAAATCTCTCCGTATTATCCCCGTTTGAAAACGGCCGGCGGCGCTGTCCCGCGCTGCAAGCGTTTACGGAAACTAAACCAAAGCGGGCAG
This sequence comes from Ensifer sp. Root423, assembly GCF_001426275.1. Classification (NCBI taxonomy): domain Bacteria; kingdom Pseudomonadati; phylum Pseudomonadota; class Alphaproteobacteria; order Hyphomicrobiales; family Rhizobiaceae; genus Ensifer; species Ensifer sp. Root423. The sequence continues at coordinate 250,589 of NZ_LMEG01000012.1, read as the reverse complement.
CGAGAAAACCTTTCTTTGCCTTTGGTCAATTGGCAGCGGATGGAGCAGGAACGGGAAGGCAGCCTGTGCTGTACACCGATTTCTCGTGTCGAGCCTTGAACTTAAGACTCATGCGGCAGGCAATTCTCAACCCGGCGGACTTGTCCTATGCTCCGCCCTGGAGGAATGAGGCATGCTTTCGGGTTCGGTCATCTTTGCCTCGGCCTTCGCCTATCTGCTGCTGCTGTTTGCAGTGGCTAGCTATGGCGACCGGCGGGCCAGGAGGAACAGCGCTGCGCTGAAGGGCAGACCGCTCGTCTATGCGCTGAGCCTTGCCATCTATTGCACGTCCTGGACCTATTTCGGCGGCATCGGCCTTGCTGCCGAACGCGGACTCGAGTTCACCGGCATCTATATCGGCCCGATCCTGATGTTCACGCTCGGCATGCCGCTGATCCGCAAGATCATCCGCCTTGCCAAAACCGAGAAGCTGACCTCCGTCGCCGACTTCATCGCCGCCCGCTACGGCAAGAACCCGGCGGTGGCCGCCATCGTCGCGCTGATCTCGCTGGTCGGCGCCATTCCCTATATCGCGCTGCAGCTGAAGGCGATTTCGAGCTCGGTCGCAGCGATGATCAACACCAGCGACTACGGCATCGGCGCCGGGCAGAGCTACGTCGATCTTCCCCTGCTCGTCACATTGTTTCTCGCCTGCTTCGCCATCGTCTTCGGCACGCGCCATACGGACGCAACGGAGCACCAGGACGGGCTGATCCTTGCGATCGCGATGGAATCGCTGGTCAAGCTGGTGGCGCTCGTCACCGCCGGCTTCTACATCGTCTTCGTCATCTTCAACGGACCGGCTCACCTGTGGTCGCTGGCTGCAGAGAGCCCCGCCGTGCAGTCGGCGCTCTCCTACGAGACCCCTATCGCCCGTTGGGTGCTGTTGATCGTCACGTCGGCTTTCGCGATCATCATGCTGCCCAGGCAGTTCCACGTGACGGTCGTCGAAAACCGCACCGAAGGCGAGCTTCGCACCGCCGGCATCCTCTTTCCGCTCTACCTGATCGGCATCAATCTCTTCGTGCTGCCGATCGCGATAGCCGGCATCCTCACCTTTTCCGGTTCCGGCGACGCGGATCTCTACCTGCTGACCTTGCCGCTCGCCAACGGCCTGCCGGTGCTGACGCTGATCACCTTCATCGGCGGTTTTTCGGCAGCGACCGCGATGGTGATCGTCGCATCCGTGGCGCTGTCGATCATGATCTCCAACGATATCGTCATGCCGGTGTTCCTGCGCCGCAACCTCAGCCAGCGCGGCGGCTTGCAGGAAAACCTCGCGGGAACGCTGCTCAACATCCGCCGTTCAGCGATCTTCGTGGTGTTGTTGCTCGGCTATGGCTACTACCGCTCCGCCGATATCAGCGCCGGCCTCGCCTCGCTCGGCCTTCTGTCTTTCGTCGCCATCTCGCAGATGGCGCCGGCGCTGCTCGGCGGCCTCATCTGGCGACAGGCCAATGCCCGCGGCGCGATCACCGGCATGGTCTCGGGCTTCCTCGTCTGGGCCTATCTGCTCTTCCTGCCGAGCCTCGGCGGACCCGACAATTCCCATGTGGCGACGACGGTCTTAAGCTTCCTGTTGCCGTTCACCGACCTCTTCTCCGGCCCCAACGCCGATCCGCTGGTGAACGCGACGGCACTCAGCCTGCTCGTCAACTGCGCCACCTATATCCTCGGATCGCTGACCCGCACACCGAAGCCGATCGAACGCTTCCAGGCCGGCGTGTTCATCACCCGGCGGTCGCGAACCGAAGGCGCCTTTCGCGGCCGCAAGACCAAGGTCACGGTGCGCGACCTCAAGGCGACGATCGCCCGTTACATGGGTGCTGAGCGCATGCAGCGCTCGTTCCATACGTACGAGCGCCAGACCGGCCGCTGGCTGGACGACAATGCGCCAGCCGACATGGCCGTGGTGCATTTCTCCGAGCAACTGCTCGGCAGCGCCATCGGCTCGTCCTCCGCCCGGCTGGTGCTTTCCCTGGCGCTGCAGCGCGGCGACGACACATCGTCCGAAACGGCCTGGCTGCTCGACCAGGCGAGTGAGGCGCTGCAATACAATCAGGATATGCTGCAGACTGCGCTCTCGCAGATGGACCAGGGCATCGCCGTCTTCGACAATGCCAACAACCTGATCATCTGGAACCGGCGCTTCCGCCAGCTTCTCGACCTGCCGGAGGCAGCCGGCCAGGTCGGCTTCCCGCTGGCCGATATCGTCTCGATCCTCACCAAGCGCGGCGATATTCGCAAGGATCAGGAAAAGGGGCTGATCGCCAACTTCCTGACGCTCGACAAACCCTTCCTGCTCGAACTGGGCAACGGCGAGCGCATCATCGAAGTGCGCACCAACGCCATGCCCGACAAAGGCATCGTCACCACCTATACCGACATCACCCAGCGCGTCGCCGCCGACATGGCGCTGAAGCAGGCGAACGAGACACTGGAACTGCGCGTGGCCGAGCGCACCGGCGAATTGACCCGGGTGAACCGGGAGCTCGCCGAGGCGCGCGCGGCCGCGGAAGAGGCCAATATCGGCAAGACCCGGTTCTTCGCCGCCGCCGGCCACGATATCCTGCAGCCGCTGAACGCCGCCCGCCTCTATTCCTCGTCGCTCGTCGAGCGGCTCGGCGAGTCCGACAACAGCACGCTGGTCGAAAACATCGATTCCTCGCTGGAATCGGTCGAGGCCATCCTCGGTGCCGTGCTCGACATATCGCGCCTCGACACCGGCGCCATGAAGGCGCGGATACAGTCCGTTCCGCTCAACGAGCTGCTCAGAAGGATCGAGACCGATTTCGCCCCGATGGCGCGGGCCAAGGATCTCGAACTCATTATCATGCCGACATCGCTCGTCGTGCGCAGCGATCCGAACCTGCTGCGCCGCGTCGTCCAGAACCTGGTCTCCAACGCGATCAAATACACCCTGGCCGGCAAGGTGCTCGTCGGGGTGCGCAGACATGGCGCCATGGCGACGATCGAAGTGCTCGATTCCGGCATCGGCATTCCCCAGTCGAAGTTCCGCACCGTCTTCAAGGAATTCGCCCGGCTCGACGAAGGCGCCCGCACGGCGTCCGGTCTTGGGCTCGGCCTTTCGATCGTCGACCGCATCTCGCGCGTGCTCAACCATCCCGTCAGCCTGCAATCGACTCCCGGCAAGGGCACGGGCTTCAAGGTGACCCTGCCGCTTGATGCCAGCGCCGGCGAACGGGTCGCTGTCCGTCCGGTGCCGCAGAGCAAGGCAAGCGAGGCGCTGAACGGCCTGCGGGTGCTCTGCATCGACAACGAACCGCGGATCCTCGAGGGTATGCGGGTGCTGCTGTCAGGTTGGGGCTGTATCGTCAGTACGGCGGAATCGCTTTCTGCCTGTTCCGAATTCGGCGTGGAGCCCGGCGAGAAGCCACACGCCGTCATCGCCGATTATCACCTCGACGACGGGACCGGCATCGAGGCGGTCGCCCGCATTCGGGCATCGACCGGCGAAGCGACGCCGGCGCTGCTCGTGACGGCTGACCGCTCGCCGGAAGTGCGCGCCGCGGCCGAACGCGACGGCATCGCGATCCAGAACAAGCCGGTGCGCCCGGCGGCGATGCGCGCCTGGCTGACGCAACTTTCGACGGCGGCACGAACGGCTGCGGAATGAACGGCTCCCACGTTGTGGGGCCGCCTGGGACGAGAGAAATCACAAAGCCAAGGCCGGCCGCATCAGGCGGCGGCGACGGTGCCGATCTTCGAAAGCTGGATGACCGCCTGGGTGCGGCTGTCGACATTGAGCTTTAGCAGGATCGCCGAGACATGCGCCTTGATCGTCGCCTCGGAGACGCCGAGTTCGTAGGCGATCTGCTTGTTGAGCAGGCCCTCGCCGAGCATACTGAGCACGCGGGACTGTTGCGGCGTCAAGGTCTGCAGGCGCTGGAGCAGATCGGCGACCTCGGGTTCGTATTCCTGGGCCTGATCGTAGCCCGCGGGAACGAAGACCTCGCCGGCCATCACCTTCTCGATCCCCTCGCGGATTTCCTCGATGCCGGCCGATTTCGAAAGAAAGCCGGACGCGCCGAGATCGAGCGCGCGATGGATCGTCGCCGGGTCGTCATGGGCGGAAACCACCATGACCGGCAGGCTCGGAAATTCGGCGCGAAGTGCAATCAGGCCGGAAAGCCCGCTGACGCCGGGCATGGTCAGGTCGAGCAGCATGAGATCGGCGTCAGGGTTGTCGGCCGCCGCCTTGCGCGCGGCTGCGAAATCGCCGGCTTCGACGATGGCGGGCGCGCCGTCCACGCCGCTCAGTGCCTGGCGCATTGCGCCCCGAAACAGCGGATGGTCGTCCGCGATGATGATGGTCATGTCCGGTGTCATGCTGCTCCCTCCCAAGAGCCCGGGCTGAAATCTGCACGCCCCCACGCGCCGATCCGCATCCCGCATGGCCGATCCGGAAACTCAGGTCTTCTGCGGCTCCTGAGCGGGGTCGCTGCCTTCGAGATCCTTCACGATATCCATGAACCTACGCATCATTCTTTCCATGATGCCCATTGCCCGGTCAATCTCTTCCTCAGCCGGAAGGTCCTGTTTTGCGACACTTTCACCGGCTTTGGCCGCCTTTTCCAAGGCATCGACCCGCTTCGTCAGGAGGTCCAACTCCTGTTCAAAAGCGGCCCGCTCGTCGGCGGCCATGCGGCACACCAACTGGCCGTCCTTCTCCTGGCAGAGCGATACCTCGCCGGTCTGGGTATCGAGCCGGGCGATACCGGTGTCGGACTTCTGCATGCTGTAGCGTCCGGGAGACGGATCCTGCGCGCTGGCGCCGCCGGCCAGAGCCAATCCGGTACCGAACAGAAGTATGGCAGCAGCGTTTTTCATGACATCTTCTCCGTTACGATCCTTGTCGGAACATCACATGTGCGCGAACGAGAAGAGCGAAATCGGTCTTCACCGCCGATTATGCGCGAATCGTCGTCCTTCTGCGATGGACAATCGCCGATATTTACGGCAAGGCCACGACAGAAGATTACGGGGACAGACGGGCACCATGAGTTCCATCATCTACAAAATCGTTCCGGCATTGCTGTGGCAGGAAGCCAAGCGCAGCGGGCGCTTCGACGGCGCGCCGGTCGATCTCGCCGACGGTTACGTCCATTTTTCGACCGGTGAACAGGTGGTCGAGACGGCAGCGCGCTACTTCGAGGGACAGGAAGGCCTGCTTCTGGTCGCCGTCGACGGCGACGCACTTGGCGAAGAGCTGGTCTATGAACCCTCGCGCGGCGGCGCCCTCTTCCCACATCTCTATGCCCCCCTCTTCCTGTCGGCCGTTCTCTGGGAAAAGCCCCTGCCGCTCGGCGCCGACGGCGCGCATATCTTCCCGGAACTTGATGCATGAACCCGCTGACCAGCCTTGCCCGCCGCGGCCTTTTCCTCTTCGATCCGGAGGCCGCGCACGGCCTTTCGATCAAGGCGCTGAAGACCGGGCTCGTGCCGAACTGTCCCGCCAAGGCCGACAAGCGGCTTGCGCAGACAGTCGCTGGCATCGTTTTTCCGAACCCGATCGGCATGGCGGCCGGCTACGACAAGAATGCAGAGGTGCCGGAAGCACTGCTGAAGATCGGCTTCGGTTTCACCGAGATCGGCACCGTCACGCCGAAGCCGCAGGCAGGCAACGACAAGCCGCGCATTTTCCGCCTGGTCGAGGACGAAGCGGTGATCAATCGCCTCGGCTTCAACAATGAAGGCCATGGCGCAGCGCTGGCGCGGCTGAAGGCCTGTTCGCGCGATGCGCTGATCGGCGTCAATATCGGCGCCAACAAGGACAGCGCCGACCGCATCGCCGACTATGTCAGCGGCATCCATACGTTCTACTCGGTCGCCCGCTATTTCACCGCCAACATCTCCTCGCCGAACACGCCGGGTCTGCGCGACCTGCAGGCGCGCGAAAGTCTCGCCGCCCTGTTGTCGGCGGTGCTTGCCGCGCGCGACGAAGAGGCGCTGCGCAGCAATCGCCGTGTTCCCGTCTTCCTGAAGATCGCGCCCGATCTCACCGAAGAAGGCATGGACGATATCGCTGCCGAAGTGCTGGCACACAATCTCGACGGCCTGATCGTCTCCAACACGACGCTTTCGCGCGACGGCCTCAAGGATCAGGCCCAAGCGAAGGAGTCCGGTGGCCTCTCGGGCAAGCCACTGTTTGAAAAGTCGACGGCGGTGCTTGCCCGCATGCGCAAGCGTGTCGGCCCGAAGCTGCCGATCATCGGCGTTGGCGGTGTCAGCTCGGCCGAAACCGCGGCCGAAAAGATCCGCGCCGGCGCCGATCTGGTTCAGCTCTATTCCTGCATGGTCTATGAGGGCCCTGCCCTGCCGGACCGCATCGTACGTGGCCTCTCGGATCTCTGTGAGCGCGAGCGTCTCACCTCGATCCGCGATATCCGCGACAGCCGTCTCGACTACTGGGCCGGCAGGAACGTCTGACGCGCCTTCATCGGGATCCGCGACAAGAGGAACAGCCCGCGCATTAACAGGAACAGGTTGAGCCCCGCCCACAGGCCATGATTGCCGAAGGCGGGGACCAGCACGGCGAGCGCTGCGGCATAACCGACAAAGGCCGCCAGCATCATGTTGCGCATCTCGCGCGACCATGTGGCGCCGATGAAGACGCCGTCCATCAGGAAGGCGAGCGCGCCGGTCATCGCCGTCACTGCGGCCCAGGGCAGATATTCGTAAGCCGCCGCGCGAACATCCGGGGCCGTCGTCAGAAGATCGATGAGCCTGCCGCCGAACAGCAGGAAGGCAACGGTCGTCACCAGTGCAAGCCCCAGCGACCAGGCCGCCGTCAGCCGCAGCGCACGGTCGAAGGCCGGGCGGTAACCGGCGCCGATCGAGCGGCCGATGAGCTGTTCCGCCGCATTGGCAAGGCCGTCGAGATAGTAGCCGGCAACGAGGAAGATCGTCATTAGCACCGCATTGGCGGCAAGCGTCACAGGCCCGAAGGCGGTGCCGATGCGGGTCATCAGCGTGAAGGCGGCCAGAAGCAGGAACGAGCGGATCATGATGTCGCGGTTGAGGCCGAAAAGCGGCTTCAGCCGCTCGCGATCGAAGATCTCGGCCCAGCTTGGCGCATCCTTTCTGTCGAAACGGCCATAGACGATGGCAAATCCGGCGAGAGACCCGATCACCTCGCCGGTAACGGTCGCCAGCGCCACCCCCATAACACCCCAGCCGAACACCAGGCCGAGCAGGATCGACAGCACGATGTTGATGCCGTTGATCAGCGTCTGCAGCATCAACCCGATGGTGCCTTCGCCGCGGCCGAGCACGAAGCCAAGGATGGCGTAGTTGGCAAGCGCCGCCGGTGCCGAAAGGATGCGACAGAGAAAGTAGGTGCTGGTGACATCAGCCACTTCAGGCTCCGGTCCCATCAGCCAGAGGCCGCCGGACAAAAGCACCGGCGAAACGAGCAGGCTGATCGTGCCGCAAACGAGCGCGATGATCAGCGAGCGCCAGAACACCGCCTGCTGCTCGCGCCGGTCGCCGCGGCCATAGGCCTGGGCAACCAGGCCCGTGGTCGCTGCCCGCAGGAAGTTGAAGCTGGTGAAGATCAGGTCGAACAGGATGGCGCCGACGGCAAGGCCCGCCAGCAAGGTTGCCTGCCCCATGCGGCCGACAACGGCAGTATCGACGAGGCCAAGCAAAGGCGTCGTCAGAAAGCCGAGCGTCATCGGCAGCGCGATCGCCAGGATCAGCCGATGGGTGACATGGAACGGGCCGGCAGCGTCGCTCGGCGAGGCGGAAGAGGCGGTCATCGAACGGTCCGGGCGTGGTAGGTGAGAGATGACCGTTTTAGGGAATGAGCATGGGGGGATGCAAGCGCGTCGTGCAGCTCGGCGAAAACGTCCCAATGCGGCAAGAGCCGTTCACCCTAGCCCTCTCCCCCGCAAGCGGGGAGAGGGGACGTGGCGAACGCAACGTCACCCCCGGCATCGACCGAAGGAAAGTCCGGATATCAGTCACAGTGAATTGGAAGGGCGCGGCAAGCCTCCGTCTCCCCGCCTGCGGGGAGATTGTCCGGGCAGGGGGATGAGGGGCGCAGTTCCATACGAATGTGGACGCTATCAGCCCGAAAGTACCATCGCCCAGAACGGACGGTTGCCGGAGGCTGCGTTCTGCGCGACGGCAACGCCCAGGCCACGGTAATTGCCGAGCATGTTTTCGAGATGCTTGGGCGACCTGTACCAGGCGTCATAGGCGCGTTCGGCATCGTCCTGGCCCACGGCGATGTTTTCGGCGGCCGGAAGCGTCACGCCCTGGCCCTTCATGCGGTCGTAGAAACTGTCGTTCCAGCCGATCAGGTGCTGCATCTTGCCGGCCTTGGCCATGCGCGCCGCCTGGTTCATCGCAGCGACGGACGCCGCATGGTCGGCGACGAGCTCGGTCAGGCCCTTGCCCTTGCGCAGCTTGTTGACATAACCGAGGCTCGCTGCGGTCTGGTCGCTGCCGGTGCCGCTTTCGGGCATCAGCACCTTGGACGTCGTGCAGCCGGCAAGTGCGCCGAGCGAGAGGATGGCGGTCGCACGCAGCAGCCCGCGGCGTTCGATCAGAAGAAGGCGGTCCTGCATCGTCAACGCCGAAAGTTCAGGACGCGCAGGATGACGAAGGCCGGCACAACGATCACGGCGCCGAGCAGCAGATAGTCGCCGACCCGACCAAGCGCTGCAAAGCCGGTGTACCAGAGGTCGAGCAGGAAGTTGCGGACGGCGAAGTAGATATCGGTCGGATACCAGCCGAACATCCTCATCACGAAGCCGACGAGGATCGACACCACGATGAGCTTGACCAGCACACGCAGCGGCGAGTCACCCAAGAATCTGTTCATTCCGTCCGACATCAGCGAACTTCTCCTGTTTGTCTTCACATAAGCCGCGATCGGCAACGTCGCAAGTCACCGGCCCCGGCGGGCACGGCCCGCGCTTCCGATCGCGCCAGATTCCGCTTGTATTTTGCGGCATCCGGCGTCAGAAGCGCTAATCGCAACCAACATCTCACATTGATGACGCTCAACCAGCTCTCCTCCGGCGACCTGATCGCCGACCGCCGCGCCGACTACGCAAAAATGCTTGCCGAGGGCGGCGAGCCCGCAAGTGCGGCCGAACTCATGGCGCAAGCGCTGGAACAGGCACCCAACTGGGCAGCCGGCTGGTTTCGGCTCGCGGACTATGAAGAAAAATCTGGCCGGAAAGAGGCGGCGATCGAAGCGCTGAGGAAAACGCTGGCGCTCAGCCCCCAGGATATCTTCGGCGCCGGCCTCAAACTGGCTCTGCTTGGCGCTGCGGCCATGCCCGAACAGCCCCCGAGCCTCTATGTCGAGCGCCTCTTCGACGACTATGCCGATCGCTTCGACAAGGCCCTGGTGGAGAAACTCGGTTATACCGTGCCGCAGAAGCTCGCGGCGCTCATTCAAAGCCATATCGGGCAAAGCCACACGGGAGGCCTCATCTTCGAGCATGTGACGGATCTCGGGTGCGGCACCGGCCTCTTCGGCGAGCGCATCCGGGATCAGGCACAGTTCCTCGAAGGTTTCGACATCTCCATCAACATGCTCGCCAAGGCCGAGGCGAAATCCACCTACGATCGGCTGGCCCGCGCCGATCTCTCTCTTTCGCCGGAGGTTTCCGGCATCTTCGGCAACTTCGCCACCGCCCGAGCCGATCTCGTCAGCGCCGCCGACGTGCTCATGTATCTCGGCAATCTCGACAGTGTCTTCGACATCACCACGCGCCTGCTCACCCCTCAGGGCCATTTTGCGTTCTCGGTAGAAGACGCCGGCGATGGGGAGGAGTTCCTGCTGCGGCCGTCGCTGCGCTACGCTCACAGCGAGACCTATGTCCGCGGCCTCTGCGCAACGCATGGACTGGAGCTTGTGGCCATGGAGCACACGGTCATCCGCATGGATGCGGGAGAGCCAGTCTTCGGCATCCTGTTCCTGGCGCGCAAGCCTGCATAAAACGCAAGGCAGAGTCGCAAAAATAGGTCAGCATAACTGACATATTTTTCTTGATTGTTGTTGTGCATTGCAGCATTGCTCAAGCCATCGCAATCGAGGATTTGCCATGGCCCAGATCAGCAGCGTTTTCGGTCTCTGGAACACCAGTCCCACCCGGCACTCCGCCGTCGAGGACCTGCAGGGCATCTTTACCGGCAGCCTGATTGCGGCGCTCGGCCTCTATTTCCTCGCAAGCGCCGGCCTTTTGACCGGCAGCACGGCGGGCGTCGCCTTCCTCTTGCACTATGCCTTCGGCATCAATTTCGGCCTCGCCTTCTTCCTGCTCAACCTGCCGTTCTTCTATCTTTCGCTGAAGCGACTTGGCCCGGCCTTCACGGTCAAAACCTTCATCGCCATCGGCGTGACCTCGTTGCTGACAGACATCCAGTCGCGCCTCTTCCAGATCGGCACGATCCAGCCGGCCTGGGCGGCCCTGCTCGGCGGACTTCTGCTCGGCTACGGCCTGCTTGCGCTCTACCGCCACCGCGCCAGCCTCGGCGGCGTCGGTATTCTCGGCATCTATCTGCAGGAGCGCTTCGGCATTCGCGCCGGCCTCGTGCAGCTTGCGATCGACATGGTCGTGCTTGTCTTCGCCTTCGGCGTGACTTCGCCCACCGTCGTTGCCTGGTCGGTGCTCGGTGCTGTCGTCTTGAACCTGTTCGTGGCCATCAACCACCGCGCAGATCGTTACATCGCGCTCTAGAGCGCCGTGCGTTCATCTGAACGCGGATGCTCTAGGATGCAGAGCAGCTAGCCCCGAAGCGGACCTCGGGGCTAGCTGGAAGCTCCTCACGCGATATCAGGCGGCCTTGACCGGCTGATCGACCGGATGCTGCGAGCGCAGGCCGACAGCGACACGGTTCCAGACATTGATGACGCCGATCGCCATGGTGATCTTGGTGATTTCAGCCTCGCTGAAGTGCGCGCGCAGCGGCTCGAAATCCGCGTCGGGTGCGCCGGTCTGGGCAAGGTTGGTCAGCGATTCCGTCCACGCGAGCACGGCGCGCTCACGCGCGTCATAGATCGGCGATTCCCGCCAGGCGCAGATCAGGTGAATCCACTGCTCGCTCATACCGGTGTGGCGCGCCTCTTTCACATGCATGTCGATGCAATAGGCGCAGCCGTTGATCTGCGAGGCGCGCAGCTTGATCAGGTGGATCAGGCGCGGCTCCAGGCCGGATTCCTTGACGATGTAGCTGTCGAAGGCGGCCGCGGCCTTGTAGGCATCGGGAGCGGCTTGAACGAAGTTGAAACGCGGCTGCATGGTCTTCTCCTTGGGCTTAACGGGTTGATGGGGGTCAGGCGCTGGCGGACGATTTGCGCTCGTTGATCGCCAGAAAGGCTTCGGTTCGCGCCCATACGCTGCCGTCATCCTTGGCGTTGAGGTCATCCAGGATGCTGGCGATGGTCACGCGCCTGAGTTCGGTGCGGTAGGCCTGCTCGGCCTTCAGCATCGCGACATTGATGGTGCAGGGCGCGGTCGGCTTGCAGGCATAGGGATTGGGACCGCGCAGCCGGATCTCGTTGCACCGGAACGCCGGCTCCGGGCCTTCGACCGCAAGTACGATATCGAGCAAGGTAATCTTCTCCGGCGTCTTCGCGAGCCGGTAACCGCCCTTAGGACCCGGAACTGCCTCCAGCAGTCCGGCACCGGACATCGCCTGCAGGTGCTTCAAGAGATAGCTCGTAGAGACGCCATGGAACTCGGCAAGAGCGGCCGCCGACAGGGTGCTGCCGGGCTGAAGACAGCTCAGCATCGTCACGCTGTGAATGGCCTGCTCGACCCCGTCACCGAGTTTCATGGGCGGCTCCTTAATCGTGGATAATTTTTATCTATGATTAGACGGAGAGTCAATGCCTGTGATTGCACCCATCGGACAGGCTTCTCTTTTGGCGGATTTGATCTACCTTTGTTCTCCGTGAACAGGATCGATTCCAGAGAGCCGCAGGGCGATGCCCTGACCCTGCCCGCTCCCTTTCTGCGCTGGTTCGGCGAGAAGGGCTGGCGGCCGCGTGCGCACCAGCTGGAGCTGCTCGCCCGCGCCGAGGCCGGGGAAAGCACGCTGCTGATCGCTCCGACCGGCGCCGGCAAGACGCTCGCCGGCTTCCTGCCTTCGCTGGTCGATCTCACCCGGCGCGGCAAGATCCCGCCGGGCGCAGCCTTCGTCGGCATCCACACGCTCTACATCTCGCCTCTGAAGGCGCTCGCCGTCGATATCGAGCGCAACCTGATGAAACCGGTCGGCGAAATGGGACTGCCTGTGCGCGTCGAAAACCGTACCGGCGATACGCCGACCGCCAAGCGTCAGCGACAAAAACTCAATCCGCCCGACATTCTGCTGACGACGCCGGAGCAACTCGCGCTGCTGCTCGCCAACGGCGAGGCGCAACGCTTCTTCAAGGACCTGCGCTACGTCGTCTTTGACGAGCTGCATTCGCTCGTCACCTCCAAACGCGGCCATCTTCTCTCCCTCGGTCTGGCGCGGCTGCGCCGGCTGGCGCCCGGCCTGCAGACGATCGGCCTCTCGGCAACGGTCGCCGACCCGATGGATCTGCAGCGTTGGCTGGCGCCGCAAGAGCCGGACGCGCACAACCATGCCGGTCTCGTCCAGGTCCAGGGCGGGGCCAAGCCGCAGATCTCCATTCTGAAGACCGAGGAGCATGTGCCCTGGGCCGGGCACTCGGCACGCTACGCCATCGCCGATGTCTACGAAGCGATCAAGGAGCACGGCACAACCCTGCTCTTCGTCAACACCCGCAGCCAGGCGGAGCTGCTCTTCCAGGAGCTCTGGACGATCAACGACGACAACCTGCCGATCGCGCTGCATCACGGTTCGCTCGACGTCGCCCAGCGCCGCAAAGTCGAGGCGGCGATGGCGGAGAACCGCCTTCGGGCGGTCGTTGCGACCTCGACGCTCGACCTCGGCATCGACTGGGGCGATGTCGATCTCGTCGTGCATGTGGGCGCACCGAAGGGCGCGAGTCGCCTTGCCCAGCGCATCGGCCGCGCCAACCACCGCATGGACGAACCGTCGAAGGCGATCCTGGTGCCGGCCAACCGCTTCGAGGTGATGGAATGCCAGGCCGCACTCGACGCCAACTATATCGGCGCGCAGGACACGCCACCCGTCGGCAAGGGCGCTCTCGACGTGCTCGCCCAGCACGTGCTCGGCATGGCTTGCGCCGCGCCTTTCGATCCGCTCGCATTGTTCGATGAAATCACCACCGCCTCGCCTTATGCGACGCTCGCCTGGGAGACCTTCGAGCGCGTCATCGATTTCGTTGCGACCGGCGGCTATGCGCTGAAGACCTACGAGCGCTATGCCCGCATCCGCAAGACCAAGGACGGGCTCTATCGCGTCTCCAATCCGCTGGTGGCGCAACAGTACCGGCTGAACGTCGGAACCATCGTCGAATCGCCGATGCTGAACGTGCGTTTGGTCAAGCGCAACGCCCGCGGCTCGCTTGGCCGCGGCGGCATGCCGCTCGGCAAGGTCGAAGAGTACTTTCTCGAAATGCTCTCGCAGGGCGACACCTTCATGTTCTCCGGCAAGGTGCTGCGTTTCGAGGGCATCCGCGAAAACGAGTGCCTGGTCAGCCAGGCCTTTACCTTCGATCCCAAGGTGCCGAGCTATGCTGGCGGCAAGTTTCCGCTGTCGACCTATCTCGCCGAGCAGGTCCGCAGGATGCTTGCCGATCCGGCGCGCCGGGCAGCGCTGCCGGAACAGGTGCGCGACTGGCTGTCCTTGCAGAAGGACGTCTCGATGCTGCCGCGCGAGGACGAGCTTCTGATCGAGACCTTTCCGCGCGGCAGCCGCCATTACATGGTCATCTATGCCTTCGAAGGGCGGTTGGCGCACCAGACGCTCGGCATGCTGCTTACCCGCCGGCTCGATCGCGCCGGGCTGAAACCGCTCGGTTTCGTCGCCACCGATTACTCGCTGGCGGTCTGGGCGCTCGACGACCTCGGGGCCACCTTCGAGCTCAGGCGCGGCGCGCTTGCCGATCTCTTCGACGAGGACATGCTCGGCGACGACCTCGAAGCCTGGCTCAACGAATCCTTCCTGCTCAAACGGACCTTCCGCAACTGCGCCGTCATCGCCGGCCTCATCGACCAGCGCCATCCCGGCAAGGAAAAGACCGGCCGGCAGGTGACGGTCTCGGCAGACCTCATTTACGACGTATTGCACGCGCACGAGCCGGATCACCTGCTGCTCGAAGCGACCCGCAACGATGCGGCGACGGGGCTTTTGGACATCGCCCGCCTCGGGGATATGCTGAAGCGAATCAAGGGCCACATCACGCATCGACGGCTCGACCGGATCTCGCCGCTGGCGGTGCCCGTCATGCTGGAGATCGGCAAGGAAATGGTCCAGGGCGAAGCGCAGGACTTCCTGCTGTCGGAAGCCGCCGACGACCTGATCCACGAGGCGATGGGCGGTCTGGATGTGGATTGATAGGAAAATGGTTTCGAGAATGAGCAGTCTGTCGATATCGGCGGGTTACCCCCCTCTGGCCTGCCGGCCAGAGGGGGGTACTATCCTCGCAACACAATGTGCGAGACCGTGACCATGCACCGCCTCGCCCACGCCCTCTCGGCTCAGACGACTGCCCCCCTCCTCCATGCGCAGACAATCGTCAACGGCGTCATCGCGATCTGCGATCCGCTCGGTAGCCTCTACCTGCCGGAGACGGGCACGCTGGTCGTCTCCGACCTGCATCTGGAGAAAGGCTCCGCCTTTGCCCGCCGTGGCATGCTTTTGCCGCCTTACGATACGCTGGCGACGCTGCGTGTGCTTGAAGCGGCGATCGCGCGGCACGACCCGAAGTTCGTCATCAGCCTCGGCGACAACTTCGATGACCGCGTCGGTTCGGCGGCAATGCCCGATGATTTCCGGCACATGGTTGCCGCCATGGCGCATGGGCGCGAATGGGTCTGGATCAACGGCAACCACGACCCGGACGGCGCTTTCGGCCTGCCGGGCGCCTCGATGGACGAACTCGGCCATGCGGGCCTGACCTTCCGGCACGAGCCGAAGCGCGGCGATGCCGTCGGCGAGATCGCCGGGCACCTGCATCCGGCTGCAACGGTGGTAAGACGGGAAAGAGCGGTGCGCCGCGCTTGCTTTGCGACCGATGGCACGCGCATGCTGATGCCGGCTTTCGGGGTCACCACTGGCGGGCTCGATCTCAGGCACCGGGCGATGACCGGCCTCTTCGACCGCAGCAAGCTTGTCGCCCATATGCTCGGGCGCGACCGGATCTATTCGGTTCGCTTTGCCAATCTCATCGCCTGAAGAGGGCGGGGAAAACGGCGCGGCTCTCCCGCGCCGGGGATCCGCCGGTAATCAGAAGGCGTTGAAGGTCAGCGTCGTCAGCGAGCGCGAGATGCCCGGCACCGTGGCAATGTTGTCGTTGATGAACTTGCCGATGTCCTGGCCTTCTTCGATATAGACCTTGATGATCAGGTCGTAATCGCCGCTCGTCGAATACATCTCCGAAACGATCTCCTTGCGGTAGATCTCGTCGGCAACCTCGTAGGTCTTGCCGGGAGCGCACTGCAACTGGACAAAAATCGGTTTCATCGAGCTTCCTCTGTTTTTTATTTGCCATGGCATGCGCTGATGAAACGCATTCGGCATGCCTTTCCATAGCGCTCCGGCGCGCAAAAGGAAACGTCGGCGAAGATCGCCCGTCACTATTCCTTGCGGAAGATCACGCTGGCGCCCCAGCCGGTGATGACGGCGAGCAGCACGGCCATGAGGCCATAGAGCAGCGGCTGCTGGTGTGCCGCCTGGGTGATGAACTGTTCCAGGCCGGTCTTGACGACACGCAGCGGCAGCGCCTTGGCGGCGACGAAGACGCCGTCACGGAAGAGATAGGCGCGAACCACATGCACGCCGTTCGGCACGTTGGCCGGCAAGCGCACCGAGGCCTTGAAGAGGCTGGAGCTGATGAACTGCACGCCGCCGGGATCGCGCTCGTAGACGCCGCTGGTCTCGCGGATGCGGCGGAAGGCGTTGCGGAATTCGCCGAGATTGCTGCCGTCACCCACGAAGCCGAGCGGCACCAGCCGCATGTGGTCGACGCCGATGCCCATGTTGCCCATCTCGCCGGGCGGCGCGATCGTCTCGATATCGCGCGTCGACGACAGCGAATAGGATTCAGGCACTAGCTCGAAGGTCATGGAGCTGGTGTTCACCCAGATGCCGAAGACGCGCTCCTTCTTACGCACCGTCGCGTTGTCCTTGGGCCCTTCGAGGCTGACGACGATGTTGTAGCGCCCCTGGGCCAGCAGGCCCTGATCGAAGCCGTCGACGGCGCCGAAGATCGTCAGGTCGGCGCCGCGGAAATCGGAAGTGATGGCGATCTCGTCGGTGGAGATGCCGATCTCCAGCTTCTCGGTGAAGTCGGCATTCTCGTCCTGGATGGCTGCCTGCGCCGGGGCGGCGAAAGCCAGAACAAGGAGAGCGAGAGCTGTGCGGGCGAGGCGGATCATCAGAAACCGAACCCCGCGGATACGACCGAATAGACGTCCTTCGGCGGAATGATGAGCTCGATTGCCAGACGGATGCCGACGGCAAGAACAAGCAAGGCCAGCAATGCGCGCAGCTGTTCGCCGCGCAGCTTCTGGCCGACGCGTACGCCGTATTGGGCACCGATGACACCGGCGATCATCAGTACGAAGGCGAGCACGATATCGACGGTGTAGTTGGTCGAAGCCTGGACGATGACCGTGTAGGCCGAAACGAAGATGATCTGGAACAGCGACGTGCCGACGACGACGTTAGTCGGGATGCGCAGGAGATAGATCATCGCCGGCACCATGATGAAGCCGCCGCCGACACCCATGACCGAGGTCAGGATGCCGATGCAGAAGCCGAGGGCGACAACCGGGATGACGCTCAGGTAGATCTTCGATTTCTTGAAGCGCATCTTCAAGGGCAGGCCATGCACCCAGTTGTGCTGGCCAGGGCGACGCAAGGTCGTCTGCTGGTTCTTGGCCGCCTTGCGCATGGCGACGACGCTCTCCCAAAGCATCAGGCCGCCAACGGTGCCGAGCAGCACGACGTAAAGCAGCGAGATCACCAGGTCGAGCTGGCCGAGGCGACGCAGCAGCGAGAACAGCCAGACGCCGACGGTCGCGCCGGCAAGACCACCGCATAAGAGCACCGTGCCGAGCTTGATGTCTATCGTGCCACGCCGGAAATGCGTGATCGCCCCCGAAATCGACGAGGCCACCACCTGGTTGGCACCGGTCGCTACCGCTACGACGGGAGGAATATTGTAGAAGATCAGGAGCGGGGTGATCAGGAACCCGCCACCGACGCCGAACATGCCGGACAGAAAGCCGACTGCGGCGCCCATACCGAGAATGATGAGTATGTTCACCGACAACTCTGCGATGGGCAGATAAATCGACACGCCGGGACCTCGATATGCCAACGGCCCGCGATGCGGGCGAACCAGTCAGTGTGGCAATCAAATCACCACGATTGAGGGAATATTCGAAGGGCCGGCACCTCTCCCGAGGGCGAGGCGGCCTCCGTCATGCACTCCTGCAGCGTTGCGCTTCCGCCAGGACGTGCCAAGGCCACGAATCGGACCTTGATTGCTGCATCGGTTCTTCCTTAGCCCGATTCCGATTAAGGAATTATGCAGCAGCCCGAGATTTCAACCTTTTCAGCCACATGGCGGATGGCTGCGCCACCCGCAACCCGTGTCGCTCGGCTCTGCGGCTTTATTACGGCGCAAGACCCAAGGGTCAGGAATTGCGTTTCAGCAATTCCTTGACCAGCTGCTCGGTGATTTCGCCCGTCGGCTCCTGGCCGACCGACTTCTGGAAGGCCTTGATGGCGGCGACGGTCTTCTTGCCCATCTGCCCATCCGCCTTGCCAGCGTCAAAGCCGTTGTTGTTGAGGATCGCCTGAATGTTGCGGACCGCCTTGCTCATGTCGACGCTGGCGGTCTTGTTGGCCGGGCCAACCCAGGCATCCGGAACGTCGACGCTGTTTGCCTTGGCGTCGACCGGTTCAACCTTCCAGGCTTCCGCCTTGGCCTTGGCGCTTTCGAGCTGCTCCGGCTTCATCGCCTTGGCAACTTCGTCGCGCTTGGCGCCGGCATCGAGATCGCCTTCGCGGGCAGCCGCCGAGAACCACTTGTAGGATTCCGTCAGGTCCTGCGGCACGCCGTTGCCACGGGCATAGAGAACCGCAAGGTTGAACTGGCTGTCGCGGATGCCGAGCTCGGCCGCCTTCGCAAACCACTTCGTTGCCTCGTTGAAGTCAGGCGCGCCATCGCGGCCGCTTGCCAGCATCACCGCGAGGTTGTGCATGGCGCTGGCGTTGCCCTGGCCAGCGGAAGCGATATAAAGCGCCTTCGCCTTCGCCGCGTCGCGCGTCACGCCGGTGCCCTTCTCGTAAAGGGTCGCGAGGCGGTACTGTGCCGGCACGACACCGGCATCGGCGGCGCGCTGATACCATTTGGCGGCTTCAGCCATGTTTTCCTGAACACCACGGCCCTCGGTGAAGCGCACGGCGATTTCGTAGAAGGCGAGCGGGTCGCCGCCCTTGGCCGCGGTCACCAGCGCGACCGGACCGAAACCTTCCGGCAACACGACGTCGGTGGGCACAGCGGCAGCAGCTGTCGTCGCCGGGGTCATCGCGGCGCCATCGACCGGCGCGCTGGCGAGCGAAGCGTTCGCCACCGGCGTCGCTACGGCCGGAGCCGGCTGGAACTCGGTGACCGGCGTCTTCGTTTCGGCGACCGGCGCAAGCATCGGCGCCTTGTCTTCGGGCGTTGCAAAGGTGGTCGTCGGCATGGTCGTTGCCGTCACCGCGATCGAGGCCTCGGGAGGCTTCACGGGCGTTTCGACGGAATCGAGCGGTGTCGCAACGGCCGTCTCAGACGCGGTAACCGGTGCTTCCTGCGCCGCGACGGTCGTGCCCTGCACCAGGTGGTCGTCGGCGGCCTTGAACTCGGCTGCCTGCGGAGTGACCGTCTGCTCGATGACCGCGACCGGTTCGACCGGCATCTCGTCCTTGTTTAGCATCGAGCTGACCAGCGGGTAAGACATGATCGCCAAAAGAACGGCGCCGACGGCCATGAGGATCGGCCGGCGATGGCGGGCGAAGGCGCCGCCGATGCCGGACGTCGCGGCCTTGTCGCCGGTCTTGTTGAGGGTGTCGGTCTCTTCGACGGCAAGCTGGGCGGCGCGGCGGGCGGCGGCGATGAAGTCCGATTTGTCGCCATCGGCCGGTTGGATGCCTGCCTTGTTCATCTGCCCGGCGCGCACGCGTTCCAGGATCTTCTTCACGTCGGGAACGCCGGAGCCCGGCTCGAGCAGCTGGTTCGCTTCTTCCGGCGCGAGCATTTCGGAGGGATCGATCGACGGGGTCGGCTCTACGAGCTTGCGTGCCTGTTCCGGCGCCGGTTCCGAGCGCTTGCCGGAAAAGCGCCGGGTGAGGCCGGCGAGCAGGCCGGTGCGGGCGGCGGCAGCCGGCTCGCGCTCTTCTTCGAGCTCGACGGTCGAAATCTGCGCATCGTCGGCAAGGGCTGTTGCCGGTTCGGCGGGTTGAACCGCGACGGCCTGGTCCTCTGCCTGGAGGGCACGGACATTGCGCTGCAGGTCGTCGTAGCGATCATCAAGATCGCCGCCACCGAAGGGGTCGTGGAACTCCGGCTGTGCGGCGCGCGGCATCTGAGCCGCTTCGCGCACCACCGCCATGGCAGGCTGCGCCGCCATTGCCGGCTCGCGGTTTTCGATGCGCTCCAGCTTGTCGGCAATGTGGACGAGCGTTTCGTGCAGCGCCTCGAAGGTGCGCGCAGTCCGCTCTTCGCTGGAGCGGCTCAAGTCCTCAAGCGTCCTCAAGTCTTCGGCAAGCGCCGAGATCGCTGCCAGATCGCCACCGGCGGAGGCCTGCGAAGGGCCGTTCTTGGAATAGGCTTCCATCACAGCTTCGGCGGCCTGGCGCGCGGCTTCCACGATGTACTCGTCGCTGGTCGAGAAATAGTCCTCGAGCGCGGTCATGCGGCTTTCGTAGTCGACGGGCATGGCGCTTTGGGCGACGTCCGCCCGCGGCTGGCTGACCAGCGTCGACAGGTTGGCAATCTGGGCTTCAAGGTTCTGAAGTGCCGCGCGGTCGTCGAACGGCGCGGCGTAGGTCTCTTCCAGACGCTGCGCGATACCGACCAGGCGATCTTCCAGCCGGTCGAAACGCGGATCGGAAGCGGGCTGGGCGCCATGGGTGTCAAGCTCGTCGATCCGGCGGGCGAGATAGTCCAGCCGTTCGGCGAGCGCGTCGTTGACGCTGCCCTGGTCGAGAGCTTCGATCTTGCGGGAAATGTCCGACAGGTAATCGTTGAGGTCTGACTGCGCGGTCCTGCTGCTGCGCTCCATCATCAGCGACAGCTGGTCCAGCCGCTCTTCCAAGCGGGCAGCCGCCTTTTCACCGGCGAGATCCTCGACCCGGACGGTCAAGGCTTCGAGGCGCGCACCGAGCCCACCGTCGTTCGGGCGCGACAGGCTGTCGATCTGGCGGGAGAGATCGCCAAGCCGGCTTTCCAGGCGATTGACAAAGCTGGAATCCAGCCCGGACGTCGTGCGAGTGTTGGCCGCGATGGCGCGGCTGATTTCGTCGAGACGGCTGTCGAGATCGGCAAACTGCGAGACGAGGCGGCGATCGTCCGGCTGGATCTGGCGACCGAGCATTTCGATCGCCTGGGCGACGGCGATCAGCTTGTCTTCCAGCGCGTCGACGGCGGAGCTTCCCTGGAGCGAGCCGATCTGCAACTTGATTTCGTCCAGGCGATAGGCGAGCGCGACCAGTTCGTCGTCGCGGTTCTGATCAAAGGCGATCAACCGGTCTTCGACACCGCTCCAGCGGTTTTCCATCCGGCGCATGCTGTCTTCGCGCGCGAGACCGTCGATCATCGCGCGCAGGTCGTCAAAATCGCCGCGCAGCGCATCGGCCTGGGCGGGCGATGCCTGGCGGCCGAGATGCTGGATGCTATCGGCAAGGCGCTGCATGTCGCCGCGCACGTCTTCGGCAAAGCTGTGATCCTGCGCCTGCGCCTTGATGCCGCGAATTTCGGTGCGCAGCGAATTCATCTCGCGCGTCAGGCCGTCAGTGATGTCGCGCTTCAGGTCCTGGCGCAAACCGACAAGCGCTTCGGCGATATCGTTGACCGCGGAGGCGGGCCGCGGAGGTTGGCTGTGAAGCGGTTGCTGGCGCGGCTCTTCGACGTAACGATCGGAGACGGGGCGTTCGGGGGCATAACGTTCCGGCTCGCGCTGCGGCATCCGGTCGCGAAGCGTCGGGCGCTCGCGCGAGGTGCTGAGGCTGCGCTGGCGCTGCATGATTTCGGCGACGGCATCGCGGGGCGAGGCCGTTTCCCGCACGGGTTCGCGGGCGGGCTGGCGCTCGGGCGGCCTTGGCGCCGGGTCGCGGGCCGTGCCGCTCATCAGGCCTTCGATCCGCGCCTCCAATCCTTCGATGGTGCGGTTCAAGGCGTCGAGCGACGGCCGCTCGCTATAGGACTGGCTGCCTGCGCGCTGAGGATTTGATCGCAATCCGCTCATGTTGTTCTTCGCCCCTGTCGTCGGCCATCTCGAAAGTCGTCACGGAAGAAAACTGCTTTCTTCACCCCTGTGGCGCTTCCGACGCGGGCAAAACTACAACGATGCGACGCCAGGACAGGTTGCAGCTTTGACCATCTCAACACGCACCTTTCACGAAACGTGGTAAACAAGCGGTTAACCTGCGGATGATTTTTTAACGATTTGGCAGGATCGTGCGAAGTTGAGGCGCCGCGGTGCCGCCGACCTCCCCGACACACCACCAAACTGCACGACACGCAATTTTTGACGTTTACGCAAACGTCAAAATTTTGTAGCATCCGGCCAACGATGCGAGACCGCCCTGGAGCATCCCGCTGTCCCGTGGAAGCACGGGAGGGAGACGATGCCCTGGAATCAATGAGGATGGCGGCGCATCCGGCATCCTGCAACCGGGCGTCGACGACGAGAGACGGCAGCCCGAAGCACCAAAGGCGAGGAAAGAATGCCCATCTACAAGGCTCCGGTCGACGATACCCTCTTCATCCTGAACGACGTGCTCGGCATCGAGCGCTACAACAACCTGCCCGGATTTGCCGATGCGACGCCCGACATGATCGAAGCGATCGTCGGCGAAGCTGCCAAGCTTGCCGAAGAAGCCCTGTTTCCGGTCAACCTTTCCGGCGACCAGGAAGGCTGCAAGCGTCGCGACGACGGTTCGGTCAGCGTGCCGAAGGGCTTCAAGGAAGCCTTCGACCTCTACCGCGAAGGCGGCTGGCTTGGCCTTGCCGTGCCCGAAGAATTCGGTGGCCAGGGCCTGCCCTATACGCTGCACACCGCCGTCGGCGAATACATGTCGTCGGCCAACATGGCACTGACCATGTATCCGGGCCTCACCCAGGGCGCGATCGCCGCGATCCTCGTGCATGGCACGGACGAGCAGAAGCAGGCCTACCTGCCGAAGATGGTTGCCGGCACCTGGACCGGAACGATGAATCTCACCGAGCCGCATTGCGGGACGGACCTCGGCCTCCTGCGCACGAAGGCAGTGCCCACCGGCAACGGCGCCTACAAGATCTCCGGCCAGAAGATCTTCATCTCTGCCGGCGAACACGACATGTCGGACAACATCATCCATCTGGTGCTCGCCCGCATTGAGGGCGCGCCCGAGGGTGTGAAGGGCATTTCACTGTTCATCGTACCGAAGTTCAAGCTTGATGCCGCCGGCGAGCCGGGCGAACGCAACGGTGTTTCTTGCGGCGCGATCGAACACAAGATGGGCATCCACGGCAACTCGACCTGCGTCATGAACTATGACGAGGCCGAGGGCTATCTCATCGGCACGGAGAACAAGGGCCTCAACGCCATGTTCGTGATGATGAACGAGGCGCGCCTCGGCGTCGGCCTGCAGGGTCTCTCGATTGCTGAAATCGCCTACCAGAATGCCGCCAACTATGCGCGCGACCGCATCCAGGGCCGTTCGCTCTCCGGCCCGAAGGCGCCGGACAAGAAGGCCGACCCGATCATCGTGCATCCGGACGTGCGCCGCACCCTGATGACGATCAAGGCCTTCAACGAAGCCGGCCGCGCCTTCACGCTCTGGACCGCGCTCAAGTCCGACATCGCCCACCGCTCCGACAATGATGCCGACCGCCAGACGGCCGACGACGTCCTCGGCCTGATGACGCCGATCCTGAAGGGCGTACTTACCGACAAGGGCTTCGACCATGCCGTCATGGCGCAGCAGATGTTCGGCGGTCACGGCTACATCGAAGAACACGGCATGAGCCAGTATGTCCGCGATGCCCGCATAGCGATGATCTATGAAGGCGCCAACGGCATCCAGGCGCTCGACCTCGTCGGCCGCAAGCTAGGCCTCAACGGCGGCCGCGCCGTCATGGCGCTGTTCAAGGAGATCGGCGATTTCTGCGAGGAAAACCGCAGCAACGAAAAGCTCGCCGCCTATACCAAGGCGCTGAAGAAAGGCCTCAACGACCTGCAGGCGGCCACCATGTGGTTCATGCAGAACGCGATGGCCAAGCCCGACAATGCCGGCGCCGGCTCGACCGACTACATGCACCTCTTCGGTCTCGTCGTCCTTGGTTACATGTGGGCGAAGATCGCCAAGACCGCCGAGGAAAAGCTTGCCTCTGGCGAAACGGCGCGCGCAGACTATCTGAAGAACAAGCTGATCACCGCGACCTTCTTCATGGAAAGGATCCTGCCGGAAACGGCCCTGCGCAAGGCCCGCATCGAAACCGGCGCCGACACGCTGATGGCGCTCGATGCGGCCGCTTTCTAATCCCGCCGCGGGTTCGATCTAAAATGTTTTGACGGGCAGCACCTGACGGTGCTGCCGAAAGGGAGATGAGACATGACGAAAGTCTTCGTTTACGACCACGTGCGCACACCGCGCGGCCGTGGCAAGAAGGACGGATCGCTGCACGAAGTGCCGTCTGTTCGCCTGGCAGCCAAGATGCTGGAAGCGGTGCGTGACCGCAACGACCTCGACACCTCGACCGTGGACGACATCATCATGGGTTGCGTCGATCCTGTGATGGACGCAGGCGCGGTGATCCCGAAAGCTGCCGCCTTCGAAGCCGGTTATTCGACCCGTGCGCCTGGCATGCAGATTTCACGCTTCTGCGCCTCCGGCCTCGACGCCGTCAACTTTGGCGCAGCCAAGATCGCCCAAGGCGCCGACGACATCGTGATTGCCGGCGGCGTTGAATCGATGTCGCGCGTCGGCCTCGGCATGTCGGGCGGCGCCTGGTTCATGGACCCCTCGGTCAACTTGCCGGCCTTCTTCATGCCGCAGGGCGTTTCGGCCGACCTGATCGCCACCAAGTACGGTTTTAGCCGCGACGACGTCGACGCCTATGCGGTCGAAAGCCAGAAGCGTGCGGCGCACGCCTGGGAACAGGGCTACTTCAAGAAGTCCGTCGTGCCCTTCAAGGACCAGAACGGCCTGACCATCCTCGACCGCGACGAGCACATGCGTCCGGGCACCGACATGCAGGCGCTCGCTTCGCTCAACCCGTCCTTCCAGATGCCGGGCGAAATGGGCGGCTTCGAAGCCGTCGGCATCCAGGCGCATCCTGAAATTGAGAAGATCAACTACGTGCACCACGCCGGCAACTCTTCGGGCATCGTCGATGGCGCTGCTGCCGTGTTGCTCGGCTCCAAGGCCGGCGGCGAAAGCATGGGCCTGAAGCCCCGCGCCCGCATCCGCGCCTTCGCCAACATCGGCTCCGACCCGGCACTGATGCTGACCGGCCCGGTCGACGTCACCGAAAAGCTTCTGAAGCGCGCCGACATGAAGCTGTCGGACATCGACCTCTTCGAGCTCAACGAAGCCTTCGCGGCCGTCGTGCTGCGCTACATGCAGGCCTTCGACATCCCGCACGACAAGATCAACGTCAACGGCGGCGCGATCGCCATGGGCCATCCGCTCGGCGCAACCGGCGCGATGATCCTCGGCACCGTGCTCGACGAACTGGAGCGCCGCGATCTCAACACCGCGCTCGTCACGCTCTGCATCGGCGCCGGCATGGGCACGGCCACGATCATCGAAAGGGTCTGACCATGGACGTGATGCGCCGCACCCTTGTCGGAGTGATGGGCCTGGGGCTGCTTGCAGCCGCGGGCTGCGTCTCCGACGAGGAGGAAGGCGGCGACAGCTTCACGCTCACCGGTGCGATCTCCAATGTCGCGAGCGGCCCGGTTCCGGCCGGCACCGTCACGATCCGGCTCGAAGAGCAGGGCGTGATGGACGTGGCCGCCAAACTGATCGCCGAGACTTCGGTCGTCAGCGACGGCAAGGCCACCCGCGTGCCCTTCGTGCTGCAGGTGCCGAAGCCCGAACTCGACAAGGCTGTCGACGCGGGCTTCACCATTCGCGTCGAGCGCGACGGCCGGCTGATCGCCACCAACACCAGCAAGCAACGTTACAGCGGCGGATCGAACGTCTCGCTGCAGATCGAACCCATTCTCTACTGAGGGGGAGAACCATGACGAATTACACCAATTTCAAGATCGAGACCGACGCTGACGGCATCGCGCTCGTCACCTGGGACATGCCTGAGAAGTCGATGAACGTCTTCACTCAGGAGGTGATGGAAGAGCTCAACGCCATCGTCGACCAGACCACGGCCGACGCAGCGGTCAAGGGCGTCGTCTTTACGTCCGGCAAGTCGAGCTTCTCCGGCGGCGCCGACCTTTCCATGATCAAGTCGATGTTCACCTTCCAGCAGGAAGAAAAGAAGAAGGATCCGGATAACGCCGCCCAGAAGCTCTTCGACCTCGTTGGCCGCATGACCGGGCTCTTCCGCAAGCTCGAAACCTCGGGCAAGCCATGGGTATCGGCGATCAACGGCACCTGCATGGGCGGCGCCTTCGAGCTTTCGCTCGCCTGCCACGGCCGTGTCGCGTCGAATTCCAAGTCGGTCAAGATCGCGCTGCCGGAAGTCAAGGTCGGCATTTTCCCGGGCGCCGGCGGCACCCAGCGCGTGCCGCGCCTGACCAATGCGCAGGATGCGCTGCAGATGATGACGACAGGCTCGTCGCTGACGGCAGCCCGCGCCAAGGCGCTTGGCCTGGTGCATGAAGTCGTCGATGCCGACAAGCTGGTCGACGCGGCCAAGGCGATGATCAAGAACGGCCTGAAGCCGGTCCAGCCGTGGGACGAAAAGGGCTACAAGGTTCCAGGCGGCGGCATCTGGACGCCGGCTTCGGCCCAGCTCTGGCCGGCCGCTTCCGGCATCCTGCGCCGCGAGACCTACGGCAACTATCCGGGCGCCGTCGCGATCCTGAAGTGCGTCTATGAAGGCCTGCAGGTACCGTTCGACACGGCGCTCAAGATCGAGCAGCGCTACTTCACCGAGATCCTTCAAACGACCGAAGCCTTCTCGATGATCCGCTCGCTGTTCGTCTCGATGCAGGAACTCGGCAAGGGCGCCCGTCGTCCGGCCGGCGTGCCGAAGTCCGAATTCAAGCATGTCGGCGTCGTCGGCGCCGGCTTCATGGGCGCCTCGATCGCCTATGTGACGGCTGCTGCCGGCATTGCGGTGACGCTGATCGACCGCGACATGGAAGCGGCCGAAAAGGGCAAGGCGCATTCGGAAGGCCTGGTCAAGGATTCGATCGGCAAGGGCCGCCTGACCAAGGAAGAGGGCGAGGCGCTGCTTGCCCGTATCACCCCTTCGGCCGACTACAATGACCTGAAGACCGCCGGCCTCGTCGTCGAAGCGGTGTTCGAGGATCGCCAGGTCAAGAAGGACGTGATCGAGAAGGTGGAAGCGGTGATTGCCGAAGACGCGATCTTTGCCTCCAACACCTCGACGCTGCCGATCACCGGTCTTGCCAAGAACTCCAAGCGCCCGGGCCAGTTCATCGGCGTCCACTTCTTCTCACCAGTCGAGAAGATGATGCTGACGGAAGTGATCCTCGGTAAGGAGAGCGGCGACAGGGCGCTCGCCGTGGCACTCGACTATGTCGCGGCGATCAAGAAGACGCCGATCGTCGTCAACGACACCCGCGGCTTCTACGTCAACCGTTGCGTCTTCCGCTACATCCACGAAGCCTATGACATGCTGATCGAAGGCGTACCGCCGGCGATGATCGAAAATGCCGCCAAGATGGCCGGCATGCCGGTCGGCCCGCTGTCGCTCAACGACGAAGTGGCGATCGACCTCAGCCAGAAGATCCTCAAGGCCACCGTCGCCGACCTCGGCGAAAAGGCCGTCGATCCCAAGCACCTGGCGCTGATCAACAAGATGGTCGACGATCTCGACCGTCGCGGTCGCAAGAACGGCAAGGGCTTCTACGAGTATCCGGCCAAGCCCGCCAAGAAGTATCTGTGGCCGGAGCTGAAAACCCTCTATCCGCAGAAGAACGCCGACAAGATCGATGTTGAGGTGCTGAAGCAGCGGTTCCTGGCGACGATCGCGCTCGAAGCGGCCCGCACCATGGAAGAAGGCATCGTCACCGATCCGCGCGAAGCAGACGTCGGCTCGATCCTCGGTTTCGGCTTTGCTCCCTACACCGGCGGCACGCTCTCCTACATCGACGGCATGGGCGTGAAGGCCTTCGTCACGATGTGCGAGACGCTCGCCAAGGATTATGGCAACCACTTCAAGCCGACGGCACTCCTCAAGGAAATGGCCGAACGCGGCGAGACCTTCTACGGCCGCTTCGACCCCTACGGCGAGAAGAAACAGGCGGCGTAAGGTTCGCTGAATAGCATTGGAAGCAGGCCCCCTCGAGGGCCTGTTTTCGTTTGAGCCCGGCCTGCTCGAGGCCCTTGCCGGCTTAGCGCCCACCCGGCCGCCATCACTCTGTTACGGTTGTGGTGCTAGGCCTGCGCGGATTGAACCACACTCCATGACGAAGCCATGACCAAAGCCGCCCTCCGCCCCGCCGTCCCCGACGACGAACCCTATCTGCGCTGGCTGGAAGAAGCCTGTATGCGCAACTATGCGATCGCGCTTTGGGGCAGCTGGCGGCCTCGGCTGGCGGATGCACTCATCCTCGGCGAGTATCGCATCATCGCCGTGGGGCACGAGGATGTCGGCTGCGTATCGGTCACGCGGCGCGAGGACCATTTCTGGGTGAACAAGCTTTACGTCGCGCCCGGTCACCAGAAGTGCGGCTACGGTGCGATCGCGCTTCGCCAAGTGCTCGGTGAAGCAAGGGCGATCGGCCTGCCCGTGCAGCTCAGCGTGCTGACGACCAATCCGGCGGTGGCGTTCTACCGCCGCGAAGGTCTTGTGATCTATGAAGAAACTCCCGAGCGACGTTTCATGACGTCCGGCGTGCGTTAAGCTTATCAGCATCTTCTGATTGACGCTCTTCGCGCGCAGGCGCATCCTCCGCGAGGTCAGAGGGGGACACGCCATGAGCGAGCCTGATCTCTATCTTCTTGGGCGCGCCGGGCCCGAAGAAGAACGCCTGAAACGACAGATTGCCAATCTCGCCCCTGATTCCGACCAGCAGCTCGAACGGGTCGGAATCCGGCCGGGCGAACGCGTCGTCGATCTTGGCTGCGGCCCCGGTGGGGTTCTGCACCTACTTGGCAAACGCGTCGGGCCAAACGGATCGGTGCTCGGCATCGAACGCGATCCGAATTTTGTCGAACTCGCCCGCCGTTTCGTTGCCGGCCATGCGCTCCCCCAGGTGGATGTGCGCGAGGGCGATGCCTATGCGACAGGCCTGCCGCGCCGTTCCTTCGACGGCGCTCATATGCGGCTGGTGCTCGTCAACGTGCCGCGGCCAGAGCTGATCGTGCTCGAAATGGTGTCATTGGTACGGCCGGGTGGCTGGATCGCGAGCTTCGAGGCCGATTTCCTCGGACATATCTGCGATCCGCCGCTTGCCGCCTGGGACCGGCTGCTTGCCGCCTATGTCGCCTATTCCGCCGCCAGAGGCATCGACCTCAATATCGGTCGCCGGCTGCATCGTCTGTTCCGGAACGCCGGTATCGAGGCGATATCCGTCGACGCGGTCGAGCATGTCTATCCGCCGGGTCACGACCGCCGGCCGATCCTTCGGGATTTCATCGACAATGTCCGCGGCGGGCTTGTCGCCGAAGGCTTCATCGGCCAGGCCGAACTCGATGCCGATCTGGAAGCACTCGACCAGCATCTTGCCGACCCAAACGTGCTCGTGACCTCACACATGTTCTTCAGGCTGACCGGCCGTGTTCCCGAGGCGCTCGTCATCAAAGCATGACGACGATTTCCGTCCGTCCCGTATCTCTAAGCGGCGGCACCGGCGCGCCGATGCGCCAGTCGTTCGCCGACGATGATCAGCAGGCCGGCCGCAAAGATCAGCCCGGCGCCGGCAAAGACGTTCATGGCCGGAACGTCGCCCCAGATCAGGAAGCCGAGTCCGAAGGCCCAGACGAGCGAGGTATATTCGAACGGCGCGATCACCGAGATCGGTGCCCGGCGCATACCCTCGAACAACGCGTACTGGGCGATGCCGGCGATGACGCCGGTTCCGGCCATCAGCGCGACGTCGAAGAGCGCAGGCGGCGTCCAGAAAAAGCCGACGGCAAGCCCGGTCATGCCGATGAAAAAGACGTTGGAGATCGTCATCTGCACCAGGGTCGTTTCCTAAAGTGCCGTCTTGCGCAGCATGACAGTGCCGATCGCCCAGAAGACGGCGGCGATAAGCGCCAGGAAAACCGGCAGCGACAGTTTCATGCCGGTGCCGAGCGGATCGCAGGCGATGAGCACGCCAACGAAGCCGATGAACACAGCGAACCAGCGGATCGGCGGCACGTCCTCCTTCAGGATCGGTACAGCAAGCAGCGTCACGATGATTGGCGCGGCGTAGTAAAGGGTGGTCATCTCCGCCAGGCCGAGGTCGCGCGCCGCGTTGAAATAGGAAAGCCAGGCAGCGAGCAGCAAAAGATTGCGCACGAAGAGCGGTTTGATCACCGGCGACGAGATGGCGCTGCGCACCAGCTTGCCGCGACCGATCACAAGGCAGAGCAAGAGAATGGTGATGCTGCGGGTAAACAGGATCTGCCAGACCG
Organism: Ensifer sp. Root423; assembly: GCF_001426275.1. NCBI lineage: Bacteria > Pseudomonadati > Pseudomonadota > Alphaproteobacteria > Hyphomicrobiales > Rhizobiaceae > Ensifer > Ensifer sp. Root423. Next base: position 220,436 of record NZ_LMEG01000012.1, on the reverse strand, counting down.
AGTAGCCGACGACCAGCCATTTGACCGACGCATCCTGCAGCGAAAACAGGAAATAGGAAAACGTCGTCATGACGATGCCTGACAGGACGGTCTTGTTCATGGGAGCCTCGATCACGCCGGCGGGAGGAGAAGCGGCGGAGCCCGTCTGATAGCGCGGCCGCGACGGGCGCGGAAGGGGCATGTCGGGGCGGCGCTGTGGCGATTTCTTGGGGTGGCTTGCACCACAGATCGGACAGCAAGCTTGATGGAGATCAAGAACCGGCGCTTGCGCCGCTGCTAGAAGGCAGCGATAACGACCATGAAACTCGGGTCCCAACGACATGCAGCCGCTCGCCTTTGCCCTTGCCGCCCTCGTCCTGCTCGCGACGCCCGGTCCGACGAATACGCTGCTTTGGCTCTCCGGCGCATCGGCCGGGTTTCGCCGGTCGCTGCCGCTTTTGACCGGCGAACTCGGCGGCTATCTCGCGGTGATCATTCCCGCCGTCGCGTTGCTCGCACCGTTCCTTGCCGCCCATCCGAACCTCGGCCTGGCGCTGAGGCTCATTGCCGCCTGCTGGGTTCTCTACCTCGCCTATGCGCTCTGGACGACCGATGCCGAGCGCAGCGAAGGTGTCGTCATCTCCATCCGACAAGTCTTCGTCACGACGCTGCTCAATCCGAAAGCCCTGATCGTCGCCCTGGTGCTGTTGCCGCAGACAGGACTGGCAGCCGTCTGGCCCTGGATCGCCGGCTTCTCCCTGCTGGTCATCGCCGCCGGGTCGACCTGGATCGGGGCCGGCGCCCTGCTGGTGCAGATGTCCAAGGGTCTTTCGGCTTCGCACCTGCCGCGCCGGATCGCCGCCGTCTGCCTCACGCTCTTCTCCGTCGGCATCGCCGGCAGCGCGATCGCCGCCATGCACTAGCAAAAAAATCCCGGAGGACCAGCACGTGTCCTCCGGGATATCGATCGCTATGCGCGGCCAAACGTTGTGCTCAGGCAGCAACCGCCTCGCCGAGTTCCTTGGCCAACGCCCCCATCAACTCTTCCCAGCCTCCGCGGCGGTACTCGAGCTTGTCGAGCCCGTCGAGGAAGGCCACCTGTTCGGTAAAGACGAGGCGCGTGCCGGTGCCCGCAGGCTGGATATCGACCGTGGCGACGGAGGCAGAAATCCGCCTGTCGTTCTGCGTCATCGTATAGGCAAAGATGATCCGGCGGTTCTCGACGATATCGAGATAGACGGTATCGTCGTAATAGGTCGTCCCGTCGTCCACGCTGAAGCGACCGCTTTCGCGGCCGCCGACGCGGAAGTCGTGGGTGATCTGCGCCCCGGCTTCGACGTTGACGAACCAGCGCTCCTTTGCGGCTGGCTCCGAGAACGCCCTGAACACCTCAACCGGTGTCGCCTTGAAGCTGCGTTCAATGGTGAAGCTCGAATGTTCCACGGATCTGTCAGTCATGTCCTGCCTCCTCTGGGTCGGAAACCGGTGGCTTATACGCAACTGGTTTCGATTGTGAACTGCTATAATTTTGAAATCAGTTGAACGTTAGCGTCAGTGATGCGATAATGCAAGCGGTTTTAAAGAGGTGCCAATGAAGGACGACATGCGCTCGGGTTGCCCGATCAATCTTTCGCTCGAAGTGTTCGGCGACAAATGGAGCCTGCTGATCATTCGCGACATGATCTTCGGCGGCAAACGGCACTTCCGGGAGCTGCTGCGATCGCAGGAGGGTATCTCATCGAATATCCTTGCGGATCGGCTGAAGATGCTGGTCGAACAGGGAATGCTGACGAAGCGCGACGACCCCACGCACAAGCAGAAGGCGATCTACAGCCTGACGGAAATGACGATTGCACTCGTGCCGATCATGGCCCAGCTCGGTACCTGGGGACGGCGCTACCTGCCGGTCAGCGAAGAGCTCAGCATTCGCGCCGAACTCATGGAGAACGGCGGCCCTGCGCTCTGGGATCGCTTCATGGACGAGCTGCGGCACGACCATCTGGGGATGCCGCTCGATGGCCCGCCGCGGGTGCGCGCCACGCTCCAGGCCGCCTATGAAGAGGTGGTCGCCAGGAAGGCGCAGGAAAAGGCGACGGCCTGACGCTCGCCCGGCGGCCGGTTCAGAGCCCGATCGCCGAGAGCATGACGAAGGTGGCAAACAGCACGAAATGCGTCATGCCCTCGATGGCGTTGGTCTGGCCGTCATTGAGGTTGATCGCGGCAACGATCAGCGTGATCGTCACCATCACCGTCTGCACCGGCGACATCGCCATCAGGAACGGCTGGCCGGTATAGAGCGCGATCGCCTCCATCACCGGCACCGTCAGGATGACGGTCGAAAGCGAAGCGCCGAGCGCGATATTGACGACCGCCTGCATGCGATTTGCGAGAGCGGCGCGCATGGCGGTCATGATCTCCGGAGAGGCGGAAATCGCCGCGACGACGATGGCCGTGACAGCCGGCGGTGCACCGCTCCCTTTCAAGCCCGATGTCAGCAGCGACGACATCACTTCCGCCAGCACACCGATCAGCACGATGCCGAGGATCAGGATCACGATCGACGGCAACACCGGCTGGTCGGGGCCGCCCTCTCTCGCGCTCCCCTCGCCCTTCGCCTTCGGATAGCTGTAGCTGAAGAAGTAGCTGTGCACGCCCACCTGCATGCGCAGGAACAGGGCGTAGAGCGTGATCATCGCGCCGATGGTGAAGGCCGAGTAGAGATGCCATTTCGCCGCCGGCACGAATTCCGGCACGATCATAGAAATCCCCATCGCCGTCAGGATCATCACGCTGTAGGTGCGGGCGGAATCGTCATTATAGGGCTGTTCGCCGTGCTTCAGACCTCCGAGAAGGGCTGCAAGGCCCAGGATGCCGTTGATGTCGAGCATGACGGCCGCATAGATCGTGTCGCGCACCAGCGTCGGCGAGGTCTCGCTGGTCATCATGATCGCCAGAACGACGACTTCGACGAGCACCGCCGAGAGCGTGAGGATCATCGTGCCATAGGGATCGCCGACCTTGGATGCCAGAACCTCGGCGTGATGCGACACCCGCAGCGATGCAAGCACGATCGCAACCACCAGACCGGCGGCACCGAGAAGCGTTGCGAGGCGCCCCATCTCAAGCAGGCGATCTTCGAGCGCAAGCCCGGCGACCGCGGCAAGCATGGCGACGATCAGCAGGCGTTCCGCTTTCATGCGCATCAACAAAACGCCCTCCACCGAAAGCCTGTCCTGCCCATCACCGGAACTATAGGGGCCGCGTCCCGCAAATCAAATGACGGAAAGAGGACTATTTTCCTCCCGATTCTTTACCGCCCTGCAGCGTTTCGGTAGTGTGGCCGGGAACCAAAGCAGCAAGTGGCCGCCTGCCCGGCCTGGATCTCTCGTCATGTTGTCTCACGGCACGATCTGGCACGCTATCGACACCCTGGCCGAGCGCCACCAGCTCTCGCCGTCCGGCCTCGCGCGCCGTGCCGGCCTCGACCCGACCTCCTTCAACAAATCCAAACGTCGCTCCGCCGACGGGCGCGAGCGCTGGCCCTCGACAGAATCGATCGCCAAGGTGCTGGGGGCGACGGGCGCCACCATGGACCAGTTCACCAGCCTACTGCAGCCGGAGGGGGTCCCAGCGCCTTCCGAGCCGGTGGCCGCTGCCACGATCCCGCTGATCGGCTTTGCCCAGGCGGGTGCCGGCGGCTACTTCGACGATGGCGGCTTTCCCGCCGGTCAGGGCTGGGACGTCATCGACTTTCCGACGGATGCGGAAAAGCGAAGCGGCACCTATGCGCTCGGGGTCCAGGGAGACAGCATGCTGCCGCTCTACCGCGACGGCGACATCCTGATCGTCGACCCCAGCGCGCCGATCCGGCGTGGCGATCGGGTTGTGGTGAAGACGCAGGAGGGCGAGGTCATGGCAAAGGTGCTCACGCGCCAGACGCCGCGTGTGATCGAACTTCTATCGCTCAATCCCGAGCATCCGAACCGGAGCTTCGAGACCAGCCAGATCGAATGGATCGCCCGAATTATCTGGGCCAGCCAATAGGACGTCCTTCCTGATGCGGCAGCATTTCTACACCCTTGCCGGCGGCATCGCCGCAATCGCCCTTTTCACCGGCATCCTCTATGCGGGCGCTGTTGCCATCCGCGACCGTGAGACCGCCGCCACACCGGAACTCGTTCTCGAAACGCCCGACATGACAGATTTCGAGGCGACGCCGGATCAGGCCGACGACGAGGTCCCGCTCGACCCCGGCGGCGCGGCGACGACCAGCGAACAATCGCCCACGACGGAAAATGCGGCGCGCGCCATCGAGCCACAGCAGTTCGGCCTGCCCGATACGGTCACCAGTGCGCCGCTCGAACGGGTGGAACCGCGCGCGCCGTTGTCGGAACCGAAGAAGGAAGCGAAGGCCGCCGGGCCGACCGTACTCTATCGCCCGGTCGCGGTCGCCGCCGGTGTGATCCAGTTCGACAAGCTGACGCTGCAGATCGACGGCATCGAGCCGGAACAAGCGGAGCGGACCTGCGAAAGCGCCGGCAAGAGCTGGCCCTGCGGCATCGTCGCGCGAACCGCCTTCAGAAACTTCCTGCGCGCACGTGCGGTCAGCTGCGATCTGCCCGAAGGAGATTCCGGCCCTTCGGCCACCGCCTCCTGCACGCTTGGCGGACAGGATCTTGCCACCTGGCTCGTCGACAATGGCTGGGCAACGCCGGTTCCCGGCTCGACCCTCGAAAAACGCGCCGACGCAGCACGCCAGGCGAAGCTCGGTTTTTACGGTGACGATCCGCGCGACCTCAGCCACACGCCGATGACATTCGACGATCCGACCCTCGGCATCGGAGTGGACGCTTCGCAGCCGGACTTGTAAATAGCCGCGACAATTCCCAGCTCTCGACCGTCTGCCGAAAGCGGCAGACGGCTCAACTCTTTGAAACGACGCAATTCCGGATCAGGAACCGTCCCATCCCTGGAATCGCTCTACCGCCGGAAAGCCCATGCAACCAAGCCTCAGCCACCACGAAGCTCTCATCTATGTCATGGTGATGATGTCGGCGGTCGACCGCGAGATGAGCGACGACGAGTTTGCCCGCATCGGCCGGCTGGTTCAGTTCCTGCCCGTGTTCGACGGCTTCGACGAGGACAGCCTCGTCCATATCGGCCATGAATGCTCGGCGCAGCTGGCGGCGCCCGAGGGGCTCGACATCATGCTCGAGATCGTGCGCGAAGCGCTGCCGGAGAAGTTCCACGAGACGGCCTATGCGCTCGCCGTCGAGATCGCGGCCGCCGACCAGCGCATCCGCAACGAAGAAATCCGCCTGCTGCAGTTGCTGCGCGACCGGCTTGGCCTCGACAAGCTGACCTGCGCCGCTATCGAGCGCGGCGCGCTCGCCCGCTTCCGCCGATAGGCCGGCCGGTGATCACGCCGAAAAGTTCTGGCGCCTAGTAGATTCCGTTCGGGAAGTAGCGCAGGTAGATTTCCTCCAAGCGGCCGCTGCGCGACAGCGCCAGCAGCGCGTGATCGATCGCCTGGGTCAGGGCAGGCTCGGACTTGCGGTTCATGATCGTCAGGCCTTCACCGAGGAAGCGCTGCGAGAAGTAGGCGCCATCGACAAGCGTGCAGCAGCCGCCAGCAGCGCTACCCGAGATCCAGAAGGACAGCTGCATGCCGTCGGAAAACACCGCCGGCACATCGCCCTTCTGCAGAGCCGTCAGCATGGCCTCGCGGTCGGGATAGACCTTGGCCTCGATCTTCGGGAAAAACGCCTTGAACATCGCCTCATGCGTGGTTCCGGCGACGACACCGACCGGCTTCCCCTTGAGATCGCTCGGTGCCGAGACTGCGCCGGCCGCCTTCGTATTGACGGCGAAGCGCGCTGGAAGCCGCATGAAGGCGCGGGAAAAGCCGAAGCGTTGGCGCAGTTCCGGACCGACGGCGATACCGGCGGCCACCGCCTCGCCCTGCCCCTCTTCCAGTGCCGGCAGCAGCTCCGCATAGGTCACGGCCTGGATCTGGCATTTGGCCTCGATGTCGAGCTCGCGGCAGATCTCGCGCACGAGATCGACATGAAATCCCGAAAGCTTGCCGGACTGGTCGATGAAGTTGAACGGCGGAAAATCCACCGTCGTCAAGAAACGCAGGCGCGCCAGGCCCGTGAGATCGGGCTTGGCGATGCGTTCGCGCGCGTCGAACAGCAGCGGCAGATCCTTAGCCTCGGCCGCAAGCGGCGTCGCGATCAAGGATGCGCAAAGGGCGAAAAGGGAAAGAACTTTCATGGGCAGCGGCCGGCACGTCTCATGTGGCAGGGGCGGCCCTTGGAACCGCGGTGATTCATCGAGCGGTAAAGTAACCGGCCGCAGCGCAGCTGACCATAGGCCACCACGAGAACGCGGTTACACAAGGAACGGGACGAGGAAGAATGGAGCGGGTGATCGGGATCGAACCGACGACATCCAGCTTGGGAAGCTGGCGTTCTACCGCTGAACTACACCCGCGGTGCCTGCGAAATTTCCCGAACCGGGGCGATCTGTCAAGCACCCTTGCGCGGGATTGCGTAAGGGGCGCTTCGAAATCCCCTACTCGGCGCGGAAATGCTTCGAGAGCTTCAGGCCCTGCGCCTGGTAGTTGGAGCCGACGCCGAGGCCATAGAGACCATCCGGCCGTTCCAGCATGTGTTCGTAGATCAGGCGGCCGACGATCTGGCCGTGTTCGAGGATGAACGGCACCTCGTGGCTGCGCACTTCGAGCACGGCCCGGCTGCCCGTGCCGCCGGCCGAGGCATGGCCGAAGCCCGGATCGAAGAAGCCGGCATAATGCACGCGAAACTCGCCGACCAGCGGATCGAACGGCGTCATCTCGGCCGCATAAAGCGGTGGAACATGCACCGCCTCCCGCGAGACGAGAATGTAGAACTCATCCGGATCGAGGATCAGTTCATCGCGGCCGCGGCTGTAGAGTGGCTCCCAGAAATCAAAGATCGCGTGCTGCGCTTTCTTGTCGACGTCGATGACGGCGGTGTGATGCTTGCCGCGATAGCCGATCAGGCCTTCGGGCCCGGTGCCCTTCAGATCGATCGACAGCGCGATGCCGCCGCCGCTGACGTTCGGCTTGTCGCTCGCCACCAGCACGTCGCTCTCGTGCAGCGCCTGCAGTTCCTGCTCCGACAGGATAGACTGGCCCATGCGGAAGCGGATCTGCGACAGGCGCGAGCCGCGGCGCACGACGATCGGGAAGGTGCGCGGGCTGATTTCGAGATAGAGCGGACCGCTGTAGCCGGTCGGGATCTTGTCGAATTCCTGGGCGCGATCGGTGATGACGCGGGTGAAGATGTCGAGGCGACCGGTCGAGCTTTTCGGGTTGGCCGAGGCCGACATGCCCTCAGGCAGTTCCAGGCTTTCCATCAGCGGCACGATGTAGACGCAGCCCGTTTCCAGCACCGCGCCATCGGTCAGATCGACGACGTGCAGCTTCAGCCGGTCGAGCTTGTCGGCAACGAGGTGAGACGGGCCTGGCATGAAGCTTGCGCGGACGCGGAAAGCCTTCGAGCCTAGGCGCAGGTCGAGGCTTGCCGGCTGGATCTGATCGTCATCCAGCGGCTTCTCGCTTTTGAGGCGTCCCGATTCTAACAGCGCGGCGATCGCGCGATCGGCCAAAATCCCAGTGTCGCGGCCCATTGCAGTCCTCTTTTCAGTTGCGAGACAAAACCAAACTCCGGGAATTGACGCAAGCGTACCCTGGCAGTATTGAAGCTTTATCCCGTGGTGATTTGGCCGGTCGGCTTGCAGCCACGTTAAACAAGTAGCTAAAAAGGCCGGGTGTCAAACCGGCCCTTCACGCGGCCGGTTTTTTTGTTTTTGAAAGTGACCGTCACATGAGCAAAAACTGGCGCCCCGCAACGCAACTGGTCCATGGCGGGACCACCCGTTCCCAGCACGGAGAGACCTCCGAGGCGATCTTCCTTACCCAGGGCTTTGTCTACGAGACGTCGGAAGCTGCGGAAGCTCGTTTCAAGGGCGAGACCGAAGGCTTCATCTACGCCCGCTACGGTAGCCCGACCAACGACATGTTTGAAAAGCGCATGTGCATGCTGGAAGGCGCCGAGGATGCGCGCGCCACGGCATCGGGCATGGCTGCCGTCACCGCCGCCATTCTCTGCCAGCTGAAGGCCGGCGACCACATCGTCGCCGCCCGCGCCCTCTTCGGCTCCTGCCGCTGGGTGGTCGAGACGCTGGCGCCGAAATACGGCATCGAGTGCACGCTGGTCGACGGACGCGACCTCGCCAACTGGGAAAAGGCGATCCAGAAGAACACCAAGGTCTTCTTCCTCGAAAGCCCGACCAACCCGACGCTCGAAGTCATCGACATTGCCGGCGTTGCCAAGCTCGCCAACCAGATCGGCGCCAAGGTCGTCGTCGACAACGTCTTTGCGACGCCGCTCTTCCAGAAGCCGCTGGAACTCGGCGCCCATATCGTCGTCTATTCCGCCACCAAGCATATCGACGGTCAGGGCCGTTGCCTCGGCGGTGTCGTGCTTTCCGACAAGGAATGGATCAACGAGCACCTGCACGACTACTTCCGCCACACCGGCCCGGCGATGTCGCCGTTCAACGCCTGGACGCTGCTGAAGGGCATCGAGACGCTGCCGCTACGCGTGCGTCAGCAGACGGAAACGGCCCGCCGCGTGGCCGACTTCCTGGCAGAACAGCCGCAGGTCGCCAAGGTCATCTATCCTGGCCGCAAGGATCATCCGCAGGCCGACATCATCGCCAAGCAGATGACCGGCGGATCGACGCTCGTCGCCTTCGAACTGAAGGGCGGCAAGGATGCAGCCTTCGCGCTGCAGAATGCGCTGGAGATCGTGCGCATCTCCAACAACCTCGGCGACAGCAAGAGCCTGATCACCCATCCGGGAACGACCACGCACAAGAACCTGACCGACGAGGCCCGCGAAGAGCTCGGCATTTCCGCCGGAACCGTGCGCTTCTCGGCCGGCATCGAGGACAGCGACGATGTGGTGGAAGATTTCGCCCGCGCGCTGAAGTCCGTGAAGGCCTGATTTTACGAAGACACGGCCGCCGTGATCAACGGCGGCCGACGCCCCTTGCCGGCCGTCACGAGATGGTTTCCGGCGGCGCGGCGCCAAGGTGCCAGGCACGTTTCACCCGCTCGATCGCGTCAGCACGGCCATCCGTCCCATCATGGGATCGCACAATCTTGCCGTTATTCTTGACGAAACCATCTTGCTGTAGAATACCCTGAAAGACCTGAAGCAAGGTGATGCCCATGTATCGCGCTTTGACCCGCGACATAGAAGTTACGGTGGAGCCGTACTATCTCGAAGAGCAGTCGGATCCCGATGACGGCCGCTATGTCTGGGGCTATCGCATCGTCATCTCAAACCACTCGGACGCATCCGTGCGGTTGATGACGCGCTACTGGCACATTACCGATGAGAACGGGCAAGTCGACGAGGTCAGCGGTCCGGGCGTCATCGGCGAGCAGCCGCTGCTCAATCCCGGCGATACCTATGAGTATTCGTCCGGATGCCCTCTGGATACGCCCTCAGGCGTCATGTTCGGCCACTACAGCATGGAATCGGAAGGCGGAGAGACCTTCAACGTTGCCATCCCCGCCTTCTCGCTCGATTCACCCGGGCTCGTGCGCACCCTGAACTGAAGCGCGTCCTTCGGACTAGCGTCGCTCTTAATCGCGGCCAGTCGACCGGAAGCGCCCGCTACTGCGGGCGCACCTCGCTTGCTTCGAAGCGATAGGTCGTCGAGCAGAACTCGCAGGTCACCTTGACTTCGCCATCGTCGATGGTGCTTTCGAGGTCGTCCGTGCTCAGATTGGACAACACCGACTGCAGCTTCTCGCGCGAGCAGCTGCAACGGTCGTAGACCGCCTGCGGTTCGTAGACGCGGACGCCGCGCTCGTGGAACAGGCGATAGAGCAACCGCTCGGTTCCGACCATCGGATCGGTCAACTCGTCCATGTCGATCGTTTCGACCATCACCTTGGCTTCGGCCCAGAGATCGTCGTCCCCGAACGCGCTTTCACCATCATCGCCATCACCGCCGGAAAGGTCGGGCTGGCGCATGCGTTCCGGCGCTTCCGGCAGGAACTGGGCGACCATGCCGCCGGCGCGCCAGCGATGGCGCGGCTTGCCGTTTTCGTCGCGATCGAGAAGCTCGGCCACGCCAAGGCGCACCTTGGTCGGGATCTGCTCCGACTGTCGGAAATAGACGCCGGCGATTTCTTCCAGCGTCGCTCCGTCGAGCGCAACGATCCCCTGGTAACGCTGGGTATGGGCGCCCTGGTCGATGGTGAAGGCGAGCACGCCCTTTCCGAGCAGCTCGTGCGAAAGGGTCCGGCCGTCCTTTTCGGCAGCGGCAAGCGCTTCCTGATCGTAGCGGGCATAGGCGCGCACGCGATCCGGCGTCGAGAAATCAGCGACCACCAGATCGACAGGGCCATCGCCCTGGGTCTGGACGATCAGCTTGCCTTCAAACTTCAGCGAGGTCCCGAGCAACACGGTGAGTACGACGGTTTCAGCAACCAGGCGCGCGACCGGAAGCGGATAGTTGTGGCGCTCGAGGATTGCGTCCAGCATGGGGCCGAGCTGCACGGCGCGGCCGCGCACGTCGAGGCCTTCCACCTGGAAAGGCACGACGTGATCGTCACCGGCAAAGTCGAACTCACCAAGCCCTGGCGTCATGTCAGTCATGTCTTGCTCCTTGCCTTCAGCCACCAAGCTGCACCAGAGATATTGCTATCCCCGCGCAACGTGCTCGCTGTCTCAGTTGATCCCGCGATAAACGGATTGTCCACCAGGTATGTGCCGCCGCCATAGCAACGCACCACCTCGACGGTTGCGCGCTCACTACTTTCAGGAGCGCCCGTATGCCGCCTAAATCGTGTCGCACGTGGACAATGTCAAGTGCGGTGAACACGCCCTATATGGCGCACGCTCGGCGGAGCGCACGGAAGCCTCTTCGCCGCCGTCGCGCGCGACCGGGCAGCCGGCTCAGACGAGCCCCATGCACCAGGCAATGACCGACTTCTGTGCGTGCAGCCGGTTTTCCGCCTCGTCGAAGACCACCGACTGCGGGCCGTCGATGACCTCGTCGGTGACCTCTTCGCCGCGGTGCGCCGGCAGGCAGTGCATGAACAGCGCATCGGAGGCCGCACGCTTCATCAGCGCTTCATTGACCTGGTAGGGCTGGAAGACGTTGTGCCCGCGGGCGCGATGTTCCTGGTTCATCGAGATCCAGGTGTCGGTCACGACGCAATTGGCGTCGGCGACGGCCTGTTCGGCGTCATGACACAAAAGGACCTCGCCGCCATTGTTGCGCGCCCAGTTCAGGAACTTGTCCTGCGGCTCGGACCCGAGCGGCACGGCCATGTTCATGCGGTATCCGAAGCGGGCAGAACCTTCGATCAGCGAATGCAGCACGTTATTGCCGTCGCCGGTCCAGGCAATCGTCTTGCCCTTTACCGGACCGCGATGCTCCTCGAAGGTCAGGATATCGGCCATGATCTGGCAGGGGTGCGTATCGTCGGTCAGGCCGTTGATGACCGGGACCGTCGCATGCTCGGCCAGTTCCAGAAGGCGGCGATGGTCGGTGGTGCGGATCATGATGGCGTCGACGTAACGCGAGAGCACCTTGGCCGTGTCGCCGATCGTCTCGGCGCGGCCGAGCTGCATTTCGGTGCCTGACAGAAACAGGGTTTCGCCGCCGAGCTGGCGCATGCCGACATCGAAGGAAACGCGGGTGCGGGTGGAGGGCTTTTCGAAGATCATCGCCAGCATCTTGCCGGCGAGCGGCTTCTCGGCAGTTCCGGCCTTGGTCGCCGCCTTTCGGACGCGCGCATCGTCGATGATCGTCCGGAGGTCGGCGGCCGTCATGGCCGAAAGATCGAGAAAATGTCTGGTGCCTGCCATCGTACTCGGTTCCTGTCTGAAAAATCGGTCCCTGGTGCGGCACGCTATCGACGTGCCCGCACGAAGGTCATTCTAACGCCTTAGTCGTCCCTGGGTCGCTACCTTCAGGCCGCGGCGTTGCCGCTTGCCTTGCGAACCGCCTCGGCGGCGCGTTCGATACGTGCGAGCCCCTCGCGCGCCTCTTCCGCCGTCACGGTCAGCGGCGGCAGCAGACGCAGCACATTTTCGCCCGCCGGCACGGCCAGGAGCTTTTCGGCGCGGATTTCCTTCAGCAGATCGGCCGAAGGGCCCTTCACCTTGATGCCCAGCATCAAACCGTCACCGCGGATGTCCTCGATGACATCAGGGAAGCGGTCCTTGAGCGACGCAAGGCCCTGGCGGAAGACCAGCGCGACATCGCGCACATGCGTCAGGAATCCGTCGGCCAGAACGACGTCGAGCACGGCGTTGCCGACGGCCATGGCCAGCGGGTTGCCGCCATATGTGGAGCCATGCGTGCCCGCCACCATACCAGATGCGGCTTCCTCAGTCGCGAGGCAGGCGCCGAACGGGAAGCCACCGCCGATACCCTTGGCGACCGCCATGATATCCGGACGGATATCCGCCCATTCATGGGCAAACAGCTTGCCGGTACGGCCGACGCCGGTCTGGACCTCGTCGAGGATCAAAAGCAGGCCGAACTCGTCGCAGAGCGCGCGCAGTTCCTGCATGAATTCCTTGGTCGCCGGACGGATGCCGCCCTCGCCCTGGATCGGCTCGATCAGGATCGCTGCGGTTTCCTCGGTGATCGCATTCTTGACCGCGGCGATGTCGCCGAACGGAACCTGGTAGAAGCCCGGCGCCTTCGGCCCGAAACCTTCGATGTATTTCTGCTGACCACCGGCGGCGATCGTCGCGATCGTGCGGCCGTGGAAGGCGCCTTCGAAGGTGATGACGTGGAACTTCTCCGGGTGGCCCTTGGAGAAGTGGTAACGCCGTGCCGTCTTGATGGCGCATTCCAGCGCTTCCGCGCCCGAATTGGTGAAGAAGACCTTGTCGGCAAAGGTCACCGCCGTCAGCCGGCGGCCGAGGCTTTCCTGGCCCGCAATTTCATAAAGGTTGGACAGGTGCCAGACCTTGTCGGCCTGCGCCTTCAGCGCTTCGACCAGGTGCGGGTGCGCGTGGCCGAGCGAGTTCACGGCAACGCCGGCACCGAAATCGAGATAACGCGTGCCGTCTTCGGCGATCAGCCAGGCGCCCTCTCCTCGCTCGAAACGCAACGGCGCGCGCATGTAGGTATCATAAAGCGGCGTGGTTGCAGTCATGCGAGGCTCTCCTTCACTCCAGATCGACATCGATCCCGCGCCTCACGCGGGCCGATAAAAATCAAAAATGCCGCCTTTCGGCGGCGCAGGCACTATTCCCATTTCGCGCTGCAATGTCAACAAAACCAAGCCTTGCAGCGCAACATCAAGGGTCGATTCCTGGCAGCAGAAAAATCGTCCGGGAGGGCTTGCAAAAATGCAACGCTGGCCGAGCAAGTTGGGGAAAACTACGAAATCGATTCGGCCTGATTCCCGGGACTCTTGCCACAGAGTCCAGCGGTCAGTACGTTAACATTCAATTACTAGACGCATGCGGCGGACCTAGTCACCAAAAGAGTTATCGCGTTTGCAACCCCGGGGTTTAGCCGGGGTGCGGTGAGGGATTCTGCCATCCCCAACGCTGAGAACGGAGAGTGCAGAAATGAACTGGACTGACGAGCGGGTGGAGAAACTGAAGAAGCTTTGGTCCGAGGGCCTGAGCGCAAGCCAGATCGCGGCACAGCTCGGCGGCGTCAGCCGTAACGCTGTCATCGGCAAGGTTCACCGCCTGAGCCTGCCAGGTCGCGCCAAGGCCGGCGGCAGCACCACGACGGCAGCCCGTCCGAAGCGCCCGACTTCGGCACCGCGCGCACCGAACTACGCTTCGCGCGTTTCGACCCGCCCGGTTGCACGCGCGGCCGGCGCTGTCGTTCTCAAGGAAGAAATCGAAGTCGATCTCGTTGCCGAGCAGGATTTCAGCACCCGCACCGACGTTGTCGTGCCGATGTCGCGCCGCCTCGAGCTGACCCAGCTCACCGAGCGCACCTGCAAGTGGCCGATCGGCGACCCGCTGAAGGAAGAGTTTCACTTCTGCGGCAACGATTCCCCGGAAGCCTCGCCTTACTGCACCTTCCATGCTCGGCTGGCCTACCAGCCGTCGGGGGAGCGCCGCAGGGCTCGCTAAGAAGCTGGACCGCATTGATAAAGGAAGGGGCCGATCGGCCCCTTTTTTTGTTGGCGACTTTCAGACCGCTCAGCTTTCGAGCGAATAGCCGGCGCCGCGAACGGTGCGGATGACGTCGGGCATGTTCGAGAAGTTCAGAGCCTTGCGCAGACGACCGACATGCACGTCGACGGTGCGCTCGTCGACATAGATGTCATGCCCCCAGACGCCATCCAGAAGCTGCGAGCGAGAGAAGACGCGGCCCGGCGAGGACATGAGGAACTCCAGAAGACGGAACTCGGTCGGGCCGAGGCGCACTTCGCGGCTGCGGCGATGAACGCGGTGGGTCTCGCGGTCGAGTTCGATGTCGCCGCAGCGAAGCAGCGTCGAGAGCACCTCGGGCTTTGCCCGGCGCAGCATCGCCTTGACGCGCGCCATCAGCTCCGGCGTCGAGAAGGGCTTGACCACGTAGTCGTCGGCACCCGTCGCCAGACCCCGGACGCGCTCGCTTTCCTCGCCTCGCGCCGTCAGCATGATGATCGGCAGACGTTCGGTCTCCGGACGCTGGCGCAGCCGACGGCAAAGTTCAATGCCGGAAACACCGGGCAGCATCCAGTCGAGGATAAGCAGGTCGGGCAGCCGCTCCTGAAGCCGGATCTCCGCCTCGTCGCCCCGCAGGATCGTATCGACGTCGAAGCCCTCGGCTTCCAGATTGTAACGCAGCAGAACGCTCAGCGCCTCTTCGTCTTCGACTACGGCGATTTTTGGCAACATCAGGTAACGTCTCCTTACCGCGGGCGGCCTTTGGGCTCATCGGCCCGGCCGGCGCTCAGACACTCTAAATCTGGAGCACATCCGCCGTTTTCAAAGGCGGGGCGAAAACCGCATGCTTCAGATACAGGAATTCGGGGCCGCGACCGAAGCCGCGACCGGATCAGATTTCAAAGGGCATGCATGCTTACGGCGCGCTTGGCGCTCAGTCGTTGACCGAGCCCAGCGTCGACGTGGTGTCATCCTTCGGACGCTCGCCTTCCGGCTGAGCACCCGTCGCCATGTAATAGATCGTCTCAGCGATATTGGTCGCGTGGTCGCCGATGCGCTCGATGTTCTTGGCGCAGAACAGAAGATGCGTGCAGGGCGTGATGTTGCGCGGATCTTCCATCATGTAGGTCAAGAGCTCACGGAACAGCGAGGTGTAGATCGCGTCGATCTCTTCGTCACGCTCGCGGATGCTGTTGGCCTTTTCCGGCGAGCGCGAGGCGTAGACGTCGAGCACTTCCTTGAGCTGGACGAGAGCGAGCTCTGCCAGATGCTCGAGGCCACGGGCGAGCTTGCGCGGAATGCCGGAGCCGGCGACCGCGATCACGCGCTTGGCGGTGTTCTTGCCGAGGTCGCCGACGCGTTCCAGATCGGAGGCGATGCGGATCGACCCCATGATCTCACGCAGGTCGGCGGCGACCGGCTGACGCTTGGCGATCGTGACGATCGCCTTCTCACCGATCTGGCGCTCGGCGTCGTCGAGGACGGTGTCGTCCGAGATCACCTTCTGTGCGAGAGCCAGATCGGAGTTGACCAGCGCGCGAACGGACTCGGCGACCATCTGTTCGGCGAGGCCGCCCATCTCCGAGATGCGGCGCGTCAGGTACTTCAGTTCTTCGTCATAGGCGGACATGATATGCATGGACATGATCGTCGATCCTTACGGGCGCTTTGCAGTTACTGTTGCAGCCTTATGCGGCCTCAGCCGAAGCGGCCCATGATGTAATCCTGGGTGCGCTGGTCATCCGGATTGGTGAACATCTTGTCGGTGTCGTTCTCCTCGACGAGATTGCCGAGGTGGAACATGGCGGTGCGCTGCGAAACGCGGGCGGCCTGCTGCATCGAGTGGGTCACGATGACGATCGTGAAGTTCGTGCGCAGCTCGTGGATCAGTTCCTCGACCTTGGCCGTCGCGATCGGATCGAGAGCCGAGCACGGCTCGTCCATGAGGATGACTTCCGGGCTCACGGCGACGGCACGCGCGATGCAGAGACGCTGCTGCTGACCACCGGAAAGGCCGGTGCCGGGCTCCTGCAGACGATCCTTTACCTCGTTCCACAGACCGGCCTTCTGCAGGCTGGTCTCGACCACCTCGTCAAAGTCGGCCTTGGTGCGGGCAAGTCCGTGAATCCGCGGGCCGTAGGCGACGTTGTCGTAGATCGACTTCGGGAACGGGTTCGGCTTCTGGAAGACCATGCCGACGCGGGCGCGCAGTTCGACGACGTCGATCGTCGGGTCGTAGATGTCGTCCTCGTCGAGCGTGATCTTGCCGGTGACGCGGCAGTTCTCGATCGTGTCGTTCATGCGGTTCAGCGTGCGCAGGAAGGTCGACTTGCCGCAACCCGAAGGACCGATCAGCGCCGTGACCGTGTTCTCGCGGATGTTGAGGTTGACGTCGAAAAGCGCACGCTTCTCGCCGTAATAGACCGACACATCCTTGCCGATCATCTTGTAGGGCACGGTGTTCATTTTCTGATCCAGAGCCTTCTCGACTGCTGCTTCTGACATGATGTTCATAGTAATTACCTCACTACCAGCGGCGCTCAAAGCGACGTCGCAACAGAATGGCTCCAAGGTTCATGACGACCAGGAAGATGAGAAGAATGATGATTGCGCCGGAGGTGCGCTCGACGAAGGCGCGTTCCGCCTCGTTGGCCCACATGTAGATCTGCACCGGCAGTGCCGTCGACGGTTCCATAGGCGAACCGGGAAAATCGACGACGAAGGCGACCATGCCGATCAGGAGCAGCGGCGCGGTTTCACCAAGCGCGTGGGCAAGACCGATGATGGTGCCGGTCAGGATGCCCGGCATCGCCAGCGGCAGCACGTGGTGGAAGATGGTCTGCATCTTCGACGCACCGAGACCGAGGGCCGCCGAGCGGATCGACGGCGGGACCGCCTTCAACGCCGCACGGGTGGCGATGATGATCGTCGGCAGGGTCATCAACGTCAGCACGAAGCCACCGACGACGGCTGCCGAGCGCGGCATGCCGGCGAAGTTGATGAAGACGGCGAGACCCAGGAGGCCGTAGACGATCGACGGAACGGCCGCGAGGTTGTTGATGTTGACCTCGATCAGGTCGGTCAGCCGGTTCTTCGGCGCAAACTCCTCGAGGTAGATCGAGGCGGCGACGCCGATCGGAAGCGACAGCACCAGCACGATCAGCATCATGTAGAGCGAACCGAGGGCCGCGACGCCGACGCCTGCCGCTTCGGGACGGCTGGAGGCGCCAAAGGTGAAGATGCCGGTGTTGAAGCTCTTCTTCAGGATGCCGGCGCTCGCCAGCTCGTTCATCCAGGTGACCTGCTGGTCCTTG
Source organism: Ensifer sp. Root423 (assembly GCF_001426275.1). Classification (NCBI taxonomy): domain Bacteria; kingdom Pseudomonadati; phylum Pseudomonadota; class Alphaproteobacteria; order Hyphomicrobiales; family Rhizobiaceae; genus Ensifer; species Ensifer sp. Root423. Next base: position 202,933 of record NZ_LMEG01000012.1, on the reverse strand, counting down.
ACCTTGCGCTTGCCCTCATCGACCGAGAGATCGATCTGGCCCTTGAAGGCGGAGTCGATGTTGGCCTCGGCCAGCAGCGTGACGGGAACCGTCTTGCCGATGATCGACGGGTCCGCGGCGACCATGTCGCGCAGGAGCGTGCGGGAGCTCGCGGAAACCATGTCGGTCGCCTGCTTGACCTGCGGCCGCTTGGTGGCGTCGATGCCGAGCTGCTTGACGAGCGCGTCGCGCACCAACAGCGGATAGTTGGCGGTCATCAGCACCTTGCCGTCGGTCGCGCGTTCGCCTTTGGGGTCGATGACCTTTTCGGTGAATTCGATCGGCAGCGTAATCGTCGTCTGCTGGAATGCGGTGTAGCCGTTGGAAAAGACGGTCCACAACAGCAATGCCAGGAAGAAGAGACCGGTGCTGATCGCGGCCATGCCGTAGAAGCGGAACCGGCGTTCGGCAGCATAGCGACGCTTGATGCCGATATCGCGCTTGGCGGATGCGGGACGGGCGGAGATCCGGACGGTCGGGGAAGCGATGTCGGTCATTCGTACTGTTCCCGGTATTTGCGCACGATGTAGAGCGCGTAAATGTTGAGGCCGAGCGTGATGACGAAGAGCGTGATGCCCAGTGCGAAGGCCACCAGCGTCTGCGGCGAGGTGAACTCGAGGTCACCTGTCAGCTGGTTGACGATCTTAACGGTCACCGTCGTCATCGGCTCGAAGGGATTGATCTGCATGCGGGCCGCCACACCGGCTGCCAGCACCACGATCATGGTCTCGCCGACGGCGCGCGAGGCGGTGAGCAGCAGCGCGCCGACGATGCCCGGGAGGGCTGCCGGGAGGATGACCTTCTTGACCGTCTCCGAGCGGGTGGCGCCAAGGCCGAGCGAGCCGTCACGCAGTGCCCGCGGCACCTGGGTGATGATGTCGTCCGACAGCGACGACACGAATGGGATCAGCATGATGCCCATGACGATGCCCGCCGTCAGAACGCTCTGTGCCTGGATGAAGTTCTGGTAGTTGCCGGTCATGAGACCGTTCATCTGGGCGGAGATGTCACGCAGGAACGGGCCAACGGTCACCAGCGCAAAGAAACCGTAGACGATGGTCGGGATGCCGGCGAGCACTTCGAGCAGCGGCTTTGCGGTCGAACGCAGGCGCGGGCTTGCATATTCCGCCATGTAGATCGCCGCGAAGAGGCCGATCGGCACCGCAAACAGCATGGCGACGAAGGCGATGTAGAGCGTGCCGGCAAGAAGCGGGATGAGGCCGAACTGGCCCGAAGCGCCGCCGCTGCCGGCAGCGGCAAACCGCGGATCCCAGACCGTGCCGAAGAAGAACTCGAACGGCGAGACCATGGTGAAGAAGCGTCCGGCTTCCGACAGCATCGAGGCGACGATGCCGACCGTCGTCAGGATGGCGATGGAGGACGCGACGATCAGTGAGCCGAGAATGACCCGCTCGACCTGGTTGCGGGCGCGGAAGCGGGTCGCGACGTTGCGGATGGCGTAGACGCCGCCGGCAATCGCGATCAGCAGAACGGCGACCGTCATCAGCCAGCGGTTGGTCGCGGTCATCGCGTTGAAGTGCTTGGCGACGGTGACCATGTAGGGATCGCCTTCGCCAGCAAGGGCAACGCCCTTGGACGCGAGCGTCGCGCGAAGATTGGCGGAGCCGCTCTCAAGGGCTGCGAGTTCCTCGCCGCTCAGGCGCAGAAGGCCACCGGCAACGGATTTGACCTGACCGAGCGCGAGCTGCACGGCGGCAGGGCCCTGGCTCTGGACGGTATCCGGCAGGGCCGCGCGCGTGCTTCCGTCGATATAGACGGGAGCGGCGAACAGCCAGGTGCCGAGAACGAGTGCGGCCGGAAGCATCGCCCAGATGGCGACGTAGCTACCGTGATAGCCCGGCAGTGAATGCAGGTTGGAGAGCTTGCCGCCGGACTGCGCCAGCGAACGGGCGCGGCCTGCAAAATAAGCAATGAAACCAATAACAATAATGAGCAAAAGAAGGAGCGAAGTACTCATCCGCACGTCTCCCCGGCATCGCCCGTCATGGGTGCCGGCAAATCGAATGAAGGCATGCCCCGGCGCGAAGACATCGCGCCGGGGCTTGTCATTATCAGAGCATGTTGCCGGCAGAGAAAGCCTTGCGGATTTCTTCGCGCTCAGCGTCCGGAGCGGCAACGAGGCCGTATTCGGCGAGCGGGCTTTCCGGGCCGATCATCTGGTCGTCGAGGAAGAACTCAACATATTCCTTGAGGCCCGGGATAACGCCGAGATGTGCCTTCTTGACGTAGAAGTACAGCGGGCGGGAAACCGGGTACTCGCCGGAAGCGATCGTTTCGGTCGACGGTACGATGCCGTTGACGGTCGCGACCTTCAGCTTGTCGGCGTTGTTTTCGTAGAATGACAGGCCGAACACGCCGATGCCGTTCTTGTTGGCAGCGATACGGGCGAGCGTTTCGGTGTAGTCGCCGTCGATGTCGACAGCCAGGCCGTCCTTGCGGACTGCGACGCACTTGCTGTGCTGCTGCTTTTCATCGGCAACGGCAGCCTTGATCACGTCAACGGCGCCAGCGTTCTTGCAGCCTGCAGCGAGGATCTTCTCTTCGAAGACTTCGCGGGTGCCGTGCTTTTCGCCCGGGATGTAAGCGGCGATTTCGACGGCCGGCAGGGCGGCGTTGACTTCGGACCACTTCTTGTAGGGGTTGGCGACGATCTTGCCGTCGACGACGACTTCAGCAGCGAGCGCCTTGTAGAGGTCTTCCGGCTTCAGGGCGAGGTCGGCATTGCCGGCGTCGGTCGCAAAGACGATGCCGTCATAACCGATCTTCACTTCCTGGATTTCGGTGACGCCAGCGGCCTTGCAGGCCTCGACTTCGCTGTCCTTGATCTTGCGCGAGGAGTTGGCGATGTCGATGGTATCAGGGCCGACGCCCTTGCAGAATTCCTTCAGGCCAGCGGAGGAGCCGCCGGATTCGACCACCGGGGTCTTGAAGTCGGGGAACGTCTCGCCGAACGTCTCGGCGACGATTTTGGCGTAGGGAAGAACGGTCGAGGAGCCAGCGACCTGAACCTGATCGCGAGCGGCGGCTGCGCCGGCAAATGCGGCCGAAGCGACCAGCGCCGCGACAGTGAGTTTAAGAGCTTTCATAAAAGTTCTCCCGGAATGGGCTTGTGTTGGTGTGCGCCAAGCGTTGCAGCGCTCTTCGCCGTCTTATCGGCTGCCCCTAACTAGCTGCCGATGGCCACACCTTTTATGTCAGTTCGACGAAACATTTATGACAGCTCATGTCATTGAAAATGCTAATGAAAAATGAACACCCCCGGGTTTTCCCGCGCCAATATGTCAGAAGCGGACCGTAAAGGTCGTGCCTTTGCCGACCTCTGAATGGATGAGGAGCCGGGCACGATGCCGCGTGAGAATGTGCTTGGCGATGGCAAGGCCCAGGCCGGTGCCCTTCTTCGAGCGGCTGGCCTCGACATTGACCCGGTAAAACCGCTCGGTGATGCGCGGCACATGCTCGGCCGGAATGCCCGGGCCATAGTCCTTCACGACGACTTCGGCCTCGCCTCCCTCGCCGCCATGCAGGATTACGTCCACCTTCTTGCCTTCCTGGCCGTACTTGCACGCATTCTCGATCAGGTTCTCGAAGACCTCGATGAGTTCGTCGCGTTCGCCGCGGACGACCACGGGCTTGTCCGGCACCACGAGCGAGACGGTGACATCCAGATCCTTCGCCAGCGGCAGCAGGCTGTCGCGGACATGCCCGAGCAGCGGCGCCAGATCGACGGGGTCATCGGGGGCGATATGCGAGCGCAACTCCAGCCGCGACAGCGACAGCAGATCGTCGACAAGCCGGCTCATGCGCGTCGCCTGCTCGTGCATGATGCCGAAGAACTTTTCCTGCGCCTTCAGATCGTTGCGCGCCGGACCCTGGAGCGTCTCGATGAAGCCGCGCAAGGAGGCTAGCGGCGTGCGCAGCTCGTGGCTGGCATTGGCGACGAAGTCCGAGCGCATGCGGTCGATGCGGCGCGCCTGAGAGATGTCGCGATAGGTCAACAGGAAGATCCGCTTGACCGGCCCGTCGCCCGGAATTTCAGCCGGAGCGACCCGCACCACATAAACGGCGTCGGACGGCAACTGCTCGTTATGCTCGATCTGGTTCGCCTTGCCGGTCGCCATCGTCTCGCGGACCATGTCGAGGATGCCGGGCGAACGCACCCTTGCTGCAAGATAGGTGTTTGGCGGGATGGTGCCAAAGGCCTTCTCGGCAGCGATGTTCTGGAACACCACCGTCTCGTCGGCGGCAATCACCAGAACCGGCATGTCGAGCGCGTTCAGCGCGGGCACCAGCGGGTCGCTCGCCGGGCCGGCAGCGACCACCGCCTTGGCCGGGCTCAGAATAACCGAGGTTGGCGCGCTACGGTTGAGCAACGCGGCGACGAGAACGATCCAGAAGGGCAGGACAATGAGGAAATGAATACCCGCGACGGTCGCAAGGATCGCCAGGAGCACGGTGAGCCCCAGCAGCCAGCGCTCTGCTTTCAGCCGCGGAACCAGGTTCCGCCAGAACGCCTTCGAACCGTCCACCTCGACATCCTCATGAATCACTTTCTTTTCCTCCCGGACCAAAATGGTCGAGGAATAGCGATCCTTCATGACATGATTTTCACGACCGGCTTGAATCCGCAACGCAATTATGGCCTCCTCCAACGAAATCGGGTCGCGAGCGCCTTGTTTATCCGATGACAGGCGCAGGCCCGAAAGTTTGAAAACGCGCATGATCCTTCCGATGATCGAAGCCGGTTTTCGGGCCCGTGCGCCAAGCCGAAAGGGCGAACCGATGGCAGCGACGGATACGGCGGACAAGGCGGAGAACCGCGCGGTGGAACTCGAAATCGGCGGCAAGAGTCGCGTTTTCGACATCGACAATCCCGAGTTGCCGAAGTGGATCGACGACGCGGCATTTTCCTCCGACGACTACCCCTACAAGAAGAAGCTCGACGACGACGAATATCTGGAAACGCTGGAAAAGCTGCAGGTCGAACTGGTCAAGGTTCAGCTCTGGCAGCAGAAGACAGGCAAGCGCATGATGGCGTTGTTCGAGGGCCGGGACGCCGCCGGCAAGGGCGGTGCGATCCATGCGACTATGGACAACCTCAACCCTCGCTGGGCGCGTGTCGTCGCTCTGACCAAACCGACCGAAACCGAACGCGGGCAATGGTATTTCCAGCGCTACGTCGCGACCATGCCGACGGCCGGCGAATTCGTGCTGTTCGACCGCTCCTGGTACAACCGCGCCGGCGTCGAACCGGTCATGGGCTTCTGCACGCCCGAAGAGCATAAGCAGTTCCTGAAGCAGGCTCCCCGCTTCGAGAAGATGATCGTGCATGAGGGCATCCAGTTCTTCAAATTCTGGATCAACATCGGCCGCGAGATGCAGCTGAAACGCTTCCACGATCGCCGCCACGACCCACTGAAGATCTGGAAGCTGTCGCCGATGGACATCGCGGCGCTCAACAAATGGGACGATTATACCGCCAAGCGCGACGAGATGCTGAAGGAGACCCACACGGACCATGCACCCTGGACGGTGGTACGCGGCAACGACAAGCGGCGAGCCCGGCTCAACCTGATCCGCCACATCCTTTCCTCGCTCGATTACGAGGGCAAGGACAAGGGCGCGATCGGCGAGGTCGATGACAAGATCATCGGATCCGGCCCCGGTTTCCTGAAATAGACGCCTGCCCTGTCAAAACCGATGACGCCGATGGGGCCGGCAGGTTTTCCCGCCGCCCCACCTCGGAAAGCCTTGGCGACCAGCCTTATTGCCCCGGCAGGACGCGGATGGCGTAGAGGCTGAGGCTCTTGCCCTCACCGCTGATATCGCTGTTGATCACGATCTGGCCCGGCGAGCTCGGCGCCAGGCTACGGTCGAAGGTGATCTTGAAAAGCATGTCGAGCCGCTCGTCATGCACGGTAAAGCGATGGCGCCCACATTCGCCGAGCGAGGAGAAATTGCACTCGACCGCGAACTCCGTGGTCTTGCCGGGCTCGGCCTGCACGGTCAACGCCAGCGTCGACGTCTTGCCGGAGAGTTCCGCCAGGACCGAGGCCGGGATTTCGATGGTAATATCCCCTTCCGCGTCGGCGACCGCCGATGTCAGCTGCACGCGTCGCCCACCTTCGTCGTCCACCGGCTCGACCTTTGCCTGCGCTCCGGGTGCGATCGCGCCGGTTTCCTTGGGCGTGAAGACCTCGACCCAATCGCCGGTAAAGCCCTGCTGCGCGCCGAGTGTCCGCAATCCCGCCGCGCCATCGAAGTCTTCCGACGCAACCGATGCCGGGGGATTGGCAACATTCGTGTCGCGCTCGGCGGCAGATTTCAGCAGGTCATTGGTCTGCACCCACCAGGCCGCGGCCCCTGCTGCGGCGGCAAGCGTGACGACGACCATGGTGAAGGACAGAAAGCGGCTGCGCTTGCGCCGGCGTTTGCGCGTATCTCCGCGGACCGTGGGCGCGATGCTCGCAGTTTCGCCACCATCTGCCGTGCTCTCGGCGGCTGCACGCGTCGATACCACCGGACCGTCGCGATCGGCACGCAGACCACCGAGACCGCCATCGCTCGCCGCCTGGCGCGGCGCGTCGCCGGCAAAACCGGGTTCCCGACGACCGGCCGCCGGGGCCTGTGGCTGGCTCTGAGGTGGAGCCTGGGTCTGAGGTTGGGGTTGGGCCTGCGTCGGTGACCGGACTTGCGGCTCGACCCGTGGCTGTGCCGGCCCGCGCGCCCGCGCGGCATCGTCGAGGCTGACCACCGGAGGTGCCGGTTGTCGCGTCCTCAGTGCCGCTCTCTCTTCCGTTTCGATCGCATGAATGACGGCTTCGAGCCGATGGCGCTGCTGGGCGATGACGTTGCCGTCCTCGATCCCCTGTTTCTGCAACCCGGTTTCGAGCGCCTGACGGGCAGATTGATAAATGCGCGCCCGCGTTTCCGCATTGGCGCGATCGGAGCGCTCAAGGGCATTTCTGATTGCAGTCTCAAGTCCGCTCACATCAAGTCCTTCTGTGTAGGCAGGGCTTTGGACCTGCCGGCGCGCCGCGGTTGACCACCGCTCTCGATCCAACCGCAAGGGCATAAGGGTTAAATCTGGAGGCACGCCGTTGGTTTTGTTAACAATTGCGTAACCGCTGCTGCCAGAATCCGCAAGTCCGGCGACGGGCGCGACCGGCCAAGGCCGGGGAAAACGCTTTCCTTCACGGCGCCGGTGCGAAAAAAGAGGCGGCGACATCGCGGCCAAACCGCCCTTTGCAAGCGGCAAACTTGCTGCTATCTATTTTGACGTTTACGCAAACGTCAAAAATTTGGCGCGCCTTACCGAGGGATGGAGAAACCGATGCCGCTTCCGCCAATTCTTTCCGGAACGACGAGACTGCCAGTTGTCGGCGCCCCCCTGTTCATCATTTCCAATCCGAAGCTGACGATCGCGCAGTGCAAGGCTGGCGTGATCGGCGCCTTCCCGGCGCTGAACGCTCGCCCGCAATCGCAGCTCGACGAATGGCTGGCCGAGATCACCGAGACGCTTGCCGACCACGACGCCAAGAATCCCGGCCGGCGGGCCGCCCCCTTTGCCGTCAACCAGATCGTGCACAAATCCAATGCGCGGCTTGAGCAGGACCTGATGCTCTGCATCAAATATAAGGTGCCGGTCGTCATCTCCTCGCTCGGCGCCGTGCCCGAGGTTAATGCGGCCATCCATTCCTATGGCGGCATCGTGCTTCACGACGTCATCAACAACCGTCACGCCAATTCGGCGATCCGCAAGGGCGCCGACGGCCTGATCGCGGTGGCCGCCGGCGCCGGCGGCCATGCTGGCACGCTTTCCCCGTTTGCGCTTGTCCAGGAAATCCGCTCCTGGTTCGACGGGCCGCTGCTTCTCTCGGGCGCGATCGCTACCGGCGGCGCCATTCTGGCGGCCCAGGCGATGGGCGCTGACATGGCCTATATCGGCTCGCCCTTCATCGCAACGGAGGAAGCGTGCGCCAGCGACGCCTACAAGCAGATGATCGTCGACAGCAACGCCGCAGACATCGTCTACTCCAATTACTTCACCGGCATCCACGGCAACTACCTGAAGCCCTCGATCTCGGCCGCCGGCATGGATCCGGACAATCTGCCCGAAGCCGACCCGTCGAAAATGGATTTCGGCGCTGCGACCGACGGCGCCAAGGCCTGGAAGGACATCTGGGGATGCGGCCAGGGCATCGGCGCGGTCAAGGAAGTGACATCCGTCGCCCGCATGGTCGACCGGCTCGAGCGCGAATACGATGCAGCGCGCACCCGCCTCGGCCTGCACTCCGCACCCGCAGCGACAGCCAACAAGGAATTTTCAAGTTCTCGCAACTGATGGCTTGAAATCTCGGCGCTTTGCGTTTATCAGCGCCTCACATTCGTTCCGCGGGCTTCCGCGGAACTGCCTCCGGGCCGCTTTAGCTCAGTCGGTAGAGCACATCATTCGTAATGATGGGGTCACGTGTTCGAGTCACGTAAGCGGCACCATTCCTCCTTGAAAAGAAAAGCACGATCGCCAACGGCGAAAGTACCACTCTGTCGTCGGACAAACGATCGCCGAGATTGCCCTATCTCGCTCGGACTTTCCAGCCGTGCTTGGCATCAGACACGGTTCCAGGTGACTTCACGTCGGTCACCCAAATCTCCAGTCCATTGGCACCCGGTCGTTGACGCTTTTGCGGAAACCACGGCCGGTTCGGGTCGACGGCAATTAGCATGCCTTCATCATTGCCGATCGCGGCAAAGCTGGACGAGGCTGGCCCGACCGTTCCGACACCAAACGTCCAGGCCGCCTCGGCCACCATGCCCTCGACATCATCGGAGGGAACGCCGACCTCGCTCAGGCAGGACAGGTCAGCGCCGCTGAACGGTCGCTTGTCCGCGGGATGGATCAGCCTGCGGCGGCCGATCAATTCGAGCACGGCATTGTCGGGGCCGTCGAAGTAGATCGACCTTGATTGCCAATCTCCTTCAAGGGCAAAGCACGCTTCTCCACCCGGCTCCTTTTGGAGCAATGTCCGCCCCTCCAACCAAGCGACGGCCATGTCAAAACGCGCAAAGGGGATGTTGAAGGCCAGGTGCACGCCGTGTGGCGCTCCCTCAGCGGCCGGGATCAGCTGGATTTCGCTCCAGCCCACCTGGATGGAGTTCCCGGCCGTCGGCAGTTCGAGGACATCGCGAAAGTAGGCAGCACTATTGGCGACGTCCGATGCCGGCAGAATTAATCTGGAGATGTGCATGAAGTCCGATCCGTCACATGGCAATTGGCTCTATCGGACAAGTTCATAAGACCTCAACTTAAGTTGAGGTCAAGACGCTTCCCTATCCTGGACCACGGAAAGCCGGATTTTCTGTTTCGAACCTCACCACAACGGGCCCAAACAGACAGGCCGAGCCTGATCGGGGTACGGCCTCCCCGACGAAGCGACGCTCGTCACAGCAGCAACAGCTTCTTCAGCACCGAAAACACTTCCTTGTAAGGCAGCCTTGTCGCGCCTGCGACGGCGAAGGGAATGAGAGCGGCGGCAGCGACCGGCACGACGGCGTCGCGGCTGATGAGCATGGTCGAAAGCTTCTTGGTCGCGTCGAACAGTTTGCCGGGGTCGGCCACGTCGTCGTCGGGTTCCTCGGTCGCGTCGGCTGCCACGTTGCGGCCGAGCACCTTGCGCTCTGCTGCGCGCTGGAAGCGGGTCGCCTGCACGCCGAACATCAGCAGCCCGGTTTCCTTCAGCCGTGCCAGCGGCTTGGAGAAGGCCGATAACGGATAGGCGAAGAAGGCGATCACGATCGCCAGCCACCCGCTCATGATCATGCTGAACGTCGTCATCGACAGCGTCTCCTGCAGCAGGTGCTTCATGACCGCTGCCGCGATCGCCGCGCTCATGCCGAAGACGAAGAACATGTAGGCGTTCGGATATTGCGACAGAAAGCCGAGGCCACCCTTGCCGTCGGGATGGGCGGCGACGAGGCGAAGCTCCAGTTGAGCGATCTTGCGCAAAAGTCGCGCCCAGACGAGGTGCCGCCATACGCCGCGCAGGAACAGGAAGACGAAGAGCGGTAGGCTGACGCAGATCGACCACCAGCCGGCAGCGGTAATCCTGTTGCCCTCGGCCGAGTGCTCGACGGCCCAGAACGAGACGTCTGTCGTATGGAAGTTCAGGAAGGAAAGCAGCGCCGCGACCGCGGCGAGTGCCAGGCAGACGGTTTCCGCCAGCCCGGAATCGCGTTGTTTCAGCGCGTTGGAAATCGCGCGCGCGGCTGATGGCATCGAGGTCGGAGCGATGAGCGGCGCGCGCGAAAACTGTCCGAGCTTGATGCGAAGCCCCCGCTCGACCTGCTGTTCGGCCAGCACAAAAGCGGCAATCGCGACGAAGAACTTTGCCCACACGCCCGGATCGGTCAGATAGGCGCCCTGGCTATGGTCGAGCGACAGGCTGTCGGGCAGGCCAAGCAGAAAGGGAACGCCCCAGGCAAGCGCGACGAAAAGCAAAGCCCGCTTTCCTGACTGCAGCGCGTTCGCACGCAACAGCTTCAGCCTTGCCTGCAGCTCGAAGAACGGGCCGCCATGGGACGCGAGGTACTCGGCGATCTTTCCCTGCCGAGCTGCCGGCGCGGCATCCGCCGCGTCGCCGCCGGATGCCTTGGCGCCTGGGTCCGCTCCGCTCATGGCGCTCAATCCTCCACGACCTGCCAGTTGTCGTTGGGATTGAACTGCCGGATCCCTTCAGCAACGCTCTCGGTCTTGTCGCCCAGATCGGCCTGGTAGACGGTGCCGTTGCGGTTGACGACGAAGGTGTGGACGCCCGTTGCGCCATATTTCACCGGCCAGGCGACCAGAGCGAAGCCCGCAATCATGTTGCCGTTGATGATGTAGTCGAACTTGCCGCCGGCGATGTTGTCGCCCTGGCTCGTCAGCACGCGGTAGCGATAGCCGAAATAGCCCTTGCCGGCCTGGGCCCTGGCAAGCACTGCGCCATCGGCGAGCGCTTCACCCGCAGGGCTCTGTGGCTGGCCCTCGCCCGCGGGCCAGTAGAGCCCGTCGGTCTTGCCCTCGCTGCTGATCAGCTTCTGCGCGTATTCGAGCACGCCGTCGCCGTCATGATCTTCCTGCGCATATTCCTCCTGCGCCTCGACATAGGCGCGGACCGTCGCGATCGTGTCGAGTTCGTTGCGGCCGACCAGGCGATTGGCGATCTCCTCGAGACCGGTATAGGTGTCGAAGGCCCATTTTCCGTCGTCGCCCTTGGCAATCGGGAACGGGAAGGGCCAGAGCACTTCGCCGATCTCCAGTACCTTTCGGTTTTCGACGTCCTGTACGGCCACCTTCTTCTTTACGCCCGCCTGGATATCGGCGTAGGCGTCCATCACCCCGTCGCTGGTCTTGGCCTTGGCCGCATCCAGCCCCACCAGGTTCGCGAGCTTGTCGAAATCGCCCGAACCAACGGCGGCCTTGAACGCATCGATTGCCTGTTCCGGTGTGTCGAACGCCGGCGGATCGCTTGCGGCCGCATAGTCGGAGAGCGGCGTGTGCGCCGCGGGATCCTGCGCAGAAGCGACCGTCGCCGAGCCGCTGGCGAGCACGGCGGCTGCAAAGGAAGACAGGAGCAGATTATGTACGCGCTTGGTCATTTTCGTTCTCCTCCCTTGAGTTACCGGTGCCGTCCGCCGCCGCCGCCACCACCACGCCTGATCTCACGGTGCGGCTGGCCACCGCCGCGCTGGCCGCCACCAAGCGCCTGGCGGCCGCGGTCCGACTGCATCTTGGTCACCCGTCCGCTCTGGACCTGACCAAGGGCGGATGGTTTTCCGCCACCGCCACGATCGATCTTGCCGCCCGGCTTCGGCTTGGCGACCTGGCGATCGGCCCGGGCCGCCGGCTTGGCATTGCCGATCTTGTCGCCCTGAGGCCTCTGCTTGACCTGGTTGCCCGGTTTGCGGTCGCCAGGAGCTGCGTTGGTTCGCCCGAGATTTTCCCGCTGGCGCGCCTCGACCTTGCTCTTGCGGACATCGTCGACCGAGATCCGGCTACCGGATCTATTTGCCGCCGCGCCGATCTCGTTGGTGCGGGCCACCTTCGCCCGGTTGGCGATGTTGTTGCCTTTCGCGGACTTGAAGTCCCGCTCCATGGAGGTGCGATCGATCTTGGCGAACTGGTTCTTGTCGAAGCTGATCTTGCTGCGGTCGACATTTTTCCAGTCGACGTCGTTGAATTTCACCTTGCCGTTGATGTTGTTGAAGCAATTGTTGCAGTCGATATCGACATCGCCGCCGTTCCAGCGCCCGCCCCAGACGCCCCAGTCGTCCCAGTCGACGACCGCGGCAAAGGCAGCACCCGTGACCACGCCGGCAAAGAAGGTCGCCGTCGGATAGTAATAGTTCGGATAGGGCTCGGGATAATAGGCGATCGGGGCCGGCTGATAGCCTGGATCATAGAGCATCTGCGGCTCGTATTGGGGGACGTAGATTTTCTCCGGATTGGCGGCCTGGATCACGACGTTGTCGTTTTCCTGCTTCACCACCACCTTGTCGTCCGACTTGATGACGCCGTCGGCGACGGCCTTGTCGCGCAATTGCTGGATGGCGACGAGCACGTCCTTCTGCTGATAGGCTAGCGCGTCGCTGAGCGACTGGGTCCAGTCGAGGTCGTCGCTCATCATCTTGACGATCTGAGGATAATTCAGCAGCGAGACGATGCTGCCGTCCCAGCTGTCCTTCGGCTTCATGTCCTTCTTGGTCTGCGAAACCTCGAGGAAGCGCTCGGCCTCGACGATCTGCAGCGGGTAGAGCGAGGCAGAGGTCACGAGTGCGACGAGTTCGTCGGGGTAGAGCGCAATGCGCGCGACGAGGACCTCGAGCTCATCTTCGCTGAGCGGTTGCGGCGCCTCTTCGGTCGCCGCCTGGGCGGCGGCCTGCTCCTGCGCCAGCGCAGTGCCCACCGCAAACGAACCCGTCAGCAAGGCAAGCAACGCCACCGTTGGCGCACGCAAAGAACGAGGTCGGTCGAACATGGTCTCTCCTATCCAGGCACAACGATCAACAAACGAGCCCGGGAGATCCCCCGGCTTGGACGTCACGGCGCCGGCCATACGCGGCCGGCGGGGCAATCGCGAGAATTCCCATTCGCTGTCATCGACGTCCCCTTCCGCACGCTTGCGTGGAGAACCTGGTCGCTTGTCAGAAAGCCGAATGGGACAATCAGGAAGAGCGGCATGAGCACCGGCAGCCAGCTGGCCAGCTGCCGGTGAATTTTAGACATGAGAAACAGAACGCCCGGCAATTGCAACCGGAAAATGAGGACGTGCGTGCGCGCACGCCGTCTTTGCTTGCGCGAGAGCCGGGCCGAAGCCCGTGCCCGCCAGCCGCGAACGACCGGGATCAAGGGCGGTCGGCATTGGCTCCGAGCATCATTTCAGGCTGCCGTCGCCGCTTCGATCCGCGGTCTTGAAATCCGCCATCACCCGATCAAGAAACTCGTTCCGGCTGATCTTGCCGTCGCTGTTGGTATCCGTGGCGGCAAACTGCTGAGCGTTCAGCGCCTGCTTCGTCTCGTCGGACGTAAGATTTCCGTCCTTGTTCTTGTCGAGATTGTCGAAGGCGCCCGCCATGAAGGCCTCGTACTCGGACCGCTCGACCGCGCCGTCCTTGTCGCTGTCGAGCGCGCTCATCTGTCCCTGGTTCATCGTCGCAGCTTGCTGCGCGATCGCCGGTGTGATCTGGCCGAGCGCAAGCACGCTCATAAGAACGATTTTCTTCATTCTGCTCTGTTCCTCGATCAATAATAGCGGCATGTCAGCGCGTTGCCGGCAGCAGCGCCGAGTGTCGCTCCACCACCAACGGCCCATAGCTGACCGGTGCCTGAACCAATGGTCGAGCCGATCAGGCCGCCGACAATGGCCCCACCAACGGTTCCGGCAATGCAGCCGAATTCGTTGCCGGTCGAACCGCTCTTGGACATATAGGCCGATTGGCACCCCGATAAGGCTAGGGCGCCGGCAAGAACGATAGTTATGGTCTGCTTGCTCATCTTATCCTCCAATATGGCCGTCTGATTGCAATAGAGATCGGCGGAGGCGCCATTGAGTGGCGTCGGATGTAAATAAGCTTCCGAATATTCTCCCGGAATCGGGGGAGACTCTTCTGTTGGATCAGAAGCAGCTCGCGGATTAGACATATTAGACATGCAGTCTGGCAACAACAGGGCCTTGAACTGCCGGCGAATACTACGCCCGAGAACCCCCGATGACAACGGACAGCGTGATTTTGTAGAGCGCACGGCGCCGGCGCCCCTCCCCGCCGCCCTTTCGGCCTCTGGAATCGTCTCCCGCGCGGCGACATCTCACCTTAGATTTTCTAGGGTCTCCCTCGAAATATCGTCATTTGTGCCGTCGGGCCGGGCGGTCTAGCTCTTTGCCGTCCTGTTGGGCACTTCTTGCAGGGTCTCCGTGGCCTGGCGGGACATGGGCCGGCAAAGCGCCAGCTCGGACCCGACACAGCATCTCCGACCGTGGCCGGCGGCCCTCCCACGCCGCGCCACCGACAGCATATCGAGAGAGAACACATCGAATGGATAGAATGGCGACAATTAAATTAGGTCTTTCTACTGCAATCCTTGCGACCCTGGCGTCCAGCGCCTTTGCCGAAGGTGGCGAGCGGGCGCAGATTGCCGCTGCCGTGGACAAGGCGATCCGCCCCATCATGCGCGAACACAAGGTGCCGGGCATGGCCGTCGCCGTCACCGTTGAAGGCCGGCACTATTTCCTGAACTACGGCGTCGCTTCCAAGGAAACGAACGCACCGGTTACCGAGAATACGCTGTTTGAACTGGGCTCGATCAGCAAGGCCTTCGCCGCGACACTGGCGTCCTATGCGCAGGTCACCGGCAAGCTCTCCTTCGACGATCATCCCGGCAAGTACATCCCGGCCTTTGCGGGCACGCCGATCGACAAGGCGACCCTCCTGCATCTTGCCACCTATACGGCTGGCGGACTGCCGTTGCAGTTTCCCGATGCGGTCAAGAGCAACGCCGACATGGTCGGCTATTTCAGCACATGGAAACCGGAGGCCAAGCCCGGCAAGAAGCGTCGCTATTCCAACCCGAGCATCGGCCTCTTCGGCCACACCGCGGCTTTAGCGATGGGCGGCAGCTTCAGCGCGGTTCTCGAAAGCGAGATCTTTCCCAAGCTCGGCCTGAAGCACAGCTATGTCCGCGTTCCCGATAGCCAGATGGGCAGCTACGCCTGGGGCTACGGCAAGGCCGACAAGCCAATTCGCGTCACTGCCGGTACGTTCGACGCGGAGGCCTATGGCGTAAAGTCATCGGCCGCAGACATGATCCGCTTCGTCGAGACCAACATCCAGCCTGAACGTCTCGACGGCGCGATCCGCAAGTCGGTCGAAGGCACCCATGTCGGATATTTCGACAGCGGCAAGATGGTGCAGGGGCTGGGCTGGGAACAATACCCCTACCCCGTTTCGCTGGAGCGGCTGCTCGACGGCAATTCGCGCGACATGGCCCTGAAAAGCAACCCGGTCAAGGCATTGGATCCCCCGAAGCGCCCCGATGGCTCGACGCTCTACAACAAGACCGGCTCCACCAACGGCTTCGGCGGCTATGTCGCCTTCGTACCGGAGAAGAAGATCGGAATCGTGCTGCTTGCCAACCGCAACTACCCGAACCCCGAGAGGATCAAGGCTGCCCACGCGATCCTGAAGTCGCTGGAAGCGGCGGCGAAGTAACGGCAGATCGCCCGCGTCGGTTTCGTGTCGCGGCAAGCCCGCGACACGGGAAACGACATCCATCAACAACTCTGTAGCGAATCTTCAATCAGCGCCTGCTTGCATATTGACGCCGAGTATTGTCATCTGCATTTCGCGAAAGCGCGATCAGATGCAGTCGAGTTCAGGCGTATGTGGGGATGCCGATGTTCGAATGGGTGGGAGTTCAGGGTTCGTTACATCGGGGAGGCGCAGGCAGGGGGCGGACAATGTTCGTGCTTGCGGCGCTGACGCTGCTTGCCGGCTGCGGCGGCCATGCCAAGGGTGTGATGGCGCCCGTCGCACTCACCA
Organism: Ensifer sp. Root423; assembly: GCF_001426275.1. Classification (NCBI taxonomy): domain Bacteria; kingdom Pseudomonadati; phylum Pseudomonadota; class Alphaproteobacteria; order Hyphomicrobiales; family Rhizobiaceae; genus Ensifer; species Ensifer sp. Root423. The sequence continues at coordinate 186,802 of NZ_LMEG01000012.1, read as the reverse complement.
CTCCGGTCCCGGGCGCATCCACCGTCGACATGCTTGTCGCAACCACGCGCGAACCCTCCGGCGATCCGGCAACGCTCTTTTCCGGCGAGCGCGACGCCAATACTTTCCTTACCGACGTCGCGGTTTCGATCCCGCCGGAAACGGCACGCAAGTCGGGCACGGTGCAATGGCCGCGCAAGCTGCCGCCGGATCCGGCCAAGGAATTCGCCGTCACGCGGGTGAACGAGCTCAAGTCGCTCGATGAAGCCAAGTCCTGGTTCCTGCAGCACGATGTCGGCGGCAATGCCTTCGTCTTCGTGCACGGCTTCAACAATCGCTACGAGGATTCGGTCTACCGGCTGGCGCAGATCGTGCATGACTCGGAGGTCCAGGCAACGCCGGTTCTCTTCACCTGGCCTTCGCGCGCCAACGTGTTCGACTACAACTACGACAAGGAAAGCACGAACTATTCGCGCACGGCGCTCGAAGACATTCTGAAAAAGCTATCCGACGCGCCGAAGGTCAAAAGCATAACCATCCTCGCCCATTCCATGGGTACCTGGCTGACGATGGAATCGCTCCGGCAGATGGGCATCCGCGACGGCAACGTGCCGTCCAAGATCGAGAACGTCATCCTCGCCTCGCCCGATATCGATCTCGATGTCTTCGCCAAGCAGTTTGTCGAGATGGGCAAGAAACGGCCGAAGTTCACCATCTTCGTTTCGCAGGACGACCGCGCCTTGGCGCTTTCGAGCTTCATCTCGGGCGACGTTTCACGCCTTGGCGCAATCGACCCGTCGGCAGAGCCTTATCGCACTCAGCTTGAAAGGGCCGGCATCACTGCCATCGATTTGACAAAGGTTAAGTCTGAGGACGGCCTGCACCACGGAAAGTTTGCGGAAAGCCCCGAGATCGTCCAGCTCATCGGCACGCGGCTCGCCACGGGGCAGACGCTCACAGATTCCGATATCTCGGTTGGAACCGGCATTGCCGCGGTCGTCGCCGGCACGGCGAGAAACGTCGGCAACGTCGCGGCCGTGACGGTCTCGGCGCCTGTGTCGATCCTCGAAAACCCGCAGCCGGCGAAGAAGAAGAAGGTGGTCGTCGGAGACACGCTCGCAACCGACATGCCGACGCCGGTGAAGATAAAGTAAGGGCTTGGCGGCAGCCCGCCGTCAGCCCTCGTCGCCGACGAAGCGATAGCCGACGCCCGGCTCCGTACGGATGATCTTCGGATCGGCCGGATCGCGCTCGATCTTGCCGCGCAGCTGGCCGATGAAGACGCGCAGATAATGCAGGTCTTCGCCGTGCGCGACGCCCCAGACCGAGGTAAGCAGCGTCTTGTGGGTGACGACACGGCCGGCGTGATGCGCCAGCATCACCAGGAGGTCGTATTCCTTTGGCGTCAGCCGGACGGGCTCGCCGTCCTTCGTCACCACCCGCTTGATCGTGTCGATCGAAACACCATCGGCGGAAAGCTGCGTCTGGCCGCCTTCCATCTGCACCCGGTGGCGAAGGGCCGCACGGATGCGGGCCGTCAGTTCGCCGATACCGAAGGGCTTTTCGATGTAGTCGTCGGCGCCGAGATCGAGTGCTGCGATCTTTTCGCTTTCCCGGTCGCGGGCCGACAGGATGATGATCGGCACCTGCGACCAGCCGCGCAGGTTGGCGATGACCTCCTTGCCATCCATATCGGGCAGGCCGAGATCGAGGATGACGACATCCGGCGCCATCGTCGCCGCCGCCTTCAGCGCCTCGGCGCCGGTCATCGCCTCACGAACGTCATAGCCGGCAGCACTCAGCGCGGGTTTCAGGAAACGCTGGATCTGGGGTTCGTCGTCGACGACGAGGATACGCTCCACGCTCATGCACGGTCCTTTTCGGAGATTTCAGCCTTGGCGGCGGGAAAGCGCATGGAAATGCGCGTGCCGCGGCGGCGAAGCGCCGGGCTCTCCGCCTTGATCTGCCCGCCCATCGCTTCGACGAAGCCCTTGGCGATCGACAGTCCCAGCCCCGTTCCCGGAGTGCGGCCATCCGCCTTGCCGCGGCGGAAGAATTTCTCGAAGACCTGCTCGAGGTCCCGCGGCGGAATACCCTTGCCGAGGTCGGTCACTGACAGCACGATCTCGTTGCTGTCGGTACGGGCATAGATGCTGATCGGCTCTTCGCCGCCATATTTGTTGGCATTGTCCAGCAGGTTGAAGAGCACCTGGCCGAGCAGCACGCTGTCGCCCCGCATCAGGGGCAAGTCAGGGGCGATGCTGGTTTCGATCTCGCGCTCGGGAAAATATTTGCGAGCGCGATCGACCGCCGCCCGCACCACGTCGGCGACATCGACCCAATCGCGCTTGGCATTGACGGTACCGGCCTCGATGCGCGTCATGTCGAGCAGGTTGGCGACAAAGCGCGTCAGCCGACCGCCCTCCTCCTCGATCGACTGCAACAGGTCGTCGCGGCTTTCCGGCGGCATGCGATCACCGAGCTGGCGCAAGCTGGTGACGGCGCCGGTAATGGTCGCAAGCGGGGTTCTCAGATCATGCGAAATGGATGAAAGAAGGGCAGCGCGGAAGCGCTCGCCCTCGAGCTTTGCGGCCTGGTCGAGGCTTTCGCGTGACAGGCGGGCGCGGTCGACGGCGATCGCCGTCTGGTCGAGGATCGCTGCCAGCGCCCGCTCCTCGTTGATCTCCAGTGGCTTGTCGGCCTGGACGAAGCCGCAGACGCCGACGACGCCGTGCGGGCTCGTCAGCGGCCGGAAATGGAAAGGGCTGTTCGGCAGGGTTCCCGTGCCGTTGCCGGCCGGCTCGCGTTTGTCCATCGCCCAACGCGCCGCCATGATGTCGGTGACGTCGAGCTCGGTGTCCGGCGGCCAGGCGGCTTTCAGCTGCAGGTCTCCGTCCTCAGGCAGAAGCAGCGCTGAACTGCGTTTCAGCGTCGACTGCATCTGCGTCACCGCCGCCCAGAGCACGTCGTCGGCCTTGGCGGTGCCTGAAAGTTTGCGCGAAAAGTCATAGAGCGCCTGAGTCGCGGCGGCGCGCTGGCGGGCGGTCTTTGCCTGCTCCCGTACCCGCGACGCCAGGCTGCCGGCGAGGGCTGCGGCAGCGAGGAAGACGACGAGCGCAAAAACCTCGTGCGGCTCGGCGATGGTGAAGGTGCCGGTCGGTTTGATGAAAAAGAAGTTATAGGCGAGCACCGAAAAAAGTGCTGCCGCGATTGCCGCGATGTGACCGGCATAGGTCGCCGAGGCCAGCACTGCGAGTAGATAAAGCAACGAGATGTTGGGCAGGACGACGAAACGGCCAAGCAGCAGGCCGACGGCGGTCGAGACGACCACCGATCCGGCGGCGATGCCGATCGCGCGCCCACTTCCCGGCGGCAGCGTCCGTTTCATCTTCGTTCGCCGTTTGACGGGCACCGTCTCGCGATCGGTCACAAGGTGAATGCCGATGCCGGACACGCGCTCGGCCAAGGCGTCGGGAAGCGACTGGCGAAACAGCCGCATCGGGAACGGCTGGCGGCGCGCGCCGATGACGATCTGCGTCGCGTGTTCCCGGCGCGCGAGCTTCAGGATTTCCTCGACGAAGTCGTTGCCGATAATACGGCGCGTCTCGGCGCCGAGCTGTTCGGCAAGACGGAAGGTTTCGTCGAGCCGGCGCACGTCTTCGCCGTCGCCGCTCTCGCGGTCGGCGCGCTCGATGAAGACGACGATCCAGGGGGCATTCAATCCTTCGGCGAGCCGGCTTGCCGTGCGCACGACCTTTTCGGACAACGGGTCCGAACCAATGCAGACGAGCAGCCGCTCGCCGCTTGCCCAGATGCCTTCGATGGCGTTCTGCTTGAGATAGTCGACCATCTGGTCGTCGACCCGGTCGGCTGTCCGCCTGAGCGCCAGTTCGCGCAGTGCCGTCAGGTTGCCAAGGCGGAAGAAGCGGTCGACGGCGCGCTGTGCGCTGTCGGGCAGATAAACCTTGCCCTCCTTCAGCCGCTCGATCAGCTCGGCCGGCGACAGATCCACAAGCAGTACGTCGTCAGCGCGCTTCAATACGGTATCCGGCACCCGTTCGCGCACGGGTACACCGGTGATCTGGGCGACGATATCCGAGAGGCTTTCGAGATGCTGGATATTGAGCGCCGTCCAGACATCGATGCCGGCGGCGATCAGTTCCTCAACATCCTGATAGCGCTTGGGGTGCCGGCTTTCGGCCGGATTGCTGTGGGCCAGTTCGTCGACGACGATGATCCGGGGACGCCGCGCGAGGGCCGCATCCAGGTCGAACTCGGAAAGCATTCGGCCGCGATGGTTCACATCGCGGCGCGGCAGTATCTCCAATCCGTCAATGAGCGCAGCGGTCTCGCTGCGCCCGTGCGTCTCGACCAGCCCGACGACGATATCGACACCGTCGTCCTTCAGCCGGCGGGCTCGCGACAACATCGCATAGGTCTTGCCGACGCCGGGAGCGGCGCCGAGGAATACGGTCAGTTTTCCCCGGCGGTCCTGCGCGGCAAGCGCCAGCAGTGCGTCTGGGTCCGGGCGACCTTTGGCGTCGCGTTCACTGTCGGGCATGCATTGTCTCAGGCGTGATCGATTCTAATAGCTTAGAGCGGGATGCGGGCGGAATACCGCAAGCACTTTTCCTCATCCCGCTCTAGGTTCGAGGCGCATCAAGGGCCAGGTTGAGTTCTAGCACATTGACGCGCGGCTCGCCTACGACCCCGAACAGCCGATCCTCCGTCGCCTTGGCGACCAGGGCGGCGACATCCGCTTGGCTCAAGCCCCGCGCCTTGGCGACGCGGGCGACCTGGGCTTCGGCGAAGGCCGGCGTGATATGCGGGTCGAGCCCGGAACCTGACGTGGTTGCCGCGTCCACAGGAATTTCTCCCGCAAGGCCGGCAGCTTTCAGGCGCTCGACATCGGCTGCGACACGATCCCTGAGCTTGACCGAGGTGGTACCGAGGTTGGAGCCGCTCGAAGCCCCCGCGTTATAGGCGTCCGGACCGGTCGCGGAGGGCCGCGGCCAGAAGTATTTGTCGGAAGTAAAGTTCTGGCCGATGAGGGCGGAACCGATGAGGGTACCGTCCTTCTCGATGAGGCTGCCATTTGCCTGCGCGGGCATCAGCACCTGCGACGCGCCGGTGATTGCAAAGGGATAGGCAAGGCCGGTGATCGCGGTCAGGAGCACGATCATGACGATGGCGGGGCGAAGTTGGTTCAGCATGGTTACACCAGATTGAGTGCGTTGACGGCGAGGTCGACGAGCTTGATGCCGGCAAAGGGCAGGACAATGCCGCCGAGGCCGTAGACAGCCAAGTTACGGCGCAGAAGGGCTGCCGCACCGACGGGCCGGTACTTGACGCCCTTCAGCGCCAGCGGGATCAAGGCGACGATGATGAGCGCGTTAAAGATCACCGCCGAGAGGATCGCCGATTGCGGCGAGGCGAGGCCCATGACGTTGAGCGCGGCAAGGGCCGGATAGGTGGTAATGAACAGCGCCGGGATGATGGCGAAGTACTTGGCCACGTCGTTGGCGATCGAAAACGTCGTCAGCGACCCGCGGGTCATCAGCAGCTGCTTGCCGATCTCGACGATCTCGATCAGCTTCGTCGGACTGGAATCGAGGTCCACCATGTTGGCGGCCTCGCGGGCGGCCTGGGTCCCCGTCTGCATGGCGACGCCGACATCGGCCTGGGCGAGTGCCGGCGCGTCGTTGGTGCCGTCGCCGCACATCGCGATCAGGCGGCCGCCCTGCTGCTCCTTGCGGATATAGCCAAGCTTGTCCTCCGGGGTCGCTTCGGCAAGGAAGTCGTCGACGCCGGCTTCGGACGCGATGGCGGCAGCGGTCACCGGGTTGTCGCCGGTGACCATCACCGTGCGGATGCCCATGGCACGAAGAGCGGCGAAGCGCTCCTTTATGCCGGGCTTCACCACATCCTTCAGATGGATGACGCCGAGCAGGCGCGGACCGTCGGCAACCGCAAGCGGCGTGCCGCCGGTGCGGGCCACCTGGTCGACGGCGCGGCGAAACTCGTTCGGCACGTTCTCGTCGCGGATACCGGTGAACTTCAGGACCGAGTCGACGGCACCCTTGCGCAGCCGGCGGCCGCCGAAGTCGACGCCCGAAAGCCTCGTTTCCGCAGCGAAGGGAATGACCGCGTCGATCCGGGTCGCGCCGGCCCGGCTTGCGCCGCCGCCGACGGCGAGCGCCAGGACCTCGCCCTTGTCGGACGCGGGCAGCGACACATCTGGCGTCTGGCGGCCAAATTCACCGGTGGCAAGCGCCGCGATCGAGCGGCCCTCAGGCGTTTCGTCGGCAAGGCTTGCAAGCAGTGCGGCATCGGCAAGCTCGGCCTCGGTAACGCCGGGCACCGGCATGAAGTCGGCCGCCATGCGGTTGCCGAAGGTGATGGTGCCTGTCTTGTCGAGCAGCAGCGTATCGACGTCGCCAGCAGCCTCGACAGCGCGGCCGGAGGTGGCGATGACGTTGAAGCGCACCAGACGGTCCATGCCGGCGATGCCGATGGCTGAAAGCAGGCCACCGATCGTGGTCGGAATCAGGGTGACGAGCAGGGCTGCGAGCACGGTGACCGAGAGCACGGTACCGGAATAGCCGGCGAGCCCCCAGAGCGTGACGACGGCCACCAGGAAGATCAGCGTCAGGCCCGAAAGCAGGATCGACAGGGCGATCTCGTTCGGGGTTTTCTGGCGCTGCGCGCCCTCGATCAGCGCGATCATGCGGTCGACGAAAGTGTCGCCGGGTGCCACGCCGATGCGGATCTTGATCCAGTCGGACAGCACCTGCGTGCCGCCTGTGACAGCCGAGCGGTCGCCACCGGATTCACGGATGACGGGCGCCGATTCACCGGTGATGGCGCTCTCGTTGACAGAGGCGACACCCTCGACGACTTCGCCATCGCCGGGGATCAGTTCGCCAGCCTCGACGAGCACGAGGTCGCCGACCTTCAGCGATGTCGCCGGGATCGTCTGGGTCTCGCGGCCTTCGTCGGCAACGAGCTTGCGCGCCGTCAGTTCGGACTTGGTGCGGCGCAGGCTGTCGGCCTGGGCCTTGCCGCGGCCTTCGGCGACGGCTTCGGCAAAGGTGGCAAAAAGCACCGTGAACCACAGCCAGGCGGCGATCTGGCCGGAGAACAGCGGGCTGCCTGTGCCGGTGGCGATGTCGCGCACGAAGAGACCGGTGACCACGGCTGCGACCACTTCGGTGACGAAGATCACCGGATTGCGCACGAGCTGGCGCGGGTCGAGCTTGATGAACGCCGCCTTGATCGCCGGCAGCAGGATCGCCGGGTCCAGAAGACTGGGTGCGATAGGTTTGGAAGACATGTGTCGAATTCCTTTAGAAGGTCTGACCGGCAAGCATCGAGAGATGCTCGACGATGGGACCGAGCGCGAGCGCCGGGAAGAATTGCAGCCCGCCGAGAATGAGGATGATGCCGACAAGCAGGCCGACGAAGAGCGGCGTGTCGGTCGGGAAGGTACCCTTGGACGCCGGCACGCGGGTCTTCACCGCGATCGAACCGGCGATCGCCATGACCGGAACCGCATAGGCGAAGCGGCCGAGCAGCATCGCGAACCCGAGCGTCGTGTTGTACCAGGGTGTGTTGCCGGTGAGCCCGCCGAAAGCCGAGCCGTTGTTGCCGGCCGCCGACGTGAAGGCATAGAGGATTTCGGACAGGCCGTGCGGGCCCGCCGTGCCGATGCTTGCGACGGCAAAAGGCAGCATCGCGGAGACGGCGGCAAAGCCGAGGATCGTCACCGGCAGAATGAGGACGGCGAACATCGCGTATTTCATCTCGCGGGATTCGATCTTCTTGCCGAGCAGTTCCGGCGTGCGGCCGACCATCAGGCCGGCAACGAAGACGGCGAGGATCGCAAAGACCACCATGCCGTAGAGGCCGGAGCCGACGCCGCCCGGCAGGACTTCGCCAAGCTGCATCAGGAACATCGGCACGAGACCGCCGAGGCCCGTCAGCGAGCCGTGCATGCCGTTGACGCCGCCATCCGACAGACCGGTGGTGACAGCGGCATAGAGCGCCGTCATCGCCTGGCCGAAGCGGACTTCCTTGCCTTCCATGTTGCCCTGGGCGGCATCGAGACCAAGGGCGGTCAGGATCGGGTTGCCGTGGGCTTCCGCCCAGTAGACGACCGCAACGCCTGAGATCAGCAGGATCGCGGTGACGGCGATGAAGGCCCAACCCTGGCGGCGGTTACCGACCATCTGGCCAAACGTGTAGACGAGCGCCGCCGAGATCGACAACATGGCGAAAATGTTGAGATAGTTGGAGAAGGCCGTCGGGTTCTCGAAGGGATGGGCGGCATTGACGTTGAAGAAGCCACCACCATTGGTGCCGAGCTGCTTGATCGCTTCCTGACTGGCGACAGGGCCGAGCGAGATCGTCTGCTTGGCGCCTTCGAGCGTGGTTGCCGACAGATCGGCGTGGAAGGTCTGCGGCAAGCCTGTCCAGACCATGGCAAGGGCCATGACGACGGCGATCGGCAGCAGCACGTAAAGCGTCGAACGGGTGAGATCGACCCAGAAGTTGCCGACGGTCGAGGCGTTCGAGCGGGCGAAGGCGCGGGTGACGGCAAGCGCCATGGCGATGCCGGTCGCGGCGGAGACGAAGTTATGCACCGTCAGGCCGGCCATCTGGCTGAAATGGCTGAGCGTGGTTTCGCCACCGTAGTTCTGCCAGTTGGTGTTGGTGACGAAGCTGACCGCCGTGTTGAAGGCGAGATCGGACGGCATGCCCGAGAAGCCCTGCGGGTTCATCGGCAGGTGGGCCTGCAGCCGGAGGATCGCATAGAGCGAGACAAAGCCGGCGAGGCTGAAGGCGAGCATCGACATCGTGTAGGCGAGCCAGCCCTGTTCCTTCTTCGGATCGACACCGGCCGCAAGATAAAGGCCGCGCTCGACGGGACCGAGGACGGGTGAAAAAACGTTGCGTTCACCGGAGAAGACCCGCGCCATATAAAGCCCCAGCGGCTTGATGACGATCAGGACGGCGATGAAGAGGAGGCTGATCTGCAGCCACCCGATGATAGACATGAGATTACTCCGCTAAGGGCGGCCGGACGGCGCAAAGGCGCCCGGCTGATGCGAACGGCCAACGGGTTCGATCCCCGTCAACCGGGTCAGAACCGTTCCGGGCGAACGAGGGTGACGACGAGGTAGGCCGCAAGACCGATGGCGACGGCAAGACCGAGCAGGGCTTCGAACATGACGCCCTCCTAAAGCCGGCTCAGCGCGCGCGCATAAAGCGCGAACACGACAAAGCCGCCGATTCCGGCGGCAAGAAAAAGAACATCGGACATGCAAATTCTCCGGACTGTTGAAGTCCGGATCTTGCGCCCGCAGCGGGTCAATTATCGATTGCGATGGTCGGAAGGAGGCATAAGGAAAAGATAAAGACGCCCGCAAAGATCCGTTCGGGAGCGCGGGAGGCGACCTTCATAGGCGCAGGACCAGTCCGGTATCGGCCTATCTGCCACAAGCTGAAGAGATCCCGAGGCCGCCCGTATGCGACCGCCGGTTCGGCAAAAGAGCACCTAGCCCTTGATAATCTCGTTCACGCTCGTTTCGGTGGGCGTGGTGGCTTCGCGCATCCATTCGCGCCAGATCGCAACGAGCAGCGCCATCAGCACCGGACCGACGAAGAGGCCGAGGAAACCCATGGTCTTCACGCCGCCCACGAGGCCGAAGAAGGTCGGCAGGAAGGGAAGCTTGATCGGGCCGCCGACGAGGCGCGGACGCAGCGTCTTGTCGACGATGAAGAGTTCGGTCGTGCCCCAGGTGAACAGCGCCAGGCCGTGAATGGGCGAACCGCTGGCGACGAGATAGACCGAGACCAGCGTGAAGCAGAGCGGCGCGCCACCGGGGATCAGCGCCATCAGGCCGGTGATGATGCCGAGCGTGACCGGCGACGGCACGCCGGCAAGCCAATAGGCGACGCCAAGCACGATGCCTTCGCCGATGGCGATGATGCCCATGCCGGTGACCGTCGAGCTGATCGTCAGCGGCACGACGCGCGACAGCCGTTCCCAGCGCATCGGGAAGATACGCTCGCCGAGCTTGTCGAGTTGGCCGGAGAAGGACTGCCCATCGCGATAGACGAAGAACAGCGTGATCAGCATGAACAGCAGCGTCAGGAAGGCATGGAACGTCGAGGCACCGACGACCAGAACGCCGCGGTAGATATTGCCGATGTTGGAGCCGCTGACGAGCTGGACCAGTTCGCCGAGCGCGCCCGGATGGCCGATATGCTTGACCCATTGCTCGCCAAGCCAGACACCGGCGATCGGAATGCTCGACAGCCATGCGGGCACGACGGCACCGTTGGCATTGGTCTCGACGGCCCAGACGACCCAGTCGCGCACTTCGTCGACCGCATAGACGGCGGCAATCGAGATCGGCACGACGATGAAGGAGATGACGCAGACGATCGCGATGGTGGCGGCAAGCGTCCGGTTGCCGTTCACGCCGGCGAGCAGCCGGCGATAGATCGGCCAGCTGGCAAACCCGATGACGACAGCAGCCAGAACCGGAACGACGAAACCATGGAAGAAATAGACGCCGGCTAGCAGAACGAAGACCAGCATCCAGCGCGCAGCGGTCATGGGGCCGACAAGGGCATGGCGCGAAATGGCAGTGTGCCCGAGGAGCCGTGGCTCCACGGCGAAATTCTCTCGTTCGCGATTACCCAATTGCACCAATGATCCTCCGTCTTCCGACGAGCTTACAGCAAACCCGCGGCCTTGCCAGCCACTCTGACACCGCGCGCCGCCCCTTTGCCCCTGCTTTACGGTAGTTTCAGGGCCGTGGCCGACGCTAGCGGCGGGACATGACAGAAAAATTTAGAAGGGTTCAAGAGCCCCCGGCTTTCTTTCGATAAAGCCGGTCATTCCGCCGCAGGTTTTGCAGCCATACGCGCAGGCTGTGCGCGATCGACGAAGACTGAGGCGAGAAAGATACCGAAGCCGGCAACGCCGAGAACGGCACCGACGAAACCGGTGGAGGTCCAGCCATAACCCGCAGCGATCGAAACGCCGCCGAGCCAGGCGCCTAGCGCATTGGCGAGATTGAAGGCGGAGTGGCTAAGGGCAGCAGCCAGCGTCTGGGCCTCGCCGGCGACATCCATCAGCCGGGTCTGCACGCCCGGGACGACGGCAAAGCCACCGCCGATGAAGAGCACGTTGACGATGGCGATCCACGGATTGCCCATGGTGAAATAGAAAAGCACATAGGCCAAGATGTTGAAGACGATGGCGATACCGATCGCCGGCATCAGCGCCCAGTCGGCAAGCCGCGCCCCGACGATGTTGCCGAGGATCATGCCGGCACCGAAGACCGAAAGCATGATCGGCACATTACCAAGCGAAACACCTGCGACTTCGGTCAGCGCCGGTGTGATGTAGCTGAAGACGGCAAACATGCCGCCACAGCCGATGGCGCAGATGCCGAGCATCAGCCAGACCTGCAGCTTGCCGAGCGCACCCAGCTCGCGAAGCGGCGTCGCCTTCGGGTTGCCCTTGTCCCGCGGTACGTGGGCGAAGGTGAGCGCCATGGTCAGGAGGCTGATGGCGCCGACGATGGCAAACGCGGAGCGCCAGCCGAGCGCCTGGCCGAACCAGGCGACGAGCGGCGTGCCGAAGAGAGTGGCGATGGTCAGTCCCATCATCACCCGGCCGACGGCGCGGGCCCGCTGGTTCGGCGCGGCAAGGCCGGCCGCCACCAGGGCAGCCACGCCGAAATAGGCGCCATGCGGCAGACCGGCGAAGAAGCGCGCGGCAATCAGCGTGTAGAAATCCGGAGCGACGGCGCTCGCGAAGTTGCCGACGGCAAAAACCAGCATCAGGACCAAAAGCACCCGGAAGCGCGAGAAGCGGGCGGCAAGCACCGCGATCAGCGGCGCACCGACGACGACGCCGAGCGCATAGGCGCTGATGACCGCACCAGCCTGGGGCACCAATACCGATACGTCTTCGGCGACTTGCGGCAGGAGACCCATGATCGCAAACTCGCCGGTACCGATCCCGAAGCCGCCGACGGCGAGCGCCACTTCGGCGGCAGAAACACGGGCGCGGCGCGGATCGACGGCTGAGGAGAAGGCTTCGTCACACATGGGTTCGCTCATGGGCAATGGCCAGTGTCGCCGTGCCTTGCGGCCGGAGAAAAATCTGGGGGATATGTCGGCGGATGTCGGATTGGACCAACAGGGATATGCTGCAATGCAATACAGGTTTTTCCTGCGGCAGGCAAAGCTTTTGCGGTTCTCGTCATACTTTTTCGCAAGGCTCGCAGAAGCCTGTTAACCGTAAGCTCAGTTGACGTTTACGTCAAAGTTATATAATTCCGAATCTCAGCTTGAAGAGGTGTCGCAAAAGCATCATCCTCATCGGCGTGAGAGGATCGGGAGGGATTTTCTCAGGCCGCATCAGGCCAGCCTGTGGCGACCAGAGGGAGAGAGGTCATGGCGGAAGTCAGCGCACAACAGACGGGTATCAGCCCAGGCAAGATCTGGCTGAAATCCTATCCACCCGGAATAGCCGCCGAAATTGGCCCCCTGCCCTACAAGTCGATCGGCGAATTCTTCGACCACGCCGTTGCCCGCTATTCGAGCCGTCCGGCCTTCACCTGCATGGGCAAGACGCTGACCTTTGCCGACCTCAACGCCCAGTCCGCCAGGATCGGCGCCTGGCTGCAATCGATCGGCCTTGCCAAGGGCGACCGCGTCGCGGTGATGATGCCGAACATCCTCCAGAACCCCGTGATCGTCTACGGCATCCTCAGGGCCGGCTTTACCGTCGTCAACGTCAACCCGCTCTACACGCCGCGCGAACTGCAGCACCAGCTCACCGATTCCGGCGCCAAGGCGATCTTCGTTCTGGAAAACTTCGCGCACACCGTGCAGCAGGTGGTCGACAAGACCGCGGTCAAGCACGTCGTTGTCGCGACCATGGGCGACATGCTGGGCCTGAAGGGTGCGATCGTCAATCTGGTGGTCCGCCGCGTCAAGAAGCTCGTTCCCGCCTGGTCGATCCCCGGCCATCTTTCGTTCAAGGACGTTCTTTCCAAGGGCGGGCGAGCCAAGCTGACGAAGCCGAACGTCGCCGCGAGCGACGTCGCCTTCCTGCAATATACCGGCGGGACGACGGGCGTCTCGAAGGGCGCGACGCTCACCCATTCGAACCTCTTGTCGAACATGGCGCAGATGGAAATCTGGTTCCAGACGGCGTTCCGCTCGCGCACCCGGCCGGACAATCTCGTCTTCATGTGCGCGCTGCCGCTCTACCATATCTTCGCGCTGACCGTGAATTCGCTGATGGGCCTTGCCACCGGCGGCAACAACATCCTGATCCCCAATCCCCGCGACATCCCGGGCTTCGTCAAGGAACTCGGCAAGCACAACACCAATATCTTCCCGGGCCTCAACACGCTGTTCAACGCGCTGATGAACAATGCGGAGTTCCAGAAGCTCGATTTCTCGTCGCTGATGTTGACCTTCGGCGGCGGCATGGCGATCCAGCGCCCGGTCGCCGAACGCTGGAAGCAGATGACCGGCTGCTCGATCGCCGAAGGTTACGGCCTGTCGGAGACCTCGCCGGTGGCAACAGCCAACATCCTCGACGCGACCGAGTTCACCGGCACGATCGGCATGCCCATCCCGTCCACCGACGTCGAGATCCGCGACGACCAGGGCAATACGCTGGCGATCGGCGAAGTCGGCGAGATCTGCATCCGCGGGCCGCAGGTGATGGCCGGCTACTGGCAGCGGCCGGACGAGACCGCCAAGGCGATCTCGCCGGATGGCTTCTTCCGCTCGGGTGACATCGGCTTCATGAACGCCGACGGCCTCGTCAAGATCGTCGACCGCAAGAAGGACATGATCCTGGTCTCCGGCTTCAACGTTTTCCCGAACGAGATCGAGGAAGTGGCGATGACCCATCCGGGCATCCTCGAATGCGCGGCGATCGGCATTCCGGACGAGCATTCCGGCGAAGCGGTCAAGCTCTTCGTCGTCAAGAGGGATGCAGCACTGACGGAGGAAGAGGTCAAGCGCCACTGCGCCGCCAACCTCACCAACTACAAGCGTCCGCGTTTCGTCGAATTCCGCACCGAACTGCCGAAGACCAATGTCGGCAAGATCCTGCGCAAGGATCTGCGCGGATAAACTACTCCGAAATTCAAACGATTTAAAAAATCCTGAAAACCGCCGCCTCGGCGGTTTTCCAGTCTTGATTTGGTCCACTTAAAGCGAATAGCTACGCAGGCGATTGTCCGACACCCCTGTCCGACCAAGGAGCCCCGCGATGAAAGCGCTTGTCGACCAACTCAAAGCCACCGCCGCTCAAACCAACGCAACCGATATCCGCGCGGCCTTCGCCGCCGACGCAGAACGTTTCGCGCGTTTCAGCACCACGCTCGGCGACCTGCTGCTCGACTATTCGAAATGCGCCGTCAACGACAAGGTGCTGGACGGACTGGAGGCGGTCGCCAGGGCCGCCAAGGTCGAGGAGAAGCGGGACGCCATGTTCCGCGGCGACATCATCAACATCACCGAGGAGCGCGCCGTGCTGCACACGGCGCTGCGCAACCGCGGCAACCGCCCGATCCTCGTCGACGGCAAGGACGTGATGCCCGATGTCAACGGCGTGCTTGCCGCCATGGGCGCCTTTGCCGACGGCATCCGCTCGGGCGCGCTGAAAGGTGCGACCGGCAAGAAGATCACCGACGTCGTCAACATCGGCATCGGCGGCTCGGACCTCGGTCCTGTCATGGCGACGTTGGCGCTTGCGCCCTTCCACGACGGCCCGCGCCTGCACTTCGTTTCCAACATCGATGGCGCCCATATCGCCGATACGCTGAAGCTGATCGATCCGGAAACCTCGCTCTTCATCATCGCCTCGAAGACCTTCACCACCATCGAGACGATGACCAACGCGGCGACCGCCCGCGCCTTCATCGCCGATAAGCTCGGCGAGGCTGCCGTCGGCCATCACTTCGCAGCCGTTTCGACCGCGCTCGACAAGGTCGCCGCCTTTGGCATCGACCAGGCCCGCGTCTTCGGCTTCTGGGATTGGGTCGGCGGGCGCTACTCGATCTGGTCGGCGATCGGCCTGCCGCTGATGATCGCCGTCGGCAAGGAGAATTTCGGCCGCTTCCTCGATGGCGGCCACGCCATAGACGAACATTTCCGCACCGCACCGATCCGTCAGAACATACCGGTCCTGCTCGGCCTTCTCGGCTTCTACCATCGCAACGTGCTCGGCTACCCGTCGCGGGCGATCCTGCCCTATGACCAGCGCCTGTCGCGCTTCCCCGCCTATCTGCAGCAGCTCGATATGGAATCGAACGGCAAGGCGGTGACGCTTGAGAGCACGCCGGTCGAATACTCGACCGGCCCGGTCGTCTGGGGCGAGCCCGGCACCAACGGCCAGCACGCCTTCTACCAGCTGATCCACCAGGGCACGGACGTCATTCCCGCCGAGTTCATGATCGCCGCCAACGGCCACGAGAAGAACCTGCGTCACCAGCACGAGCTGCTGATCGCCAATTGCCTGGCCCAGTCGGAAGCGCTGATGAAGGGCCGCACGCTCGCGGAAGCCAAGGCGCAGCTGACCGCCAAGGGTATGGCCGATTCCAAGGCCGACAAGATTGCGCCGCACCGCGTCTTCACCGGCAATCGCCCGTCGCTGACGATCGTCTATGACCAGCTCGATGCCTTCGCGCTCGGCCGCCTGATCGCGCTTTACGAGCACCGCGTCTTCGTCGAGGGCGCGCTCTTCAACATCAATTCCTTCGACCAGTGGGGCGTCGAGCTCGGCAAGGAGCTGGCGACCGGCCTGCTTCCCGTCGTCGAAGGTAAGGAAAGCGCCGAAGGTCACGATTCGTCGACGGCGGGTCTGGTGGCAGCCTTGCTGAAAGCCGCCCATTAAACAAATCCGCAGGGTTCTCCCCGGAACCGCACCGCTGAAGACGATAGAGGCCTGAGGCGCTTTTCGCGCCTCGGGCCTCGTGATTTTGCACAACCCGGCAACGTCGTGGCGCCGGGTTTCAGCACCTCCATCAGATCGAGCTTCAACAGCAGCGGAAAATAGTCCGTGTCCGACCCCATCTGCATCCAGGCATTGACCATGACCTTTCGGCAACGTCCGGAGAACCGGCCGACAGGCTGCCGCGGTTAGGCTCGCCCCGTTTCGAGCGTGCGATCTTTTCCTGCAACAGCCGCAAGCGCGCAGCGTCCGCTTCGGCGAGAGCCAGGAGATAGAGCGTTTCTCCCGGTGGCACGCGGCTCCCGAGCGCCGCAGCCGGCACACTGCCCGCGTGGACGTCGAGCGCATAGCTCTGGCTTTCCGCAGGCGCGCTCCCCTCCTGCCAGGAAAGCTCCAGGGCCGCATCCAACATCACAATTGACGGCAATTATTTATTGTTCTACGATAAAAATACAAGTGAAACGATAAGGGACTTTGTATGACGAACTCCGCCGAGAGGCTGCGCAAGCTCAGCCGCTTCATGAAGCTCATGATCATATTGTGCGGAGCGTTGTTCTGTTCGGCGGTCGTCTACACGCATTGGCAGATCTTCTTCGACCGGCAAGGCTTCGAACAGGGCGTTCGCGACATCGTCTTCCCTCGGGTCGAGATCATCACTCTGTCCTATCGAGCCATCGGGACCGTCGCCTTTCTGGCCGCGATCAACAACGCGCTCGTCATTGCCGGCCTCGCATTCGCCTGGCAGCTTTTCGACAGCTTCCAGCGCGGCGAGATCCTGTCCGGCCGCAATGGCGTGCTGTTGCGGCGGGTGGGACTGACCGCCCTTTTCGGCTCGCTGTGCATGACCGTCAGCAATGGGATCGGCATCCTCGCTGTCACCTATGACAACCCGGGCACCACGGGACATGCGGTGATGTTCGACATCAATGGCGGCACGATGATCGTGCTTCTAATGGCCGGGCTCGTCGTCGGCCTCGGCCATGTCATGGTCATAGCATCAGGGGTCGAGGCGGAGAACAGGAGCTTCGTCTAGCCCATGCCGATTGTCGTCAATCTCGATGTGATGCTGGCGAAACGCAAGGTTCGTTCACGCGATCTTGCCGAACAGGTGGGGATCACCGAGCAGAACATCTCGCTGCTGAAATCCGGAAAAGTGAAGGGCGTGCGCTTCGACACGCTGGAAAAGATCTGCGCAGCACTCGACTGCCAGCCGGGCGATATCCTGGAATACCGCCCGGACCCGGACTAACGATCAAAGACCGATTTCATGCTTCCACGGCGGGTTGGCGCCGGCGCGCGAGACCGTGACGGCCGCCGCCTTGGCGCCGAGCGCCAGCGCGTTGCGAACGGCGGTTTCAGTGAGGCCGGCGACATCGGCCTTGCTCAGGAGACCGGCGAGCTTCAGCGATGCCAGCACGCCGGCATCGAAAGTGTCGCCGGCACCGACCGTATCGACCACGGTCACGCGCTCACCGGCAACCTCGACCTTGTGGCGGGCGGTATAACCGACGGCGCCATCGGCGCCCTTGGTAATCAGCACCAGCTTGGGGCCGCGCCTCAGCCAATCGGCGGCGAGATCGTCGTGGCTGCCCTCCATGCCGAACCAGGCAAGATCCTCGTCGGAGAACTTGATGATATCCGACATCGCCGCCATGCGGTTCATGCGGGCGAGATGAGCCTCTCGGTCCTTGATGAAACCGGGGCGGATATTCGGATCGAAAGAAATGACCCGCTTTTCATGCTCGCGCGTCATCAATGCTTCGTAGGTCGAGCCGCAGGGCTCGGGGATCAGGCTGATCGCGCCAAAATGCAGTGCCTCACAGAAATCGCCGAGCGTTGGCAGGTGCTCGCGGGTGATCATGCGGCCGGCAGTGTTTTCATCGAAGAAGGCGTAGCTGGCATGGCCGTTGACCAGCTTGACGAAGGCAAGCGTCGTGTGCAGCGACAGCGTCGCGCAGGGGCCGAAATCGACATTCGCTGCCTTCAGCGTGTCGCGCAGGATATCGCCGAACATGTCGTCGGAGAGACCCGTGAAAAAGCCGGTCTGGATGCCGAGGCGGCCAAGGGCGATCGCCGTGTTGAAGATCGCGCCGCCGGCATAGGGCGCAAAGGCACTCTCGCCCGCGGTCGTGTCCCGCGGCAGCATGTCGATCAGCGCTTCTCCGCAGCATACGATCATCGGCTTATCCTCCTCGACAGATTTTCAATCGATTTAAAAATTATGACTGAAGACGCTACGAGGCCCCGGCAGAACCGAGGCCTCGCCAGAGATTACGCCAAGGCGCTGACGCCGCCGTTGCGGCCCGACCAGGCGAGCGGCGCGTTGAGGAAGGCCTCGACCTCACCGAGCGTCTTTTCGTCGAACAGCTTCTGCTCGCGGGCGACCGCAAGCACGTTGCGCCATGTGGCGATCCAGTGCAGGTCGACGCCCTTGCCTTTCATCTCGCCGACCGCTTCCGGGAAGATGTCGTAGTAGAAGAGCGCAATGCCGTGGTCGACGATGCCACCGGCTGCGCGGATCGCGTCGATGAACTTGAACATCGAGCCACCAGCCGTCGTCAGGTCCTCGATGACGAGAACGCGGGCGCCTTCCGGCATATGGCCTTCGATCTGGGCGTTGCGGCCGTGGCCCTTGGGCGCCTTGCGCACATAGATCATCGGCAGACCGAGACGTTCGGCAAGCATGGCGGCGAAGGGAATGCCGGCGGTTTCGCCGCCTGCAACCATGTCGAACTTCTCAAAACCGGCTTCGCGCAGGATCGACGCTGCAGCAAAATCCATCACCGCCGAACGGATGCGCGGATAGGAAATCAGCTTGCGGCAGTCGATATAGACGGGGCTCGCCATGCCGGACGACAGCTTGTAGGGCTTGTCGGCGCTGAAATGCACGGCCTTGATCTCCCAGAGCATCTTGGCGACCAGCTCGGCCATGACGGCCTTGTCGGTGAACGCGTTGGAAAACATCAAACTCTCCTTCAAAACTTCAAGCGATCAAACGACGGCCCAGTGCAGCGGGAACATCGGATCGAAAACGGTGACCGGACCGGCACCGGTCTCGATCTTCTTGGGATAGGTGACAGCCTCTGCCTGTTTCCTGAGCGTGATCGTTTCCTCGTTCACCGGCAGCCCGTACCAGGCGGGACCGTTCAGCGAGGCGAAAGTTTCGAGCTTGTCGAGCGCGCCCTCCTCTTCGAACACATGCGCCAGGCAGCTCATGGTGTTGATCGAGGTGTAGATGCCGGCGCAGCCGCAGGCGCATTCCTTCAGCGGATCGACGTGCGGTGCGGAGTCCGTGCCGAGGAAGAAGCGCTTGTCGCCGGAGACGGCAGCCGCGCGCAATGCCAGGCGGTGGTTCTCGCGCTTGGCGACCGGCAGGCAGTAATAGTGTGGCTTGATCCCACCGACGAGAATGGCGTTGCGGTTGATGATCAGGTGATGGGTGGTGATCGAACCCGCGAGGTTCGCCTTCGACGCCTTGATGTAGTCGATGCCGTCCTTGGTGGTGACGTGCTCCATCGTCACCTTCAGTTCCGGCAGGCGCTTGCGCAAGGGATCGAGCACGGTCTCGATGAACACGGCCTCGCGGTCGAAGATGTCGACATCAGAGCTGGTGACTTCGCCATGCACGCAGAGCGGCAGGCCGATCTTTGCCATGCGCTCCAGCACCGGCATCGCCTCGTCGATGTTGCGCACGCCGCTGTGCGAGTTGGTCGTCGCACCTGCCGGGTAGAGCTTGACCGCCTTGACGAGACCGCTCTTGTGGCCGGCTTCGACGTCGTCGGGATTGGTGCCTGCGGTCAGGTAGAGCGTCATCAGCGGCTCGAACCGGTCCCCGGCCGGGATCGCTGAGACGATACGTTCGCGATAGGCGGAGGCGTCTGCGGTCGTGACGACAGGCGGCACCAGGTTGGGCATGATGATCGCGCGGGCGAAATGGCGGCTGGTATCGGCGATAACGCCCTTCAGCATGTCGCCGTCGCGCAAATGAAGGTGCCAATCATCCGGGCGGCGGATAACGAGGTCTTGCATGGTCAGCGTTCTCCTAGGTCAGAGCAGGCGCAGACGGAAAACCGCAGCCCCGGGCTCGCGCCCGATCCGCGCGCGCAGCTTTGCGAGCCGGCGGGTACGCGGGTGGCGGGCGGTTTCTCATGTGGTGGAACCGCGTCTCGATATCACCAATGCGCCCGCAAACACAATCCGCAATCCGACCATCGCTCAGAAATCCGCAAGCACCAGATCCGCCGCCCGCTGATGGTCGACCACGCGATGCGCGTTCGGGATGTCGTTACCGAGAGCCTTGCGCTTCGCCGCTTCCTCGTCATAGCCGTGATCGAACCAGCGCTGCAAAAGCCGCCGCTCCAGTTCTGCCACGCCGGGATTGATGAAGATCGAGAAATCGAAGGCGCCTTCGAGCCTGTCCCACGGCGCCTCGTCGAGCAGCAGGTAGTTGCCCTCGACCAGGATGATGCGGGTCTCGGGCGCAACGATCCTGGCAGAGGCGATCGCGATCTCGCGCGAGCGGTCGAAGACCGGAACCAGCACCTCGCCGTCATTGGCGCGCACCGCGGCGACCGTCGAAAGAAAAGCCCTGACGTCGAATGTCTCCGGCGACCCCTTCCGTGGGAGGAGACCTTTTTCCTCAAGAACGGCATTGTCCATGTGAAAGCCGTCCATCGGCAGAACCGCCGCCCTTTCGCCGCCGGCAACCAGGGTTTCGGCCAGCGCCTCGGCCAGCGTCGACTTCCCGGCACCGGGCGGCCCGGCGATGGCGACGACGAAGCGGGCGGCACCGGCCGCCCGTTTCAGGATTTCGTTTGCAATCGGCTCGACATTCATGCCGCAAGCGCCTCGCGCGGCGGCTCCTTCGCCCCGGTCATGAAGGCAACCGCATCCGACATCGTATGCTCCTTCGGATTGATGACGCAGAGACGCTTGCCGAGACGGTGAACGTGGATGCGGTCGGCCACCTCGAACACATGCGGCATGTTGTGCGAGATCAAGACGATCGGCAGGCCGCGCGAGCGCACGTCGAGGATCAACTCCAGCACCCGCCGGCTTTCCTTGACGCCGAGTGCCGCCGTCGGCTCGTCCATGATCACCACCTTGGAGCCGAAGGCCGCGGCCCGCGCCACGGCCACGCCCTGGCGCTGGCCGCCCGAGAGCGTTTCCACCGCCTGGTTGATGTTCTGGATCGTCATCAGCCCGAGTTCGGACAGTTTCGCCCGCGCCCGCTTTTCCATTTCCGCGCGATCGAGGGTGCGGAAAAGCTTGCCCATGATGCCAGGTTTGCGGATTTCGCGGCCGAGGAACATGTTGTCGGCGATCGACAGCGCCGGCGACAGCGCCAGGTTCTGATAGACCGTTTCGATGCCGGCCGTTCGCGCTTCCATCGGCGAACGGAAGTTGATCAGTTGGCCCTCAAGCCGGATCTCGCCCTCATCCGGCGTGATAGCGCCGGAGATCGCCTTGATCATCGAGGACTTGCCGGCACCGTTGTCGCCAATCACGGCGAGGATCTCGCCGGGATAGAGATCGAAATCGGCATGATCGAGGGCGGTGACGCGACCGTAACGCTTGACCAGGCCGCGCGCGGTGAGAATGGGTTCCTGAGCCATCAGCCTGCTACCTTTCTGATCCATTGGTCGATTGCGACGGCGGTGATGATCAAGACGCCGGTGAGGAAGACTTTCCACTGCGGATCGGCGCCGAGCATGTTGAGCCCCATGGAGACGACGCCGACGATCATCGCGCCGATCAGTGTGCCGAGGATCGACCCGCGGCCGCCGAAGAGCGAGATGCCGCCGATCACGGCTGCGGTGATGGCCTGCAGATTGTAGTCGGTGACGGCGGCGGACGGCGAGATCGAGCCATTGCGGCCGATCGAGACCCAGGCGGCAAGTGCCGCGATCAGGCCGGCAAGCGTATAGGCACTCAGAAGCACGCGGCTGGTGCGGATACCCGAGAGCTTCGCCGCCTCCGGATCGTCGCCAACGGCATAGAGGTGGCGGCCCCAGGCGGTGTGGTTCAGCGCGTACCAGAGGCCGAAGACCAGCACGACCATCATCACCACGCCGAGCGTGAAGACGGCGGAGCCCACCTTGAAGCTGACGCCGAAGAGGTGGAGCATCTGGGTGACGGCCGTCACGTCGGCCTCGCGGATCGTCGCGTTGGCCGAATAGATGAAGTTCGTCGACATGATGACATACCAGGTGCCGAGCGTGACGATGAACGGCGGAAGCTTGACCCTGGAGACGAGGAAGCCGTTGAGGAAGCCGCAGGCGCCGCCGACGACGAAGCCGATGAAGATCGCGATCGGTGCCGGAAGGCCGTAGGTGACGGCGCAATTGCCCATGATCACAGCCGACAGCACCATGATGACACCGATCGAAAGATCGATGCCGGCGGTCAGGATCACCAGCGTCTGTGCGGCACCAAGAATGCCGACGATGGCGATCTGCTGAAGGATCAGGGTCAGGGTGTAGGACGAGAAGAACTTACCCCCGATGGCGATGCCGAAGATCAGGATCGCTGCAATCAGCACGATGAACGGCACGGCGGCCGGCGTCGAATGCAGGAAATGCTGGATCTTCTGGACCGCTGTCTTGTCATGCGTATCGAACGACGCGACCTGCGTCGAACTGTTGACCAGGACTTTCTCGAATTCCTGGGATGGCTGCGCGGCTGTGTTGGGCTCGCCCATGGACCTTCCTCCCGTGAACCCCACTCCCAAGGGGTTGCGATGGTGTCGTGCACAGCCCGCCCACAATGACGCGGGCAATAGCACTCTTTAAAAGCTGCGCGGTTTTCGTCGCCTTGTCAAAGACATCGGCGCTTACGCGAAGGGCGGCCGGGGCCGCCCTTCCGTTGCCTTTACATGGTGACGGTAGAAGGCGGGCAATCAGCCCCAGCACTTCTCCGTGCCGACCTTGGTATCGATCGATTCGACGCCGGCTGCCGGCTTGTCGGTGACGAGCGAGACGCCGGTATCGAAGAAGTCCTTGCCTTCCGTCGGCTTCGGCTTCTCACCGGTATCGGCGAACTTCTTGATCGCCTCGATGCCGAGAGCCGCCATCATCAGCGGGTACTGCTGCGACGTTGCGCCGATGACACCTTCGGCGACCGACTTGACGCCCGGGCAACCGCCGTCGACCGAAACGATCAGCACGTCCTTTTCCTTGCCGACGGCCTTCAGCGCCTGATAAGCGCCGACGGCGGCCGGCTCGTTGATGGTGTGGATGACGTTGATATCAGGATCCTTCTGCAGAAGGTTCTCCATCGCCTTGCGGCCGCCTTCCTCGTTGCCGTTGGTGACGTCGTGGCCGACGATGCGCGGATCGTCCTCGTCGCCGATCTTGTTCGGATCCTTCGTGTCGATGCCGAAGCCCATCATGAAGCCCTGGTCGCGCAGAACGTCGACTGTCGGCTGCGACGGCGTCAGGTCGAGGAAGCCGATCTTGGCGGTCTTGGCACCATCACCCATGGTGGCGGCTGCCCACTGGCCGATCAGCTTGCCGGCGAGCAGGTTGTCGGTGGCAAAGGTCGCGTCGGCGGCGGTTGCCGGATCGAGCGGCGTGTCGAGCGCGATCACGAGCAGACCGGCTTCCTGCGCCTTCTTGACCTGATCGACGATCGCCTTGGTGTCGGAGGCGGCGATCAGGATGCCTTTGGCACCGTCTGCAATGCAGGATTCGACCGCAGCCACCTGGCTGTCATGGTCGCCGTCGATCTTGCCGGCATAGGACTTCAGCGTCACGCCGAGTTCCTTGGCCTTGGCAGTCGCGCCCTCCTTCATCTTGACGAAGAAGGGATTGGTGTCGGTCTTGGTAATCAGGCAGGCGCCGACATCGGCGGCTTGCGCGGGCATGGCGAAGACAACGCCAAGCGACAGCGCGCCAAAAGCAGCGGAAAGAACAGTCTTCTTCATGAAATCCTCCCAAGGATTGAAAATCGTGCCGGCGGACCGGCCCTGGCTACACCACCGCAGCATTCTCCTCCGCTGCAACTGGCGCTTCCGAGACAAAAACAAACACTAAATTTCCGGAGTGTCAATAAATAAATCAAATTGAATTATTATTTCGATGTGGCATTCTTGGGATGATAGCGCTCCACCGGAGGATTGGCGCGCCGACCAAATTGACAGAGCCGCGACAAGTGGAAACAAGAGACCTGCGCCAAGCGGGCGGCAGAACGGGGTGAGGAACTATGCAGGCGGTTTGCGCCCGCATCCCGCTCACATAATCCAATGCCAACGGGAGGAGACGGTGGCATGTCACTGACAGACGGCCCCGACCGGGGACCGACGCAACCTGAAGTCATCGATCCGAGCGGCGGCGCCAACCAGACGCGCGTGCGCGCCTACAACGAACGGCTGGTCATGTCGCTGGTCCGGCGCCACGGCGGCCTCTCCAAGGCCGACATTGCCCGGCGCTCCGGCCTGTCGGCGCAGACCGTTTCGGTGATCATGCGCGCGCTCGAAAGCGACGGCCTTCTGGTCAAAGGCGATCCCGTCAGAGGCAAGGTCGGCCAGCCCTCGACGCCGATGCGGCTCAACCCAGACGCGGTCTATTCCTTTGGCGTCAAGATCGGCCGGCGCAGCGCCGATCTGGTGCTGATGGATTTCGTCGGCAACATCCGGCTGCATCTGCACCACGTGCATGCCTACCCACTGCCCGGCGACCTCGTCGATTTCATCATTTCCGGCATGGCGAAGCTCGAACAGCAGCTTGGCCCCGACCAGCGCAAGCGCATCGCCGGCATCGGCATCGCCACCCCCTTCGAGCTCTGGAACTGGGCCGAAGAAGTGGGCGCGCCGCGCGAAGAGATGAACAGGTGGCGCGACGTCGACCTGCAGGCGGCGGTCGCTGCCCGTACCACCTATCCGGTGTTTCTGCAGAACGACGGCACCAGCGCCTGCGGTGCCGAGCTCGCCTTCGGCGTCGGCGCCAGCTATCCGGATTTCGTCTATTTCTATATCGGCTCGTTCATCGGCGGCGGTGTTGTGCTGAACTCCGCACTCTTCTCCGGGCGAACAGGAACGGCTGGCGCCGTCGGTCCGCTGCCGGTCTCGGGCAAGGACGGCAAGACCATCCAGCTGCTCAAGATCGCCTCGGTCTTCGTGCTCGAAAACCTCTTGCGCGAACGCGGCATCGATCCGCGGCCGCTCTGGTACTCGGCCGACGACTGGATCGACTTCGGCGAACCGCTCGACATCTGGATCGACGACTGCGGCGCAGCCCTCGCCCAGGCCGTCGTCTCCGCCGTTTCGATCGTCGACTTCTCGGCCGTCGTCATCGACGGCGGCTTCCCGCCCTGGGTGCGGGCGCGGCTGCTTTCCGCCACGCGCAAAGCGCTCTACGACCTCGACCTTCAGGGTGTAACCATTCCCGAACTGGTGGAAGGCATGGTCGGCAGCCATGCGCGCGCCATCGGCGGCGCGAGCCTGCCGCTCTTTTCCCGCTACCTGCTCGACACCAATGTCCTCTTCAAGGAGCTCGGCTGATGCTGAAAGGCCTAAACCCGATCCTCAGTCCCGAACTGCTCGCAACGCTGCGAGCGATGGGCCACGGCGACGAGATCGCGCTGGTGGATGGCAACTACCCCGGCCAGGAACATGCGCGCCGTCTCATCCGGCTCGACGGGCACCCGCTGATCCCCGTGCTCGACGCTATCTTGAGCGTCTTGCCGATCGACGATTTTGTGCCCGAGGCGATCTTCCGCGCCACTGTCAAACAGGACAAGGACACGCTCGACCCGGTCCACCAAGAGATCGTCGCGTGCTGCGGCAAGCACGAACCGAACCGCCGCGTTGTGCCTCTGCTCGGCGCCGATTTCTATCCGCGCGTCAGGGCCGCCCACACGCTGGTCCAGACGAGCGAGCCACGGCTTTACGGCAACGTCATCCTGCGCAAGGGCGTGATTTATCCCTGAGACTTCGCACACAACGAAAAAAGCCCGCCGGCGAACCGGCGGGCCTTGCATTTCATCAAGTGAAATCCGTGCCTCAGGCGCCGCGCTTGTCGATCGACAGCGCGCCCGGGCCAAAGGCGGCGAGCACGAGGAAGCCACCGGCGACCGAGATGTTCTTCATCATCATCAGGCTGTTGAAGACGCTCAGCAGGCCGTTGGCTTCCGGCGGGAAGGTCGGAATGTTGATCGCACCGCTATGGAAGACGAAGGCGGTCACGAGCGTGAAGGCCGCCAGCAGGTAGGCCGCAATCTTCGTCTGGAAACCGACGAGAACGGCAAGACCGGCAACCAGTTCGAAGGCGCCGGCGAGATAGGCAAGCAGCGTCGGCGCGGGCCAGCCGGCACCGGTGATCATTCCGGCGGTCGCCGACGGATCGGTGAGCTTGCCGAAACCGGCCGTGATAAACATGATCGAAAGCAGGATGCGTCCGACGAGGACGACAACATTCTGAGACATGGAAGACTCCTGTGAGAAACGGTTCGTTGGCAACAGAAGTATCAGTATTTTCAAAATCATCTAGCCGTTGCGCGGGCGACAGATCGTTCACAAAAATGAAACGCCGATGACGCATCGTCAACCTTCTATCGGCCACTTCTCGACGCAGGACTGCAAGGCAATGCGGAACTACAACGACGGCGCCTCGTTCTTTTATGTTGCAACGACGGAGCGGCTGGGCGAAGAATTTCGGCGCGGCAGGGGACGCCGCGCGGGGGAATGTCATGAACGAAATCAACAGGAGCCCGGCATTCTGGCGCTCGTTTCCGATCTTTGAAGAATTCGACAAGGACGCTATCGCCGAACTTGCCAATATCGCGACCTATCGGAAATGGCCGGCCGGCACCGTGATCTTCCAGCGCGGAGACGAAGGCAATTACATGATTGTCGTCATCTCCGGGCGCATCAAGCTGTCGCTGATCACGCCGCAGGGCCGCGAACTGATGCTGCGCCAGCACGAAGCCGGCGCGATCTTCGGCGAGATGGCGGTGCTCGACGGTCAGACCCGTTCGGCCGATGCGACCGCCACGACCGCCTCCGAGGGCTATGTAATCGGCAAGAAGGCCTTTCTCGACATCGTCACCAATCGACGGGAGGCGGCCGAAGCGGTCATCCGCTTTCTCTGCGCCCAGCTTCGCGACACGACGGAGCGGCTGGAAACCATCGCGCTTTACGACCTCAACGCCCGGGTGGCGCGCTTCTTCCTCGCGACCCTCCGGCAGATCCACGGCAACGAATTGCCGGAAAGTGCCAATCTCAGGCTGACCATGAGCCAGACGGACATCGCCGGCGTGCTCGGCGCCAGCCGACCCAAGGTCAACCGCGCCATCCAGTGGCTTGAGGAGAGCGGTGCGATCAAGCGCAACGAAGGCATCATCGCCTGCAAGGTCGGTCGCCTGCAGAGCATCGCTGACCCCGAGGAGGACTAGACCGCATGGTCGTTGAGCCACGCCGGCGTTTGCGTTTCACGCCGCTCGCCGGCGGTTGCCTCACGAGCCTGCTTGCGGCCATAGCACTCTATCTCTACGCCGGACCGCTGTTCGAAACCCAGCGCGAGTTGTTCTTCGACAGTCTGACGCAATGGGTTCCTGCCCCCCAGTCGCCCGACCTCGTCGTCGTCGACATCGACCGGCAGGCCCACCAGTCGCGCCCTTCGGGTGAATGGGACCGGACAGCGACCGCCGAGCTTCTGTCGCGACTCGCGACCGCGGGCGCCAAGGTGATTGCAGTCGATTTCGTCTTCAGCGCCGATTGCGACCCCAGCTCCGACGGCAACCCGGCGCTTGCCGCAGCACTTTCGAAGACCGCCGTCGTTCTCGGTTTTCTCGTCGCCGATACGGTGCAGGAGCTGCCGCGTCCCGTGCCGCCGCTGGCGCTCAGCCGACCCTTCACCGCGCCCGAACTGTGGTTTCTCGACGGCGCGGAAACGTCATGCCGGGCCTTCATGGATCAGGCGAGTGCGGCGGCGGCCTCGTTTCTCGTCGGCGACGAGGATGCGCGCATACGCCGGGTTCAGGCCTATGCCATCCTCGGCAACGACGCCTATCCGACGCTGGCGATCGAAGCGGCCCGGCAGATGCGGGGCGGCGGCACGCCCATCCTCGGCGGCCAGCCGGCCTGGATGCGCATCGACGGGCAAACGATCTTGCTCGACGACACCGGAAGCCTGCGTTTCGTCGCAAGTTCTCAGGAACGGCTCAGCGAACGTACGGTTTCGGCGGCCGACGTCTTGTCCGGCAAGGCTTTGCCCGAACGCTTCGCCGGCAAACTCGTGCTGATCGGCAGCAGCCTGCCAAGCCTCGGAGGCCTCAGACCGAGCGCCTCGATGCCGCTCGAACCCTCGGTGCAGATCCACGCCGACATCGCCAACGCGATCATGACCGGCTTCCTGCCGCAGCGCGACGGCCGATTGCCGCTTGCCGAAGCCGTGGCCGCACTTGTCGCCGGCCTCGGCATCGCCTTTGCCGCCACCCGCCTGCGGCCGCTGACATCGGCGGCGCTCGGCCTTTGCACCGTCGCCGCCGCGGTCGCTGCATCTGCCGTCGTCTACGATGCCAGCGGCTGGCTCATCGATGCCGTCAGCGTCTCGGTCGCGCTTATTGCCGTCCTCGCGGTGACCAGCGTCCTGCAATTTGCCCAGGTCCGGCGCGCGGAAGCGACGGCCCGGCAGAAGTTTTCGCAATATCTGCCGCAGTCGGTGGTCGCCCGCTACATCGACAATCCCGGACTTGCCCGCATGGCTGGCGAGGAGCGCCAGGTGACCGCGCTCTTTACCGACATCGAGAGCTTTTCCACTCTGTCGCAGAGGCTCAAGCCGCGGGAGCTCATCGCCTTGCTCGACATCTATTTTGCCGAAGTCAACGCGCTGGTAGCCGACCATGGCGGCATGGTCGACAAGGTGGTGGGCGATGCGGTGCACGCGTTCTTCAACGCCCCGGAGGATCTGGCTGATCATGTCGACAGGGCCATCGATTGCGCCAAGGCGATCCATGCGCTGACGGAAGAGATGCGCAGGCGTCCGCAGTTCGCCTCCAACGGTTTCGGCCGTACGCGGATCGGGATCGAGACCGGACCGGCCGTCGTCGGCGAGGTCGGCGCCGGCGGCAAGCTCGACTACACGGCCCACGGCGATGCGATCAATCTGGCGGCACGCCTTCAGGAGGCAAACAAGTTTCTCGGCACGGCGATCTGCGTCGGGCCCGCTGCCGCTCAGGAAAGCAAAAGGCCGCTTCGCCCGCTTGGCAGCCACGAGATCCGCGGGTTCTCGACGATGGAACTGTTCACGGTCGCCGACTGAGGCGGCGCGCCGTCTGCACCCGCCGCTTCGGATAATGTCGGCGTCAGCTCAGCGCGTCAGGCCGACGCTGGCATAGGCCTCCTTGATGCGCGCCTCGCCCCAGTTGGCGGGCTCGCTCGGGACGTCCCCGCGATGATGAAACTCCACCCCCTGCCCCGCAGCGACGATCTTGGTTACGCCGCCGCGCGCGACCGAAACGCTTCCATGTTCGACGAAGACGGCAAAGGCGGCCCGGCTCGGACCACAGAAGAACTTGGTGCCGCGCACGCCGATCATGCCGAAGGCCGTGCGGACGGCGACATCGACCTTCGGCAACCCCTCAGGCCGGTCGAAGACCATGCGGCCCGTTCCAAGCTCGAGCGTGCCGCCCTGCCCGGCAATGAAGCTATCGACGAGCAGTTCGGTTTCGGCGCCCAGAAGCACGCGCGTATCCGTGCCCAGATTCAAGGTTGCAAAACTCTCGGCGTTCGTGTGCACGCGGTCGTTCTCGAACAGCTGACCGCCGACGGCGAGTGGCTTATCCTTTTTTGCCTGCCTCAGCCGGACATCGCCGCGGATCTCCGTTGCCTCGCCAAGGGCTGAGCCTGCCCAGGCGGGCGTAGCACCACCGCCGGCCGCCGTCAGCAACAGACCGCCGACGACGACGCGCCGGCTCACCAGCATCTTGCGCATCGACGCTGCCAGATCTTCCATCGCTTATCTCCCGTATCGCTGCCGCCTTGCGAGGATAGCCCCGGCGCTCCCGGATGCAAGCGGGCGCAGGGCCGGCCCGCAGCAGTCCCTCCCCACTTCGCCCGAGCTTTCGTTGCCGGGCTGTTCCCGCCGGAACAGCCGTCTCCAACGAGCAGGGATAAGTTCACCGTCAAGAGAAGGGAGAGCTTCATGGAAAATCGCAGCGCATCCGGCACCCGCATCATCAACGCCGTATTCCTGGCTGTCGTCAGCTTGCTGGCGGTTGCTGCGATCGCACTTCCTTCAGCCCGCGCCGCCGAGCTTTCCGCAGCCGACGTCTGCGACCGCGAGGCAGGCAGCATTTTCGACCTGCAACGCAATATGGTCTTCCCGGCCGTTGCCACTGAGGACATCAAGATCGGCGTCGCGCTGTCGGCCTGCCGCGAGGCCTATAACCAGAAGAGTGGCGCCCGCACCGAGTTTCAGCTGGCCCGCGTTCTCGACAAGGCCGGCCAGAAGATCCAGTCGCAACGCATTCTCGGCGAAGCCGCCGAACATGGCCACGCGCTGGCCATGACCAACTATGCCGTTCTCGTCGGCGAAGAAGGCGATACCGCCACCGAATTCGCGCTGAACCAGAAGGCCGCCGCCGCCGGCAACATTCTCGCCGCCTACAATCTCGGCGTCTCCTATCGCGACGGCATGGGAACCTCGGTCAACGGCGAACTCGCGATCGCATGGTTCGAGCGGGCATCCCTCGCCGGCGACGACGTCGCCGCCTTCAATCTCGCGGTCATCCTTGATGAAGGAAAGCTGGTCGCTGAGGACAACGCGAAGGCCGCCAAGTTCTACCGGCTTGCCGCCGACAGGGGCAATGTCGATGCCATGGTCAATCTCGGCCTGATGCTCGAGAACGGCGAAGGCATCAACAAGGACATCCCCGCGGCACGGGAAATCTTCCGCAAGGCCGCCAATGAAGGCGATGCGTTTGCCGGCCAGAAGCTCGCCGCACTCAGCGTAAGCGATGGGTTTGAGACAGCCATGCTCCCCAAGGCAAGCCGCATCAAGTAATCGAACACGCCTCCCAAGGGCCACGCGGGTCGGAGATCCCATGATCTTCGGCCCGCGTTTTCGTTTAGAACACCCCCTAAGAACGCGACCGACTAGCGGATTTCGCCTGCCTGCGGCCCCCAGGTATCGGTGAGCGCGAAGCCATCGGCCAGCGGATCGAACGGGTCGAGCGCCACCTGGTGCAGACCGAAGGTCCAGCCGCGACCGGCAATGGTCGGGATGATCGCCTCGCGACCGGCAACAGTCGTGACCCCTTCGAGGCCCACTTCGAATTCCGAACCGATGATCGAGCGGGACTTCAGGACGTCACCGACCTTGACCTTGCCGCGCGCATGCAGCGTCGCAAGGTTGGCGGAGCTGCCCGTGCCGCAAGGCGAGCGGTCGACGCGGCCCGGCCACATCGTGGTGCAGGTGCGGATCGTGCCGTCAGCCTCGACATCGCGGAACATCACATAGGCGACGCCCTTGATCTCCGGGATTTCCGGATGAACGACGGGGATGGTGCGGTTGACGATGTCCTTCAGGATCATGCCGGCTTCGACGATCTCGCGGGCGTTCGCCTTGTCGATCGTGGTACCGATCTGGCCGACATCGACCAGGGCGTAGAAGATGCCGCCGTAGCAGAGATCGAGCTTGATCTTGCCCCACTTCGGCGTGTCGACCTCGACGTCGAGCTCATGCACGAAGGACGGCACCATCGTCAGCTTCACCTTTTCGCAGCGGCCGTCGCGGCAGGTGGCGGTCGCCTTGACGAGGCCGGAGGCAGTGTCGAGCATGACGACGGTCTCGGGTTCCTTCATCTCTATGATGCCGGATTCCAAGAGCGCGGTCGTGACGCAGATCGAGTTCGAGCCGGACATGGCATGGGCCTGGTCGGCCTGCAGGATGATGAAGCCGGCATCAGCTTCCGGCCGCTTCGGCGGCACCAAAAGGTTGACCGATCCGATCGAGCCGGAGCGCGGCTCCAGGCACAGGAACCGGCGCAGGCTGTCATCGACCGTGTTGATATGGTTGAGCTGCTCGGCGATCGAGTTGCCCGGGATCTTCGGCACGCCGCCGATCGCGACCTTGCCGATTTCACCCTCGCAATGAACGTCCAGCAACTGGATCGTGCGCTTCCACCGCATGCCGTTTCTCCAACGCGTTTGCCATAGCCTTAGCGGCGACCATGGCTGATATATCAGATGCGCCTGCATTACCGCTTTCCGCGGGCGCCCGCAAGAAAAACCGCGGGCCGCAGTTCGTCTGTCGAGCCCAAAGATGCGGCTTGACGCACGCCCGTCGGCGCGACAGCTTGGGCCAATCGGACGCAACCCTCTGGAACTCCATGACAAAGCTGATCATCTTCACCGACCTGCATATGGTGCCCGAGGGTACAACAATCATCGGCCTTGACCCCCATCAGCGGCTGGCCAACGGCATCGCGCATGTCAACCGCTACCATGCGGACGCAGACCGGGTGGTCTTCATGGGCGACCTCACCCACTACGCGGACCGCGCGTCCTACGAGCGCCTGAAGCGGCTCATCGATCAGCTTACGCCGCCGGTCGCCATCACCATCGGCAATCATGACCGGCGCGAGGTGTTCCGCGACGTCTTTGCCGATGCCGAGACCGACGAGAACGGCTTCGTGCAGCAGGCGATCGATTTTGCAGACTGCCGCGTCCTCCTGCTCGATACGCTGTTTGCCCCGCCCTATGATTATCCGACCAGCCATGCCGGCGTACTTTGCGCCAAGCGGCTCGCCTGGCTCGACCGGCAATTGGCCGATGCCGGCGACCGGCCGGTGCTCATCTTCATGCATCACCCGCCGCACAGGACCGGCTTTAGCGGCATGGACATGATCCGGCTCGCCAACGAGGCGGAGTTTTATGATCTCGTCAAACGGCACGGCAATGTCCGGCACATCTTCGCCGGCCATGTGCACCGCACGATCAGTGGTTCTTCCCGCGGCATTCCCTTCTCGGTCTTCAAGAGCCCGGTGCACCAGCAGCCGATGCCCTTCGACGCACCGGACGCGTCGCTGTCGGTCGACGAGCCGGCGGCCTATGGCATCGCTGTCGTGACCGCCGATGGCGTGCTGGTGCATACGGAGGACTACGAGATCGCTCGCCGGGATGCCGCCATCGCGTAAGGCCATTTCGAACGCACGGCCTTCATGCTAGTTTGACGGCATGACCGAACCCGTATCCCTCGACGAAAGCTTCGATTGCCAGAGCTGCGGCGCCTGCTGCGCCTATTCGGCCGACTGGCCGCGTTTCTCGCTGGAGACGGACGAGGAGCTCGACCTGATCCCGGCGGAGTATGTGTCCGCCGATCTCGGCGGCATGCGTTGCGAGGACGATCGCTGCTTGGCGCTCAACGGCAAGCTCGGCGACCATGTCGGCTGCAAGATCTACGCGATCCGACCGATCGTCTGTCGCACCTGCATGCCGGGCGATGACGAGTGCCTGATGGCCCGCGAGAAGCATTTCGGCAAGGCCGCATAACACCGGATCATCCGGCGATATTGCGAACATTCCGCATCCTCTGCGGCGCCGCGCGCGTGGGACGGTGAAACATTCCGCTAAAGATCAAATTTGCCGGATGGATGTACGGCGAAAGGAAGCGTATTTTCCGCCCACGATCGAGGGCGCGCCGCGCCTTCAAAACCGCTTCCCGGAGGATAGCGCTCGATGAGCCAGACACCGCTTCACAAGACCACTGCAGAGACCGGCGCGCCTCAGGCTCCGTTTGCCGAGTTCGCCCCGCCAGTCCGACCGCAGAGCACGCTGCGCCAGGCGATCACCGCCGCCTACCGCCGGCCGGAAACGGAAGCGCTGCCGGCACTGGTCGAAGCCGCAACGCTCGACGCCACCACCCGTGCGGCCGCCGCCAAGACGGCGCGCAAGCTGATCGAGGCGCTACGCGCCAAGCACAAGGGTTCGGGCGTCGAAGGCCTCGTGCAGGAATATTCGCTCTCCAGCCAGGAAGGCGTGGCGCTGATGTGCCTGGCCGAAGCGCTGCTGCGCATTCCGGACACCGCAACCCGTGACGCGCTGATCCGCGACAAGATCGCCGACGGCGACTGGAAGTCGCATATCGGCGGTGGCCGCTCGCTGTTCGTCAACGCCGCCACCTGGGGTCTCGTCGTCACCGGCAAGCTGACCTCAACCGTCAACGACCGCAGCCTTTCCGCCGCGCTCACCCGCCTGATCGCCCGCTGCGGCGAGCCGGTCATCCGCCGCGGCGTCGACATGGCAATGCGCATGATGGGCGAACAGTTCGTCACCGGCGAAACCATCGACGAGGCGCTGCGCCGTTCGCGCGCACTCGAGCAGAAGGGCTTCCGATATTCCTACGACATGCTCGGCGAAGCGGCGACGACGGCTGCCGACGCGGAGCGTTACTACCGTGACTACGAGCAGGCGATCCATGCCATCGGCAAGGCATCGGCCGGCCGCGGCATTTATGAAGGCCCCGGCATCTCGATCAAGCTTTCGGCGCTGCACCCGCGCTACGCCCGTTCGCAGGCGTCGCGTGTCATGGAAGAGCTTCTGCCGAAGGTGAAGGCGCTCGCCGTTATCGCCAAGAAATACGACATCGGCCTCAACATCGACGCCGAGGAAGCCGACCGTCTCGAACTTTCGCTCGACCTGCTCGAAGAACTCTGCCTCGACAAGGATCTCGCCGGCTGGGCCGGCATGGGCTTCGTCGTCCAGGCCTATGGCAAGCGCTGCCCATACGTGCTCGACTTCATCATCGACCTTGCGCGCCGCGCCGGCCGCCGCGTCATGGTGCGCCTCGTCAAGGGCGCCTACTGGGACGCCGAGATCAAGCGCGCGCAGCTCGACGGTCTCGAAGACTTCCCGGTCTATACCCGCAAGATCTACACCGACGTCTCCTACATCGCCTGCGCCAAGAAGCTGCTGGCCGCAACCGACGTGATCTTCCCGCAGTTCGCGACCCACAATGCGCAGTCGCTGGCGACCATCTACGAAATGGCCGGCAAGGACTTCAAGGTCGGCAAGTACGAGTTCCAGTGCCTGCACGGCATGGGCGAGCCGCTCTATGACGAGGTGGTCGGCAAGGGCAATCTCGACCGTCCCTGCCGGATCTACGCGCCGGTCGGCACGCACGAGACGCTGCTTGCCTATCTCGTTCGCCGCCTGCTCGAAAACGGTGCGAACTCCTCCTTCGTCAACCGCATCGCCGACCCGAAGGTCTCGGTCGACGAACTGATTGCCGATCCGGTCGAGATCGTGCGCGCGATGCCGGTCGTCGGCGCACCGCACGACCAGATCGCGCTGCCCGACAACCTCTTCGGCGACACGCGCCGCAACTCCGCCGGTCTCGACCTTTCGAACGAAGCCGGCCTGACCTCGCTGACCGCAGCGCTCCAGGCAAGTGCGACGGTTAACTGGAAGGCCGTTCCGCAGCTGGCAACGGGGCCTGCCTCCGGCGAAACCCGCGCCGTCGTCAACCCCGGCGACCACCGCGACGTGGTCGGCTCGGTCACCGAGGCATCGGAAGCCGACGCCCGCCAGGCAGCGACGCTTGCCGCCAAGGCCGCCGCGAGCTGGGCCGCCGTCTCGCCCGCCGAGCGCGCCGCCTGCCTTACCCGCGCTGCCGACCTGATGCAGGCGCGCATGCCAACCCTGCTCGGCCTCATCGCCCGCGAAGCCGGCAAGTCGCTGCCGAACGCCATTGCCGAAGTGCGCGAAGCGATCGACTTCCTACGCTACTACGCCGAACAGACGCGTCGCACGCTCGGCCCGGCTCACAAGGCGCTTGGTCCCATCGTCTGCATCAGCCCATGGAACTTCCCGCTGGCGATCTTCGCCGGCCAGATTGCCGCCGCGCTCGTCGCCGGCAACCCGGTGCTGGCGAAGCCCGCTGAAGAAACCCCGCTGATCGCCGCCGAAGGCGTGCGCATTCTGCACGAGGCCGGCATTCCCGCCGACGCGCTGCAGCTGCTCCCCGGCGACGGCCGCATCGGTGCGGCGCTCGTTGCCGCGCCTGAGATCGCCGGCGTGATGTTCACCGGCTCGACCGAAGTCGCCCGCCTGATCCAGGCGCAGCTTGCCGATCGACTGTCGCCCGCCGGCCGGCCGATCCCGCTGATTGCCGAAACCGGCGGCCAGAACGCCATGATCGTCGACAGCTCGGCACTTGCCGAACAGGTCGTCGGCGACGTCATCGCCTCGGCCTTCGACAGCGCCGGCCAGCGCTGCTCGGCGCTGCGTGTTCTCTGCCTGCAGGAAGACGTTGCCGACCGCACGCTTTCGATGCTGAAGGGTGCGCTGCATGAGCTCAAGATCGGCCGCACCGACCGGCTCTCGGTCGATGTCGGCCCTGTTATCACCGCTGAGGCCAAGGGCATCATCGAGAAGCACATCGATGCCATGCGCGGCCTCGGCCGCAAAGTCGAGCAGATCGGCCTTGCTTCCGGCACCGAACAGGGCACCTTCGTGCCGCCGACGATCATCGAGCTCGACAAGCTCTCGGACCTCAAGCGCGAAGTCTTCGGTCCGGTTCTGCACGTCATCCGCTACCGCCGCGACGATCTCGACCGGTTGATCGACGACATCAACGCCACCGGCTACGGCCTCACCTTCGGTCTGCACACGCGCCTCGACGAGACCATCGCCCACGTCACCTCGCGGGTGAAGGCGGGCAACCTCTACGTCAACCGCAACGTAATCGGCGCCGTCGTCGGCGTTCAGCCCTTCGGCGGACGTGGCCTCTCCGGCACCGGCCCGAAGGCTGGCGGCCCGCTCTATCTCGGCCGCCTCGTCGCCACCGCCCCGGTCCCGCCGCAGCACAGCTCGGTTCACACCGATCCTGTTCTGCTCGACTTTGCCAAGTGGCTCGACGGCAAGGGTAAAAAGGCGGAAGCCGAAGCCGCCCGCACCGCCGGCAGCAACTCGGCCCTCGGGCTTCACTCGGAACTTCCGGGCCCGGTCGGCGAGCGCAACCTCTATGCGCTGCATCCGCGTGGCCGCGTGCTGCTGGTTCCGACCACCGAAACCGGCCTCTACCACCAGCTGGGTGCCGCCCTTGCGACCGGCAACACCGTCGTCGTCGACGCGGCTTCCGGTCTGCATGCTTCGCTGAAGGATCTGCCGGCGAGCATCGCCGCACGCCTTTCCTGGTCGAAGGATTGGGCCGCCGACGGTCCGTTCGCAGGCGCGCTCGTCGAAGGTGACGGCGCCCGCGTGCGCGAAGTCAGCAAGACGATCGCCGGCCTTCCCGGCCCGCTCGTTCTCGTCCAGGCGGCTTCGAGCGAAGAGATCGTCAAGAACCCCGACGCCTATTGCCTGAACTGGCTGCTCGAGGAGGTCTCGACCTCGATCAACACGGCAGCGGCCGGCGGCAATGCCAGCCTGATGGCGATCGGCTGATCGGTTCCATATCTTGCGAAGCGCCCTCTCCCGTCGTGGGAGAGGGCTAAACTGACTGACATTTCACCAATAGGGCGTCCTCGCCCCTGCACTCGTTCCGGGACAACGGCGAAGTGTGTGCGGTCTCCATCGTGACCGCATCTACCAGAGCACAAGCTGCATCCACCGTGGCGCCGCCCCCAACAATCCGTTATCAGCGTCTGAGAAA
Organism: Ensifer sp. Root423; assembly: GCF_001426275.1. Lineage (NCBI taxonomy): Bacteria > Pseudomonadati > Pseudomonadota > Alphaproteobacteria > Hyphomicrobiales > Rhizobiaceae > Ensifer > Ensifer sp. Root423. The sequence goes on along the minus strand of NZ_LMEG01000012.1, from coordinate 149,230 downwards.
CGGAAGCAGCCATGTTCACCCTCAAGCGCATCGAAACGGCAAACCAGGACGTCAAGAAGAGCCGGTTTCTGGCCTTTGCCGCGCCCATTGCCGATGAGCAGGCGGCAAAAGACTTCCTCGCCTCCCACTCCGACCCCACCGCCAACCACAATTGCTGGGCTTGGCGCATCGGCCAGGCCTATCGCTTCAGCGACGACGGCGAGCCGAGCGGCACGGCCGGGAAACCGATCCTCGCGGCCATAGACGGCCAGGAGCTCGACCGCGTCGCGGTCGTGGTCCCCCGCTGGTTCGGCGGCATCCTGCTCGGCAGCGGCGGCCTGGTGCGCGCCTATGGCGGCACGGCGGCGCTGTGCCTCAGGGCGGCGGAAAAGATCGAGATGATCGAGACCGTGCGCGCCACCGTCGCCCTCGACTTTTCCGACATGGCGCTGATCAAGGCGCGGCTTCTCGCGCGCGATGTGGCGATCATCAATGAGAGCTTCACCGACAAGGGGCCCGTGCTGACGGTGGAGGTTCGCAAGGACGAGGCGGAGGCGATCCTCGCCATGGTCGTTGACCTCAGCCGCGGCAAGGCCGTGGTTTCGCTGGACGACTAGCCTCTGCCTCTTAGGTCCGAGAAACCCCATGACGCAGCACCGACCGTAACGAACGGGTCACTGCCGAAAAATGTGCGCGGTATCCTGCGCCACGTCCCGCGCTAATTTACTCGATCCGAACAGTCATATTAGAAGCGCCCCAGCCAGCGTATGATCCGCGACGCACAAACAGGAGACAGCACGATGAAGACGAGAGTTCTTGGCAAGACCGGCGCAACCATATCCGAAATCGGCTTCGGCGCCTGGCAAATTGGCGGCTCCTGGGGCGATGTCAGCGAGGCAGACGGCAAGCGCGCGCTCAATGCCGCGCTCGATGCTGGCGTCACCTTCGTTGACACCGCCGATGTCTATGGCGACGGCCGCTCCGAAAAGATCATTGCAGCGGTGTTGAAGGAGCGCGGGGGCGACAAGCCCTTCGTCGCAACCAAAGCCGGCCGCCGGCTGAGCCCGCATGTTACCGAAGGCTATACTGGCGAAAACATCGAGGCCTTCATTGACCGCAGCCTTTCAAATCTCGGCGTCGAGACGCTCGATCTGGTGCAGCTACATTGCCCGCCGACCGAGGTCTACTATAGGCCGGAACTGTTCGGCGCGCTCGACCGGCTCGTTGCAAGGGCAAGATCCGCCACTATGGCGTCTCAGTCGAAAAAGTAGAGGAAGCGCTGAAGGCGATCGGATATCCCGGCGTTGCGACCGTGCAGATCATCTACAACATCTTCCGCCAGCGTCCGCACGAGCTGTTCTTCGCGGAAGCGCAGAAAAAGAATGTTGGCGTCATCGTGCGCGTGCCGCTCGCCTCGGGGCTGCTTTCCGGCAAGATCAGCAAGGATACCGCATTCGCAGCCGACGACCACCGCAACTTCAACCGCCATGGCGAAGCCTTCGATGTCGGCGAGACTTTTGCCGGTGTGCCGTTCGAGGCGGCGCTGGAAGCCGTCGAGCAGCTTCGCCCGCTGGTGCCCGAGGGCGTGCCGATGGCGCAGTTTGCGCTCCGCTGGATCCTCGAGCAGCAGGCGGTCTCCGTGGTGATCCCGGGCGCCCGCAATGAGGCTCAGGCGCAATCCAACGCCGCTGCCAGCGCGCTTGCCGCCATCGACGACGAGACCAAGGCGGCGATTGCCGCGGTTTACGCGCGGCTGGTGAAGGTTCATGTTCATGATCGCTGGTAACTGACGCCTCACCGACGGGGCGACCAAGGGGGCAGCGACATGAGCGATCCCTTCGATCTGCAGCGGTTCGTCACCGCACAGGACCGCGTCTATGCCGCGGTCCTCGATGAACTCGCGCACGGCCAAAAGCGAACGCACTGGATGTGGTTCGTCTTTCCGCAGCTTGCTGGCCTTGGCCATTCGGCAATGGCAGAGCGCTATGCGATATCCGGGCTCGGCGAAGCGTCGGCCTATCTCGCCCATCCGGTGCTCGGCCCCAGGCTGCGCGAATGCACCGAGCGGACCAATGCGGTTACGGGCAGATCGGCCCACGACATTTTCTCCAGCCCCGATGACATGAAGTTCCGGTCATCGATGACCCTGTTTGCCGAGGTCGAGAAAGACGGGGGGCCGTTCGGAGCGGCGCTTGCGCGCTATTTCGCGGGAGAGAAGGATCGGCGCACTATGGAAATCCTGGCGCAACGGCATTGATGCCGGCGTTCAAGCGCTCAAGATGCGCGTTTCGGCGACCGTCAGAGGTTGGGCGTCGAATGGATCAGGAAGAACAGGATCATGAAGGCACAAACCGAAAGGCCAGCAACAATCACCAGCAGTTCTTTCATCATATAGCGATACATCGGCACCTCCTTTCTTCAGCGGCCCCTTCCTCCTTCATATAGGAAGCCGAGGGACCGATTTTCACACTTCGGCGTCAAAAGATCGTGAACCCGCCCGCGCTTTCGTGATCGGATTCTTGATCGTTGCAGCCCGGCTCATTGCCGCCGCGACACCGCGCGCGAGCAGTGTAAATCATTATATACTAACATATATTATTGTCTCCTAATCCTTTCGAGGGTCAGCGTTGCCGGAGCTCCCGCTGACGCGCGCGAAACAAGCGGCACGACAGCCATTGACGAATGGTAGATTGCCTTCTAAATCTACACCCAACGTCAGCTTTAGATAGGTGCCGGATTGTCGTCGCTCATGCAAATTGGGGAACTGTCGGAACGGGCCGGCGTCAGCCACCGCACGATCCATTACTACGAGCGGCTGGGCCTGGTGAAGCCGGCCGAGCGCGAAGGGGCCGGCTACCGATACTATGACGAGACCGCCGCGAAACGACTGGAGAAGATCGCGGCGCTGAAACGTCTCGGTCTCAGCCTCGACGAGATCGCCGCTGTCATCGACCTCTATTTCGAGGATGCAAGCGGCATCCGGGGCAAGGAGCGCGTGCTGGAAATCCTGCAAGCCCAACTCGACAAGACGAACGCCCAACTCGACGAACTCTCTGCATTCAAACGGGACCTCGAAAACAACATCGCCCGCATGCACGGGCTGATCTCCGAGGCGCGGCAAAAGTAAGCGCGGCACCAATTGGATTTGGCATATGCTTAATCTACACTTGACGTCAGGTTACGCTAATAGGTTCACTTGCCCTACTGGCTCGGCCCGCGCCGACTCCGCTTCCGTTGTCGGCAGCGTCAGCTTCTTGAGCGCTCTCCTTGGCGATCCGCGATCGCAGGGCTCGATCTCATGACGACACTTGAAGGATGTGAGAGGCGCGTCGCGAAACGCAAGGTCGCGACGCGCGACCCAAGTGGCGATCCGGAAGAACCGGATCTAGACATCATCTATGTCTTTGAAAAGAATGGCGCACCCGAAGAGATTCGAACTCCTGACCCCCAGATTCGTAGTCTGGTGCTCTATCCAGCTGAGCTACGGGTGCTTTTGCCTGAAGCGGTCGAACCGCTTGCGTGAGCGGTTCTCTAAAGGGTCCTTTCGGGGATTGCAAGCGCCGTTCTGTAAAAAATTTCATTTTTACGACGGCACGCCCGCTTTGCTGTGGACCGAGGCAACCGCGCCGGCGCTGAACCCGCTGGAAAGTAAGGGGTGCCGCCGCAGGACCTGGCTGCGAAAAATAATTGAAGGGTGCCACCTCCGCCGCCCATGCGCCAGACGAGCCGCGCGCGGTGGTCGGTCAGACCCCGCCCAAATATGGAATCACCAACGGCTCCGGCTCGACACTCAAGAGGGTGAATGTGCGGCGCTAATGGCGGAACTTCGAACGGAAGGCGTCGAGCGGCACCGGCCGGTCGGGCAGCTCGATGCGAAACAGCGTGCCCGGCGTCGGCTTTTCGACGAGCGCGATCGTGCCGCCATGGGCCAACACCAGTTCGCGCGCGATCGCCAGCCCAAGCCCCGTGCCTCCGGAGCGCGCCGAGCCGCGGAAAGCGGCGAACAGGTTTTCCCGCGCCTTGGGCGGCATGCCGGGCCCGGTATCATCCACGGAAATGGTGACGACGCTGCCGATGCGCATGGCGGAAACGGCAACGGTGCGTGGGCGGCCATCCTCCGGCTCGTGATTGGTCAGCGCCTGCACGGCGTTGCGGCAGATGTTGTGCACCACCCGGAAGAGCTGCTCGCTGTCGGCGTCGACCTCGAGGTCGTCCTGCATCTGGATCTGGAAATCGATGCCGGATTGCGGATCGATCGCCAGCAATTCGGCGACATCGGAGACCAGCGGTTTCAGCGCAACGAAGCGTCGATGCGGCTCGGCCTCGGTCGTGCGACCGTAGGACAGGACCTCGCGGGTGTAGCCGACGGCGCGGTCGATGGTGCGCAGCAGGGTCGGCGCGAAGCGCTTGACCACCGGGTCGTCCACGTCGGCCAGGCGGTCGGAAATCAACTGCGCCGAGGACAGGATGTTGCGCATGTCGTGGTTGATCTTCGACACGGCGAGCCCGAGTTCGGCCAGGCTCTTCTGCTGCTTCAGCGTCTTTTGCAGCTCGCGCTGCATGCTGGCGAGATGCTGCCCGGCGACGGCGAGTTCGTCGTGCCCCTGCGGCGGCACGAGCACGCGGGCCGGATCGGCCGGATCGTTGGAAAACTCCTGCATGTTGGCCGTCATGCGCCGGATCGGCGCAATCAGCATGCGGTTGATGGCCAGGAAGATCAGCGCCGCGGTGATCAGCGAAATGATCAGCGACAGGACAAAGACGTTGCGCGAGTAGACGAGCATGGCCTTGCGCAGGCTCGCATCCTTCATCAGGAGCTCGATCGTCGCATCGCTTTCGCCGAGCGGCCCATAGACGCGGATCACGCGGTCGCCGCCGAAGAGCAGCGTATCGAAAGCATCGCGGATGGCTGCGACGGCTGTGGAATTGGCGACGTCGTACTCGCCCTGGATCTCAAGCGGCATGTCGGTGAGCGCGATCATGCGCGAGGCGTCTTTGCGCCGGATGACGATCGCCTTCGTGCCGGTCGCCATCAGCGTGTCCTTCTGGACGCTGCGCGGCAGTTCGACATTCTGCAGACCATCGACGACGACGGCAGCAGCGGCTGCCGTATTCAGCCGATCCTCGAGCCAGCGAATGCGCATGGTGGCAACCGACGGCGCGAAGATCAGCACTTCCGCCAGCATGACGAAGACAATGGTCAAGAGCAGCAGCTTGCCGGATAGGCCGCGGAAAAACCCGGCACTGGTTCTCAATGCCTCGCCTGCCATCGCCGGACGTGTTTCTTCCGCCATGCCTTACAAACTTTCCTGCCCGTCAACCAAAACGCCTGGGACCCCGTATGAACATCCGGGCCATGGGGCATCGCGCCTGGGGCGCATAATAGGAGATGGCCACCGTTTTTCCAATCGCAGACGGACCTTAGAGGGTGCGGCATAGGCGCGGCTGTCTCTTCGTCTCGTGCCGTCGATCATGACAAAGGATCGCGTCCCGCCCATTTTTCTCCCCTTGCATCGCCGAAGCAAATTTCGGCGCGCCGCCGCCTCGGCTCGACCTACCTGCACAGAATTGGCATCGGTGTAAGTCACCCAGGGAACAGTTCGAGTGGCGGTCCTTGCCGACGACAAGGACAGCCGTGCGGCCTGATCGAGGGCAAGCCTGGAAGGCTCACGAAACAGAAAGCCCGCGGCACCTTATGGCACCGCGGGCTCCAATCACTTGGCGAGGCAATTCGCCGATCAGAACTCTTCCCAATCGTCCTTGGCAACCGCCGCAGCGGAGCCGCCGCCGCCAAACGCGCGGGCGACGTTGCCCATCATGCGCCGGGCGGGCGATGCGACCGGCTGGGCCGTCTCCCGAGCCACGGCGATCGGCCGGGCGGCAACATTGTCGACCTTGAAGTAGGCGATCAGGCTCGCGAGATTGTTGGCTTCGCCGGAGAGCTTGTGGGTTGCGGCATTCGCCTCTTCCACCATGGCGGCGTTCTGCTGGGTCACCTGGTCCATCTGGTTGACGGCAGTGCTGACTTCGCTGAGGCCCGTCGACTGTTCGCGCGCGGCCGTCGCGATCGAGTGGATGTGGTCGTTGATTTTCAGGACCCGTTCCTCGATCTCGCCAAGTGCCGAACCGGTCTCCTGTACCAGGCGGACGCCGGTTGCCACTTCGCTGCCCGACTTCGAGATCAGCGACTTGATGTCCTTGGCGGCACTTGCGGCACGCTGGGCGAGCTCACGCACTTCCTGCGCGACGACCGCGAAGCCCTTGCCCGCATCGCCGGCACGGGCTGCCTCGACGCCGGCGTTCAGCGCCAGCAGGTTGGTCTGGAAGGCGATTTCGTCGATCACGTTGGTGATCTGACCGATTTCGCTCGAGGCCTGCTCGATGCGGCCCATGGCGTCGACGGCGTTGCGCACGACGGCCGCCGACTGCGCGGCACTGTGCTTGGCTTCGTTGACCATGACGGTCGCTTCCTGCGCCCGCTCGGTGGAGCTCTTGACCGCAACCGTGATCTGGTCGAGCGCTGCAGACGTTTCCTCAAGGGCTGCGGCCTGCTGCTCCGTCCGCTTCGACAGATCGTCGGCGGCCGAACGCAGCTCGGACGAATTGCCGTTGATCGAGTCGGTGGTCACACGGACCTCGCGCAGCGTCTTTTGCAGCGTGGAAAGGGTTTCGTTGACGTTCTTCTGCAGCTCGGCGAAGGCACCCTGATAATGGCCGTTCATGCTCTGGGTCAGGTCGCCGGCCGCAAGGCTCGCAATCACCCGGCGGGTTTCGGCGATGCCGGCATCGACGCTGCCGACCAGCTCGTTGACGCTGCCAGCAAAGCGGTTGAGGTCGTCGTTCTCGTAGTCCTTGCCGATGCGCTTGGTGAAATCACCGGCGGCAGCGGCCGCAACAACGACGCCGATGCTCGACTGCAGGTCGGCGCTCTTTTCACGCAGTACCGCTTCCTGCGCGTTGAGGTCGCGTACGGCCAGGCCGTTCTGCTTGAAGACCTGAACGGCTTCTGCCATTTCGCCAATCTCGTCCTTGCGGCCCACGAAGGGCACGTCCGCGGTGAGATCGCCGCCAGCCAGTTGCTTCATCTTGCCGGTCAACTCGAGGATCGGACGGCTCAAATGGTTCGTGGCGATGTAGAAGGCCGCTCCAATGCCGGCGATGAGGCCAAGGCCGGCGATAGCAAGAATCGTGATGATCACGCTGCGCTCGAAGGTGGCAACGTCAGCCGTCACGACTTCAAGCGTCTTCAGGTTGATGTCGACGACGCCGTCGATCTGCTCCTGGAACGCCTTGCGGTTGGCGCGATTGGCGTCGGTATTGCCCTGCTCGTTGCCAGCCTGCGGTGAAACTTCTTCGCCAAGCCGCGCCGTCTCGACGCGGAAGGTCCTGAATTCCGCGGCGCGGGCGACCAGCGTGTCGAAGGACGCTTTGGTGTCGGCGGGGATCAGCGGGCGCCAATCGGCGAGCAGCGTGTCGATCTTGTCGAGATTCTTGCGAATGCCCTCGGCAAAGGGCTTGGCCTTCTCGATGGTCGGGGCGGCATAGATGCCACGCGATTCCATGACGACCGCGGTCACCAGACGATTGAGGCGTTCCGCGTAGAAGGCGCGCTTCGCCACGTTCTCGTACTGGTGGAACTTTTCGTTGTATTTACTGACAGCAACCAGCGACATGCCGGTCACCGCAACCGCCAGCACGCTCATGATGCCGACAATTAGATTGATCTTACCGCGTATTTTCATCCCGACCTCCACGGAGTGACGAGAGCTTCCGATTATCGGACATGCCGCCGCCCCATATGCACCGGAGGGACCCTAAAATAGGCGTGGTTAATAAAGCTCGTCGCCCTCGACCGGCATTCTGGGGAGATCCAGTTAGGGCTCCATTTACCAATCTCGGCTAGTTGGCCTTCCTTTTCGCGGCCCGACGGATCGCCTTTGGCGGGTGCGCCGGCGGTTTTTGCGGTGCTGTCGCCACTGAATCGCCGCCCGCAATTGACTTTCCGGGAAAATTCCCCTTATAAGCCGCGCACGTCCGGTCAAGCCCTCCTGCCCGAAATGGCGGAGCCATGTCCGATAACGTAAACGCTCCTTGCTACACGCAAACCCAAGAAGGGCCGCACACCGCGGTATTAAATAAATGAAGCGTACCTACCAACCGTCCAAGCTTGTCCGCAAGCGTCGCCACGGCTTCCGTTCGCGTATGGCTACCAAGGGTGGCCAGAAGGTCCTCTCGGCCCGCCGGGCCCGTGGCCGCAAGCGTCTTTCGGCTTAAGCCGAAGTTGCCCGAAACCAGTGTCCGGGCACATGACGTCAGATAAAGACAAAACGACTGTCGGGCGGCTGAAAAGCCGTCCGCAGTTTTTGGCCGTTCGGGCCGGAGAAGGCCGCAGAGGCCCCTTGTTTCTCCTCGAAGTGCTCGACCGCAACGATCCGGAAGGCGAAGCCCGCGTCGGCTTCACCGTCACCAAGAAACACGGCAATGCCGTCGAGCGAAACCGGATGCGCCGACGCCTGAAAGAGGCGGTGCGGCTTTCCGCCGGGTTTGCAATGAAACCCGGACACGACTATGTGATTGTCGCCCGACGCGAACTCCTGAATGCTCCCTTCGACGCCTTGACCCGGGGCCTTCACGAGCGCATCGAAAACAAGCCGAAACAGAAGCGGCCGCCGGCCGGTTCCAGGAAACTATGATGGAAAAAAACCGCAACTATTTCGTGGCGATTGGCCTGTCCGTGCTGATCCTCATTGCCTGGCAGTTCCTTTACGTCAATCCGAAGATGGAAAAGGAACGCATCGCTGCGGAAGCGCTGCAGGCCCAGCAGGCGCAATCGCAGTCGGCAACGCCGACTCAAGCGACGCCGGGCCAGGCTCTGCCGGGCGGCGGCGCGATCCCGGGCGCCGGTGAAAACCGCGACCAGGCGATTGCCAAATCGGCCCGCGTTGCGATCGACACGCCGGCGCTTTCCGGCTCCATCAACCTGACCGGTGCCCGCTTCGACGACCTGAAACTCAAGGAATACCGCGAGACGGTCGATCCGAAGAGCCCGGTCATCACCCTCTTCAGCCCGGCCGAAACGGTCGACGGCTACTTCGCCGAAATTGGCTATGTCGGCAGCGACGCAACCGGCACCGTGCCCGGCCCGCAGACCGTCTGGACGCTTTCGGGCGGCGACAAGCTGACCGCGGCGACCCCGGTGACGCTGACCTTCACCAACGAGAAGGGCATCACCTTCAACCGCACCATCTCGGTTGACGAACATTACATGTTCCAGGTGGTCGACAGCATCAAGAACGGTGCAGCCGAGCCGCTCAGCCTTTCCTCCTACGGCCGCGTGACCCGCTTCAACAAGCCGACGACGCCGAGCGTCTACGTACTTCATGAAGGCTTCATCGGCGTGCTCGGCGAGCATGGCCTGCAGGAACTGAAGTACGGCAAGATCGAGGACGAAAAGTCGGTCGAGCCGGGCAAGGCAACCGGCGGCTGGCTCGGCATTACTGACAAGTACTGGGCAGCGGCGATCGTTCCGCCGCAGGCAACCCCCTACGACACGCGCTTCACGCACTTCACCGACGGTCGCGCGCGCTACCAGAGCGACTACAAGAGCGACGCCATCACGGTCGCGCCCGGTCAGTCCTCGGAAATCAAGAACCTCGTGTTTGCCGGCGCCAAGGAAGTTCCTGTCGTCGACAACTATGAAGTGGCCTACTCGATCCCCAACTTCGACAAGCTGATCGACTGGGGCTGGTTCTACTTCATCACCAAGCCGATGTTCAAAATGATGGATTTCTTCTTCCGTCTGTTCGGCAACTTCGGCATCGCGATCCTGATCACCACGATCGTCGTCAAGGGTCTGTTCTTCCCGCTTGCCAACAAGCAGTACGCATCGATGGCGAACATGAAGAAGGTTCAGCCGAAGATGGAGGAACTGAAGAAGAAGTTCGGCGACGACCGCATGGGGCTGCAGCAGGCGATGATGCAGCTCTACAAGGAAGAGAAGATCAACCCGCTGGCAGGCTGCTGGCCGATCCTCATCCAGATCCCGGTGTTCTTCGCGCTCTACAAGGTGATCTACATCACCATCGAGATGCGCCACGCGCCGTTCTTCGGCTGGATCCACGATCTGTCGGCGCCGGATCCGACGACGATCGTCAACCTCTTCGGCCTCTTGCCGTTCGACGGTCCGGCCTTCCTGCACCTCGGCGTCTGGCCGCTGATCATGGGCGTTACCATGTTCGTGCAGATGCGCATGAACCCGACGCCGCCGGATCCGACCCAGGCGATGCTGTTCACCTGGATGCCCGTGGTCTTCACCTTCATGCTGGCCTCCTTCCCGGCCGGTCTCGTGATCTACTGGGCCTGGAACAACACGCTTTCGGTGCTGCAGCAGTCGATCATCATGAAGCGCCAGGGCGTGAAGATCGAGCTCTTCGATAATCTGAAGGGCCTGTTCTCGAAGAAGCCCAAACCGGCGGAATGACGCCTGCCGGTACCACAATCGCAGAGCCCCGGACTTCGGTCCGGGGCTTTTTTGTTTCCACGCCGCGGCGCGACACGCGGATGGCGTTGACGCGGACGTGCGGTCCGGGCATCTGGCGTTATTGAAATCAGCGCGCCCCTGCTCCAGGACAATTTATCATGACCGACCCGTCGGCCACCTCCGCCCCGTTCGCCGCCAACGAGAAGCTTGGCGCCCTGCTCGTCTTCGGCTCGGCCTTCTTCTGGAGCTTTGGCGGCGCGATTGCGCGGTTCCTGCACATTTCCGACAGCTGGACGATCGTCTTCTGGCGCTGCCTGTTTGCCGGCCTGTTCCTGCTCGCCTTCATGCTGGTGCGTGACGGACCGCGCGGCACGGTGGCCCTGTTCAAGGGCATGGGCTGGCCGGGCATCGCCGTCGGGCTCTGTTTCACCATCGCCTCGACCTCCTTCATCATTGCGATCTCCTACACGACGATCGCCAATGTCGTTCTGCTCGGCGCCGGGGTGCCGCTGTTTGCGGCGCTGATGAGCTGGGTGCTGTTTCGCGAGCGGGTCTCGCGCTTCACCTGGGGCGCGATCACCGCGGTCATCTTCGGCGTCGGGATCATGGTCTCGGAAAGCCTGACGGGAACAATGTCACCGGTCGGCGATGCGCTGGCGCTGCTGATCCCCGTCGTCTTCGCGCTGGCAACCGTCATTACCCGCCGATACCCGCATGTGCGCATGACGCCGGCGACCTGCTTCGGCTGCTTTGCCGCAAGCGGCATTGCCGCCAGTCAGTCCTCGGGCCTGGCGGTGACTGGAGGCGAGCTCGCGCTGCTCTTCGTCTTCGGCGCCTTCAACCTAGGGCTTGGCATGGCGCTCTTCGTGACCGGTGCCCGGCTGGTGCCCTCGGCGCTGGCCGCGCTGCTCGGGACGGCGGAAACGGTGCTGGGGCCGCTCTGGGTCGCGATCATCCATGGCGAGGTGCCGAGCAGCCGGACGATCGTCGGCGGCACCTTCGTTCTCCTGGCGCTGCTGGCCTACCTGCTCAACGAATTCCGGCGGACGCAAACCATCCCCACACGGCCGGTCCGCACGCCGACGCCTTGACATCCACGGCCAAAACCTTGAAGCCAAGGACTTTCTCGATGAAGGACCGACCGCCGATGGCCGATACCAGACCCAAAGACGACAAGCCGTTGTTCGGCCGGCCGTGGATTTTCATTCGCGGCGTCCCCGCCATGAAATTCCTGCCGCCGGAAGGACCGGCCGAGATTGCCTTTGCCGGTCGCTCGAACGTCGGCAAGTCGTCGTTGATCAACGCCCTGGTCGGCCACAAGGGTCTGGCAAGAACCTCCAACACCCCGGGCCGCACGCAGGAACTCAACTACTTCGTACCGGATGGATTTTCCGGCGAGGCCGACGACCTGCCGCCGATGGCGCTCGTCGACATGCCCGGTTACGGCTATGCCCAGGCGCCGAAGGAACAGGTCGATGCCTGGACAAAACTGGTCTTCGACTACCTGCGCGGCCGCTCGACGCTGAAGCGCGTCTACGTGCTGATCGACAGCCGCCACGGCATCAAGAAGAACGACGATGAGGTGCTCGACCTGCTCGACAAGGCAGCCGTCTCCTATCAGCTTGTGCTGACCAAGACCGACAAGATCAAGGCCGCCGGCGTGCCGCGGCTGATCGCCGAGACGCTCGAAAAGATCAAGAAGCATCCCGCCGCCTTCCCGGAAGTCCTCGCAACTTCCTCGGAAAAGGGCGAAGGGCTCGAAGAGCTGCGGGCGGCGATCGGCACTGCGATCGCGCGCTAAAGGGCTGCAGGGCATCCGGCATCGCGCGGAGAGCACGGGCCCCCATGCGAAATCGATGTCTTTGATCTCTGTCACTACCCCGACATGCAATCCGCTCTATCTCTGCGTTGCGTCCAGAACGGTGGCGCGGCCAGAGATAGGAGTGAGACATGTCCGATTTGATCGTTGTCGGGTTCGATTCCCCCGAGGAGGCTGACAGGGTTCTGGTCCGGCTCGCCGGGCTGAAGAAGGAATATCTGATCGACCTCGAGGATGCGGTGGTCGTCGTGCGCGACACCGAAGGCAAGGTCCACCTCAAGCAGAGCCTCAACCTGACCGCCGTCGGCGCCACCTCGGGCCTGCTCTCCGGCTCGCTCTGGGGCGGCCTGGTCGGCCTCCTGTTCCTCAATCCGCTGGCAGGCTTTGCAATCGGCGGTGCGCTCGGCGCGGGTGCCGGCGCCCTCTCGGGCTCGCTCAGCGACTACGGTATCGACGACGAATTCATCAAGTCGCTCGGCAACACCATCCCGAACAATTCCTCCGCTCTGTTCATCCTGGTGCGCAAGGTTCAGCCGGAAAAGGTTCTCGCCGAATTCCCCGACCTGCGCGGCCGCGTGCTGAAAACGTCGCTTTCGCCCGAACAGGAGCAGAAGCTGCAGGCAGCGCTCTCCGGCACAACAGCGGCTGCACCGCCCGCCGGCGCCTAATCGTCCGGCTGGCTTATCGAGACAGCACGAAGGCGAGCGCCAGGCCATTGATGCAATGGCGCTTGCCGGTCGGTGGCGGGCCATCGTCGAAGATGTGACCGAGGTGGCCGCCGCAACGGCGGCAATGGCATTCCGTACGGGTCATGAGCAGCGAATTGTCTTCCCATGTCGCCACGGCATTGGGGAGCGATTGCCAGAAGCTCGGCCAGCCCGTGCCACTGTCGTACTTCGCCTCGGACGAATAGAGCGGCAGTGCACAACCTGCGCATTGGAAGGTGCCCTTGCGCTTCTCGTGGTTAAGCGCGCTTGTAAAGGGACGCTCCGTGTCCTCGTGCCGAAGGATCCGGTACTGGTCGTCGGTGAGGGCTGCCCGCCATTCGGCATCAGATTTGACGACCTCGAAGGGCTCCATTCCCGCTGCCCATGCAAGTGGCGTGAGCCCGCGCAACGCGAATGCTGCGGCCAATGCCGTGCCTGCCATCAGGAAGACGCGCCGGCTGATCATGCTAACCTCCCACTTGGCCCAAAGCGCGTCACGATCATTCGCGCGGTGCGCTGTACGTTGTCGATTTGTCGGATGTCGCGATAGACGATACCGCCCGGACACACCCGCTGCAAAACAATGCCGTTCAAAGCATCGTGACGCGGTGAAGGGCCATCGGTCATACGACCGATGGCAAGCGCCAGGCCGCCGGCAGCGGCCAGGCGCCGCCGAACTCAGCCTTTCGGCAGGAGCACCTTGTCGATCACATGGATGACGCCGTTCGACTGCTTGACGTCGGCGATCGTTACCGTCGCCGTACCGCCGGTTTCATCGGTCAGCATCAGCTTGCCGCCGTCTTCCCTGGCTTTCAGCACACAGCCGCCGACCGTTTTGACGTCATGCTCGCCACCGTCCTTCTTGATCATCTCGGTAATCGCCGCCGACATCGCGTCGGCGGCAACGACATGGCAGGTCAGGACCTTGGCGAGCTTGTCCTTGTTCTCCGGCTTCAGAAGCGTGTCGACGGTACCGGCCGGCAGTGCGTCAAAGGCGGCATTCGTCGGCGCAAACACCGTGAACGGCCCCTTGCCCTCCAGCGTCTTCACCAGCCCGGCTGCCTTGACGGCCGCGACCAGCGTGGTGTGATCCTTGGAATTAACGGCGTTCTCGACGATGTTTTTCTCCGCATACATCGGCGCGCCGCCGACCATCGGATTTTCGGCATGGGCGACGAAGGCACTTGCTGCGAGGACGGACGCTGTTGCGACCAAGCGGATGGCAGACGTGAACATCTTCTCTTCCTTCCTGTTGAGGGAGGCGGCGCATGGGCCGCCCGCCGAAGCTGCCGTTCCCTACGGGGGGAACAAGACAAGCAACGGAACGACGGGAGAAAGAGTTTCAGGAATTTTCAGGGAAGTTAGTCGATTGATAAATAAGGATATTTATCGATATCACGCGCTCAGAGGTTTCGCGCCTTGCCGAGCGCGATGATCGGTCCGGTGGCCACGCCGGTCGACGAACCGCCGAGCGGCTCGACGCTGACGGCAAGAACCGAGCCGGCGGAGATCCGCGAGCGGAAGGTCGACGGCACGGCGATTTCGCCCTCCCCGGTCTGCGGCAGGACACCGAGCGAGATTGCCGGATTGCTGCCGTTGATCAGCCAAAGTTCGAGGGATTTCTGTTCCGCCTGGCTGGCGGCCACCGGCGTTACCTGCAAGCGGCCCGATGCCCGGTCGAAGCGGGCGACGAGATCGATGGCGCTGCCTTTCCCCGAGAGCTCGGCAACAAGCGAGGCACCGGTCGACCGCGTCTCGAACAGGCCGGCCATTGAGGCGCCCATCACCAGCAGGGCGGCGAACGAGGCAAGCGCCAATCCTCGCCAGAGTGCCAGCGAGTGCCAGAGCCCGCGGGACCGTACAGGTTCCGACCGCAACGTATCGAAAAGTTGCCGTTCGATCGCGGAGAACGTCCTAGGTGGGGGCACCACCGGATCATAGGCGTCGTCGAAGGAGGAAAGGTTGCTCTGCCAGCGGTCGACCATGGCGGCAAAGTTGCGATCGGAAGCAAGCCGGGCCTCGACCTTGCGGCGATCGTCGGCAGACAACACGCCGAGCACATACTCGCCCGCGATCACCTCGTCGCGGCGAAAGTCCCGGCCCTCTGGGGTTGGTGTCGTCATCGCTCCATACACTCTCGCAACTTCAGGAGACTGCGCCTCAACCAAGTCCGCATAGTGTTCAGCGGCACCGCGAAGACGTCAGCCAGTTCCTGGTAGCTCAGGCCTTCGACGTAGGCGCGCCGCACCGCTTCCGCGCGGTCTTCTTCAAGCTCCTCCATGCAGGCGTCGATCCGCCTGCCTTCTGCTCTCACGACTGCCAACTTTTCCGGATCGGCAGCAGGATCAGCCAAATCGTAGGCTTCGTCAATCACATTGGCAGCCGGTTTGCGCGCCCGGATGAAGTCGATGGCCTGATTACGCGCTATTGCCGCCAGCCAGGAACCCGCAGCCGCCTGTCCTTGCGAAAACCGGCCAGCCCGCTGCCAAATCTTGACGTAGATTTCCTGCAGCGCTTCTTCCGCCTCGCCCCGATTGCCAAGAATACGCAGGCAGATGCCGAAGAGTTTCGGACTGGTCTGCCGATACAGTTCGGCGAAGGCGTCGCGATCGCCGAGCGAAACGCGGCCAAGCAGGCCGGCTATATCCTCATCGATCATAGAACGCGCCCCGAAGCCTCATCTCTCCAGAGATAGGGCGCAGTTCACTTTGAACCAGCCGTATCGTCATTCGGCCTTTATGTTGCTCTCCGATCATTCCATCGATCCGGAACTTGCGCTAAACAGCAGCCGGTATTTTTCGAGGGTCCGCCATGTCCGCCAATGAAAGTGAAATCCAGGCACGCCTGCTCACCCAGGCCCTGCCCTACATGCAGCGCTACGAGAACAAGACGATCGTCGTCAAATATGGCGGCCACGCCATGGGTAACAGCGAGCTCGGTCGCGCTTTTGCAAGCGACATCGCGCTTTTGAAGCAGTCGGGCGTCAACCCGATCGTCGTGCATGGCGGCGGCCCGCAGATCGGCGCCATGCTGACGAAGATGGGCATCGAATCGAAGTTCGAAGGCGGCCTGCGCGTCACCGACGAAAAGACGGTCGAGATCGTCGAGATGGTGCTCGCCGGCTCGATCAACAAGGAGATCGTCGCGCTCATCAACCAGACGGGTGAATGGGCAATCGGCCTTTGCGGCAAGGACGGCAACATGGTCTTCGCCGAAAAGGCACGCAAGACCGTCAAGGATCCGGATAGCAATATCGAGCGCGTCCTCGATCTCGGTTTCGTCGGCGAAGTGGTCGAAGTCGACCGCACGCTGATCGACCTGCTCGCCCGCTCGGAAATGATCCCGGTGATCGCGCCGGTCGCGCCCGGCCGTGACGGCCACACCTACAACATCAACGCCGACACCTTCGCCGGCGCCATCGCCGGTGCGCTGAACGCCACGCGCCTGCTGTTCCTGACGGACGTTCCCGGCGTGCTCGACAAGCAGGGCAACCTGATCAAGGAACTCTCAGTATCCCAGGCCCGCGCGCTGATCGCCGACGGCACGATTTCCGGCGGGATGATCCCGAAGGTCGAGACCTGCATCGACGCGATCAAGGCGGGCGTTCAGGGCGTCGTCATCCTCAACGGCAAGACGGCCCATTCGGTGCTGCTCGAAATCTTCACCGAGCGCGGCGCCGGCACGCTGATCGTGCCCTGACGCAACCCGATCGGCAATAACGTGACGAGGATCCGGAAGCCGTCTCACACAGCTTCCGGATTTTTTATGCGGCCGCGCTGTCCGATGGATGGCGCCTGCGGGGCGGTAACATCGATTCCTCCTCGGCCTCCTGCGGCGCTCCCCAGAACACCTCAAGCGACGGCCCGGCGGCGAAATGGCGGCGGCGGAAGGCGAATTCGTAGAGCTCGTGAAACCAGACCCTGCGCCCCATGCGGGTGTACCACCGCATCGAATGGCGCTGCTGCGGGTCGCGGTGCAGGAGGACGCGCGCAAGGGCCTTTGGCCGCGCCTGGATCGCGACCTCGATCAATTTCACGCTCAGAAAAAGCACGACCGGGTGAAGGTGCTTCATCTTCAGCACCTGATGCTTGTAATCCCACTTGCGCATGTCCGGCTCGATGACGGTGCGATCCCTGGCGAGGCCAAAGAACGGGGTCCACCGGTGCGGCGTGACGTAGAGCGCCTGGATCTGGTCCGGGTCGTAGGAAAGAAGCTGCCTGAAACCACGCCAAAGATCGCTCAGGCGTTCCTCCTCGAAGCCGACCACCCAGGTGGCCATTGAAAGAATGTCGTGCTGGCGCAGGAGCGCGATTGCCTGCCGGTCGCTCGTGGTCGTCCCGCCCTTTTTGATCAGCTTCAGCGTCGCGTCATCAGTGTTTTCCATTCCGAGCAGCCAACGCACGACACCGGCCTTGCGATAGAGGTGCAATATGTCGGCATCGCGCACGATATCGTCTGCCCGCGTCGAGCCGACGATCTGCACCGGCACGTTCTCGGCGATCATGGCGTTCAGGAAGGCGAGCCAGCCCTTGCGCGACGAGGTCGGGTTTTCGTCGGCGAGATTGATCAGTTCCACGCCCTCTTCACGGTGGAGGCGGGCGATCTCCTTAGCGAACGCGACCGGATCCCGGTGCCGCCATCGCGTCCAGAAACCGCGCTGGCCGCAATAGTTGCACAAATGCGGGCACCCTCTCGAAAACTGCAGCACGACAGCGCGTTTTCCGCCCCAATAACTGTAGTGCCGATGCTCGATCAACTCCCAGCCGATGCGGTAGGCATCGAGATTGGCGATCGCCTCGGTCGGACGGGTGGCGAGCGCAACCCCGTCATCATCGCGATAGGCGATGCCCGGAACCTCGCTCAAGGGTTCTAAGGATGACAGGGCGCGCACGAGCCGTCGCACTGTCTCTTCGCCCTCTCCCCTGACGACGTAATCGAAGGCGCCGCTCTCGCTTAGAACCTCGCGCCAATGATAGGTCGGGAACACACCGCCATAGATCACCCGGACGGACGGTGCGGTCATTCTGACATCGCTGGCAATACGCTTGGCCGTCGGGTGGGCCGACGTCGACCCCGAATGACCGATCAGCAGAAGATCCGGGCAGTCGTCGAGCACGCGTGCGACAATCTCTTCGAAGCCCAAAGGGCCGAATTCGCAATCGATGAGCCGCACGGCGTGGCCATCATCGATGAGCGGCCCGCCAACGGCGAGCAGGCCGAGCGGCGGAAGATGATCGTCGGGAATACGGCTGCCGATGGCCGTATGCGGCGGATTGAGCAGAACAATCTTCATACGGTGCCTCTTGGGTCGCAAAGAATTGCCAGAGACACGATAAAGCTGAAGATTGCGGAAATAACAGCTCCAGGCTGCGGCCAAAAACGTACGTTTTCGCGGTGAAATCGCGCAACTTGCGCAGCGCGATTTCATCGAGCCCCGAGCTCAGCGCGGAGCGTAGACCTCGGTCGCCGCCGCCTTCAATTCTTCCATCATCACGCGGTATGGGCCCGGGCCGTAGCTGACGCGTGACACGCCGGCGCGGGCGAGCGTCTTCAGGTCGGGTGCGGCCGGGCGCATCATGATGTTGACGGGCAGGATCGAGGCGGCGCAGACCTTGGCGATCAGCGCCTCGTCCACCAGCCACGGTACGAAGAAGCCGCTGGCGCCCGCTTCGGCATAGGCCTTGCCGCGGGCGATCGCCTCGTCGACGAGGCCGGCATGCCGGCTCTCGTCACCCTCCTGCAGGAAGAGATCGGTGCGGGCATTGATGAACAGGGGGATGCCGCGCCGGTCAGCCATCTCGCGGATGGCGCGGATGCGCTCCGCCTGCTTTTCGACCGGGTGCACGCCGCCCTTGCCGACGATCTGGTCCTCGAAGTTGATGCCGATGGCGCCGACGTCGAGGATGCGCGAGACATTGGCGGCACCGGTCGCCGCGTCGTCGGAGTAGGCGCCTTCGAAATCGATGCTGACGGGCAGGTCGGTGCTCGCCACGACCAGGCGTGCGATATCGGCAAGCCAGGCCAGAGGCACCTTCTCGCCGTCGCCGAAGCCGTGGGCGGCCGCCACCGACCAGCTTCCGGTCGCAAGCGCCTTGGCACCGGCCTCTGCCACGGCCTTGGCGCTGCCGGCGTCCCAGATGTTGTACAGCACCACCGGGTCACCCTTCTTATGCAGGGCGGCGAAGGCGAGCGCCTTTTCCTTCTGGTTCATTGTGTTTCCTCCACCAACAGGCTGACTGGTTTCATTTTCGCCTCGTGCCGAAGCAGCCACTGTTTCCGCCAGAGCCCGCCACCGTAACCGGTCAATGAGCCATCCGCGCCGATGCAACGGTGGCACGGAATGACGATGGCGATCCGGTTGGAACCGTTGGCCTTGGCGACCGCACGTGCGGACTGGATCGTAGCGACCTCGCGGGCAATGTCACCATAGGAACGTGTCCCGCCGGCGGGAATCTTCACGAGCTTCGCCCAGACGTTGCGCTCGAAGGGCGTTCCCCCGGGCGCAAGCGGAGTTTGAAATCCGCCCGCCTCGCCGGCGAAATAGCTCTTCAACTCGCCTTCGATCTGATCGATCGGCGCCGTCCGGCCGGGGACGATGGCCGAGCGCGTCGCGCGCTTCAACGCCTCCAGCTCCGTCGGCAGCGCCTTGCGTTCGTGGAACTCCAGCAAATGGAGGTGCGTCGCATCGGCAACCGCGACCATCGGCCCGATCGGCGTTTCGATCCAGTCGGACGAGAGCAGCGCCCTCCCCTGGGCTGCCGCCGGCGCATCGCCGAGCAGGCGCTGGAAGGCTACGCGAAACCCGCTCGGCGACTCGTAGCCTGCCTCGAGCTGGGCGTCGATCACCCGACCACCGTCGGCGAGCTGGCGGGCGGCGAGCCCCAGGCGACGATGGCGCGCGAGATCGAGGAAGGTGATGCCGAGCGCGCGCTTGAAGGCACGCCGGACGGTCGAGGGATCAAGCCCGCGGCGCACGATGTCGTCCTCGCTCCAACGGCGCTCCGGTGCTGCTTCCAGCGCCTGCAGAAGCTCCTGGACGAGCGGATCCTTGGCGCCGAACGTGGCAAGCGGCCGGCAGCGCTGGCAGGGACGGAACCCCGTCTCCAGGCAGGTGCCGATCGAGCTGACGAAGATCGTATTTTCCCGCTTCGGCTTGCGGGCCGGGCAGGACAGGCGGCAGAAGACGCCTGTTGTCTTGACGCAGACGAAGGCCGAACCTTCGTATTCGCTGCTGCGCGCCATCAAGGCGTCGTAGAGCGTTTCATCGGAGGGAAGATCGAACAACATGCCGCGGTTCTAGCATGACCACGGCTCGGGAGACGCCGGTTTTCGGGCGTCTATTTTTCAGATCAGCACCAGCATGACGACACCGAGCACGATCAGCAGGCAACCCAATAGCTCCAGTCTGTTGATCCATTCGCGGAAGATGAAAAAGGACGAGGCGAAGGTGAAGAGCATTTCCACCTGGGCGACGACCTTGACGACGGCCGCCTGCTGCAGGGTCATCGCCATGAACCAGCCGAAGGAGGCAGACGCGCCGACGAAACCGACGACAAAGGCCGGCTTCCAGGCAGCCGCGATGCGCGGCAGCTCGTCGCGTTCGCGCAGCACGATCCAGATCAGCATGACCACGGTCTGCAAGAGGATGACGAAGCCGAGCGTGAAGCTTGCCTGCATCATGTAGTCGGGTGCCGGCAGGCTCGGCGCCAGAGCCAGCGACGCCGAACGGTAGGCGACGGCCGAAAGGCCGAAGAAGGTGCCGGACAGCAAGCCGATGCCGGCCGTGCGCGAGAATACCGAGGTCACCAGCGTGCGCGCACTCAGGGTCGTGCGCGCCACCGAAATCAGCATCACGCCGACGACCGAGATGGCGATTGCCACCAGCGTGCCCTCGCTCGCCTTTTCGCCGAGGAAAATCAGGCCGAAAAGCGCTGCCTGCGCCGGTTCCGTGCGCGAATAGGCGGTGCCGACGGCGAAGTTGCGGAAGGAGAAGAGATGGACGAGCAGGAAGGTTGCGGCGATCTGCGCCAGCCCCCCGATCACCGCCCAGAGGAAGAAAGTGCCGTTCGGCACCGGAAGCGGACGGCCCACCACCTGCCAGAGCACAACGAGATAGAGGAAGGCGAACGGCAGGCCGAAGCCGAAGCGCACGAAGGTCGCGCCCGTCGTGCCCATGACGCCTTTCAAGTGTTTCTGCATTGCGGAGCGGACGTTCTGAAGGAAGGCCGCGGCGATGGTGATGAGGACCCAGGTTTCCATCGTTTCGAGCTAGCATGCAGGCCGGCTCGTTGCCAAGGACCACCTAACGGACCGGTTGCTACTCCGCCCTTTCCCGCGCCTCTGCGAGCTCCGTGCCCTCGCTGATCGTGATCCGGGGCGCCTCGTCCTCGAAGGTCTTTACCCGCTGATCGTAGTTCGGCGCGAGCGTTCCGAGCACACGGTCCCAGAAGGAGAAGTAGTTGGCGTAATTGTACCTGAAGCCCGAATGGTGCTGATCATGGAACGTCGTGCACAGCAGCGGAGACGGGTAGCGCGCGGTGGAGGCGGCAAAATACTCGAAGCCGCAATGGCCGATCATGCCGTTGAAATGTTCGAACAGCCGATGGGCGATGAGCACCAGCGGCGGAAACGGCACGACGAAAACGACGACGGCCGAAAAGCTCTGAAGCAGGAAGTTGTCGAAGACGTCCTCGGAATAGGTGCTCCAGATCGTCGGCGCCACGCTTTTATGATGCAGGGCATGCAGCGGATAGAGCCACTTGGTGTGCAGCAGCCGGTGCATGAAATAGAACCAGGCATCGTAGAGGATCATGCTGAGCACGAAGAGCGGCAGGGCGTTCCACCAGGTGAGCGTCCAGGGCGCCGGCGCCCAGCCCTTCTGCTGGGCGTAAAGACCGATCGTCAGCGGCAGGCAGGCGCTGAACATCGATTTGAGGCTCTGGCGGATCTCGGCGCTGCGGCGCTTGTCGGAACCGCGTCCCTTCTGGATCTTTCGCTCGGGATTGCGCTCGTTGAGCCATGTGATGCCATAGCCAAGCGCGAAATAGGTAACGACGGTGAACGTGTAAAACCCGAACAGAAAGAGCAGATAGAATACTTCGTTCGACATTGGCATCCGCATCCCCGAGCCAAAAACCGCGCGAGCCGGAAGATGCCACGCACAACCGCCAATTCAAAGCGCTAATCTATGCGCCAGCATTACGCCCGGCCCCGCATCGCCATTTTCCCGTTTGCCGCCACGGTCGGTCGTGTCATAAGGCGGTCATGAAAAAGCTCGCCCGCCTGCCGACCCGCTCCGAATTCGCCCATGTCACCGACTGGGTCTTCGACCTCGACAACACGCTCTATCCCCACCACGTCAACCTGTTTGCGCAGATCGACCGCAACATGACGGCCTATGTGGCGAAGCTTTTGTCGCTCGATCCGGCCGACGCCAAGAAGCTGCAGAAGGACTATTACCGCGACCACGGCACGACGCTCAAAGGCCTGATGGTCCATCACGGCATCGACCCGAACGAGTTCCTCGAGCAGGCCCATGCGATCGACTATTCGATCGTTCCGGCCGACCCGGCGCTCGGCGAAGCGATCAAGTCGCTTCCCGGCCGCAAGTTCATCTTCACCAATGGCAGCGTTGCCCATGCGCAGATGACGGCCCGGGCGCTCGGCATCCTCGACCATTTCGACGACATCTTCGATATCGTCGCCGCCGACTTCGTGCCGAAGCCCGCGGGCGAGACCTATGACAAGTTCATGAGCCTGCACCGGGTCGATACCCGCAATGCCGTGATGTTCGAGGACCTGCCGCGCAATCTCCTCGTGCCGAAGGCGCTGGGCATGAAGACGGTGCTGCTGGTGCCGCAGAACCTCGAATACACCTTTGCGGAATCGTGGGAAAAGTCGAACGACACCGACGAGCAGATCGACTACGTGACGGAAGACCTCGCCGGCTTCCTGCGGAGCCTCCTCACAGATCTCTAGAGTGGCGCTGGCGGACGCCGCAAAGACGGCGTCCCGCCCGCTGCGACACAATTTTGCCGCCGAAAAACCTCTTTTCGGCCAATGACTTAAATTACCAAAGTTTAACTGGCGTCGGCTGCACCCGCGTCTATCCTTGCGATCAGAAACAACCGATCGAAAGGACGCATGATGCCGAACAAGACCCTGATCCTCGGCGTGGCTGCACTCTCCGTCGCCGTCACCGGAATGGCCTCCCCCTCCTTTGCTGCCCGCGAAAAGATGACGCCCGAGCAGCGCGGCCAGCACATGATCGAGCGGCTCGACACCAACAAGGACCAGAAGGTTTCGCTCACCGAGTTCCAGGCGCGGATCTCCGACAATTTCAAAACCTTCGATACCAATGGCGACGGGCAGATCAGCGCCGAAGAAATGAAGGTCAAGCGCGAGGCCTTCCGTGAGGCGCGCAAGACCTGGAAGGAAGCCAAGGCCAAGACAGGCACGGAGCGCGAGACCGCCCTTGCCAAGCTGAGGGAAGCCCGCCCGGCCATGCTGCCTGGGCTGCGCCCGAAGGCCTTCAAGCGCGTCGATGCCGACGGCAACGGTTCCTTGAGCGCCAGCGAAGTTTCAAGCGCCGCGGAAGCCATGTTCAAGCGGCGCGACAAGAATGGCGACGGCGTCATAGACGCGGCCGACTTCACCAAAAAGATCTGACGGGAGCTCTTCTCTCTCCCCACCGCCCGGTGGAGAGGCTCCTGCCTAGCCCATAGCCCCTTGCTCCCCCAGCGAGGGGCTATGCGCTTTTTTTGGACCGCTGCGATCAGCGGCGGCCATTTGCCATCGGAACGGACTTCGGGTCGACCGTTTCATAGAAGCGGGAAATGATATCCCAGGCTTCATCAGCCGTTTCGACGAACTGGACCAGATCGACGTCGTTCGGCGCGATCGTGCCGAATTCGGCAAGCGCCTCGAAATTGACGATCGAGCGCCAGAATTTTTCCCCGAAGAGAATGAGCGGAACCAGCGCAAGACGCCCGGTCTGCATCAGCGTCATCGTCTCGAAGAGCTCGTCCAGCGTACCGAAGCCGCCCGGGAAAACGGTGACGGCCTTGGCGCGCAACAGGAAGTGCATCTTGCGGATGGCGAAATAGTGGAAGTTGAACGACAGTTCGGGCGTCACGTAGCGATTGGGCGCCTGCTCGTGCGGCAGCACGATGTTGAGGCCGATCGACGGCGCGCCGACATCATCGGCGCCGCGATTGCCGGCTTCCATCACGCCCGGGCCTCCGCCGGTGACGACGACATATTCCTTGTAGTGCAGCTTGGCCGAATGCTCGGAGCAGAGCCGCGCGAACTTGCGTGCTTCCTCGTAATAGACCGAGGCGGCTTCGAGGTTCTTGCGCTGCGTCTCGTTCTTCGCTGCCCAGGCGTCGCCGCCGGGCTCAGGAATGCGAGCGCCGCCGAACATGACGACGGTGGAGTTGATGCCGCGCTCTTCCAGCATCATTTCGGTCTTCAGGAGTTCGAGCTGCAGCCGGATCGGGCGCAGTTCTTCGCGGCAGAGAAAATCGTCGTCGATATAGGCGAGGCGATAGGAAGGCGAAGCCGATTGCGGCGTGACCGGAACGGTCTGTGCGCGTTGCCGGCTCTGCGAGCTGTCGGCCAGCGGATCCCAGACCCCATCTTTGCGGCGCAGAGCGCGCTTCTTCATGCGTGCCATATTCTCGTCTTTCCCGTCGCGTTCCGGACAATCGGCATCTCGTCCAGACGCGTCCTATCCTCAATCCTCGGTCATGAAGGTCGCAAGCGCATCAGCGCGCTGCGGCGGCCTTTGCGCATCCCGAACGGGTACGCGGCGCTGTAGTGCCGTGTTCGCCTCAGTTTGCCAAGCCCCGGCCACTCCAGGGACCTGAAAAGCCCTTCAACATTTCAGGATCACGTCGTGCAGCCACCGCCGCTCAGGACGTGTCAAGGTCGCTGCAGCAGCTAGATCTGCTGCATAATTTTGTCCTTAAATCGATTCCGATTTTCGGATTTATGCAGTAGAGCTTTCGCAGGATAACCGCCGAACTTTAAGGAATTCCGATGACGAACCACGACCTCGCCTCCCTGTCGCAGACGATCGAAGCCGCCTTTGAAGACCGCGACTCCGTCAACACCGGAACGCGCGGCGCGGTGCGCGATGCCGTCGAGACGGCGCTGAACCTGCTCGACAGCGGCAAGGTCCGCGTCGCACAGCGCGGCGAAGACGGTAACTGGACGGTCAATCAGTGGCTGAAGAAGGCCGTACTGCTCTCCTTCCGCCTCAACCCGATGGAAATCGTCAAGGGCGGCCCGGGGCAGTCGGTCTGGTGGGACAAGGTGCCCTCGAAGTTCGACGGCTGGAGCGTCAACGAGTTCGAGAAGGCCGGCTTCCGCGCCGTTCCGAACTGCGTCGTGCGCCGTTCGGCCTACATCGCCCCCAACGCCATCCTGATGCCCTCCTTCGTCAATCTCGGCGCCTATGTCGGCGAAGGCACGATGGTCGATACCTGGGCAACGGTCGGCTCCTGCGCCCAGATCGGCAAGAACGTGCACCTTTCGGGCGGCGTCGGCATCGGCGGCGTGCTGGAGCCGATGCAGGCCGGCCCGACGATCATTGAAGACAACTGCTTCATCGGCGCCCGCTCGGAAGTCGTCGAAGGCTGCATCGTGCGCGAAGGCTCGGTCCTCGGCATGGGCGTCTTCATCGGCAAGTCGACCAAGATCGTCGACCGCGCCACCGGCGAAGTGACCTATGGCGAAGTGCCGCCCTACTCGGTCGTCGTCGCAGGTTCGATGCCCTCGGGCTCGACCATGGGCAACGGCCAGCCGGCGCCGAACCTCTATTGCGCCGTCATCGTCAAGCGCGTCGACGAGAAGACCCGCTCGAAGACCGGCATCAACGAACTGCTTCGGGACTGATCGCGATGACACCGGAGGGGCCGCAGCCGAGCATGACCTGGCTGTTCTTCAGCCCCTCCGGTCGCATCGGCCGCCTGCCCTTCTTTCTCTCCTGGCTATTCTGGTTCCTGATCGGCGGCTTCATGGTCGCCCGAATGGTTGCCAACGAGGGCAATGAGACGGTGCTGGCGCTCTGGACGCTGGCATTCGTCGTCTCGAGCCTCGTCTCGCTGCCCTCCATCGCCATGCTGGCGATCAAGCGCCTGCACGATATCGGCTATCCCGGCCCGCTTTCCCTCACTCTGTTTATCCCGGTCTTGAGCCCGGTCGTCTTCATCGCCCTTTGCCTCTGGCCGGGCGATCAGGGGCCCAACGAGTTCGGCGCGCGCAGCGACGAACCCGGCCCTTGAACCCTTCGCCCCTGTACAAGAACCGCGTGAGCGCGTATGTAGCGCGCCATGACAGGCCCGCGACGTGTTGGCCGCGGCAATTGGCGCCGAGACGATCCGTTCGTCCTGGGCTCTACGACCGATATCCGAAAGACAAGATATGACTGAATTCGAAGGGATCGCGCCTGCGATCGCCGAGGCGTTGGCAAAACGCGGTTACAACGAATTGACGCCGGTTCAACAGGCGATGCGCGATCCGGAACTCGCCGGGCGCGACGCCCTGGTTTCGGCGCAGACCGGTTCCGGCAAGACGGTCGCCTTCGGCCTGGCGCTGGCGCCGACGCTGCTTGGCGATGAACGCCGCTTCGGGCCTGCCGGTGCCCCCCTGGCGCTCGCCATCGCACCGACGCGCGAACTGGCGCTTCAGGTCAAGCGCGAGCTTGAGTGGCTCTACGGTGAGACCGGCGCGACGATCGCCTCGTGTGTCGGCGGCATGGACATGCGCACCGAGAAGCGCACGCTGGAACGCGGCGCCCACATCGTCGTCGGCACGCCCGGTCGCCTTTGTGACCATATTCGCCGCAACTCGCTCGACATTTCTTCGCTGCGCGCCATCGTTCTCGACGAAGCCGACGAAATGCTCGACCTCGGCTTCCGCGAAGACCTCGAATTCATTCTCGAAGAGTCCCCTGACGATCGCCGCACCCTGATGTTCTCGGCGACCGTGCCGAAGTCGATCGCAACGCTCGCCAAGAACTACCAGCGCGACGCCGTACGCATCAGCACCGCTTCCGAACAGAAGCAGCATGTCGATATCGAATACCGCGCGCTCACCGTTGCGCCGAACGATCGCGAAAACGCGATCATCAACGTGCTGCGCTTTTACGAAGCGCGCAACGCCATCGTGTTCTGCTCGACCCGCGCCGCGGTCAACCATCTGACCGCCCGCTTCAACAACCGCGGCTTCTCGGTGGTGGCGCTTTCGGGCGAGCTCAGCCAGAACGAACGCACCCACGCCCTGCAGGCCATGCGCGACGGCCGTGCCCGCGTCTGCATTGCGACCGACGTTGCCGCCCGCGGCATCGACCTGCCGGGCCTGGAACTGGTCATTCACGCCGATCTGCCAACCAACTCCGAGACGCTGCTTCACCGCAGCGGCCGCACCGGACGCGCGGGTCAGAAGGGCGTCAGCGCACTGATCGTGCCGGTCAACCAGCGCCGCAAGGCTGAGCGCCTGCTCGACGGGGGCCGGATTACCGCGACCTGGGCACGCCCGCCGTCGGCCGACGAGGTCAGCCAACGTGACGACGAGCGCCTGCTTGCCGATACGAGCTTTGCCGAGCCGATCCGCGAGGACGAACAGGCGATCGTGGCAGCACTTATCGAGCGCCACGGTGCCGAGCAGATGGCCGCCGCCTTCGTACGCCAGTTCCGTTCGGGACGGTCCGCTCCGGAAGACCTGATCGAAGTCGCTGTCGGCGCCAAGCCGCGCCGCGACGAACGCGCACCGCGCGATGATCGTGCCCCGCGCGAGGACTTCGGCGCCGAGCGGGCCGATTTCAGCGACGGCAGCTGGTTCTCGCTGTCCGTCGGCCGCAAGCAGAGTGCCGAGCCGCGCTGGCTGATCCCGATGCTCTGCCGTCACGGCAAGCTGACCAAGCGCGACATCGGCGCGATCCGAATGCAGCAGGAAGAGACCTTCGTCGAGATGACCGCCGAGGGTGCCGAACGCTTCCTGTCAGCGATCGGCAAAGACAAGATGCTGGAGAAGGGCATCCGCGTGAAGCCGCTCGCCGGCGCGCCGGATCTGTCGCAGCAGCGCCAGGAAAAGCCGAGTTTCTCGAGGGACAAGCCGAACTTCTCCAAGGATAAGCCGGGCTTTGCCAAGAAGCGCCCCTATTCCGACGACGCCGCTCGCAATGACGACCGCGGCGACTTCAAGCCGAAGCGCAAGTTCGAAAAGAAGGCCGCCTATAGCGATGGGCCTGCCCATACCGAGGACAGGCCGCCGGCGAAGGGCGCCGAAAAGCCTTGGGGCAACAAGAAGAAGGGCAAGCCGGACGCTGGCAAGGACGGCGGCTTCAAGCCCAAAACCAAGCCGAAGGGCAACGCCAAGAACCGCCAGGGCTGAGCCCGGCGACGGCAACCCAAAAGCCAATCAACAAGGCGTTGCGATCCGATCGCGGCGCCTTTTTTGTTATTCCGAGGACCGGGAGCGAGCGGTCCCGGCACTCCACCCGGACGCTCAGCGCAATGCGGATCATGCATGGCACCGAGCCAGCGCGCGTGACGGTCAGGCAGCGTCGAGCTGCGATTGGGCGACGATCTTGACCACCCAGTCAGCAAAGACGCGCAGCCGGCTGCTCAGATGCCGGTTCGGCGGATAGACGAGATAGATCGGCATGGGCTCGACTTCCCAATCCTCCAGCACCGGCCGCATGGCGCCGGTCTCGAGGTCCTCGCGCACCATGAAACGCGGCGCCTGAATGACGCCGAGGCCGGCTCGCGCCGCCGCGAGATAGGTGGTGGCTTCATTCGCCGCCACGGCATAGCGGCCGTTCACCTCGATCTCCTCGTTGCCGCGCTTGAAGTAGAACGGCAACTGCTGCCCGGTCTGCGGCCGGAAGTAGCCGACGACGTAGCAGTTCTTCGAGAGATCCGACGGATGCTGCGGGATCGCGTGGCGCGAGAGGTAATCGGGCGCTGCGCAGGCGACGAAGCTCATCTCGGTGATGCGGCGCGCGATCAGGGACTGGTCGGTGAGCGCACCGACGCGGATGGCGCAATCGACATTCTCGGCCACGTAGTCCACCGTCCTGTCCGAGACCCCGAGGTCTATCTGGATGTCGGGATAACGCTTGTGAAACTCCGGTAGCGCGGGGATCACAATCAGGTTGGCAATCGCGCTTGCCATCTCCACCCTGAGCCGTCCCTTCGGCAAGGTCTGGGCGCTCGAAAGACTGCCGTCGAGTTCGTCGAGGTCGGTCAAAAGGCGTGCCGCGCGTTCGTAATAGAGCGCGCCATCGGGCGTTACCAGCACCCGGCGGGTGGTGCGGTTCAGAAGTTTTGTGCGCAGATGCGCCTCCAATCCCTGGATGAGATTGGTCAATGTCGCCTTGGGCATATTCAGCGAAGCGGAAGCGCGGGTGAAATTTCCGGTTTCGACGACCCGGAGAAAGGCGCGCATGGCCGTGAGCTGGTCCATTTTCAAGAGCCGTAATTGTTCGAGAATACGAATAGTGTAATCAGATTGAAAAGACTATTCCAGACAGAAGACAATGCTATTCTCCTGTCGTGGCGTGTTGTCGCCACATGTGGGTTTGGCTCGGGCCGAAGGCAAGAGAGATGGGCGAACAGTTCAAAGTGGAGACGATGCAGACGGGCCAAGGCTCGTGCACCGCACGCGTCTACCGCGGCGAGACCCTGCTTAATCCGCCGCCGATCGTACTGCACCTGCATGGCGGCTCCTTCGTCGGCGGAACGATCGCTGCCGGCGAGCGCGTTGCCGAGGCACTCGCGGCAGCCGGAGCGGTGGTGATATCTCCGGAATATTCCGCGGCCTGCCTCAACCCCTTTCCCGCGGCCCTCGATGTCGCCTATGCCATGCTGTCGTCGATGCGCGCGCGCTGCCCGCAGTTCGCACACAAGAAGTCGTCGCTGTTCGTGGCCGGCGAAGAGGCTGGCGGCAATGTCGCCGCCGGGGCCGCGCTGATGGCGCGAGACCAGTATCTGACCGATCTCAAGGGCCAGATCCTGCTGTCGCCGATGCTGGATCCGTGCCTGGCAACGGCATCGTTCCGTCAATACTGTCCCCAGTCCTCGGCGCAATCGATCGCCGACGGCTGGCAGCGCTATCTCGGCCAGAACGGTGGCTTCACCCACCCTTACGCCGCGCCGGCCCACTGTACGCGGCTCGCCGGCCTCGTGCCTTCGCTGATCGTGACCAGCGAAGAGTGCCCGATGCGCGACGAGGCTGAAGCCTATGCCGAGCGCCTGCGCAAGGCGGGCGTGGCGGTCGAATCCCACGTGCTGCCCGGACGCGCCGGATGGTTGCCGCAGAACGCAGGCACCGGCGAAAGCTGGTCGGCACAGCAGAAGGAAATTACCGGCATCTTCGCCCGCTTCTTCCAGAAGGCGGGGGCAAAGCCGGCGGAAATGACGGTGCGTTAGGCGGGGCCGCTCAGAGGCTCATTCCCCGATCTGGCATCGAACGCAAAGCGCCGGCTCCCAACCGGCAAGGAGAGAAAAGATGACATCGACAGTGACCCGCCGGGCCCTCTGGGGCGCCGGCCTGAGTATCCTTTTGTCTGTCGGCGGCGGCGCCGCCGTCATGTTCGGCCTGCCGCAGCATTTCGAGGCCGATGCCGCGACCGATGCGTCCGCCGCTCCTCCGCCGGCCGTGCCGGTCTCGGTGGCGCGGGCGCAGTCCAAGCGCATCACCACCTGGGAGGAATTCTCCGGACGCCTTGAAGCGATCGAGCGTGTCGAGGTGCGCCCGCGCGTCGGCGGCGCCATCCTGAAAGCCCACTTCCGCGAAGGTGCGCTGGTCAAGCAAGGTGACCTCCTGGTGACGATCGATCCCGAGCCCTATGCCGCAGCCGTCGAGCGGGCAAAGGCCCAGGTCGAGGCTGCCGAAGCGCGTGTTTCGCTCGCCAAGATCGAGCTCGAGCGCGGCCGCAAGCTGGTGACCACCAGCGCCGTGCCGCAGAGCAGCGTCGACCAGCGCGCCAGCGCCTATGACGAAGCTCAGGCGGAGGTGCGCTCGGCCAAGGCGGCGCTGCGCACGGCCGAACTCGATCTGCAATACACCGAGGTCCGTGCGCCGATCTCCGGCCGCGTCGGCCGGCTCGACGTCACCGCCGGCAACCTCGTTGCTGCCGGTTCCGCCTCGCCTGTGCTGACAACGCTCGTCTCGGTCGATCCAATCTATGCGAGCTTCAACGCCAGCGAAGAAGTGGTCACCACCGCTCTCGCCCGGCTCGCAGCATCGGCCGGCGGCAACGCGATCGAGCGCCTGCCGGTCCAGGTCGGCACCGCCGCCGACGAGGGCACGCCGATCTTGGGCCATATCCAGCTCATCAACAACGAGGTGGATGCGGCAACCGGCACGATCCGGGTACGCGCGGCGCTTGAAAACGCCGACGGCAGGCTGATCCCCGGACAGTTCGTCCGCATCCGCATCGGCGAGCCGGACCCCGAGGAAAAGCTTGTGATCAGCGACCGCGCCATCGGCTCCGACCAGGACAAGAAATTCGTCTTCGTCGTCGGCACCGACAACAAGGTCGAGTATCGCCAGGTGAAGCTGGGGCCGAATTCCGACGGTCTGCGCATCGTCGAAAGCGGCCTGAAGTCCGGCGAGAACATCGTCGTCAACGGCCTGCAGCGGGTTCGCCCCGGCGTCGTCGTGGCGCCGCAGCAGGTCGAGGAAACGACCGCCTCTATCGCCAAGTAATCCCGGCGCCTCTTCGCCCGGTGTGAAGAGGCTCCAGCCAAGGCATCACTCTGCAGACATGGCCGCGCGGCGCGTTTTTTCGCCGCG
Source organism: Ensifer sp. Root423 (assembly GCF_001426275.1). Lineage (NCBI taxonomy): Bacteria > Pseudomonadati > Pseudomonadota > Alphaproteobacteria > Hyphomicrobiales > Rhizobiaceae > Ensifer > Ensifer sp. Root423. Next base: position 117,441 of record NZ_LMEG01000012.1, on the reverse strand, counting down.
CCCGCCGGAGGTCTGCCCGAACGCATCCCAAGGGGGATACCATGAACTTCTCACGCTTCTTCGTCGACCGCCCGGTCTTCGCGGGCGTATTATCGGTCCTGATCTTCGTGGCCGGCCTGATCGGCATGACCGGTCTGCCGATCTCCGAATATCCCGAAGTCGTCCCGCCGCAGATCGTCGTGCGCGCGCAGTATCCGGGCGCAAACCCGGCCGTCATCGCCGAAACGGTGGCGACACCGCTTGAAGAACAGATCAACGGCGTCGAAGACATGCTCTACATGCAGAGCCAGGCGACCGCCGATGGCCTCATGACGCTGACCGTCACCTTCGCGCTCGGCACCGATCCGGACCAGGCGCAGCAGCTCGTCCAAAACCGCGTCTCGCAGGCCGAGCCGCGGCTGCCCGAGGAGGTGCGCCGCCTCGGCGTCACCACCGTCAAGAGCTCGCCCGACCTGACCATGGTCGTGCACCTGCTTTCGCCGAACGGCCAGTACGACATCAACTATCTGCGCAACTACGGTGTGCTCAACGTCAAGGACCGGCTGGCCCGCATCGAAGGTGTCGGCCAGGTGCAGATCTTCGGCGGCGGCGACTATTCGATGCGCATCTGGATCGACCCGCAGAAGGCAGCCGAGCGCGGCCTTGCCGCAGGCGATATCGCCAACGCGGTGCGCGGCCAGAACGTCCAGGCGGCGGCAGGCGTCATCGGCGCCTCGCCTTCCGTCCCAGGTCTCGATCTGCAGCTTTCGGTCAACGCGCAGGGCCGTCTGCAGACGCCTGAGGATTTCGAGAACATCGTCGTCAAATCCGGCGCCCAGGGCGAAGTGACTCGGCTCGGCGATGTCGCCCGCGTCGAAATGGGCGCGTCCGAATACTCGCTGCGCTCCTTGCTAGACAACAAGCCGGCCGTCGGCATGGCGGTCTTCCAGGCGCCTGGATCGAACGCGATCCAGATTTCGGACGACGTCCGCAAGGCCATGGCCGAGATGAAGCTCACCATGCCTGAAGGCGTCGACTACGGCATCGTCTACGACACGACACAGTTCGTGCGCGCCTCGATCGAATCCGTGGTCGACACGCTGCTCGAGGCGATCGCGCTGGTCGTGCTCGTCGTCATCATCTTCCTGCAGACCTGGCGCGCCTCGATCATTCCGCTCGTCGCCGTTCCGGTCTCGATCGTCGGCACCTTCGCCGTCATGTATGTCTTCGGCTTCTCGATCAACGCGCTCAGCCTCTTCGGCCTCGTGCTTGCGATCGGCATCGTCGTCGACGACGCGATCGTCGTGGTGGAAAACGTCGAACGCAACATCGAGCAGGGACTGTCGCCGGTCCAGGCGACCTACCGCGCCATGCAGGAAGTCTCGGGTCCGATCATCGCGATCGCGCTGGTGCTCGTCGCGGTGTTCGTGCCGCTCGCCTTCATCACCGGCCTCACCGGCCAGTTCTATCGCCAGTTCGCGCTGACGATCGCCATCTCGACCGTGATCTCGGCGCTCAACTCGCTGACGCTCTCCCCGGCGCTGGCTGCCCTTCTCTTGAAGGACCACCACGCGCCGAAGGACTGGCTGACGCGGTTGATGGACAGGCTTTTCGGCTGGTTCTTCCGCGGCTTCAACCGCTTCTTCGGCGCAAGCTCGGAGGCCTATGGCCGCGGTGTGGGTCGCATCCTGACACGCAAGTCGCTGATCATGGTGGTCTATGTCGTGCTTCTCGGCGTCACCTTCACGCTGTTTCGCGCGGTCCCCGGCGGCTTCGTACCGGCGCAGGACAAGCAGTACCTGATCGGCTTTGCCCAGCTTCCGGACGCAGCCACGCTCGACCGCTCGGAAGACGTGATCAAGCGGATGAGCGAAATTGCGCTCAAGCACCCGGGCGTCGAAAACGCCATCGCCTTCCCGGGCCTGTCGATCAACGGCTTCACCAACTCGTCGAACTCCGGCATCGTCTTCGTCGCGCTCAAGCCCTTCGAGGAACGCAAGACGCCTGAACTGTCCGGCGGCGCGATCGCCATGCAGCTCAACCAGGAATTCGGCGTCATCCAGGATGCTTTCATCGCCATGTTCCCGCCGCCGCCCGTCCAGGGTCTCGGAACGACCGGCGGCTTCAAGCTGCAGCTCGAGGACAAGAACGGCCTCGGTTACCAGGCGCTCGACGAGGCGACCAAGGCCTTCCTCGCCAAGGCCTACCAGGCACCGGAGCTGGCCGGTCTCTATTCGAGCTACCAGATCAACGTGCCGCAGCTCTATGCCGACCTTGACCGCGTGAAGGCACGCCAGCTCGGCGTGGCCGTCACCGACGTCTTCGAGACGCTGCAGATCTACCTCGGCTCGCTCTACGTCAACGACTTCAACGCCTTCGGCCGCACATACAGCGTGCGCGTCCAGGCGGATGCGAACTACCGCAGCCATGCCGACGACATCGGCAAGCTGAAGGTGCGTTCGCAATCCGGCGAGATGATCCCGCTGTCGGCGCTTCTGAAGGTCGAGCAGACGGTCGGCGCCGAACGGGCGATCCGCTACAACGGCTTCCTGTCGGCCGACATCAACGGCGGCCCGGCACCGGGTTTCTCGTCCGGCCAGGCGCAGGAAGCCATCGAACGCATCGCCGCTGAAACCCTGCCTCCGGGCATCGACTACGAATGGACGGACCTGACCTACCAGCAGATCCTGGCTGGCAACTCCGGCATCCTGGTCTTCCCGCTGGCGCTGTTGCTCGTCTACCTCGTGCTTGCGGCCCAGTATGAGAGCCTGACGCTACCGATCGCCATCATCCTGATCGTGCCGATGGGCATCATGGCGGCACTCGTCGGTGTCTGGCTGACCGGAGGCGACAACAACGTCTTCACCCAGATCGGTCTGATCGTCTTGGTCGGGCTATCGGCGAAGAATGCCATCCTCATCGTCGAGTTCGCCCGCGAACTGGAACTGTCGGGCAGCACGCCGGTCAAGGCGGCGATCGAAGCGAGCCGGCTGCGTCTGCGCCCGATCCTGATGACCTCGATGGCCTTCATCATGGGCGTGGTGCCGCTTGTCATGTCGACCGGCGCCGGTGCGGAAATGCGCTCGGCCATGGGTATCGCGGTCTTTGCCGGCATGATCGGCGTCACCGCCTTCGGCATCTTCATGACGCCGGTGTTCTACGTGCTGATCCGCAAGCTCGCTGGCGAGCGGCCTCTGAAGCACGCGGGAGCCCATATCGAGGCGCCGCATCTCGCACCCGGAGAATAAGCCCTTCTCCATTCCCTTCGCGATCTTCAGGCGGGCCGGATCCTTCCGGCCCGTTGAAGCTGCGGCGCTGCGCCTCCGCCCAGGCGCGGCGCCGTTCTGCGTTCGACGCCACAGTTCCCGTCTCGCGTGCCCCATCCTGCGTGACAGTTCGCTGGCGATCGGATAAACCAGCAGCCTCCATTCCCAAGGCCCTTCGTGGCCATGCAGACGGCATAACGTTAGATGACCTCCACCGATCCGATCGCCAATCTCGCCACCCTCATTCGTTGCCCCTCAGTCACCCCGGCCGAAGGCGGCGCGCTTGCAGCCCTTGAAGCCATGCTGAAGCCGCTCGGCTTCGCGGTCGACCGCGTGATGGCCAAGGAGGCTGGCACGCCCGACATCGAGAACCTTTATGCGCGGCTTGGAACCGAAGGCCCGCATCTGATGTTTGCCGGGCATACGGATGTCGTTCCCGTCGGCGACGAGGCCGCCTGGAGCCACGGTCCGTTTTCGGCCGACATTGCCGGCGGCGAGATGTATGGCCGCGGCGCCGTCGACATGAAGGGCGGCATCGCCTGCTTCGTCGCGGCAATCGCCCGCCATGTCGAAAAGCATGGCGCCCCGAAGGGCTCGGTCTCCTTCCTCATCACCGGCGACGAAGAGGGACCGGCGATCAATGGCACCACCAAGCTCTTGCAATGGGCGGCCGACAAGGGCGAGCGCTGGGATGCGTGCCTGGTCGGCGAACCGACCAACCCGGAGAGCCTTGGCGACATGATCAAGATCGGCCGGCGCGGCTCGCTGTCCGGCCGCATCACCGTTCACGGCGTGCAGGGCCATGCGGCCTATCCTCATCTCGCCGACAGCCCGGTGCGCGGCATCCTGCAGCTGACGCAGGCGCTGATGGACCCACCCTTCGACAACGGCACCGAGAGCTTTCAGCCCTCCAATCTCGAAGTGACGACGATCGATGTCGGCAACAGTGCCGTCAACGTCATTCCGGCCAAGGCGACGGCCGCCTTCAACATCCGCTTCAACGACACATGGACGGCGGATAGCCTGATGGCCGAGATCATCGCCCGGCTCGACCGTGCCGCGGCAAGCGGTAGCCTGCGTCCGGACCGCGCCCCCGTTCGCTACGAAATCGTCTGGGCCGAGCGCCCGAGCCACGTGTTTCTCACGCGCAACAACGCGCTGATCGATTCGCTCTCCGGCGCGGTCGAAGCCGTCACGGGGCGCCAGCCGAAGCTGTCGACGACCGGCGGAACCTCGGATGCGCGCTTCATCAAGGACTATTGCCCGGTGGTCGAGTTCGGCCTCGTCGGCCAGACGATGCACATGGTCGACGAACGGGTCGCCGTCGCCGACCTCGAGACCCTGACCAATATCTATGAAACCTTCATCGCCCGCTGGTTCGGCCATGCCGCTGCTTGATGAGGTGCTTGCCTATATCCGGGGGCTCTGGCTCCTGGCGCAGGGTAACGAAGAAGGCTTCCGCTGGCTCGATTTCAGCGAGAGTGGCCTCTGGCGCTCGTTCACGTCCATGCTCTGGTGCCTGCCGGCGATCGCCGTCACCTGGGCGTCCTGGCGGCTCTACTACCTCTCGGTCATGCCTGATGGCACCACGATCGGCATCGGCTTCATCTTCAAGCTGCTCGTCGTCGATCTCGTCAGCTGGCTCTTGCCGCTGGTGCTGATCGCCATTCTCTCGCGCCCACTCGGATTTGCCGGAGCGGTGGTACCGATCGTCGTTACCACAAACTGGCTCTCGGTTCCGCTCTCCTACGCCATGGCGGTGCCGGCGGCGATCCGTGTCGTCATTCCCGGGAGCCAGGGGCTGACGAGCTTCATCTGGTTGACGCTGCTCGTCATCAGCGTTGCGGTGCTCTTCCGGCTCTTGCGCATGGTGACCGGCAACCAGACGCTGCTTGCCTCGGCGCTGACGGCGCTGTTCCTGTTGCCGTCGATGATGATCGGCGATCTCTTGCAGCGCTTCTTCGGTCTGATCCCGACAAGCTAGGACTTCGGGATCAGTAGTCCACCTGAAGGAAATAAAGCCCATCGGGCGGCGCCACGGGGCCGCAGGCCTTGCGGTTGCGGGCCTCAAGCGCTGCCTGCAGATCATCCGGCGTCCACTTGCCTTCGCCCACCAGCTTCAGCGAGCCGGCGAAGGAGCGGATCTGGTTGTGCAGGAAGCTCTGCGCCGTTGCGCGGATCTCGATGACGCCGGCGACAAGCGCGACGTCCAGCCGATCGAGCGTGCGCACCGGGCTCGCCGCCTGGCAATGGGCGGAGCGGAAGGTGGTGAAGTCATGATGGCCGACGAGGCGCTGGGCGCCTGCATGCATGGCTTCATGGTCGAGCGGCTTCGGCACCCACCAGGCGCGCCGGGCTTCAAGCGCCAGCGGCGCGGGCCGCGAGATAATGCGGTAGAGATAGTGGCGGCGCAGCGCCGAGAAGCGCGCGTCGAATTCCTCGGACACTTCCTCGGCCTCGAGAATCGCCACCCGCTCGCCCGCAAGCCCCAGATGGGCATTTAGCGCGTTGCGCAGCGTGTAGGGCTTCCACGGACGCGTGAGATCCGCATGCATGACCTGGCCACTGGCGTGCACACCGGAATCGGTGCGGCCGGCGCCGCGGATCGACACGGTCTCTCCGGTCAGCGACAGGATCGCCTTTTCGATCGCCCCTTGGACGGACTCTCCGTTGTCCTGCCGCTGCCAGCCGACATAGTCCGAGCCGTCATATTCGACGGTCAGCTTGAACCGCGGCATCAGCCGAGCCTCGTGCCGGGCGCAACCGGCGTTCCGCGCAGGAAGTCGGCCGCACCCAACGCCTTGCCGCCGGCGCGCTGCAGGCGGGTGAGCCGAACGGCGCCCTCGGCGCAGGCAATCGTCAGATTATCGTCGAGCACCGTGCCGGCCTCGGCCTCGCCGGAAGCGGGCTCCGAGTTCAGAACCTTGATGCGCTCCGGCCTGCCGGCGATCTCAAGTTCGAACCAGGCGCCCGGAAATGGCGACAGGCCGCGGATATGGTCGTGGACCTCGCGGGCGGGACGGGCGAAATCGATGCGGGTTTCCGTTTTGCTGATCTTCTGGGCGTAGACGACGCCGTCCTCGGCCTGGACCGTCAGCGGCAGATCGTCGGCCTCGAGTTTTGCCATCGCTTCCCGCATCAGACTGGCGCCGACCTGCATCAGGCGATCGTGCAATTCGCCCCCGGTCATCGTCTCGCCGATCTGAACCGTCTTGGTGAGGGCGACCGGGCCGGTATCGAGCCCCTTTTCCATCTTCATCACCATCATGCCGGTCTCGTGGTCGCCGGCCATGATCGCGCGCTGGATGGGGGCTGCACCGCGCCAGCGCGGCAGCAGCGAGGCGTGGCCGTTGTAGCAGCCGAGCTTGGTGCCGGTGAGGATGGCCTCGGGCAGAAGCAGGCCATAGGCGACGACGACGGCGACGTCGGCGTCGAAATCACGGAAGGTCTGGCGGTCCGCCTCGTCCTTGAAGTTGACCGGCGTCAGCACCGGAATACCCAGCAGTTCGGCCGCCTGGTGCACCGGCGATTTCTGCAGATCGAGCCCGCGGCGGCCACCCGGCCGCGGCGGCTGGGTATAGGCGGCGACGATCTGATGGCCCGCCTCGGCAAGTGCCGCCAGTGTCGGCACCGAAAATTCCGGTGTGCCCATGAAGATGATGCGAAGCGACAAGGCGGTAACTCCGTCCTTTCAGATCACTTCATGCGGGGAAACGGCGAAATGATCTCATTCTCTAAAAACAGGACAATTCCAAGAAAGCCGTTTCACGCTCTTCCTGGAATGTTCAATGGGTTCCCGCCTTCAAAATTTCGCGTGATCTTCCGCGATCGAAGGCTCAGATCGCCTTTGCGCCGCGCGTCTTGGCAGCCTTGGTGAACTTGCGGATCACCATGTCGCGCTTGAGCTTGGAGATGTGGTCGATGAACAACACGCCGTTCAGGTGGTCGATCTCGTGCTGCAGGCAGGTGGCGAGCAGGCCTTCGGCCTCGATCGTCTGTTCCTTGCCGTCGCGGTCGAGGTGCTTGACGGTGATGACAGCGGGGCGCTCGACCTCGGCGTAGTAGTCCGGGATCGACAGGCAGCCTTCCTCGTAAACCGAATAGGTGTCGGACGAAGCGACGATCTCGGGGTTGATGAAGACAAGTGGCGTCTTCTCGTCGCCCTCTTTCGAAACGTCGAGCACCAGCATGCGCCTGGCGACACCGATCTGGATCGCGGCAAGGCCGATGCCGGGGGCATCGTACATGGTTTCGAGCATGTCATCGGCCAGACGGCGGACGTCCGCGTCGACGGTTTCGATCGGCGTTGAAACCTGGCGAAGCACAGGATCGGGAAGGATGATAAGCGGCTTGATGGTCATGATGCTCCCATAGCCGATCTTTCCATCGACGCGCAAGGAAATTGCCTTGCCACCTGCGGCACCCGCTCGTCCCTCGTCGGGCGTTAACCGCCGCGCACATATGTTCTTGTTTTGATCTACACTTCGCGAGAGAATCTGTTAGGTTTGGCGCATGGAACCCGCGCCCCTTCCCTTCGCCCAGCCGTTGTTTTTCATCGGCACCCTGCCGATTACCCTGGGCCATCTGACGATTGCCGCCGGCCTTGTGCTGGCTGTTGCCGGCCTGATGGCGCTCTCGCGCCGGCGCAATCCCCGCGACGACGAGCGGCAGGAACAGATGGCAATGCTGCTGGCAGCACAGACGGAGATGCAAGGGCGGGTCGCGGCCATGGCCGAGGTGTTCGGCGCCCGGCAGGCGGAGCTCAACCAGACACTCAGCCAGCGCATCGACGGCATGACCCATCGCATCGGCGCCTCGATCAGCGAGCAGACCAAGGCGACACACGAGAACCTGCGCCGGCTGCAGGAACGCCTCGCGGTCATCGACACGGCCCAGAACAACATCCAGTCGCTCGCCAAGGACATGGCCGGACTTCAGGCGATTCTATCGAACAAGCAGACGCGCGGCGCCTTCGGCCAGTCGCGCATGGAAGCGATTATCGCCGACGGGCTGCCGATGGGTGCCTTCGAATTCCAGGCGACGCTGTCGAACGGGGTGCGGCCCGACTGCACCATCCGCATGCCGAACGGCCAGCCGCCGCTGGTCATCGACGCCAAATTTCCGCTCGAAGCCTGGAACGCGATGCGGGATGCTCCGACCCCGGAGCGGCGCCAGCAGATCGCCCAACTCTTTCGCCGCGACATGGAAACGCACGTGCGCGACATCGCCGGCAAGTATCTGATCCCAGGTGAAACGCAGGATACCGCCTTCCTCTTCGTACCCTCGGAATCGATCTTTGCGGAGATCCACGAGCATTTCGAAGCGATCGTGCAGAAGGCGCACCGCCAGCGGATCGTCATCGTCTCGCCCTCCCTGCTGCTGTTGTCGATCCAGGTGATCCAGGCGATCCTCAAGGATGCACGCATGCGCGAGCAGGCGCACCTGATCCAGGGCGAAGTCGCGCGGCTGATGGAGGATCTCGACCGTCTCGACGAGCGCGTGCGCAAGCTGCAGGGCCATTTCGCCATGAGCCAGAAGGATGTCGAGGACATCCTCGTTTCCTCCAGCAAGCTCACCCGCCGCGGGGCCAAGATCGAGGCCCTAGAGCTGCAAGCGGAAGGCGGCACACGGGACGCGGACGAACCACGTGCCGCGGTCGACAATCGGGTCGGGCAATTGCGCCTGCGGGTGGTTGACGAGGACTGAGGCTGTCGGGCACTCTCCGGCCCAATTCGCAAAGCCGACAGGATAGTTTCACATGATTACTGTTTTTGGGTCCATCAACATGGATCTGATCGCCACCACCGCGCGCCTTCCGAAGCCCGGCGAAACCGTCGCCGGCACCAGCTTTTCGACCGCCGCCGGCGGCAAGGGCGCAAACCAGGCGCTGGCCGCACGACGTGCCGGCGCGACGGTGCAGATGGCAGGCGCGGTAGGAAAGGACAGCTTTGCCGACGGCGCGCTCGAACTGTTGAAGGGTGCAGGCACCGACCTGTCGTTGACCAAGACGGTCAGCGAGCCGACCGGCACCGCCCATATCCTCGTCGGCGGTGACGGCGAAAATGTCATCGTCGTCGTCGCCAGCGCCAATGCGACGGTCGATGAAGCCGATGCGGTGAAGGCCGTCGACGGCATGAAGCCCAGCGATACCTTGATGCTGCAGCTCGAAATTCCGGCCGCTTCGGTCGAGAAGGCGCTCACCGCCGCCAAACAGAAGGGCGTGCGTTCGGTCATCAACATCGCGCCGCTGACACCGGACGCAGCCCGCCTCGGCCGCATGGCCGATATCGTCATTGCCAACGAAACCGAATTCGAACTGCTGGCCGGCAAGAGCGGTATCGGGAGCACTGAGCGCGAAGAAGCGATGAAGGCGCTGCACGCGGAGACTGGCCAGACGGTCATCGTCACGCTCGGCGCCGAAGGCGTGGTGGCCGTACATGAAGGCGAGATCCAGCGCGCCAAGGGCCTGAAGATCGAGCCGGTCGATACCGTCGGCGCCGGCGACACCTTCTGCGGTTATCTCGCAGCCAGCCTCGATGCTGGCATCGCCTTCCCCGACGCTCTGCGCCGCGCAGCAGTCGCCGGCTCCCTCGCCTGCCTGAAGAGCGGCGCCCAGCCCTCGATCCCGCTCGCTGCGGACGTGGCGTCGCGTCTCTAAATCCTGCGCCAGAAAGCACGCACTTGAGACGGGCGAAGTCGCCCGTCTCATTTTTCCCAGGCCCTGGCCCGCATAGATTTCACCCTCCCGACGGCCGCTTGCGCAATCCGGACAGCCGATGTCGCGGACATAAAACTTTGCGTGCAATTTTATGCAAGCGATGCGTAAAACAGCGTCCGTGTTGGCCCTATCTTAAGAATCTCCAGTCTATTCAGGACCGTGAGAAAACCGGCCAAAGCGCCTGGTCGTCTCCAACATGCCGGTCGGCATCTGACGCTCCATGATGGAGTTCACCCCCATTGCGAAATGCGTCCACCGCAGGTGAAAACCTGCGAACCTCCCAGCACGTGAGGATTTCATGTTCAAGTTCCAAGCCAAATCGCTGGCGACCAAACTGATCGCGGTGACAGGCGGCACGATCGCACTTGTCTTGCTTGCCTCGAATTTCGTTCTCATATCCCAGACCCAGGACCGCGTCGAAACGCTGGTCCTCGAACAGGCAGGCGGCGAAGCCCGCGCGATTGCCTCCGACATTGCCGGCGACATCGGCGAGCTTGCAAGTGCTGCCCGCTCGATGGCGGGCATCCTCGGCCGCGCACATGCCGAAAAGTCGCTGGAGCGCACCGGGGTGATCAACATCCTCAGGGCAAACCTCGAGCAGAACCCGTTCGCCTTCGGCAGCTGGTTCGCGGAAGAACCCAAAGCTTTCGATGGTCGCCAGGAAGACCTCGTCAACAACAAGGAACTGGGCGGTAACGACAAGGGCATCTTCACGCCCTACTGGTCGAAGAGCCGCACCAACGAAATCCAGTACTCCACTTTCGGCGCTGACTACGCGGCCGAGTGGTACAAACTCGCGGCAAAAAGCGGCAAGGGTGCCATCACCCAGCCCTACACCGCGCAGGACACCGACGTTCCGACCGCGATGAGCTCGATCGCCTACCCGGTCATGTCCGGCGGCAAGCTTCTCGGCGTCACCGGCGTCGACATTTCGCTCGCCTCGCTCGGCGATGGCCTCTCGAAGCTGAAGCCCTTCGACACCGGTCGCGTCTACCTGCTGTCGCAGACCGGCAAATGGTTGGTCGCACCGATCCCGGACCTTCTGCTCAAGGAGTATGACGGAGAAGGCAACGAGGTCGTCAAGAACGCGCTCGCCTCCGGCAAGCCGGGCATCATCTCCAACCTCTCTTATGACGGCAACGAACCCTTCGACCGTCTCGTCTATCCGTTCACTCTCTCGGGCGTGAACACCAGCTGGGTCGTGCTCGTCGACGTGCCGCGCACCGCGATCAATGCGCCGGTCAAGGATCAGACCTACATGATGATCGTCGGCGGCCTCGTCGTGCTCGGCGCTGTGCTGCTCGGTCTCTATCTCGCGGTTCGTGGTTTCGTGCAGAAGCCGCTGGCAAGCCTCGTCAAGGACGTGAACGACCTCAGCCACGGTGACTACACCAAGGCGATCGCCGGCCAGGATCGTTCCGACGAAACCGGTGAAGTCGCCAAGGCGCTCGAAGGCTTCCGCCATCAGCTTGCCGACACCAAGCGCCTCGAAGGCGAAGCCCGCCATGAGCGCGAACAGGCCGAGCGCGAACGCGGCCGCTCGGAAACCGAGCGTGCAGAATCGAGCGCGCTTCAGCGCGACATCGTCGCCCGCCTCGGCAAGGGTCTCTCGCATCTGTCGTCCGGCGATCTCGCATTCCGCATCACCGACGATTTCCCGGGCGAATACGCGCAGCTCAAGCGCGACTTCAACGCGGCGATGGAAAGCCTCGAAGAGACGATCCGCACCGTCAACCATTCGGTCGTCAACATCGGCAACGGCACCAGCGAAATCAGCAGCGCCGCCAACGACCTGTCGCACCGGACCGAACAGCAGGCTGCAAGCCTGGAAGAGACAGCAGCGGCTCTTGACGAGCTGACCTCGCAGGTCAACGCCAGCGCCGAAAACGCCAAGGTCGCCGCCAAATCGGTGGATGTGGCCAGCAGCGATGCCGGACAGTCGGGCGAGGTGGTGCAGAAGGCGATTGCCGCGATGAAGGGCATCGAGCAGTCCTCGCACGAAGTCAGCCGCATCATCGGCGTCATCGACGAAATCGCCTTCCAGACCAACCTTCTGGCGCTGAACGCCGGTGTCGAAGCGGCGCGTGCAGGTGAGGCCGGCAAGGGTTTTGCCGTCGTCGCCCAGGAAGTGCGCGAACTCGCCCAGCGCTCTGCCAATGCCGCCAAGGAGATCAAGACATTGATCAACACCTCGGCCGGCCAGGTGCGCGAAGGTGTTGATCTCGTCGGCAAGGCCGGTGGCGCGCTCGAAAAGATCGCCGAGCAGGTCGTGCAGATCAACGGCCTCATCCGCCAAATCTCCAGCTCCGCTTCGGAACAGGCCGTCGGCCTGAAGGAGATCAACTCCGCCGTCAACCAGATGGACCAGGTAACCCAGCAGAACGCCGCCATGGTCGAGGAAACGACCGCGGCCGGCATGGCGCTCAACGAAGAAGCCCGAACGCTCAACACGCTCGTGGCCCGCTTCCGGGTCGCGCAGGCGACCGCATCGGCCCAACCGTCCTCGGCGGCTATGCTGCGTGGCACGGCCGAGCGCATGCGCGCGGCCGAACGCCCCGCTCCGGTCCCGGCCCCCGCCCGCGAGGCGCGGCCCGCTCCGGCGGCGAACCCAGCGCGAAGCAGCTACTCGGCTTCGACGCAGCGGGTGCTGACCCAGACCTCCGGCGCCAACGCGCTTGCCCAGGACAACTGGGAAGAGTTCTGATCAACGGAACGAGAAAAGAAAACGGCGCCTCTCGGGGCGCCGTTTTTGTTTGAACTACGATGATTGAGCCGAGGCTCAGATGCGAGCCAGCCGCTCGGTCAAAAGGTCGAAGAAGCCCTGGTCGTCGACGAAGCGCATAACCTTGGCGTTGTGCGGCCGGCCGGTGACCTGCCACCAGTCGACGACGGTCATGCCGGCCGTCAGCTCCGACTTGGTCTCGATCTCGACGTTGCAATCGCGGCCGGTGAAAAGCTCGGGGCGCAACAGATAGGCAATGACCGTCGGATCGTGCAGCGGGCCGCCATCGGTGCCGTACTTCTCGATATCGAAGCGCTCGAAGAATTCGAGCATCTCGGCCATGGCGATCGCCGGGCGGCTGCCAATGTCGCGGATCTTCTGGACGCGCGCCTTGTGGGTCAGCACCCGGTGGGTGACATCGAGCGGCATCATCACGATCGGAACGCCCGAACGGAAGACGATGTCGGCTGCCTCGGGATCGACGTAGACGTTGAATTCGGCGGCGGGCGTGATGTTGCCGCCTTCGAAGAAGCCGCCACCCATCATCACCAGTTCCTTGACCCGCTGCGCAATGTCAGGCGCCTTCTGCAGGGCCAGCGCGATGTTGGTGAGCGGGCCGAGCGTGCAGAGCGTCACGGTGCCCTCTGGCTCCTTTCGCAACGTCTCGACGATGAAGTCGACCGCATGCTGCTCCTCGAGCTTCATTGTCGGCTCGGCAAGCTCCGGGCCGTCAAGGCCGGTCTTGCCGTGCACGTGCTCGGCGGTCACCAGCGGGCGAGCAATCGGCTTGTCGGCGCCCGAGAACACCCGAACCTTCGGCCGGTCGCAGAGCTCGCACAGGATGCGCGCATTGCGGGCCGTCAGCGCCAGCGGCACGTTGCCGGCGACCGCGGTGATACCGAGCAGGTCGATCTCTTCCGGACTGCCGAAGGCGAGCATGATGGCGGCGGCATCGTCCTGCCCGGGGTCGGTGTCTATGATTATCTTTCTCGGCACGGGCACTTTCTCGTCCTCCCTGGACCACGTTGTTCGGCGCGATCGATACGTTGCATTGGGCCGGACGGGAGTAAACGCCCTGGCGTTCCTTTGTCCCATTCCCGGATTCTGCGAGAGCGGACTATGATTTGCGTGCACGCCGGAGGCAAGCGGCTTGCACTCATTGCGCACAGCTACCATATTGCGGAAAGGATGCTGCAAGGCAGGTCCGAACAACGGTCGCTTGATCTCGCAAGGACTTGAAGAATGAGCCGAATTACCCCTTTTACGAGCCCGCTTCTGCTGGGTTTCGATACGATGGAAAAGACCCTTGAGCGGATTGCCAAGGGCAACGACGGATACCCGCCCTACAACATAGAACGCGTTCGCGGCGATGCCTCGACCGACGAACCGGAACGGTTGCGCATCACGCTCGCCGTGGCAGGCTTTTCCGAAGAAGATCTCGAAGTCACCACCGAAGAGAACCAGCTCGTCATCCGCGGCCGGCAGATCGACAACGGCGACCGTGATTACCTGCACCGCGGCATTGCGGCACGCCAGTTTCAACGCACTTTCGTTCTCGCCGACGGCATGAAGGTTCTGGGCGCGGAACTGCGCAACGGCCTGCTCTCCGTCGACCTCGTTCGTCCCGAACCGGTTCGTATGGTAAAGAAAATTAACATTTCAGTCCCAGAGTAGGATAACCGGCGGGATTCTCCCCTCACCGGCGACCACGGAGTGTCACCATGGGACTGAAAGACATCAGCTCGTCGCTGTCGAAGAACGACCTCGCACATCTCGGCGAAGGCGAAATCGGCTACATCCGGAAAATGCGCTCGGAAGAAGTCTCGCGCTGCTTCCCGGAAGCGCCGGAGATGGGACCGGGTATCGATCTCTGGGCGCTTTTCGGCGCCGACGGCACGCCGATCCTTCTGACAGACAATCGTTCCAGCACCTTCTTCAAGGCGGCCGAGGATGATCTGAAGACGGTCACCCTGCACTGACAGGCTGCCGTCGGTGGAGACGGCAATCGGACGCTTGAATGGAAGCCGTCGCTCTCGAGAGCGACGCAAGCGCGAGCGGAAAACCGCTTCGCACCTTTCCTGGAATTGATCTGCTAGTCCGCAATTCCGCACAGAAAACCGCTTCGCACTTTTCCTGGAATTGATCTTCCAGTCCGCAATTCCGGACGGCAATTCCGSACRGAAAACCGCTTCGCACTTTTCCTGGAATTGATCTTCCAGTCCGCAATTCCGGACGGAAAACCGCTTCGCACTTTTCCTGGAATTGCTTTAGACGCGCCGGAAGGTGAGATAGGCGGAGCTTCGCCCTTCCCTGCGTGCCTTGGCCTCGTAGCGCGTGCTCGGCCATCCCTCATAGGGCGTCAGCCAATCGGAAGCCGTCTCTGCCGTCCACTCGAAGGCTGCGTGATCGCGGCAGTGCAACAGCGTCCAGTTGACATAGGTATCGATATCCGAGGCGAAGCAGAACACGCCGCCGGGCTTCAGCACGCGGGCGAAGCGATCGAGATTGACCTTGGAGACGAAACGGCGCTTCCAGTGTTTGCGCTTCGGCCACGGGTCCGGATAGAGCAGGTCGATCTGGTCGATCGACGCGGCCGGCAGCCAATCGAGGACCTGGGTGGCATCGTCGTCATAGAGCCTGACGTTGCTGACGCCGCGCTCCTCGATATGACCGACGAGCTTGGCCATGGAATTGACGAAGGGTTCGACGCCGATGAAGCCGGTCGACGGCGCTTCGGCCGCACGGTGGATCAGGTGTTCGCCGCCGCCGAAACCGATTTCGAGGCGCATGCGGTCCACGCCCTGCGGATAGAGGGTCTTCAGGTCCGCCGGAGGCGGGCTCGAAAGGTCGAGCTTCAGGGTCGGCAACACGGTTTCCAGGTGCGCCGCCTGCCGCTCGCGCAACGGCTTGCCCTTGCGGCGGCCGAAAAAGGCCTCGGTTGCTCTGGCGCGGCGCGGTTCGGTCATGTCGTCTTTCCCTTGGTCATACCGATCTGGATCAGGCCAACCCAAAATCAAAATGAAGCGCTCCTTGTCGGAGCGCCCGCCTTGATTTTCGCAATCGCCTGATAGCAGGACGTTGCGCTATCTTCAATGCGCGGCGTGACGCCGCGCCCCATCGCCTGTTAGGCGGCAGCGCGGCCGTTGACGGCGCCGCTCTGCTCGATCGCAGCCTTCAGCGGCTTCACGAGGTCGAGCTTCTCCCAGGAGAAGGAACCGTCGCGGCCAGCCTTGCGGCCGAAGTGGCCATAGGCAGACGTCTTGGCATAGATCGGCTTGTTGAGGTCGAGATGACGGCGGATGCCGGTCGGCGACAGGTCCATCGTCTTGCGGATCGCATCCTCGACCTGGTCTTCCGAAACCTTGCCGGTGCCGTGCAGGTCGACATAGATCGACAGCGGCTGGGCGACGCCGATGGCGTAGGACAGCTGGATCGTGCAACGGTCGGACAGGCCGGCGGCAACGACGTTCTTTGCCAGGTAACGGGCAGCATAGGCGGCCGAACGGTCGACCTTGGTCGTGTCCTTGCCCGAGAAGGCGCCGCCGCCGTGCGGTGCGGCACCGCCATAGGTGTCGACGATGATCTTGCGGCCGGTGAGGCCAGCATCGCCATCCGGGCCGCCGATGACGAACTTTCCGGTCGGGTTGATGTACCAGGTGCAGTCGTCGGCGATCTTCAGATCGTCGAGGGCTTCGCGGATATAGGGCTCGACAACCGAGCGAACCTTGACCGAATCCCAGGTGTCATCGAGGTGCTGCGTCGACAGAACGATCGAGGTGACTTCCGCCGGCTTGCCGTCGACGTAGCGTACGGTGACCTGGCTCTTGGCGTCAGGGCCGAGCTTGGCGACTTCGCCCTCGCCCTTCTTGCGGGCAGCGGCGAGCAGGTTGAGGATGCGGTGCGAATAGTAGATCGGCGCCGGCATCAGCTCGGCGGTCTCGCGGCAGGCGTAGCCGAACATGATGCCCTGGTCGCCGGCACCTTCTTCGCCCTGCTTGTCGGCAGCGCTGTCGACGCCCTGAGCGATGTGAGCAGACTGGAAGTGCAGGAGCACGTCGATCTTCGCCGTCTTCCAGTGGAAGCCGTCCTGCTCATAGCCGATCTCGCGGATCGCCTTGCGGGCGGCGGACTTGAACTTCGAGGGGTTGATGACGTCGTTGCCGTCCTTGTCCTTCTTCAGAAGGCTCGGCGGCAGGCGCACTTCGCCGGCAATCACGACACGGTTGGTGGTCGCCAGCGTCTCGCAGGCGATACGCACGCCCCAGGGATCGACACCGGTCTTGGCCGCTTCGCGGTAGACCAGGTCCACGATCTCGTCGGAGATACGGTCACACACCTTGTCCGGATGACCTTCGGCTACGGATTCACTCGTGAACAGGTAGTTTGCACGCATGCGGGAAGTCCCCTCAATGAAGAAAAAGCGCTGGCACGGTGTTAGTGGTTTTGCGACCGAAAAACAAGCACACAACGACATAAATATATCTTTATATCGCCATTGCAGCCAATCACTTTGGTGCGCCGGAGGGAAAGGCGCGCAAGAAAAAAGCGGCACAAATGGCCGCTTTGTTTTTCAAGTCCCGACGGGAACGTTGGAACTATTCGCTTTCTGCTTCCGCAGCGAGTGCCTTGACGAGATCGACGAGCCGGCGGCGAACCTTCGGGTCGGTGATCTTGACGAAAGCGCGGTTGAGCTGCAGCCCCTCGGAGGACGACAGGAAATCGACGACGTAGTTCGAGCTGGAAGCTTCTGCCATGCCGGACTGACCGGCAGCGTTATCGCCCGGGGCGTCTTCGAAGAAGAAGGAAACCGGAACGTTCAGGATGCCTGAAATGTTCTGCAACCGGCTGGCGCCGACGCGGTTCGTGCCCTTCTCGTACTTCTGGATCTGCTGGAAAGTGATCCCCAGACTTTCGCCGAGCTTCTCTTGGCTCATGCCAAGCATCGTACGGCGAAGACGAATCCGACTTCCGACATGAATGTCGATCGGGTTCGGCTTCTTCTTGTTTTCGATCATATCTGCGTTCCCAAACACGCTGTTTCGTTTATCCATCGCCCAGCATGAGACCTACGCTCACCGAAGCGACCGCCAGGGTGATAAGGACAGAGCCAGCACAACAAGGACGATGGTGCGGACCACTATGCAATTTTAGGGGTTTTAGGTCAATTCTTCCTAATATTAAAACCAAAACGCGAAAACACTGCAACCAGAAGGAGGAAGATCGCACCCAGCCAGAAAACGCGGCTTCGCATAGCGTCGTCCAACGGGGTAGGCATCCTTCCCGGCAGAAGTGTGTCGACCACTCCCCTATAATTGTAGGATAATCCTACCATTAAAACCCCACGTGCATCAACAATTGCTGATATACCGCTGTTTGCCGCTCGGACAAGGGGGGTGCCGGTTTCAACGGCCCTTAATTGTGCCTGATGGAAATGCTGGCGCGGGCCTGGCGTATCTCCGAACCAGGCGTCGTTGGTAACATTGAGAAGCACATCGGCCCGGCGCGCGGCCCCATCGATCTCGTCCGGGAAGATCGCCTCGTAGCAAACGAGCGGATACAGCGTGCGGCCGCTGGGCAGCGTCAGCAGCGAACGGTTCTTGGCCGCTGTGAAGCCACCGGGCATCGACGCGGCGACCGAACTCAGGCCCCAGGAAGACAACAGATCCTCGAAGGGAAGATATTCGCCGAAAGGCACCAGATGCACCTTGTCGGCAGCGCCGATGATCTGGCCCCGACCGTCGATCATGTAGATCGAGTTGTAGTAGCGGGGCGGCAGACCGGCGCCGGCATCCTCTACGCGCACCGCGCCGGCAATCAGGATCTGGTCGTCATCAAGCACCTCGGCGATACGCGCCAGTGCGTCCGGATTGTCGGTGAGGATGAAAGGGATCGACGTCTCGGGCCAGACGACGATATCCGGCCGCTTGCCGTCTTTCTCCGGAGCCACGGCAGTCAAAGCCAGATGCTCCTCGAACACCGCGGCACGCTCGCCGTCATCGAGCTTCTTTGCCTGGTCGATCACCGGCTGGACGAGGCGCACGGCCAGCGGCGGCTCGGGCGAGGCCGGCGCCGGCTGCGCCAGGCGATAGAAGCCGAAGCCCACATGGCCGGCAAAAAGCACGACGGCGATCGTGAGCCCGATCCGGCTCCCGCGGCCCGTCGCGATCAGGGCGGGAGCGGCAAAGACGAAGACGGCGAGCATGTTGACGGTCGCGAGATTGATGACGCTTGCCGACTGCATCATCAGCGGCATCGGCATGGCCGCATAGCCGATCGCATTCCAGGGAAAGCCGGTAAAGAGGAAGCTGCGCAGCCATTCGGCAAGCCCGAAGCCCAGGGCGAGTGCGGCGATGCGCCCGACGCCGTCGGACCAGAAAAGGCGGGCGATCAGCGTCGCCAGCGCATAGAACAGCGCGAGAAAGGCCGGCAGGCCCACGACGGCGAGCGGCAGCGCCCAGGCGAACTCGTCGGCCTCGACGAGCAGCGCATTGCCGAGCCACCAGAGACCACCGAGGAAGTAACCGAAGCCGAACCACCAGCCGACAACCGCAGCCGGCCAGAGCCGGCGGATGAAGCCACCGTCCGGACTTCCGGTCGCACCGTCGAGCAGCCAGACGAGAATCGGGAAAGCGACGAAAGCAAAGGCGAAGATGCCGAAGGGCGGCTGGGCCAGAACCGCGAGCAGCCCCGCGAAGAAAGCAAGCAAAGCCCGGGGGAACCCGGAAAGTAGCATCACCCTGCCAGCCAATCTTGCCATACAGCCTCCAGTCGATCCCGCAGCCTGCCACAGCGAAGGAGCGAAACAACACCCGAATCAATCGGGGCCAGTCTTTCAAAAAACCGGCTGCCTGTCCCCTTTCGGGGCTGGATTAGGGGGGCGAGACGACGGTTCCGGCCCTTGGTCGGTGTTTACGACACAGCCTCGGGAGATGTCACAGGTGGGGGGAGGACTTCCCGCGCGCGCAGAAACGCGCGGGAACCGGACAATTATTGTTCGTCGGCCGCTGCCTCGGGGGCGGCTGCACCGTTGGCGCGATTGAGCGCACCGGTCTCCGCAATCGTCTCGCCTTCCGGTCTCAGGACGCGGCGGCGGGCGGGCGGGCGCTTGCGCATGATGCGGACGCGCTTCACGCGGCGCGGGTCGGCGTCGAGGATCTGGAACTCGAAGCCCGGGATCGCCTGAACGACCTCGCCGCGTACGGGAATGCGGCCCAGTGAAGCGAAGATCAGGCCGCCGAGGGTGTCGACGTCTTCGAGCTGTTCGCGCACGTCGAAGTCGGGACCGATCGCCGCGGCGATCTCTTCCAGCTCGACACGAGCGTCGGCGATAAAGACATCGTCCGAAGTGCGCGCGAACATGACTTCGTCATCGTCGTGCTCATCCTCGATGTCGCCGACGACCATCTCGACGATGTCTTCGAGCGAGACGAGGCCATCGGTTCCGCCATATTCGTCGATGACGAGCGCCATCTGGATACGGGCCGCCTGCATGCGCTGCATCAAGTCGGAGGCCAGCATAGAGGGCGGCACGAAGAGAAGCTGGCGGACGATGCCCGCCTCTTCCAACGACTTGCCGAGATCGACACGTGAAAGGTCGAAACTTGCCTTGGGCGAGCGCGGCGTCTTTTCGGACGCAGCCGTCGTCGACGCCTGGGCCTTGCCGTTACGCCGGCGATTGCGGGCCTGTTTGGTGACGTAGGACAGCAGGTCGCGAATGTGGACCATGCCGCGAGGGTCATCGAGCCCGTCGCTATAGACCGGCATGCGCGAGCGGCCGGATTCCTCGAAGATCACCATCAGCTCGCCGATGGTGATGCTCTGATCGACCGCCTCGATGTCGGCGCGCGGGACCATGACGTCCTCGACCCGGACCTCGCGGAAGCGCAGGATGTTGTTGAGCATCGCCCGTTCGCCGGGCGAAAAGACCGTGTTGCTGTCGGCATCGGTCTGCAGCGCGTCAGCAAGATCCTCGCGCAGGCTCGATGGACTTGCGCCGCGCAAAAGGCGCGCGGCCCGGCTCCAGAAGGTGGAAGTGGATTTCGTGCCCTCGTGTCGAGTGGCGGTGCTACTACTGCCCGCCTCCGCCTCTCCGGAGGCATCTGCCTCCTCGGTCGCCAGCGCGACAGGCTGTGTTTTATAATCGCTCATCGGTCCAAACTGTTAATCCGGGGTACGATCCCCGTAGGGGTCAGATAAGCCAAGACGCGCCAAAATGCGAGTCTCCAGGCTTTCCATTCTTTCGGCTTCATCATCTTCCATATGATCATAGCCGAAAAGATGCAGGAATCCATGCACGAGAAGATGCGTCAGATGCTGATCGAAGGACTTCTCGAGCTCCACCGCCTCGCGCTCGAGGGTTTCGCGGGCAACGATGATGTCGCCGAGCATCGGTCCGGGCATCGATCCGGGCGTCACGGGAAAGGCCGGGAAGGACAGAACGTTGGTCGGCTTGTCCTGGTTGCGCCACTCGGCGTTGATCGCGCGCATGGAGGCATCGTCGGTGAAGACGAGCGAGAGCTCCGGCGGCATCTTCGGCAACGGCTGCTTTTCTTCGCTTGCGAGAAAGGCTGCCGCCACTTCGAGCACGGGCGACGAGAAGGCGAGCAACGCCTCTTCGTCCGGCCAGTTGCCCTCTTCCACGCTGATCTGGATATCCAAAGCCGTCATGATCGCAGCGACCGCCTGTTAGCGGTCGCCCTGCTCGCTTTCGTCGTGCACGGCCGTATGGGATTCGTAGGCCTTGACGATGCGCGCCACCATCGGATGGCGAACGACATCGACATCCTTGAAGCGGACCACCGAAACGCCCTCGACCCCTCTCAGGATCTGCAGGGCCTCGACCAGGCCCGATTTAACGCCGCGCGGCAGGTCCACCTGGCTCGGATCGCCGGTGACGATCATCCGGCCGTTTTCGCCAAGACGGGTCAGGAACATCTTCATCTGCATCGATGTGGTGTTCTGTGCCTCGTCGAGGATGACGGCAGCATTGGCGAGCGTACGGCCGCGCATGAAGGCGAGCGGCGCGATTTCGATGACCCCGGCGGTGATCGCGCGTTCGACCTTGTCGCCCGGCATCATGTCATAGAGCGCGTCGTAGAGCGGCCGAAGATAGGGATCGACCTTCTCCTTCATGTCGCCCGGCAGGAAGCCCAGGCGCTCGCCCGCCTCGACGGCAGGGCGAGAGAGCACAATACGATCGACGGCGCCGCGCTCAAGCAGCTGTGCGGCGTGGGCGACGGCAAGATAGGTCTTGCCGGTACCCGCGGGGCCTACGCCGAAGACGAGCTCGGACCGCTCGAGCGCTCGGATATAGGCATCCTGCGTTGGCGTACGCGCGGCGATCGTCTTCTTGCGCGTCGAAATCTGCGCCATTGTCAATTTGGCTTTACGCTCCATGGTCGGCAATTGTAGCTGATCGTCGGCGGCAACCGCCATACGGATCGCACCCTCGACATCAGACGTATCGATCGACGCGCCGCCCTGCAACCGCCCGTAGAGATAATCGAGAGCACGGCGGGCCTGGTTGGTGGCGACGACGTCACCCGAGATCGCGACGGAATTGCCGCGCGGCCGAGCGTCGATGCGCAGGCGCTCTTCGAGAAGCTTCAAGTTCTGATCGAACTGGCCGAAGAGCTCGCTGGCGAACCGATTGTTCTCGAAGGTCAGCACGAAGTGATTGGCGTCTGTCGCAGTTGTTTTCGACTGGCGCGTGGATGAAGAGATCAATTCGTGTCCGTTCAAGCGGTTCAGGCTCCTTGTTTTCGGTCCTTACCCGATCATCTCCGCAAACAGGCTGTTCGGCCCGGCCTTGATGATTCGCACCTTGATAATGTCACCGATTTGCGATGCTTTTGCATCAACATTCACCGGCTGCAGCCACGGCGATCGCCCGACGAGCTGGCCGGGCATGCGCCCTTCCTTCTCCAAAAGCAGGTCGATTTCGCGGCCGACGCAGGACTCGGCAAAGGCGCGCTGCTGGGAAAACAGCAAAGCCTGCAATTTTTCCAAGCGCTTGGCTTTCACGTCCTCGGGAACCTGGTCGCCGAGCTCGGCGCCCGGCGTGCCGGGACGGGTCGAATATTTGAATGAAAATGCCTGTGCATAACCCACGGCTTCGACGAGGCGCATGGTGTCCTCGAAGTCTTCATCGGTCTCGCCGGGGAAGCCGACGATGAAATCGCCCGACAATGCGAGGTCCGGCTGGACGGCGCGGATGCGCGCGATCAGCGCCAGATATTCCGCCGCCGTATGCCTGCGGTTCATCGCCTTCAGGATACGGTCGGAGCCGGACTGCACCGGCAAGTGCAGGTAGGGCATCAGCTTTACCATCGAGCGATGCGCCTCGATCAGGCTGTCGTCCATGTCGCGCGGGTGGCTGGTGGTGTAACGCAGCCGGGCAAGACCCCCGATCTCGCCAAGACGCGAAAGCAGGTCGCCAAGGCCCCATTCGCGGCCATCGGGCCCGACGCCGTGCCAGGCGTTGACGTTCTGACCGAGCAGGGTGATCTCGCGCACGCCGCCCTCGACCAGCTTTTCCGCCTCCGAGACGATCTGGGCGACGGGGCGGGAAACCTCGGAGCCGCGCGTGTAGGGCACGACACAGAAGGTGCAGAACTTGTCGCAGCCTTCCTGAACCGTCAGGAACGCGGTAACGCCGCGCATGCGGGTCTTTGCCTTGTCGGGTGCCGGCAGGTGTTCGAACTTGTCTTCGACGGCATACTCCGTCTGCACGACACGCTCGCCGCTGCGGGCGCGCTTCAGCGCCTCGGGCAGCCGGTGATAGGTGGTCGGGCCGATCACCAGGTCGACGGCCGGTGCGCGCCGCAGGATCTCGTTGCCTTCGGCCTGCGCGACGCAGCCGGCAACGCCGATCACCATCTCGCGGCCTTCCTTGGCCCTTTCCTTCTTCAGATCGCGCAGGCGGCCGAGTTCGGAATACACCTTCTCTGCCGCCTTCTCGCGAATGTGACAGGTGTTGAGCAGGACGAAGTCTGCGTCTTCCAGCACATCGGTCGAGACGTAGCCGTCCCGCGACAGGGCGTCCGTCATGCGGTCGGAATCGTAGACGTTCATCTGGCAGCCGTAGGTCTTGACGAAGACCTTGCGGGCCGGGGCGCGCTCGTCGCCCGTGGCGGGCGTCGTCGACAGAAGGGCGGTTTCCTGGGTCATGCCGGGTTCTTTAGTGCAAAGCGGTCGGAAGTTGAAGTATTTTCGGCGCAGCGGTCCTTGCCCGGGGCGTTTCAAGCCCGCCCGCGCAGACGATCCGACAGCATGCTGCGGATGCGCTGCTCGACCGTGCGGCTCACCTCCTTGCGATTGGTATGGCGGTCGTAATCGATGGCCTCACCGAAATCGACGTCGACTTCGATCGCGCCCTCACGCAGGATGCCGAGCAAATGCGGCACCAGTTCGGTGTCGCCCGGCCAGGCGGCGATCGGCCGGTTGAAGCGGCCCATCGGCATGCCATGGATACCGGTATAGGAGATCGCGACCGGCTGCACATGCACGAGACCGGTCGGCGAATGCGGCACGGCGGAAGCGGCAGCCCCGAAAAGCGAGGTCTTGATCTCCAGCAGACGGTTGCCGTCGGAGGTCGTTCCCTCGGGAAAGAGCACGACGATTTCACCGGCCGCCATGCGCTCGCCGATTTCGCTCACCTGCTTGCCGGTCGAGCGCTTCTGCTCGCGCTCGACGAAGATCGACGCCTGCAGCCGGGCAAGCACGCCGAAGACCGGCCAGCCCTTCACCTCGGACTTGGCGACGAAGACGACGTCGGCAACCGAGGAGAGCACCAGAATGTCCTTCCAGGAGGCGTGGTTGGCGCAGATCAAAAGCGGCCGGCGGCGATCCGCCATGCCATGAACGCGCACCTTTATGCCAAGAAGGTAACAGGCGAGCCGGTGCCAATATCGCGGCAGACGGCGCCGGGGTTTCAGATCAAGCCAGAGGCAGACGACCTGAAGCGGCATCAGCACGAGCGAAACCAGCGCCAGAAGCGCTGCGAAGATCGCGATCCGTAGCCAATTGACCATCCGGGAAGAGTTTTCCTGCGCGAGACCTTGAGAATCTCGATGATCTGGAGCCGAACCGCGGCGCGATCATCGTGACCTGTTCCGATAGGGTAATGCGGGATGCGGGCGGAAGACCGCCTTGGCCTTCCTCATCCTGCCCCTGTCCGTGTCGGGACTAGCGAAGATCGAGCCGCATGACAAGCGCGGCGGTCCGCTGGCCGGCCTTGTCCTGGTAATAGGCGCGGCGTTCGCCGACCTTGTTGAAGCCGAGCTTACGGTAAAGCCCGATTGCCGGCTGGTTGGTCTCGTCGACTTCGAGGAACAGGGCCTCGGAGCCCTTGACCAGCGCTTCACGCATTGCCGCCTGCATCAACCGCCAGCCGAGACCGGAGCGCGCATAACGCGGCTCGACACCGATCGTCAGGATTTCCGCCTCACCGGCAACCGCACGCGACAGGACAAACCCACCGAATGCCGGGCGAAAGCTGCCATTGGTCTGCCGGGCGACAAAGCCGAACACCGTCTCTTGGACCAGAAGCGCATGGATTTCGCCATCGCTCCACGGGGCCGCGAAACGCTGACGGTGCAGCGCCGCCGCGGCAATCAGGTCCGCCTCCTCCAAGGGGAAGATGTCGAACTCGGTGCGGCGGGTGAAGTAATCGGTGAAGCTCATCTCGGTCTATGCTCGGGCAATCGCGAAGCCCGCCTGCGGCTTGGCGTCGGGGCCTCGGAGATATAACGGACGCGGCTTGGCCGAGGCTGGATCGGCAGCGGCACCAAGTTTGGCGACGGCGGCGACATCGATGAGTTCTGAAGGCTTGAGCGGTAGATCGGCAGCGACGAGATGCGCGCCGGAGCCGCCTATGACGCCGTCGAAACCGGCAAATCGTTCGCGCGCACTTCCGACGGAGAGTGCTTCGGGCTCACCCGTGGCGCTACCGGTCGCATCGAAAGCCTGGAGATAGACCTCGTCCCGCTTGGCGTCGATGGCGACAAGGACGGGCTTTCCGGCGGCCGTCCGGCGCAGCCCCTCGGCCACGACCGCAAGTGTCGAGACGCCGACGGCGGGTTTGCCGAGCGCAAGCGCCAGGCCGCGAGCGGCCGCTACGCCGACGCGAATGCCGGTGAAGGATCCCGGGCCGACAGTGACGGCGATGCGGTCGATAGCGTCAAGCGACCGGCCGGACGCAGCCAATGCCTCGTCGACGAACTCCATCAGCCGCTCGGCGTGTCCCTTGCCGAGATCGGCCCCGGAACGCCCGAGCACGGCTTCCGTTTCGCTGTCATAGACGGCAACGGAGCAACCGGAACCGGACGTGTCGAGCGCAAGTACAATCATTTCAACGCAGGATCTTTCAGACGCCACAAGCCGCAAAGCCGATCGGGCTTTGCGGCAAAATCGATACGCGAAACCGGCGCGCCGGACAGGCGCGCGCTATATCAGACGGCCTCGACGGCCTCCACCTCGGGAACGAAGTGGCGCAGCAGGTTCTGCACGCCATGCTTCAGCGTCGCGGTGGACGACGGGCAACCGGAGCAGGCGCCCTTCATGTTGAGGAACACAGTCCCATCCTTGAAGCCGCGGAAGGTGATGTCACCGCCATCCTGGGCGACGGCCGGACGTACGCGGGTTTCCAACAGTTCCTTGATCGTGGCGACGATCGTTTCGTCACCCTCGTCGAAGAACTCGTCTTCCTCGTCGGACTGCTCGGCGCGGCCGCTGCCAGCCATGATCGCCTGGCCCGACATGAAGTGCTCCATGATCGAACCGAGGATCGCCGGCTTCAGGTGCTGCCATTCCTGGCCTTCCTTGCTGACGGTAATGAAATCGTAGCCGAAATAGACGCCGGTGACGCCGGGGATCGAAAACAGCCGTGCCGCGAGCGGCGAGCCGGCGCGTGCTTCTTCCTCGTCGCGGAACTCGGCCGTGCCGTTTTCCAGGACGACCTTGCCCGGCAAAAACTTCAGCGTCGCCGGATTCGGCGTGGCTTCGGTCTGAATGAACATGTCTGTCTCCGTTTCGCCGGAGCGGCATCCGCCCAGCTTTTTAGAATAATTCAAAAGAATATAGGAGCATGGCCGTCTAGTCGCAAGAGCACATAGCGACGCAGGTCAACTGAGCGCGTCGATCTCCTCATCCGTCAAGGCATCCGGGATGACCGTGACGGGGATCGGAAAGGCCGCGGCCTTGCCGGCAATGGACGACACCAGCGGACCGGGGCCTTCTTTCGCCGAGCCGGCCGCGAGAACCAGAATGGCGATGTCGCGATCTTCTTCGATCGCCGCGTGGATCTGCTCCGTGGCCGTGCCCTCGCGGATGACGACCTCGGGCTCGATGCCGATCCGCTCGCGGACCGATTGGGACACCTTGGCGAGCGTCGCCTCGGCCTCCTCGCGTGCTTCCGCACGCATGATTTCCTCGACCCCCAGCCATTGCTGGAAGTCGCCGTCGGCGATCACATAGAGCAGGACGAGGCCACCATTGGAATTCTTGGCGCGCATGCCCGCATAGTGCACGGCGCGCCCGCATTCCGGGGTATCGTCTATCACCGCCATGAATTTGCGGCGGTGTCCTTCAAGTCGAGAGAGTCGGGTCGAGACCATAGGGTGAACAATACATCCCGCGCGAGCCGCCGCAAGGTCTGATTTTTGCGTTTCGGACGAGGGCACGGAAAAGTGCCCGAGGCTTTCCGGTCGAGGTTCACTTCGGCTAGCGAAGTCCGACCATCAAAATGAAACTGGGTCCGGGAGTTCCCCGGACCCAATCAATTTACTGCAGAAAGCCGATGATTTCGCGCACTTCGCGCATCGTCTTTTCTGCCCGCGCCCG
This sequence comes from Ensifer sp. Root423, assembly GCF_001426275.1. Taxonomy (NCBI): domain Bacteria; kingdom Pseudomonadati; phylum Pseudomonadota; class Alphaproteobacteria; order Hyphomicrobiales; family Rhizobiaceae; genus Ensifer; species Ensifer sp. Root423. The sequence goes on along the minus strand of NZ_LMEG01000012.1, from coordinate 89,915 downwards.
CGCCCGCTCGCCGCCATCCCTAAGGATTGCGTCGATATGGGCGGTGTCGCCCATCAGGCGGCGCATCTCGGCCGTGATCGGCGAGAGAACCTCAACCGCAAGGTCGACCAGCGCCGGCTTGAAGACCGAGAACTGCTGCCCACCGAATTCGGCGAGCACCTGCTCCTTGGTCTTGTCCGACAGCGCCGCGTAGATACCGACGAGGTTGTCCGCCTCGGGACGACCCTTCAGACCGTCCACTTCGCTCGGAAGCGCGTCCGGATCGGTCTTGGCCTTGCGGATCTTCTTCGAGATCGTCTCTGCGTCGTCCATCAGGTTGACGCGCGAGAGATCGGAGGGATCCGACTTCGACATCTTCTTGGTGCCGTCACGCAGCGACATGACGCGCGGCGTAGCGCCACCGATCAGCGGCTCGACCGGCGGGAAGTAGGCATGGATCGGCTCTTCGCCGACAACCATGTCGACACCGTAACCAGCGCTGCGAATATGCTCCATGAAGTCGATGTTGAACTTCTGGGCGATATCACGCGTCAGCTCCAGGTGCTGCTTCTGGTCGTCGCCAACGGGAACATGGGTGGCGCGATAGACGAGGATGTCGGCCGCCATCAGACTCGGATAGGCCAGCAGGCCGAGCGACGCATTCTCGCGGTCCTTGCCGGCCTTGTCCTTGAACTGCGTCATGCGGTTCATCCAGCCGATGCGGGCGACGCAATTGAAGATCCAGGCGAGTTCCGCGTGCTGCGGCACGGCCGACTGGTTGAAGACAATATGCTTGTTCGGATCGATGCCCGAAGCGATGAAGGCGGCGGCGATCGAGCGGATCTGCCCCTTCAGGTCCTCATGCACGAGCTGCGCGGTGATCGAGTGCAGGTCGACGACGCAATAGATGCAATCGTTGTTTTCCTGCAGCGCCACGAACTTGCGGATCGCGCCGAGATAATTGCCGAGATGGAGATTGCCCGTCGGCTGAACGCCGGAGAATACGAGCGGCTTAAATTCGTTCATGTCGTCCTCAATAGGCTGGTGGAGGGCCCCAGGGCATGATCGCCCATGTAGCTAACGGACTGGCTTATGCACGCAGGATGAGAGGCAATCAAGAGGCTCGGAGAAGCCCCTTCATCCCGCCGGCTGCAGCAGATCCCAATGGTTGCCGAAGGGATCGCTGAAGACCGCCACGGTGCCATAGGGCTCATGGCGCGGCGCCTCCAGAAAGACGACGCCTGCGGCCAGCATCGCCGCATGGTCGCGGGAAAAATCGTCGGTGAACAGGAAGAACCCGACCCGCCCGCCGGTCTGGTTGCCGACCGCCGCCTGCTGGCGCTCGCCGTCAGCCTTGGCAAGCAGCAGCGCCGTTTCGACGGCCCCCTTGGGACGGACGACGACCCAGCGCTTGGTGGCGTCGAGAACGGTGTCCTCCAAGAGATCAAAACCGAGCTTGCCGCAATAGAAGGCGATGCCGGCGTCATAATCCGGCACGACCAGGGCAATGCGTGCGATCGTCTGGCGCATCAGTCACCCGCCTCCGGCGTTGCTGCAGGCTCCGCAGGCGCTTTCGCGCCCCGCTTGATGTTGCGGCGGATCATGCCGAGGCTCGCGCCGCCGAGGCCGAAGGCGAGCCCGAAGTAGATCACCATGGCGACTGCGACCAGGCCCGTCAGCGTCGTTGCCCGCGTCAGCAGGGACGCGGCAGAGGACAGTTCGAAAGCGAACCAGCCGACAGCGTAATACAGCGCCGCCGCCATGCCCGCCGCCGCGAGGACGAGACGCGGGATACGGGTCAGAAGCGGGATGTCCCTGCCCCAATGGCCGCGCCAGACAAGCGTTGCGAAAAGCAGCACGGCATTCACCCAGCCGGCAACGATCTCGGCGGTGGCGATGCCGCTCGCGCCAAGCCGTGGGAACAGGGTGAGCGCCAGGGACACGTTCACGACGACGGAAATCGCGGCGAAGATCATCGGCGTGCGCGTGTCCTCGCGCGCGAAAAAGCCGGGAATGAAGGCCTTGATCAGCACGAAGGCCGGCAGGCCGAGGCCGTAAATTGCCAGGATATGACCGACGATGATGGTCGATTCCGGCGAGAACTTGCCGCGCTCGAACAGCAACCGGACGATTGGCTCGGACATGACGAGCAAAGCGGCGGCGGCCGGCAGCGTCAGGAACAGCGTGAACTCGACCGAGCGGTTCTGCAGGTTCGAGGCCTCGTTGACATTGCCCGAACGCAGCGCGCGGGCGAGTTCCGGCAGAAGCACGGTTGCGACGGCAATGCCGACGACGCCGAGCGGAAGCTGATAGATACGGTCGGCATAGACGAGCGACGACACCGCACCTTCCTGGGCAGACGCAATGTTGGTGTTGATCAGGAGGTTGATCTGGGTGATGCCGCCGGTGATCGCCGCCGGCAGCGCCAGTACGAGCAGGCGCTTCACGTTGGCGGTCATCTTCGGGCGACGAAGGCCGATCTTGATGCCGGCATCGCGCACGGCGATCCAGACGATTGCGAGCTGGACGAGACCGGCGGCCATGACGCCCCAGGAAAGGCCGTAGCCGACCGCGATCGGATCCTGGCCCGCATACCAGGCATAGCCGAGCACGCCGATGAGGATGAAATTGAGGAAGACCGGCGCGATCGCCGCCGCGAAATAGCGGTGCAGCGAATTCAGCATGCCCGCCATCATCGCCGCCAGCGACATACAGGCGAGATAGGGGAACATGATCGCGGCAAAGACGATGGTGCTTCCGAGTTTTTCCGGATCGTCGGCAAAGCCGGGCGCGATCAGGTTGCTGACGATGAAGGGCATCGTCAGTTCCATCGCGATCGTCAGGAACAGGAGCACGGTGAAGAGGACGCCAAAGACCTCCTCGGAGAAACGCCGCGCCCCATCCATGCCGTTCGCCTCGATTTCCCGGGCAAAGAGCGGCACGAAAGCGGAATTGAAGGCGCCCTCGGCAAACAGCCGGCGGAAGGTGTTGGGCAGACGGAAGGCGGTGTTGAAGGCGTCGGCAACCGGGCCGGTGCCAAGCGCTGCCGCCATGAAGGTTTCGCGGATGAAGCCGAACAGGCGGCTTCCGAGCGTCGCGCCGCCGACGGTTGCAAATTTCTTGACCAGACTCATGTTTCGGCTTTTGTCGTTCTTTGAGCGGAGGAAACGCCCGGGGGCGGCGCGATGATGCCCGAGGGCATGCGGTCGCGCGCCTCGTCCCCCTCCCCGGCCATGACGGCCTTGAGGCGGGCGGCAATGTTCATCTGACGGTTTTCACTCGTCACCTTCTGGCCGACGAGATCGGTGACGTAGAAGGTGTCGATCACCTTTTCACCGAAGGTGGTGATGTGGGCCGAGGCGATGTCGAGCGAAAGATCGGATAGCACCGCGGTGATCTCGGACAAGAGGCCTGGACGGTCGAGGCCTTCGACTTCGATCACGGTGAACTTGTTCGACAGCGTGTTGCTGATCGTCACTTCCGGCGTGACGGTAAACGCCTTGGTGCGCTTCTTCACCTTGGTGCGGCTGGCAATGACTTCCGGCAGCCGCTTGCGGCCCGAAAGCACGTCCTCGATCAGCTTGCCGATGCTCGCTGCCCGGCGCATCTCGTCCTCGTCGACGGCGAACTCGCGGTTGACGAGGATGGTATCGAGCGCACGGCCGTCCGAGGTCGTGAAGATCTGCGCGTCGACGATGTTTGCGCCGGCGGCCGCACAGGCACCGGCAATCACGGTCAAAAGCCGCGGATGGTCGGGCGAAAGCACGGTGATTTCGGTGATCGCGTGGAACTGGTGGGTACGCACCATCGTCGCCAGCGCCTTGCCGGCGGCATCCGCCTCGCGGATGAAGCGCGCATGCCGGATCTGGTCTTCCAGCGCCACCGTCAGGAGATAGGGCTGGTAGTGCAGGCGCACGTAATCCTCGCGCTCCTTCTCGGACCAGTCCGTCAAGGCCTCGCCGAGCATGACGGCGGCATGGGCCGCACGCTCCTTGCGCGACAGCTCGGAGAAGCCGCCCGACAGCAACAGCTCGGTCTCGTAGTAGAGCGTGCGCAGAAGCTGTCCCTTCCAGCCGTTCCAGACACCCGGGCCGACGGCGCGGATATCGCAGACGGTCAGGACGAGCAGCATCTTCAACCGATCAAGCGACTGTACCCGCTCGGCAAAGTCGACGATCGTCTTGCGGTCGTTGAGGTCGCGCGTCTGGGCGACCATCGACATCAGCAGATGCTCCTCGATCAGCCAGGCGACCAGCTCCGTCTGCTTCGGCGACAGCCCGAAGCGCGGGCAGAGCTTGCGTGCCACCTTGGCGCCGGCGGTCGAGTGATCCTCCGGCCGGCCCTTGGCGATGTCGTGCAGCAGCACGGCGACATAGAGCGCCTCGCGCTCCTCGATCCCCGGCATCAGCTTGGCGACGAGCGGATGGGCCTCCTCCTCGATACCGCCTTCGATGCGCGACAGCACGTCGACGGTGCGCAGCAGATGCTCGTCGACCGTATAGTGATGATACATGTTGAACTGCATCATCGAGACGATCTTGCCGAAATCCGGAATGAAGCGGCCGAGCACGCCGGCTTCGTTCATGCGCCGGAGGATCAGCTCCGGCTTGCGGCGGGACGTGAGGATCGACAGGAAGAGGCGGTTCGCCTCCTCGTTTTCGCGCAGCGCCGGCTTGATCAGGCTCAGCGACCGCGTGACCTGGCGCAGTGCCGCCGGGTGGAATTCCAGCCCGTTGATATCGGCGATGTGGAAGAAGCGCAGCAGATTGACCGGATCGCGCTTAAAGACGTCGGGGCTTGCAAGCGCGATGCGACCGCCGTCGTCGACGAAATCGAGCGTTCCGGCAATCTTGCGGCTACGATGGGTGAAGCGGCCGATGAGCCCGGAAATGCCGGGCGCGTCCTTGGCCTGCTGATCTTCGAGTGCTGCGCAGAAGATACGGGTGAGATCGCCGACGTCCTTTGCCACCAGGAAGAAGTGCTTCATGAAGCGTTCGACGGCTGAAAGGCCCGGATGGTCGTGATAGCCGAGTGCCTCGGCGATCTCGCGCTGGATGTCGAAAGAGAGCCGTTCCTCGGATTTTCCGGTGAGGAAATGCATGTGGCAGCGCACCGCCCAGAGGAAGTCCTCGGCCTTCTGGAAGAGCTGGTACTCCTGCCGCGAAAGCACGCCGAGCTTGACGAGGTCGGCGGTGTCCTTCAGCCGGTAGAAGTACTTGGCGATCCAGAACAGCGTGTGCAGGTCGCGAAGCCCGCCCTTGCCTTCCTTGACGTTGGGCTCGACGAGGTAGCGCGTGTCGCCGGCCTTGCGGTGGCGCTCGTCGCGTTCGGCAAGCTTGGCGGCGATGAAATCCGGGCCGGTGTTGCGGACGATCTCATGATCGAAGCGCGTTTCAAGCTCGGCGCACAATGTCTCGGAGCCACAGATATAGCGCGTCTCGAGGATGGCCGTGCGGATCGTCATGTCGGCGCGCGATAGCCGGATGCACTCGTCGATGGTGCGGGTGGCGTGGCCGACCTTGAAGCCCAGATCCCAGAGTATATAGAGCATGAACTCGATCGCCGGCTCGGCCCAGACGGCCTTCTTGACCGGCAGCAGGAACAGAAGATCGATGTCTGAACCCGGCGCCAGCGTGCCGCGGCCATAGCCGCCGACCGCCGTCACGGCGATCCGGGACGCGGGCGGTGCATTGGCTGCGTCGAAGATCTCGTTCAGCACGAAATCATGCAGCACTGTAATCAGTTGATCCTGCAGCCAGGAAATACGTTCGGCGCAGAGAATGCCAGCACCATCGGCGTTGAACAGCTCGCGGGCCTTCGCCCGGCCGGCGACATTTGCCTGCTTGAAAGCCGCCAGCAATGCCTGACGCATCGGGTCGCGCTGTTCGGCGTGGGCCGAGGCGATGAAGTCGCATTTTGCCCGGAGCGCTGCGACGTCGAGGATTTCGGGAAAGAAGGTTTCGTGTCTGCCCATGAAGTGCCGAGGGGCGTCCTGTCCGACTGGTTGCGTGGTCGTTCGCTGTCAAGCGCTCCTGCATGATCCTTGCGACCGAGGCCGAATAAAGACCACACAACAATTCGAGCGCCGCGCCCGCAAAAGCGTGCGGCGCTGTATAGCCTTTTTACAGACGGCTTGCACAGGAAAAAGGCGTAGCGCCGCTTCGGCCAACGGGTGATAGAGTGCGAGCGGAAAACCGCACGCACGTCCTGTCATCCCGCCTTGGCGGCGCTCAGTTCCTTCTTCAGCGCATAGAGCGCATCGAGCGCCTCGCGCGGCGTCATGTCGTCGGGGTTCAGCGCCTTCAGCGCCTCGTCGATCTTGGAGTTTCCGGCGGGCTTCACCTCTTCACGACGGATCGCCACCTGGAACAGCGGCAGATCGTCGATCAGTTGGCTCGCCGGGTTCTTGCGATCGGCGTCCTCGAGCTTGGCGAGCACGTCCTTGGCGCGAGCCACGACCGAGGCCGGCAGGCCAGCGAGACGCGCGACCTGAATGCCATAGGAGCGGTCGGCGGCGCCCGGACCGACCTCATGCAGGAAGATCACATCGCCGTGCCATTCCTTGACGCGCATCGTCGCGTTCGAGAGACGGCCGAGTTTTTCCGAGAGCACGGTCAGTTCATGGAAGTGGGTGGCAAAGAGGCCGCGGCAGCGGTTCGCCTCATGCAGGTGCTCGACTGCCGCCCAGGCGATTGACAGGCCGTCGAAGGTGGCGGTGCCACGACCGATCTCGTCGAGGATCACCAGCGAGCGGTCGGTCGCCTGGTTGAGGATCGCCGCGGTCTCGACCATCTCGACCATGAAGGTCGAGCGACCGCGCGCCAGATCGTCGGAGGCGCCGACGCGGGAGAAGAGCCGGTCGACGATGCCGATATGGGCGCTCGCGGCAGGAACGAAGGTGCCCATCTGCGCCATGATCGCGATCAGCGCGTTCTGGCGCAGGAAGGTCGATTTACCGCCCATGTTGGGACCGGTGAGCAGCCAGATCGCGCCACCCTCCTCGCCCTCAGGCGGAGAGAGATCGCAGCCATTGGCGACGAAGGCATTCGATGCCTGGCGCTTCAGTGCCTGCTCGACCACCGGATGTCGGCCGCCGTCGATGGCAAACATGCGCGAGCGGTCAACGGTGGGGCGGGCATAGGCCTGCTCCTCGGCAAGGACCGCAAGCCCGACCGAGACGTCGAGGGTCGCAAGCGCGAACGCTGCCGCCTTCAGCACCTCGGCCGCGGCAACGACCTCCGCCGTCATCTGGTCGAAGGCTGCGAGCTCGATCGACAGCGCCCGGTCGGCGGCGTTGGCGATCTTGCTTTCAAGCTCGGCCAGTTCCGTCGTGGTGAAGCGCATCGCGTTCGCCATCGTTTGGCGATGGATGAAACGGGCGCGACCGGCGTCGGTGTCGGTCATCGAGCCGGCATTGCCCGCCGTCACCTCGATGAAGTAGCCGAGCACGTTGTTGTGCTTGATCTTCAGCGACTTGATGCCGGTCTCTTCGGAATATTGCAGCTGCAGCCCGGCGATCACCCGGCGCGACTGGTCGCGCAGGCCCCGGACCTCATCGAGCTCGGCATTGGCGCCTTCGCAGACGAAACCGCCGTCGCGCTTCAGAAGCGGCAGCTCGTCGCCAAGCGTCGCATCGAGCAGGCCGAGCAGGCCTGCGGGAAGCGCATCGATTGCGGCGCGCGCATCCTTCAGTTCGTCCGAGAGGGTGCCCGCCGCCATCAACCGCGAAATCGACGCAGACGCGTGCAAGCCGGCCTGGATGGCACCGAGGTCGCGCGGGCCGCCGCGCCCGAGCGCCAGTCGCGACAGGGCGCGCGGCATATCCGGCGCGCGACGTAGCGCATCGCGCAGGTCGCCGGCAAAGGACGGCTGGTCCGCCAGGATCTCGATGGAATCGAGACGCTCATTGATACGGTCCGGGTCGGTCAGCGGCGACATCAGCCGCTCGGCAAGAAGGCGGGCGCCGCCGCTTGTCACCGTGCGGTCGAGCGCCTTCAGCAGCGTGCCCTCGCGCGCGCCGGACAGCGTCTTCACCAGTTCGAGATTGCCGCGGGTCGCCGGATCGATGAACAAGGTCGAGGCGGCACTTTCGCGCTCCGGCGTGCCGAGTGCCGGGCGTTCGGCAAGCTGGGTCTTCTCGACATAGGAGATCGCCGCGGAAGCGGCTGCGAGTTCCGCACGGGAAAACGTGCCGAAGCCATCAAGCGTCTTGACGCCGAAGTAGCGGCTGATGCGCCCTTCCGCCGTGGCGCTGTCGAACAAGACCGCCGGCTGCGGCACGGCAACGCGGCCGAGCACGTCGAAGACGGGCCTTAGTTCCGGGTCGTGAAACACGGTGTCTGCAAGGATCAGTTCGCGCGGCTCGATACGCAGGATGTCCGCAAGCAGCCGGCTCTCGGCTGTCTCGGCGAGGCGGAAGATGCCGGTCGAAATGTCGATCCAAGCGAGCGCGTAGGCAGGCTCGGACCCGCTCTTGATGCGCGCCAGCGCCATCAGATAGTTGGTCTCGGACGGCGAAAGCAGTTTCTCTTCGGTGATCGTGCCCGGAGTGACCAAGCGCACGACGTCGCGGCGCACCACCGACTTGCTGCCGCGCTTCTTCGCTTCCGCCGGGTCTTCCACCTGCTCGCAGACGGCGACGCGAAAGCCGAGACCGATCAGTTTCTGCAGGTAATCGTCGGCCGCATGTACCGGCACGCCACACATCGGAATTTCCTGACCCATGTGCTGGCCGCGCTTGGTGAGCGTGATGCCGAGCGCGCGCGAGGCTTCGACCGCGTCCTGGAAGAACAGCTCGTAGAAGTCGCCCATGCGGTAGAACAGCAGCGAATCCGGGTTGTTCGCCTTGATCTCGATGAACTGTTCCATCATCGGCGTCGCCGTGGAACGGCTTTCCTCGCTCGCCAATTCGGCTGCGGATAAAACCTCCCCCGCGCGGGTCGAATAGTCTGTCACGAAATTCATGATTGTCCCGAAAAAAGAGATGGCACACTATCGCCAAGGAATTATAGACGACAACCATAAAGAGGCGCGCCGCAAGGCTCGCCCACAGGAGGATTGAGGAAACATGCCGGCCACCGACAAGACCGATCGCACCATGACGAGCGTCACCGCGCAGGAAGCGCTCGATTTTCACTCGCAGGGTCGTCCCGGAAAGCTGGAGATTTCTCCCACCAAGGCGATGGCCACCCAGCGCGACCTGTCGCTTGCCTATTCTCCGGGCGTCGCAGTCCCCGTGAAGGCGATCGCCGAGGACCCCAACACCGCCTATGACTACACGACGCGCGGCAACATGGTGGCCGTGATCTCGAACGGCACGGCCATTCTCGGCCTCGGCAACCTCGGCGCACTTGCGTCAAAGCCTGTCATGGAAGGCAAGGCCGTGCTGTTCAAGCGCTTTGCCGACGTCGACTCCATCGACCTTGAAGTCGATACCGAAAACGTCGACGAGTTCATCAACTGCGTGCGTTTCCTCGGGCCCTCTTTCGGCGGCATCAACCTCGAAGACATCAAGGCACCGGACTGTTTCATCATCGAGCAGAAGCTGCGCGAGGTCATGGACATCCCGGTGTTTCATGACGACCAGCACGGCACGGCGATCATCGCCGCAGCCGGCCTCATCAACGCGCTGGCCTTGACCGGTCGCGACTTCAAGACGACGAAGCTCGTCTGCAACGGTGCGGGTGCGGCGGCAATCGCCTGCATCGAGCTCATCAAGTCGATGGGTTTTGCCTCTGACAACATCATCCTCTGCGACACCAAGGGCGTGATCTTCGAAGGCCGCACCGAGGGCATGAACCAGTGGAAGTCGGCGCATGCGGTCAAGACCGAGCGCCGCACGCTCGCCGAAGCGCTCGACGGCGCCGACGTGGTCTTCGGCCTCTCGGCCAAGGGCGCCCTTTCGGAAGACATGGTGCGCTCGATGGCGCCGCGGCCGATCATCTTCGCCATGGCCAACCCGGATCCGGAAATCACGCCGGAAGAAGTCGCCCGCATCCGCGACGACGCGATCGTCGCCACCGGCCGTTCTGACTATCCGAACCAGGTCAACAACGTGCTCGGCTTCCCCTATATCTTCCGTGGCGCGCTAGACGTGCGCGCGACGACCATCAACGACGAGATGAAGATCGCAGCGGCTGAAGCGCTGGCGAGCCTTGCCAAGGAAGACGTTCCTGACGATGTCGCCGCAGCCTACCAGGGCAACCGTCCGCGTTTCGGTCCGCAATACATCATCCCGGTCCCCTTCGACCCGCGGCTGATTTCGGCGATCCCGATGGCGGTTGCGAAGGCGGCGATGGAAAGCGGCGTCGCCCGCAAACCGATCACCGACCTCGAAGCCTATGGCCGGCAACTCTCCGCCCGCCGCGACCCGATCGCCTCGACGCTGCAGCGCATCTACGAGCGCGTCCGGCGCCAGCCGAAGCGCATCGTCTTTGCAGAGGGCGAAGAGGTGCAGGTCATGCGTTCTGCAATCGCGTATGCCAACCAGCAGCTTGGCACCGCCATCCTGCTCGGCCGCGAGGAGCGCATGCGCGAGACGGCAGAGCGCGAGGGCATCGACCTCGACCGCCCCGGCATCCAGATCGTCAATGCGCGGCTTTCCAAGCGCGTCGGCGCCTATACGGACTATCTCTATGCCCGCCTGCAGCGGAAGGGCTTCCTCTTCCGCGACGCCCAGCGCCTGATCAACAACGACCGCAACCACTTCGCCGCCTGCATGGTGGCGCTCGGTGATGCCGACGGCATGGTGACGGGCCTGACCCGCAATTATTCGACGGCACTCGAAGACGTGCGTCGCTGCATCGACCCGAAGCCCGGCCACCGCGTCATCGGCGTCTCGATCGCGCTTTGCCGCGGCCGCACGGTGCTCGTCGCCGACACGGCGGTTCACGACATGCCCTCTTCGGAGGAGCTTGCCGATATCGCCGAGGAAGCAGCCGGCCTCGCCAAGCGGCTTGGCTACGTGCCGCGCGTGGCAATGCTTGCCTATTCCACCTTCGGCCATCCCCAGGGCGAACGCTCTGAGCGGGTGCGCGAAGCGGTCAATATCCTCGACAAGCGCCGCGTCGATTTCGAATATGACGGCGAGATGGCCGCCGACGTGGCGCTCAATGCTCGCGTCATGGAGCAATACCCGTTCTGCCGCCTCTCGGGCACGGCAAACGTGCTCGTGATGCCGGCGTTCCACTCGGCATCGATTTCGACCAAGATGCTGCAGGAACTCGGCGGCTCGACGGTGATCGGCCCGCTGCTCGTCGGCTTCGACAAGTCGATCCAGATCGTCTCGATGTCGGCCAAGGATTCCGACATCGTCAACATGGCGGCGATCGCGGCCTACAACGCCGGCATGTAGGACCGGCATTGCCGGTCCGGCGGCTGCTTCATTTTGGTGCAGCCGCCTTCATTCGGGTCAACGCGCGACCCCGATTGGTAGCAATTCGATACAACTATAAAGAAGAAAAGCCCGCTTTCCGAAAAGGAGGCGGGCTTAATAACAGGCAATGCATTTATGTTTAAGGTAATGAAAGACGGAGTCTTGGGAACCATATACCTGTCGACCCCCGGAAGATCGGCAGTTTCTCCATTTATTTTCTCTATTCGTTCGTCATGAAATTAGAGAAGAACATGACAATACATGTCTCTCTTTCGACCTTGAAAGTCAAATCCATCATTAATAATTGGTTAACCTCACCGGGACCCGGTCAGGAGGCGGCGCCACCGAAACGTCCGGCATCTGCGCCGTAGTAGTTGAGGTAGCGGCCCGAGATATTGCTGATCGGCAAAACGATCAGAACGTCGGTGGTGCGGAACGCATGATCGACCACGGCGCCATCGCCGACCATCGCGCCGAGGCGCATATAGCCCTTGATCAACGGCGGCAGAGCGGCGAGCGCCTTCTTGGCATTGATCGCCTCGGCCGGCATCAAATCCATCGTCCGGTGCAGCTCGGGCCGTGCGCTGACGGCCCAGTCGTCGCGGGCGCGGATGTTGTGGTGCAGGAAGGACAGCGCCAGCGCATGCTCGGCCGGAACGACACCCGGGAACGAACCGCAGCCGAACATCGCGTCCATGCCGTATTTGAGCGCATAGGCCCAATTGCCCTGCCACAGGAGTTCGACCGTGCGCTTGGTCCGGTAGTCCGGCAGGACGCAGGAGCGGCCGAGCTCCATGAAGCGCTTGGTCGGATGACGGGCGAGAAGCGCGTCGATCGCGAATTCGGAAGACGAGTAAAAGCCGCCGGAGCGCTCAGCCACATCCTGGCGCAGCAACCGGTATGTCCCGACGATCTGATCTTCGGCGTCGCCTTCGATCGAGGTGTCGAGAACCAGCAGGTGGTCGCAGATCGCGTCCCAGCTGTCGACGTCACGCTTGCGCCGATCGGCCTCGGGGCCGACCTGCGCCTTCATCTCCTCGACGAAAACCTTGTAGCGCACGGCCTGGGCAGCATCGATTTCCGATGCCGTGCGGGCAAGGCGCGTCTCAAGATTGGCGATCCGGCCAAGCACGTCGGTCGTCGGGACGGCAGCTTTCGTGCCGATGCAAGCCTGAGAAGTGTCAACCACGTTCGCTGAATCCAGTAGCTCGATGGCCATCCGCGTTATCCCGAATCAAATCTGTCTGCGGGGGCTTAGACCACGTTTCTGCAACAACATAGTGACATGAAAGTTGCGTACAACCCCCGCCGCCCGATCAATACCGTAACCATCGCAAGAGTTACCGTTTGCGCAGCAGACGCGCGATCTCCGAGGTCAGCACCTGCGGGTCGGCCGGTTTCGCCAACACCACATCGGCGCCGGCGGCAAGCAGGCGGTCGCGCATATCCTCGCGGATATCGGAAGTCAGCACGATGACCGGCAACCTTGGCAAGGAGCGTATTGCCTCGTCATTACGGATGTGCCGCATCATGGAAAGCCCGTCGCCACCCGGCATATTGAGGTCGGTGACGAGAAGCTCCGGCAAGGCGTTTCCGGCAGGGGCTCGCAGCGTCTCGGCGACCCCCGCGAAGTCGCTGACGAGCTGCACCGCGTGTCCCGAACGCTGCAACAGCGTGCGGATGATCAACGCATTGATCGGATCGTCCTCGGCCAGCAGGATGCCGTGTCCCGGCCGGCGGACGGGTTCAACGGCGGGCTCCTCGCGCAGGACCGGCCTGTTGTCGTTGATCGCGTCGCGTTTTTCGATGCCCTTCAGGCGCCCGAGCAGCACTTCGATCAGCGACTTTTCGCGCAAGGGCCGGATCAGCCAGGCCTCGTAGCCATCCATCTGGTTGACAGGGTGGCTGTTGCGCTCCTCCGGATTGATCAGATAGGTACGGCGAACCTCCAGCCGGCCGATGGCCGGCTGGAGTGCGAGGAGCTGCTCGTACTGCTGCGCATGCCGGTGGTCGACGATCACGTCGGTGAGTGGCGCGCCACCTGCCTGCACATCGGCAAGAACATGCTGGGCTGCGGCAAGCGTCGTTGCGCGATGACAGCGCCCGCCAAGCGTCGCGATGGTTGCCGCCAGCGCCGCCGAGGCCGGGCCATCGGGAGCCATGACCAGCACATGCGACCCGGCGAGGGTGGAGCGGCGCTCCGACGCAATCGCCTCGACTTCGGCAAGCGGCAGGCGGATTTCAAAGCGGCTGCCGCGGCCGGGCGCGCTTGCGGCCGTGAGACTGCCGCCGCAGGCCTGCATGATGCGCCTGGAGATCGCGAGGCCTAGCCCTGTGCCCTTGGCGCGTTGCTCGTCGTTGCCGGCCTGCTCGAATTCCTCGAAGATGCGCTTCAGGTCGTCGGGCGACATGCCCGGCCCCGTATCGTCGATGCGGATCCGCACGCAATCCTCGATCGTGTCGGCGCTGACGAAGACGCCGCCGACTTCCGTGAATTTGACCGCGTTGCCGATGACGTTGAAGAGCACCTGGCGCAGGCGCGCCGCGTCGAAAGCCATCAGCGCGGGCACGTCGACGGAAACGGTGGCGCCGATCTCGATGCCCTTCTCGTGGGCGCGATTGGAGAGCATTTCCACGACGCTCTCGATCACGCCGCGCGGATCCTGGCGGCTGGGGCGAAACTGGAAGCGGCCGGCTGAAAGCGACGAGAAGTCGATCAGGTCTTCGACGAGCTGGACCAGAGCGTGGCCGGATTGCTGCATGCCGGCGAGATAGTTCTGCTGCTCGCTCGACAGGCGGGTCTGGCCGAGCAGATGGCTCATGCCGAGAATGCCCGAAAGCGGCGTGCGGATCTCGTGGCTGACGGTGGCGAGCAGCCGCGACTTTGCCTGGCTCGCCTCCTCGGCCCGCCGGCGCGCCGCCTCACGCTCGCGCGCGGCGCGCGCTTCCTCGGTGACATCACGCGCAATGCTGTGACGCATGAGCTTGCCGCTCGCCGGATCGCGGGCGATCACGTCATGCCAATCGAAAAGGCGGATGCCTTCGGCCGCGGCGATGCGCACGAGGTAATGATTGGGCGCAGCCTTCGGCTCGAAGCTCAGGCCGAGGGCGCCGCAGGCCATGCCCCGGACATCCGACCGGCCGCAGACCTGATGGAAGACAGCATTGGCGTGGACGATCTTTCCGTCCATGCCGCGCATGATCGCAAGGTCACCCAGCGCATCGTGAATGGTCGAAAGCAACGCCGAGGTTTCGGAGCGGTGCCAATCCTGGTCCCGCTCCACCTCATCGGAAACCGGCACGCTATCAAACGCGCGGATGGCTTCGACGGCGAGCAAAAGCGCACCGACCACGCCGGCCGCGGCAATCGCCGCGGCGAACAGGTGGAAGCCGGCAGTCATGCCGACGACGAGGACAAGGCCGGAAGCGACCAGGCCGAGCAGCGCCATGGATACGTAACTAAGCGCAGAGCGCGCGCCGGAAGCCGGCTGCGCCGACACCTGACGGGACGCCGGCCCATCGAGCGGAAGCGCCGAAACCGACGCAGCCTTACCCGCCCGGGCGTCTCTCCTGAAGCCGGTTTCGATCCGCTCTAGCAGTCGTGACGGTTCGCTCATGCGTTCCGGCTAACACGACAGGCGTTCCGAATGGCTTCAAGGCTTCGATAAAATCTTAGCGATCCGCTTTTTTCGCGTGCAATAGTTCGTCAAGAATGATCGCGCCGGCACCGATGGTGATGAAGGTATCGGCCAGATTGAAGACGGCGAAAGACCACGTCTCCGTATAGAACAGGATGTAGTCGATGACGTAGCCGAAGAGCAGCCGGTCGACGAGGTTTCCGAGCGCGCCGGCGATGATCAGCGCATAGCCGAAATGGGCGAAGAACCGATCCTTCGGCGTGCGCTTCCACAGCCAGAGCACAAAGGCGCAGACGGTGAGCCGCATGCCGACGATGAACCAGCCCTCCATGCCCGACAGCATCGAGAAGGCGACGCCGTAGTTGTAGGTGCGGTAGAGCGCCAGCATCGGCACGACATGGACCGCCTGATTGAAGGGCAGGTAAAGCTCGACCAGATACTTGATTATTTGGTCGGCGATGAGCGCGAAGACGATGAAGACCGCGATCGGCAGCGGCCGCGAAAACAGCACCTGCTTCTCGCTCATGCGCGGGCATCCAGGGTCAGAAGGTGGCGGCGCGCCTCGAACAGCATGATGCCGGTGGCAATCGCCAGATTGAGCGAGTCGGCGCGGCCGGCCTGCGGGATGCGGGCAAGCGCACCGGCTTCTCGAGCGAGTTCCTCCGGCAGACCCGACTGCTCGTTGCCCATCAGAAGCACGACCGGTTTGGTCTTGTAGTCAATGGTGCGATAGTCGACAGCGCCGGCGAGATGGGTCGCGACGACCTTCACGCCGGCGGATTTCTGCCAGCGGATGAAGTCCTCGACGCTGGCGCGCGCCACCGGCATGGCAAAGACCGAGCCCATGGTCGCACGCACGGTTTCGAGCGAAAACGGATCGGTGGTCTCGCCGACGAGAATGACGCCGGAAGCGCCGGCGGCATCGGCGGTGCGGATGACGGTGCCGAGGTTGCCGGGATCGCGGACGCGGTCGAGCGCCACATAGGTTTCGCCCAGCTGCGGCTCCAGGTCCTTCAGCGACTGGTAACGCTGCTCGAAGATGCCGACGACCATCTGAGGATTGTCGCGCCGCGTGATCGTCGACAGCACTTTCTCGCTGACTTCCAGCACCAGGCCGCCCTTGGCGAAGGTCTTTGCCGCCACCTGCTCCACGTGCGGCTTGCCCTTGGCCGCCTTGGCATAGATCAGCGTCTTGATCTTCCAGCCAAGGTCGAGCGCGTCGATCACCAGCTTCAGGCCCTCGGCCATGAAGGAGCGCGTCTCGTCGCGGTGCTTCTTCTGCGTCAGCGCGCGGATGTCCTTGATGATCGGGTTGGTGAGGCTCGTGACCTCCTTCACCTGACCGACACGACCGGTGCCGTGTTCGCTTCTGTCGTTCGTCATTGCGGTACCCAGCGGCTGAAGAGTGAGGTCGAAAGCGCCCTGCCCGGCTCGCGGCCGTCAAGCCCGCCCTCGCGGATGATGAGCTCGCCCGACTCCACCCGGCCGCCGTGGCCGCGCATCGTCTCGCGCATCAGTTCATGGATCGAGTAGAAGCTCGCCCGGATCGAATAGGCCGTCAGCACCAGGCCGCGCGCCTCCGGCGACAGGATCTCGCGGCAGATGTCGAGCATCGCCGCCAGATGGTCGAAAAGCTGCCAGACCTCGCCGTTCGGCCCGCGGCCGAACTTCGGCGGGTCGGTCAGGATGATGTCGTAGCGGCTGCCGCGGCGCTCTTCGCGCTGGATGAACTTCATCGCATCGTCGCAGATCCAGCGGATCGGCAGGTTTTCGGCCCGCGCCAGCTGCTGGTTTTCGCGCGCCCAGCCGATTGCCTTCTTGGAGGCGTCGACATGGGTCACCTCGGCGCCGGCCCTGGCGGCGATCAGCGAGGCGACGCCGGTGTAGCCGAAGAGGTTCAGCACCTTCAGCGGCCGCCCAGCCCTTTCCACCTGATCCTTCACCCAGCTCCAGTGCGCGAGCTGTTCCGGGAACACACCGACATGGCGGAACGAGGTGAAGCGACCGTGGAAATCGGTGCCGAGAAGCTGCATCGGCCAGGTCTCGCCGAGCACGGCGCCAGGAAAGCGCCAGCGCCCCATGCCGTCTTCGTCGGTGTCGCCGGTGAAGATCGCGTCGGCTTTTTCCCAGACGCTATCGGGCAGGCTGCGCGGCCAGAGCGCCTGCGCCTCGGGGCGCACGATGCGGTAGGGACCGTATTGCTCAAGTTTTTCGCCGGCGCCGCTGTCGATCAGGTGATAGCCGGATGCGTCCGACGTTTCGAGAATGAGCGGTATGCGCTCGGCCGGCTTTTCCCCCGTTCGCCGCGCGATCACCCGCGCCGGCGTTTCCTGTGCAGGCGTATGTTTTGCTGGCTTCTCGCGCGTCTCCGCCGTCTGTGCTGCCGCCGGTCGCGCCGGCCGTTCCTTGAAGCCGCCGCCCTTCGGCGGTGCCGAACGTTTCTGATCGTGGCGGCCGCCGCCACGCGCTTCGGCACCACGGCCCTTGGCCGTCGTCACGGAGGCATTCTTCGACCGCCGGTCCTTTTCCTTCACGCTGAAATCCCTGGGCTTTGTTAGTGCATGGGCCGCCTGCCTGCGCAGTATCCGGGACGGGCCGGCGGACGCCATGAGGTTTGTCGCCGCAGCCTGAAGCCGCGGCATCTCTTGAAGCTGCAAATAGCATCGCTGATGCTCTTGGCAAAGCCGTTTCCGTTTTGCGAAGATAACGCGCAAGAACCCGCTGCGAATTTTCTTGGGCTGGAACCGGCTTCGCGACAAAATTCCGCGGCAGGTCTAGTGTGTCGAAGCGACATTTGCGCGTCGATATCGGGCGCGCGGCGTCGCATGGGGGGAGGAAAACGCATGGACATGACCGGCGAAGAGCGGATTGCGGCTGGGCGCGACGCGGTGTGGCGCGGCCTCAACGACCCGGAAATCCTCAAGCGATGCATTCCCGGGTGCCAGTCGCTGGAGATGACGTCGCCAACCGAGCTTGCGGCCGTGGTGAAGATCAAGATCGGCCCGGTCTCGGCCTCCTTCACCGGCAATGTCGTGCTCTCCAATCTCAATCCGCCGCAGAGCTATACGATCTCGGGCGAAGGAAAGGGCGGCATCGCCGGCTTTGCCAAGGGCGGCGCCGACGTCGCCTTAACAGCGGACGGGGACGAAACGGTGCTGCATTACGACGTCAAGGCGGAGATCGGTGGCAAGCTCGCGCAGCTCGGCTCGCGCCTGATCGACTCAACCGCCAAGAAACTGGCGCAGCAATTCTTCGCCGATTTTAGCGCCGCCGTCGGCGGTACGGCGGAAGCTGCGAGCTAAAGAGGCGACGCGGACCGAACGGGCGCCCCGTCTCGGTCTTCGCAGGCTTGTGAACTTCTGATCAGTTCTGCGGCGCTGCGAGCGTCGCCTGGGTTGCGAGCTTTTCCGCCTGGCTGCGGTGTTTCTCCGCCTCGCGGTGCCACTTCACTGCTTCGTTCGCCTCGTTGCGCGCGCGCCGCCGGTACTTGCCCTGGCTGAACCAGGTCGCGGCGGCACCGAGGATGACGCCGACGATGACCGCAAGGAACAGGAAGACGAAGAACGGCGCGCTCACGGAAAGCACGCTGTCTTCCGGCCGGAAGGGGTTCAGCGCCAGCGTTACGCTCTGGCGGTTGGCCACGCTCAGCACAATCAGGATGATAGCGACCGGCACGAGAACAACGATGTTGATCAGTTTCTTGAACATTCAATCGCTCCATCTCACCGACGCCCGTGCGCTTTGCCGGACGCTTGCCGGCAACGGGCCTCGTATAAAAGGGGTCGTTAGGGGTCTCTGGCGACCGCCAAGGATGATCAATCCTCGTCTTCGCCGTTCATGCCCGGGTTGAGCCGCTCGCGCAGTTCCTTGCCGGTCTTGAAAAACGGTACCCATTTTTCCTCGACAAAAACGGAATCGCCGGTGCGCGGGTTGCGCCCCGACCGCGACGGCCGGTTCTTGACCGAGAAGGCGCCGAAGCCACGCAGTTCGACCCGGTTGCCTGCAGCGAGCGCGTCGGTGATCTCATCGAGGACCGCGTTGACGATATTTTCGACGTCGCGGTGGTAGAGATGCGGATTGCGAGCCGCAACAATCTGCACCAGTTCTGACTTGATCACTGTCGCCCCCTCAAATTCTTGTTTGTTTTGCTTTTTCGGTCTGCATTGTGATTTCCGCAAGGCGGTGCGCGGCATTTGCAAAATCACCGACATCGCTCGACGGCTCAGGCTGGGTATATGTCGCCTTGCTCATTGGCCATCAACCTGCCAAACCGAAACAAGACCGTCAAGAAACAACTTGTCGCCTGCAATTTTTTCGAGCCCGCTCATTGCCGGAAAAGCGTCATATCCCAACATCTTGATCCAGTTGCCGACCAGCGCGCCGAGGCCAAAAGGCAGGGTCTTGCGGGGGGCTTCCCAATCGACGATCGGCAGGTCCTTCGACACCTTTTTCTCCGTGAGGAAGGCGCGAATTTCGTCCTCGCCGCCGAGCTTGTCGACGAGCTTGGCCTTTAGCGCCTGGCGACCGGTGAAAATGCGTCCGTCGGCGAGCAGCAACGCATCCGGACGCGGCAACTTGCGGCGGTCGGCAACCAGGTCGACGAACCAGGCGTAGCTGTCGTCAATCATCGACTGGATCATGGCCTTCGCCTCGTCGCTCGCCGGATGGAAGGGCGAAGGTTCCGCCTTCAGCGGCCGCGACTTGATCGATTCCAGGGAGACGCCGAGCTTGTCCATCAACTCCTTGACCTGCGGATACTGGAAGATGACGCCGATGGAGCCGGTGATCGAGCTCTCACCGGCAACGATCGTATCGCCGCCGAGCGCGATCATGTAGCCCGCCGAGGCGGCAAGCGTGCGCACGTCGGAAACGACCGGCTTCTTGGCCGCCACCTTGCGGATCGCCTTATAGATAACCTCGCCGCCATAGGTGGTGCCGCCCGGCGATGAAATGGTCACGACCAGCGCCTTGACGCTATCGTTGTCGGCAATCTTCTGCAGGCGCTCGAGCAGTTCGCGGTCATCCTGGATCAGGCCGGTGATGGCAACGCGCGCCACATGCTGCCTGTTGTGGCCGACGTCGTCGGCAGCCCCGGACCAGGCAAAGATCGCGAGCGCGACGAGGAGAAGCAGCCCCGCGACCACAAAGCGCCAGAAGCTCAACTTCCGGCGCAGGCTGCGGCGATCGGCGATGGCGAGTTCGTCCATGTGGGTTTCTCCCGATTTGTTGGCGCTGCTTCTGTCAGTTTCCGCGGGAACGTGCTATCTGCGCGCGAAGAGGCATATTCCATAGACGCGCTTGACCACGGTTGAAAGCCGCGGCTGGCGTTTTTGCGCTTCACCCGAGTTTTTTTGCGGCGCCATTGTGCGTCAGCAAAAAATATCCATATTTGCGACGACTTACACCAATGTATGTAAATGACCCCCACGTTGGGTCAGCGACAAAAGCAGTAGAACCGACAGGCCCTTCCATGTTGAACCACGCGCCAGCCCCGGGCATCTTTGCCGATACGGGTGCGAGCTCCGCCGACGCCTATGCGCTCGCCGCACGGCATTCCGCGCGCGTGCGCCGCCTGAAGATCATCCTGCCGATCATCGCCGGCGTCATTGCCGTCATTTTTGCCGCCGTGTCCTTCGTGCGCGCGTTCATGCCCGTCGACCTGCAGATCGAGACCGCGACGATCGAGGACGGCAAGATCGTCATGAAGAATCCGGCGATCTCCGGTCGCAACAAGCAGGGCATCAGCTACTCGATGAAGGCCCAGCGGGCGCTTCAGGATATCGCCAACCCCGACATCATCACGCTGCAGACGATCCATGCAGAAATGCCGATGAAGGATTCGATGATAGCGACCGTCGACGCCACCAACGGCATCTATGATCGCGGCGCCAATACGCTCGACATGAACGCCCCGTTCACCATTTCCGTCAATAATGGCATCAACGCCGACTTCCAGTCGGCCTATCTGGACATCAATGCCGGCGAGATGGAAACGAAGCAGCCCGTTGCGATCAGCATGAAGGGTGGTTCGATCATTGCGCAGACGCTGCGAATGACGGATAAGGGACGTATTGTAATTTTCGAGGGTATGGTGAGGGTGAACGTCGAGCCCGCCGCCATCCGCAAAAACGCGAAATAGGACCCGGTGCACTCCATGTCGGTCACAACCGCATCATTTTTCAAGATTTCCGCCAGCCTGGCCATTGCCGGAGCGGGCGCTTTGATTATTGCCTCCGGCGCTTTTGCGCAGGCCACGTCGAGCAAGATGAAGGGCCTTGAGCTGTCCAACGACAAGCCGATCCAGATCGAGAGCGACAAGCTCGAAATCAAGGACCCGGAAAGCAAGGCGATTTTCACCGGCAACGTCAAGGTCGTGCAGGGCACGACGACGCTGCAGGCCGGCAATATGGTCGTCTTCTACAAGTCCGGCGGCGGCTCGGTTTCGAGCGGCGACGCCGACATCGACCGTATCGAGGTCAGCGAAAAGGTGTTCCTGAGCTCCGGCACGCAGCAGGCGACGGCCGATACCGGCTCGTTCGACATGACCAAGCAGGTCTTCGTTCTCAAGGGCGACAAGGTCGTTCTCTCCGAAGGCAAGAACGTCTTCGTCGGCTGCCAGCTTAACGTCCAGATGGAAACCGGTGAGGCCCAGCTCGAAGCCTGCGGCGGCCGCGTGCAGATCCAGCTCGACCCGAAGTCCCGCAAGACGAACTGACGTAGACCGCTCGTGCAACTTCCCTTCCTCCACAAGCGCAAACGCGTCCGCAAGCCGTCGGCGACCACTGCGGTCGCTTCCGGCCATGCGGTCGATAAGGCGCGCTATGACGGCACCCTGATTGCCCGCGGACTGACCAAGGCCTATCGCGAGCGTCGGGTCGTCAACGGCGTGTCGCTGGTGGTGCGGCGCGGCGAGGCCGTGGGCCTGCTCGGGCCGAACGGCGCCGGCAAGACCACCTGCTTCTACATGATCACCGGCCTCGTCCCCGTCGACGAGGGTTCGATAGAGATCAACGGCAATGACGTGACGACCATGCCGATGTACCGGCGTGCACGCCTCGGCGTCGGCTACCTGCCGCAGGAAGCGTCGATCTTCCGCGGGCTGACGGTCGAGGAGAACATCCGCGCCGTGCTCGAAGTTCACGACAAGAACCTGGAGCGGCGCGAAAGCAAGCTCAACGACCTGCTCGGCGAGTTCAACATCACGCATCTGCGCAAGTCGCCGGCGATCGCGCTTTCCGGCGGCGAACGCCGCCGTCTCGAAATCGCCCGCGCGCTTGCTACCGACCCGACCTTCATGCTGCTCGACGAGCCCTTTGCCGGCGTCGACCCGATCTCGGTCGCCGACATCCAGGCGCTTGTCCGGCACCTGACCTCGCGCGGCATCGGCGTGCTGATCACCGACCACAATGTCCGCGAGACGCTCGGCCTCATCGATCGCGCCTACATTATCCATGCCGGCGAAGTGCTGACGCATGGTCGCGCCAACGACATTGTCACCAATCCTGACGTGCGTCGGCTCTATCTCGGCGACAATTTCAGCCTCTGAGACCGCCTCGCGGGCGATTCCGCCCGCGAACGCGCTTGACCAAACCTTTCCGATAAGCAATTTTTGGGCCAATTAAGAAAAGGGCCCGACCGGCGACCGGAGAAGCACCGCGGCCCCTGGAGATTTCTCGGGAGTTTCGCGTCAGCATGGCCCTGTCCGCCAGCCTTCATCTGCGCCAGTCCCAGTCTCTGGTGATGACGCCACAGCTCATGCAGTCGATCCAGCTGCTGCAGATGACGCATCTTGAGCTCAACCAGTTCATCGCACAGGAAGTCGAAAAGAACCCGCTGCTCGAATTTCAGGCAAATGACGATCAGGTCGCCCCGGAGCAGGGCGAGATGGCCGGCGGAGACGAGAGAGGCGGAAGCGACGACGGCGGCGGCCAGGCGGATCTCTATGACAGCGCCACGTCGCAAAGCGGCGAGCGGCTCGACGACCAGCTCGATGCCGATTTCGCCAATGTCTTCCAGGACGACACCACGCCGCAACGCGCCGATGCGCCGGAACTGCTTGGCCAGTGGAAATCGATGCCCGGCGGCGGCGAGGGCGAAGATTACGACCTCGACGATTTCGTCGCCGGCCGCAAGAGCCTGCGCGAAACGCTCCTGGAGCAATTGCCCTTCGCGCTGCCGGCTCCTTCCGATCGACTGATCGCGCAGCATCTCATCGATCTGCTCGACGACGCCGGCTACCTGCAGGCGGACCTCGGCGAGGTCGGCGAACGGCTGGGTGCCGCCCATGCCGATGTCCTCAGGGTGCTGCTGACGCTGCAGCAGTTCGATCCGCCCGGTGTATTTGCCCGCTCGCTCGGCGAGTGTCTCGCCATCCAGCTGCGCGCCCGCGACCGGCTCGATCCGGCGATGGAGGCGCTGCTTGCCAATCTCGAACTCCTGGCGCGGCGTGATTTCGCGACGCTGAAGAAGATCTGCGGCGTCGACGAGGAAGACCTGATCG
Organism: Ensifer sp. Root423; assembly: GCF_001426275.1. Taxonomy (NCBI): domain Bacteria; kingdom Pseudomonadati; phylum Pseudomonadota; class Alphaproteobacteria; order Hyphomicrobiales; family Rhizobiaceae; genus Ensifer; species Ensifer sp. Root423. The sequence continues at coordinate 66,424 of NZ_LMEG01000012.1, read as the reverse complement.
ACATGCTGGCGGAAATCCGCAAGCTCGACCCGAAGCCCGGCACCAGCTTCGAGACCAGCGTCAGCGAGGCGATCGTGCCCGATATCGTCGTGCGGGCAGCGCCCGACGGCTCATGGATGGTCGAACTCAATCCGGATGCGCTGCCGCGCGTTCTGGTCAACCAGGACTACTTCGCTTTGGTGTCACGCGGCACACAGAAAAACAGCGCCGACCAGGCCTTCCTCAACGAATGCCTGCAAAATGCCAACTGGCTGACGCGCAGCCTCGATCAGCGCGCCCGCACGATCATGAAGGTCGCCACCGAGATCGTGCGCCAGCAGGACGCGTTCCTCGTCAACGGCATCGGGCACCTCAGGCCGCTGAACCTCAAGACCGTCGCCGACGCCATCAAGATGCATGAATCGACCGTCAGCCGCGTCACCTCGAACAAGTACATGCTGACGCCGCGCGGGCTGTTTGAGCTCAAGTATTTCTTCACCGTCTCGATCGGCTCGGCCGAGGGTGGCGACAGCCATTCGGCGGAATCCGTGCGCCACAAGATCCGCACGCTGATCCACGAGGAGAGCACCGAGGCGGTGCTTTCTGACGACGACATCGTCGACGTCCTCAAGAAGGCCGGCATCGATATCGCGCGGCGCACGGTCGCCAAATACCGGGAAGCGATGAATATCCCCTCCTCCGTGCAGCGCCGGCGGGAGAAGCGCGCGCTCGCCAAGGCCGCCGGTTTCTGAGCACCGGAAGTTAAGGCGCATTAACTTTTTTGCGACCTTCGATTGACTCTCTCCGACACAGGCGATATGAGCCCGCCGCAATTGCCGGGGACTGCTCACCCCGGAAGCCTCCGGTGCGACCGGTGGCTGCGACAGAGGCGCGCTCGCAAGTCTGAAAGGCTTGGATGACGGGACCGCTTGGAATAGACTGGCTGCGCAAATCACGAACGAGAGAGGAAACTCCATGAGTGTGCGTGTATCCGGTAAACAGATGGAAATCGGCGATTCGTTCCGCGCCCGCATTGGCGAGCAGATCGAGCAGGCCGTTACCAAATATTTCGACGGAGGATATTCAAGCCAGGTCACTGTGGAAAAATCCGGGCCGCGCTTCAGCGCCGACTGCAAGCTTCATCTCGATACGGGCGTGGTAATGCAGGCGAACGGCCAGGCGAACGATCCACAGGCTGCGTTTGACGCGGCGTCGGATCGCATCGAAAAGCGTCTGCGTCGCTACAAGCGCAAGCTGAAGGATCACCACAACGGCAACGGACAGAACGCTGCCGAGGTGGCTTACACAGTGATGGATTCGGTGCCGTTCGAGGACGACGAAGTTCCCGAGGATTATGCGCCGACCATCGTGGCTGAGAGCTCGAAACAATTAAGGACGATGTCTGTCGCAAGCGCCGTGATGGCGCTCGACATGACGGACGAACCCGTCCTGATGTTCCGCACTCCCGGCAAGGCCGAACTGAATATCGTCTACAGGCGCAACGATGGAAATATTGGCTGGATCGATGCTGCCAATATCAAAGCATGAGCGAAAAAAGAGGGATGCCGGCGTGCCGGCGTCCCTCTCCCGCAACTCAGCGGCCAGGCCGGAAATGTGACTTTTCTGTGCATGGGATCCGCCATGACAAAGATGGTTAGAGCCATTGCGACGCATTTGTGATGATGTTGTCCGGCTCTAACCGGCGAACGAGGACAAAAGAATGGCATTGGCAGGTCTACTGCATCAAAATGCGATCATCCCGGCCATGAGGGCCAACTCGAAAAAACAGCTCCTTCAGGAATTGGCGGCAAAAGCTTCTAAGATCACCGGGGTTCCCGAGCGTGAAATCTTCGACGTGATCCTGCAGCGCGAGCGCCTTGGTTCCACCGGCGTCGGCAACGGCATCGCCATTCCGCACGGCAAGCTCAACAATCTCCCCTCGATCATCGGCATTTTCGCGCGTCTCGACACGCCCGTCGATTTCGAGGCGCTCGACGACCAGCCGGTCGATCTCGTATTCCTGCTGCTCGCTCCGGAAGGCGCCGGCGCGGACCACCTCAAAGCCCTGTCGCGTATCGCCCGCGTGCTTCGCGACCAGGACATGGTCGCCAAGATCCGCTCGAGCGATTCCGCCAGCGCGATCTACACGCTGCTCGACGACGACGCGACCTCGCACGCGGCCTGAGCTTGAACAACGGGGCGCATCCGGCAGGATGCGCACAGTCGCTCGAAGCCTGCTTCAGTAGAGCTGACGCCCGTTCAAATGATCAATGAAAATCCGGAACAGGGCACCCTGGCTCGAAATGCCGAGCCGGCGATAGATGTTCTTGCGGTGGATGCGAACCGTGCCCTCGGCGATGTTCATCACCTTGCCGATCGACAGGTTGCTGTGGCCCCTAAGGATGAGGCGCACGATGTTGCGCTGCTGCTTGGTCAGTCGATCTGAACACAGGCTTTCGAACGCCGCCTCCATCGCATCGTCGCCCTCCTCGGAGGGCGACGGCGCAATCGTCTGGCCCTGCTGGCGCCAGTTCGACCTGATGGCCTCGCGCACGATCGGCTCGTAGACGCGCAGCCTGGCCAGCTCCGTCTCGCTGAAAGGCTCGCCGCCGCGGCCGCGCATCAACGAGTAGGTCGCCTGCAGGCCACCATCGAGCGGGATGACGAAGCCCACCTCCTCGACGAGAACGCCGGATTCCATCGACACGCAGGGATGCACTTCCGCCGACGACGAGAAGTCGGACAGGAAGAACTGGTCCGGCGCAAGCTCGCGCATTCGCCAGAGCCCTGCCGGCTGGCCGGCACAACAGGCGACGTAAAAGGGATCGAGCAGGTAGGCGCCGCCGAGATAGGCGGAAAGCGCACTTGCCGACACCTTGGCCGTATAGCCGTCATGCAGGACGATCGGCCTTGCATCGTAAGGATAGGCAAACGCGACCGAGAGATCGAAGCCGGTGACCGATCGGAGCATCCGATCGAGCGCTCGGCCGAAATCTTCCGTGCCGATCAGGCCGATCATCGCCGAGATATCGACGGACTCGCTTGCGAGCATTCCCTTGTCATCCCCCAACCCTACGTATCCCCCATGGGATATCGACAGCCCCTCACTCGTCAACAATAATTCCAGGGGAGTGAGAAACCGGATCCGTCGCGGGTCGTCATCGGCGACCGCTGCGAAGGATGCGCCAAGGGGAGGATTACGATGGCAGGCAGGCTTTCAGGCAAGGTGGCGCTGATCAGCGGTGGCGCGGGAGGCTGCGGTCTTGCCGCATCCGAACTTTTCGCGCGCGAAGGCGCCAAGGTCGGCATCGTCGATCTGCCGCGCAGCAAAGGCGAAGAGGTGGCCGCCTCGATCCGCGCCAACGGCGGCGAGGCGATTTTTGCCCCGGCCGACGTCTCGGTGTCGGCCGAGGTGACGTCCGCCGTCAAGGCGGTTGAAGCGGCCCTCGGCGCCATCACCGTGCTTTTCAACCACGCCGGCATCCTCGCCGTCGGTCCCTTCCTCGAAACGGAGGAGGACGAGTGGGACCGGCTGATGGCGGTCAATGTGCGCAGCATGTTCCTGATGACCAAGGCGGTACTGCCAGGCATGCTTGCGGCCGGCGGCGGCAGCATTGTCTGCACCTCGTCGATTTCGGCCGTGGCCGCAACGCCGATGGAGGTGCTCTATGACACCACCAAGGGCGCCTGCCACATGTTCGCGCGCGCCATCGCCGTGGAATTCCGCGACCGCGGAATCCGCTGCAACGCCGTCTGCCCGGGCTTCATCGCCACCGACCACGGCAAGCGCGAGCTCGTCGGGCTCAGCAAATACGGCGTCGACGTTTCGGAAGCGGCGATCGCCGCGCAGCAGGGCCGCATGTGCGATCCGAAGGAAGTGGCGAACGCGGCATTGTTTCTGGCGAGTGACGAGGCGAGCTTCATCAACGGCACGCATCTGTTCGTCGACAATTGCTTCACCGCGGTTTGAGGGAGGGGAAAATGCTTCAGGCAGGTGGCCACTGGCGCAACTGGGTCGGAAACCAATCATGCATCGTGCGCCATCGCGGCGCGCCGGAGAGTGAGGCGGCACTTGCCGAAATGGTGCGCGAGGCAACCGCGCAAGGGCTGAACGTTCGCTGCGCCGGTTCCGGACATTCCTTCACGCCAGTGGCGCTTACCAGCGGGCTACAGCTGACACTCTCGAGCATGCAGGGCGTCGTCAACATCGACAGCACCCGCAAGCGCGTGGCGGTCAAGGCCGGCACCACTATCAACCAGCTCGGCAAGGTGCTGAAGGAGAACGGCCTGTCGCTGATCAACCAGGGCGATATCGACAGCCAGGCGCTAGCCGGCGCGCTGACGACCGGCACACATGGCACCGGCGCCAGGCTCGGCAACATGGCCTCGCAGATCGTCGGCATGCGGCTGGTTCAGCCCGACGGCAGCATCCTCGTGGTCGACGAGACCACGCCGGATCTGCTGGAGGCGGCGCGCGTCTCGGTCGGCATGCTCGGCGTGATCTCGGAGATCACATTACAGGCGATGGAAAGCTACAATCTCCATGAAAAGCTCTGGCGCTGCACCTTCGACGAAATGATCGAACAGCACGACGAGCTTGCCGCCAAGCACCGCCATTTCGGTTTCTTCTGGTGCCCGGTTCCGGAGAGCCGCCACTGCTACTGCCTGCCGGACACGGCCTCGGTGTCGACCACGGACAGGACCTCCGACGTCTGCGAGATGAAGGTGATCGACATCACCGAGGAAGCGCCGATGGAGCGCGGGTTCGAGAAGATCGCTTATTCCTCGGAGATCTACCCGATCGAATACGTGCCGAACTTCCACGAGCTCGAATATGCGGTGCCCGTCGCCCACGGCAAGGAAGCGGTAAAGGCGGTGCGCAAGCTGATGCTGGAAAAGCACCCGACCTGCATCTACCCGATCGAGTATCGCTTCACCGCCGGCGATACCGGCTGGATCAGCCCCTTCTTCGAGCAGGATTCGATCACGCTTTCGGTCTCGGGCGAACCCGGCACCGACTATTGGGAATATCTGAAGGACGTGGACACGATCCTCAGGCAGTACGGTTCGCGGCCGCACTGGGGCAAGCTGCATTTCCTCGGTGCCGAGGATGTGACGGCACTCTACCCCCGAGCGGGCGATTTCCGGGCACTGAGGGCCAAGGTCGATCCCGAGGGACGTTTCCTCAACGATCACCTGCAGCAACTGTTCGGATAGCGCCGGCGAACGAACGCACGCCGCTGCGCTCAGCCCAAACAAGAACGCCGCGCGAAGTTCGCGCGGCGTTCTTGTTGAATTCTGATCAGCAGGATCAGGCGGTCGGCGCGTCGCCGTTTTCGCCAGCGACGACCTTGGGGCCGCCCTTGGAAACGCCGACCATGGCCGGACGCAGGACGCGGTCGCCGATGGTGTAGCCGGCCTGGACGACCTGCAGCACCGTGTTGTTCGGCACATCCGCATTCGGGATTTCGAACATCGCCTGGTGGAAGTTCGGGTCGAACTTCTGGCCTTCCGGCTCCAGCTTCTTGACGCCGTGGCGCTCAAGCGCCGAGAGCATCGAGCGCTCGGTCATCTCCACGCCTTCGATCAGCGTGTTGAGACCGGCCTCACCGGCTTCCTTGGCTTCCGCGGGAATGGCATCGAGCGCGCGGCGCAGGTTGTCAGATACCGCCAGCATGTCGCGGGCAAAGCCAGCGACGGAGTAGGACTTGGCATCCTTGACGTCGCGTTCGGTGCGACGGCGCAGGTTGTCCATTTCGGCGGCAAGCCGAAGGTACTTGTCGCGCAGCTCGGCGCTTTCGGCCCGGGCGAGTTCCAACGGATCGGGCTCGGCAACGGCTGCTGCCTCGGCAGCGTCCGGTGCGGCGTCGAATACCTCGTCGGTGGCCTCGGGTCCGTGCTTGTTCGTATCGTCGGTCATGACGTTCTCCGCAGTGTCGTCTCTATTGTCCTTCGCATTTCCACGCCGCAAGCGCGAGCCTGCGTTTCAGCAAAAATGCTTAGGGACTGGATTTGAAGCCGATATCGAGGTTTGGGGCCGAAAAATCAAGGGTTCAATCGCGCTCCTACAGCGCCGCGCGTCTTATCAGACGCGCAAAGGTCGCTGTAGCACTTTGATTTGCTGCATGTCTTTGTCCTTCATCGAGATCGATCAATGAGACATGCAGCAACGAAAAGCGCCCTTAGCGCGAAAGCCGCGACATCAGCTGCGCGGTATAATCGACCATCGGAACGATGCGCGAGTAGTTGAGCCGCGTCGGCCCGATGACGCCGACGGCGCCGACGATGCGGTCCTCGCCATCGCGATAGGGCGCGACGATCAACGACGAGCCGGAAAGCGAAAACAGCTTGTTTTCCGAGCCTATGAATATCCGCACCCCAGGGCCGCTTTCGGCGAGATCGAGCAGCTCGATCATGCTGTCCTTCTTTTCGAGATCGTCGAACAGCATTCTGAGCCGGTCGATGTCCTCGGCACCCTCGAGGCCTTCGAGCAGGTTGGCGCGGCCGCGCACGATCAGGCGCGCCGGCTTCTCGTCGCCCTCGTTGCCCGACCAGATGGCGAGACCGCGCTCGACAAGATCCTGCGACAGCGCGTCGAGCTCGCCGCGCACCGTCAATTTCACCTTTTCGAGCTGCGCCCGCACCTCGGCGATCGTCTGTCCGGCGAGATGGGCGTTGAGGAAGTTCGCCGCTTCCGTGAGCTGCGAACTGGTGACGCCGGCCGGGAGCTCGATGATGCGGTTTTCCACCTGGTCATGTTCGCCGACGAGCACGGCCAGCGCCTTGGTCGGCGCCAGGCGGATGAACTCGACATGCTTCAGCACCGGATCGGCCTTGGCGGTGATGACGAGACCCGCGCCGCGCGACATGCCCGACAGCATCTGGCTCGCTTCGGTCAAAAGCGTATCGACCGGCTGGGTATGGTCGTCGCGCCGGACATGGCGGTCGATCGAGGCGCGATCTTCGGGCGATAGATTTCCGACCTGCATGAAGGCGTCGACGAAGAAGCGCAGGCCCGTCTGGGTCGGCAGGCGACCGGCACTGACATGCGGCGAATAGATGAGACCGAGATCTTCGAGATCGCTCATCACGTTGCGCACGGAGGCAGGCGACAGCGCCATTGGCAAAAGCCGCGACAGGTTGCGCGAGCCGAGCGGCTCGCCGCTCGTCAGATAGGTCTCCACGATGCGACGGAAGATTTCGCCCGAGCGCTCGTCGAGCGCCGCGGCGATTTCCTTTGCTCCGGGATTGCGCAGTACCATGTCACTCCACATATGCAGGCACATCCTGCCGTGGCCGGAATATAGTGTCCCTGCGGTCCGTTGGCAAAAGGGAAAAAACGGTCGAATGCCCGGCTTTCCACCGGATCCCTTTACCTCTGCCATGCTCTGCAGCGCCGCGCATCCTTGGACGCGCCAAAGGTCGCTGCAGCACCTTAAACTGCTGCATAATTTTGTCCCTAAATCGATTTCGATTTAGGGAATTATGCAGTAGAAGGCTCACGAGATACGATAGGAGTTGACGATGCGGCCATCCGGCAGAAAAACCGATCAAATGCGCAAGGTTTCTTTCGAGCGCAATTTTTCCAAGCATGCGGAAGGCTCCTGTCTGGTGCGGTTCGGCGACACGCATGTGCTGTGCACTGCAAGCCTTGAGGAAAAGGTTCCGGCCTGGCTGCGCAATGGCGGCAAGGGCTGGGTGACGGCGGAATACGGCATGCTGCCGCGCGCCACCGGCGAGCGCATGCGACGCGAGGCTGCCAGCGGCAAGCAGAGCGGCCGCACCCAGGAAATCCAGCGGCTGATCGGCCGGTCGCTGCGCGCCGTGGTCGATCTGCCGGCGCTCGGCGAACGCCAGATCTCGATCGACTGCGACGTCATCCAGGCCGATGGCGGCACGCGCACTGCCTCGATCACCGGCGCCTGGATCGCGCTCCACGACTGCCTGAAGTGGATGGAAGCCCGCAACATGGTCAAGGTCGAGAAGGTCCTGAAGGATCATGTCGCCGCCATTTCCTGCGGCATCTTCGCCAACCAGTCGGTAATCGATCTCGATTACCTCGAAGATTCCGCTGCCGAGACCGACGCCAACTTCGTCATGACCGGCTCCGGCGGCATCGTCGAGATCCAGGGCACGGCCGAAGGCAAGCCGTTCTCGGAAGAGGAATTCGCGAGCCTGATGGGCCTTGCCAAGACCGGCATTGCCGAACTGGTCGCGCTGCAGAAGCAGGCGATCGCCGGCTGAGGAAGGAACGTCAAGATGGCCCCGGCGCTGGAAGGCATTCTCGAGACCGCCCTTTACGTGGGTGATCTCGATGCCGCCGAGGCCTTCTACGGTGGCATTCTCGGGCTCGCAAAGATCACGCGTGCCGGCAACCGCCACGTCTTCTATCGCTGCGGACCGGGCGTGCTTCTGATTTTCAATCCGGCCGAAACGCTGAAGCCGCCGATCCCGCACGGCACGAGCGGCCAGGGCCACATGTGCTTCCGGGTTTCCGCCGCAGCGCTGGACGCCTGGAAGGCGAAACTGGAAGCGGCGGGCATCGCGATCGAAGCGGACACCCGCTGGCCGAACGGGGCGCGGTCCTTCTATTTCCGCGACCCGGCCGGCAACAGCCTTGAATGTGCGGAACCGGGCCTCTGGTCCATCGAATGAACACGAAACGAGACACCATGCGCAAACTGGACAACAAGACGCTGATCGTCGCCAGCCACAACGCCGGCAAGATCCGCGAAATCCGCGATCTCATCGGCCCGCTCGGCTTCGAGGCGAAGTCGGCCGCAGACCTCAACTTCATCGAGCCCGACGAGACCGGCACCACTTTCGAGGAGAACGCCGCGATCAAGGCGCTCGCCTCGGCCAAGGCCTCCGGCCTGCCGGCACTTTCGGACGATTCTGGTCTCGCGATCGACGCGCTCGATGGAGCGCCCGGCGTCTATACGGCCAACTGGGCCGAGCGCGAAGATGGCAGCCGCGACTTCGCCATGGCCATGCAGAAGGTCGAAGATGCGCTGCAGGAGAAAGGCGCCAAAACGCCTTCCGAGCGCACCGCCCGTTTCGTCTCGGTTCTTTGCCTTGCCTGGCCGGACGGTCATGTCGAGCTCTTCCGCGGCGAGGTCGAAGGTTTCGTCGCCTGGCCGCCGCGCGGCGGCCAGGGCTTCGGCTATGATCCGGTGTTCCAGCCCAAGGGCTACGAGACCACCTTCGGCGAGATGAGCGCCGACGAGAAACACGGCTGGAAGCCGGGTGACGAAGAGGCTCTGTCGCACCGCGCCCGCGCCTTCAAGATCTTTGCCGAGACCTGCCTCGGAGCCTGATCTGAGCGGGATGAGGAAAAGTGCGTGCGGTTTTCCGCCCGCATCCCGCTCTCTACTGAAAGTGACCATGAGAGACGCAATAATGCAAACTGCCACGCTATCGGCGATCGGTGACGGCATGGACCCCGGTTTCGGGGTCTACGTGCATTGGCCGTTCTGCGCGGCCAAGTGCCCCTATTGCGACTTCAACAGCCATGTGCGCCACCAGCCGGTGGACCAGCCGCGTTTCGTTGCAGCTTTCCTTAAGGAAATGGAAGAGGTGCGCGAACTCTCCGGCCCGCGCACGGTCACCAGCGTGTTCATGGGCGGCGGCACGCCGTCCTTGATGGAGCCGTCGACGGTCGATGCCATCCTCCAGGGCATCGCTCGCCATTGGCATGTGCCCGACGGCATCGAAATCACCATGGAGGCGAACCCGTCGAGCGTCGAAGCGACGCGTTTCCACGGCTACCGCGCTGCCGGTGTCAATCGCGTCTCGCTCGGCGTCCAGGCGCTGAACGACCGCGATCTGAAGTTCCTCGGACGGCTGCACAATGTCGAGGACGCGCTGAAGGCGATCCGGCTGGCGCGCGAGATCTTCCCGCGCATGTCCTTCGACCTGATCTATGCCCGTCCGAACCAGACGGTCGAAGAATGGGAGCATGAGCTGAAGGAAGCCGTCTCCTATGCGGTCGACCATCTGTCGCTCTACCAGCTGACGATCGAGGAGGGCACGCCCTTTTACGGCCTGCACAAGGCCGGCAAGCTGATCGTGCCTGATGGCGAGCAGTCGGCAGTGCTTTACGAGGCGACGCAGGACATTACCGCCGCCATCGGCATGCCGGCCTACGAAGTTTCAAACCACGCCCGCCCGGGTGCCGAGAGCCGGCACAACCTCACCTATTGGCGCTACGGCGACTATGCCGGCATCGGCCCGGGCGCCCACGGGCGCCTGGGCATCGGCAATGGCAAGATCGCGACCTCTACGGAGCGCAAGCCGGAGGAATGGCTGCGGCTCGTCGAGACCCATGGTCACGGCATGATCGAGCGGGAATCCCTCGATCTCGAAGCACAGTCCGACGAGTTGTTGCTGATGGGTCTGCGCCTCAAGGAAGGCGTCGACTTGGCGCGATGGCAGACGCTGTCCGGCCGCGACCCGGACCCGGAGCGCGAGCAGTTCCTGATCGATCACGGCTTCATCGAGCGGCTGGGCAATTCGCGTCTGCGCTGCACGCCGGCCGGCATGCTGATCCTCGACGCCGTGGTCGCTGATCTCGCCTGCCCCTGAGGGCAGGCGGTCTTCGCCGGCTACAGACTCAATCGAACGTTTCACCTGACAGCGGCGTGGCCTGCATCGACGGCCGGCCTTCGAATGCATCGAACCAGCGGGTCAGCCTCGGACGGTTGCGAAACGACGGCAGGTAGCGAAACGCCATCCAGGACAGTGCCGTCGCCAGCGCGATCTGCCCGATATCCACGTCTTCCTCGGGCGATAACGTCTGCTCCAGCCAATCGTAGGTCACCTCGATCTTTTCTTCGTAGCCCTTGGCGAGTTCCGGATAGCGCAGATGTTCGGGGCGCCTCTCCCACTCCCAGCGCAAGCCGATCCCGGTCTGGGCAAGAACCTGCGCCACCGACTGCATGCGCAGCGCCCGCCATCGAGGTTCGCCGACCTCGGGGATCCGCTTGCGTCCCTCGTGCAGCGTATCGAGATAGGCGCAGATGACATCGCTGTCGAAGATCGGCTCTTCGCCCTCACGCAACAGCACCGGAACCTTGCCGAGCGGGTTTTCGGCATAGACCTCGTCGTTGCGCCGCGTTGGGCTCGTCTCGTGGTGGATGACTTTCAGCCGGTCGGCAAGGCCGATCTCGTGAGCAAAGACAAGCGCCTTGCGGGCGAAGGGAGAGTGGGTTTGATAGTAGAGGATCATGGCTGCCTCGCGGGATCTGGCGTGAATTCCTGTTCCCGTGAAGAGATATTGCATCGCAGCCGATAAAGGCGCTCTGTTTCTTCGGCCACGATGCAAGTTTGTTTCGTCTAGGCGGCTTTCATCGGATCGCCCTTCAGCCGGTTGAGCTCGATGCCCCTAGCCACCAGCCGGGCGACCTGAGCGTCGTCCACGTCATCGGTGGTGCGCAGGCGAATATAGGCCATGTCGCCCTTGCCGCCGCCCTTCTCCAGGCGTGCGTCGAGATCAAGCATCTCGGCGCCGCGCCAGAAACCGAAGGTCACGCAATCCTTTGCCCCCTTGAGCAGACAGACCGCGCCGCCGGCCTCATAGATGGGATGGCCCCATTTGACGGCGTCATTGAGCGCGCCTGTGGCCAGGAGGGCACCATGCAGGCGCTTCGCCACGTCGGCCGGGACACCGGAGAGGCCGGCAATGTAGTCGTTGACTTTTTTGGTCATGGTCGTCTTTCGAGCGCTCCGTTTCTGTCAGTTGCTGAAGGGAATGAGGGCGCGCAGCCGCGGATCCCGAAGCCAGAGGCCGCCCCAGGCGATCACGCCGAGATAGAAGCCGAAAAGCAGATGGGTGAAGAGCGGGCTGCCGGCCCGCAGATGCGTCGCCATCGCCCCGCCGAGATAGCCGGTGAGCAGAATGGCGCCGAGGATCGAGGTGCGCGGGATCACATAGAGCACCGTGCACAACAATGTGAGAATGCCGAGCAGCCGCGCCAGACCCTGGTCGGCGGAATAGCCGAGCGCGACCATGGTTTCGGTGACGACAGCAAGCGGCACAAGCTTGATGACGGCATCGAAAATCAGGAAGGCGACTAGCACGCCGCTGAGGAAGCGGCCGAGGATGATCGACTTTGCCGTTGGGGCGGGCATAACGAGGCTGGTGGTCACTGATTTCTCTCCTTGGATTTCGTTCTCGGTCCAAGGACGAAAGCGCATGAGGGATCCCGACAGGCACCGTCAGATTTTTCTTTCGGAGATCTCGATACCAGGCGTTTCATCGAGCTTGTCGAGCTGCATGCGGATGTAAGCGCATTCGGCCGCGTTGGTCGCAAGCGCAATCGCATGGTCGAAGGCCACACGCGCCTCGCGGACCTTGCCGAGCTGCTTCAGGAGATGGCCGCTCAAGCCATGGAAATAGAAATAGCCGGAGAGCTTTTCCGCCAAGGGCGCGATCATCGCCAGCGCGACTTCCGGCCCCTGACGCTTCGAAACCGCCACTGCGCGATTGAGCGTGATCACCGGAGAGGGCTGCAGCCGCTCGAGCGCCTGGTAGAGCAGGTCGATCTGCGCCCAGTCGGTCTCATCCGCACGCTCGGCGCGGGCATGCAGCGCCGCGATCGCCGCCTGGATCTGGTAGGCGCCCGGTTGGCGGTACTGCATCGCCCTGTCGATCAGCGCCAAGGCCTCGTCGATCAGCGAGCGGTCCCACAGGCTGCGGTCCTGGTCATCAAGCAGGATGACGGCGCCATCGGCGTCGAAGCGGGCGCGCGCCCGCGAATGCTGGATCATCATGAGCGCCGTCAGCCCCTTGATCTCCGGCTCGGCCGGGAAAAGCTGAAGCAGCAGGCGTCCGAGCCGGATCGCCTCCTGGCACAGGTCGGCCGAGACGCTTTCCGGGCCGTTCATCGCCGAATAGCCCTCGTTGAAGACGAGGTAGATCATCGTGGCGACGGCGGCGAGCCGATCTGACCGGTCGGCCGCATCCAGGGTCTCGAAGGCAAGGCCGGCGGCCGCGACACGCGACTTGGCCCGCGTGATCCGCTGTTCCATCGCCGCCTCGCTGACGAGGAAGGCGCGGGCGATCTGCTTGACCGAAAGGCCCGAGACGATGCGCAGCGCCAGCGCGATCTGCTGCGTTGCCGGCAGCGCCGGATTGCTGCAGACGAACAGCAGGCGAAGAATGTCGTCGCGATAGTGGGAGCCGTCGAGCTGGTCGGCGAGCGCGCCCTCCTGATCCTCGAGGTCGGAAAGAATTTCCTCCGGCGGCAGCGCCGTCTCGCGGGACTGGCGGCGCACCTTGTCGATGCCGCTGTTGCGGCCGACGAAGATCAGCCAGGCGGCGGGGTCGCGCGGCGGGCCGCTCTTCGGCCAGGTCTTCAAAGCCCGGATACAGGCCTCCTGAAACGCTTCTTCGGCAGTGTCGAGGTTGCGGAAATAGCGCAACAGCGCGCCCACGGCCTGCGGCCGGGCCGAAACGAGAGCGAGGTCTATCCAGGCTGTGTCTGTCATGAAGCAAGCTCACTGGGTTTGTAGATGGCAAGAGGACGGATTTCATAGGAGCCGGCGGCCGGATTGGCAGAACTCAGATCACGGGCGAACTCGAGCGCATCATCGAGAGACGCACAGTCGATGACATAGAAACCGAGCAGTTGCTCTTTCGTCTCGGCAAACGGGCCATCGATTACGATCGTCTCGCTGTGACTGTGCCGGAGCGTCGTCGCCGCCGTCGTCGGCATCAAGCGCGCCACCGGCCCAAGCCGGCCTGCCTCCGCATATTTGCTCTGTACGGCCAACAGATCATGCATGACTTTTTCGTCCTGCTCCTTGGTCCAGGCGTTCGTGACATCTTCTTGATTGTAGCAAAACACGGCGTAAAGCATCGGAACTCCAGCTCCTGAAACAAAGACGGTGGCGGCAAGCAATAGCCGACAACCCGGATGAAAAAAACAGGGCCGGTGGTGCTTTCGCCCACCGGCCCGCAATGCGTGCAAATCAGAAATGCTCAAGCGTTGTCGCGGCACTCTAACTTGGTGTCGATGGCCGGCCGGGAAAAGAGGCGCAGAAGCCGCCCGTCGATCGCCGCCAGACCGGCCGCGATCAAGGTCATGCCCAGGAAGTGCTTGAGTTCCAGCGTTTCGCCGAGGAACAAAGCGCCAAGCAGGATGGCGCTGACCGGGATCAGGAAGGTCACCAGCATCAGGTTTGTGACACCGGCCGTTTCCAGGATGCGGAAGAACAGGACGTAAGCGAGCGCCGTGGAAATCAGCGCGATGCCGACGATCGCCGCCCAGACGTCGAAGCCGGGTATGGGAAGCGTCCAGGGATGATCGATCAGCAGCGACAGCGGGACCAGCATGATGCTTGCGGCCGAGACCTGACCGGTCGCAGTCACGATCGGCACCACGCCCATGCGCTTGAAGCGGCGGGCAAAGACACCGGCGAGCGCATAGGAGAGCGCTGCGCCGAGCACGGCGACCTGGGCAAGCAGGTTCGAACCGAGCCCACCGAGCGCTGCCGGGCCAATCATCATCGCAACCCCGAGGAAGCCGACGACGACGCCTGCAAACCGGTTGGCTGTCAGCTTCTCGTCATCGGTCAGGAGATGCGCGACGATCACGCCGAACAGCGGCGTGGTGGCGTTGAGGATCGAGGCAAGGCCGCTTGCGATATGCGTCTGCCCCCAGACGATCAGCGAGAAGGGGATGAGATTGTTGAGCAGCCCCATCCCGAAGAAAGCCAACCACACGCGCGGGTCGCGCGGCATCGACAGTCCCATCAGTCGAACGAAGGCGAGCAGCGCGAGCGCCGCGAGACTGACGCGGAGCGCCACGATCGTGACCGGAGGCAACGCCTTGACGGCGACGCCGATGAAGAAGAAGGAGCCGCCCCACAGAATGGAGAGCAGGATCAACATGCCCCATTCCCGGGCGCCCATGACCTTGGCCTGCGTTGCTTGTGTCATTGCCTTAACCCTCGTTTGTTTGTCAGGCTAAACCGTGATGGCATCTACCATCTTGACTTTGTGCCATTATTCTCAGGATATTGAGCTTCGAACAAACGATCATTTCTCGCCACATGATTGAGTTTGGCTAAACCATGTCGACATACCTTCCTTCGCTTGCCTCGCTTCGCGCCTTCGAGGCCACCGCGCGACATCTAAGCGTTACCAAGGCCGCGCAAGAACTGAACGTGACGCCTGGCGCCGTCAGCCTGCAGGTGCGCGAACTGGAGCAGGCGTTAGCAGTGACGCTGTTTGAGCGCCGGCCGAGACAGTTGGCGCTGACGGAGGACGGCAGCACCTATTTCGCAACGCTCAGGCGCGCGTTCCGAATGATGCGCGAGGCGACCGAGGAACTGACGGCGCGCAAGCGTGCGCCGGTGCTGACGGTCAGCTGCACGCCCACCTTTGCCGCGCAGTGGCTGGTGCCGCGCATCGGCGCCTTCGAGTTACAGGTGCCCGGCATCGACGTGCGCATCAGCACCACCAATCGGCTGACCGACTTCAACAGCGATGGGGTCGACATCGCCATCCGTCATGGGCTTGGTCGCTATGACGGTCTTGTGAGCGAACGATTGATCGATGACGACCCGGTGCCGGTCCTTCACCCGGCACTACGCGCCAGGAACCCACTCGACATGCCGGGTGACCTTGCCGCGCATGTGCTCTTGCACGACGTCCACCGTCAGGATTGGAGGCTGTGGCTGGATGCGGCGGGCGCCGACGGGGTGGACGCCGGGCGAGGGCCGGTCTTCGTCAACAGCAACGGCGCGATCGAGGCGGCCAAGGCCGGCGACGGCGTTGCATTGGTGCGCCTGTCGCTGGTCACGCGCGAGCTTGCGGAGGGTGTGCTGGAAGCCCCCTTCCCTGAGGGCGTGATGACCGGGCTTGCCTACCATCTCGTCTACCCGCCGGCCGCACTCGACCGCCCGCCGGTCACGGCCTTTCGCGCCTGGATCATCGAACAGGCACGAGCCGAGCAGGGTGTGGGGAATGCGGTGACGAAGCGTCCGCCACGGCCGGCACTGAAAGCGGTCCGGTAAAATAAAAAAGCCCGGGCGAACCCGGGCTTTTTTTGCGGCAATGCGGCTCGACTATTCGTTGATCAGGCGCTTCAGCAGCTCGATCTCATGGCTGAGCTTGGTGTCGCCCGAGATCAACTCCTCGATCTTGCGCACGGCGTGCAGCACGGTCGTGTGGTCGCGTCCGCCGAAGCGACGGCCGATCTCCGGGAAGGAGCGCGGCGTCAGCGTCTTCGACAGATACATCGCGATCTGGCGCGGCTTGACGATGACACGGGTGCGGCGGTTGGAGACGAGCTCCTGGCGCGAGACGTTGTAGTGCTTGGCGACGACGCGCTGGATGTCCTCGATGCGCACGCGGCGGGGTTCGCCGGCGTTGACGAGGTGGCCGAGCAATTCATCGACGCGCTCGAGCGAGAGCTGCGGCTCGAAGGAGCGGCGGAACAGGAGCTGGTTGAAGGCACCTTCCAGTTCGCGGCCGCTGGCGGTCACGTTGCGTGCCACGTGGCTCAGGATCTCGCCGGGAATGTCGAGCGAACCGTCGTCCTGACGGGCCGTGTCCAGGCGGCGCTTCAGCATTTCCAGGCGCATGTCGTAGTCCGGGCCGTCCATCTCGATGGCGACGCCGCCCTGGAGACGCGAACGAACGCGGCTGTCGAGCGATTCCAGTTCCCACGGTGCGCGGTCGGCTGCGACGACGACCTGCTTGGCGGAATCGAGCAGCATGTTCAGCAGGTGGCAGAACTCATGCTGGATCGACTTGCCCTGCAGGAACTGCATGTCGTCGATGATCAGGAGATCGATGTTGCGCAGCGACTCCTTCAAGGACAGTGCGTCGTTGTCGCGGATCGCGGTGGCGAAACGCCACATGAAGTATTCGGCCGTCAGGTAGACGACGCGCGGCGCACGCGCGCTCTGCAGCGCCTGGATGGCAATCGCCTGCAGAAGGTGCGTCTTGCCGAGACCGACGCTCGAATGGATGAAGAGCGGGTTGAACCGCACCGCACCGGCGCCGGCTTCCGCAATCGTCCGGGCGGCGGCAAGCGCCACGCGGTTCGAGGAACCCTCGACGAAGTTTTCGAAATTGTAGCGCTGGTCGAGCGGCGAGCCGAAGAGCGGCGCCTGGGTCGGCCTCTGCATGCTTGCGACAGTCGCCGCGGCAACGGTTGCCACCGGCTGGGCTGCGGCCGGACGGCGCGCGGGCTGAGCCGGAGATGCTTCTGCCGCCTGCGGCAGCGCTTCTTCCTGGGTGGTCGGACGGGCGCCACGGGTTGCCGTGCGCACCAGGATCTCGATCTTCATGATCTCGCCGTCTTCCTGCTGGAAGATCGAGGTGATGAGGTCAAGATAACGGTTGTTGATCCAGGACTTCAGGAACGTGGTCGGCACCGAAAGGCGCACAACGCTCTTGGATACGGAATGGAGCTTCAGACGCCCAAACCAGCTTGCAAAGACATCCGGACCGACTTGAGCTTTGAGACGCGCACTTACCCGCTCGAACAGTGCGTCGTGCCTCATGTCGGTTTTTTCCCCCGCCGCCTGAGATAGATTGCTTCCGGCTTGAAATGCGTCTCCTTCTTTCTGAAGTGCGCCCGCCGTCACCAAATTCATCTGCATTTTGCCGCCTTCCAATTCATGTTCAGATGCCGTCATCGCTGCCGGCCTCATCTCTTATGTCCGTCGCCCGCGGCGCCCGTATGGGCCATGCCGCTTTCGCCGAACGTCACAGTCGCAGACGACGCCGGGCTCCTCATCTCCCGCCTCGCTGCGCGCTACGCGCACCCACCTGCCCTGCTGGGCCGGAGGATGTCCCCTCGCGCCTCTCGTCAACAATCCCTTCGACGCGCTCCCGCGCCGTACCGGATCCTCCTCCTCGTCAACAGCTCGTCGCACCCTCGTACGAAGCGATGAGCCGCGCGTTGGACCTTGGCCTCGCGTCGGGCGCCGCTTGCACCCTCCATCGAGGCCTCCTGCATCTTTCCTTTGTCGTAGCCGATCAAAGGGCAAGACAGGCAGCCGTCAAAGCGCCGCAGCGACCTCTAGGCGTCCGACCGGACGCAGGTGCTGCAGATGGCCGCCTCACAATCACAGGACGAAAGTTTCCCGTCCGGAGTGGTATGAACCATCCGGTTTTTTCACCTTCGACTTGTCTGATTGAACGACGCGGAGCCGCCCTGATACAAAGGACAGAAACATCGAAACCATTTCTTCGAAATGGCCTCTTTTGCTTCTTTTTACAGATGTGGTCCGTGTCCCCTGTGGAGGGCATTTAGGCAGGATCGATGGGCAAGATCAATCGCGATTTTTACGCAACCTTAAGCGCTGGCCGTTGACTCTCCGGCCGCCATTTGCTTGCCGCATTCCGAGTCCGAGAAGAATCCCTGTTGAATCAAGGGTTTTGATTTTTCGCTCTTTGCTTAGCTGGCGAAAAAGAAAAAAAATAAAAATTCGCTTGACTCAGAATGGGCCGAACGCCCCCCCAGTCAGAGACATCCTTTTGATAAGGACCTCTCACAAGCCATTGAAATAGTTATATAAATCTTGTCATCGCACTGACATAAGCCCAAGCCGCCAGATTAACCATCGCGATGACAGAAGTATGAATCCGAAAAGCCCGGCGCAAGGGCCGGGCTCTCGATTAACAGATTTTTCTTAGCCGGATTAGGCCGAAAGCGACTTTACGCGCTGTGCAAGACGCGAAACCTTGCGCGATGCAGTGTTGGCGTGCAGGACGCCCTTGGTGGCTGCGCGCATCAGCTCGGGCTGAGCTGCCTTGAGCGCTGCGGCTGCAACTGCCTGGTCGCCGGTTGCAATCGCTTCTTCGACCTTGCGGATGAAGTTGCGAACGCGCGAACGACGGGCCTTGTTCACTGCGGTGCGGCGTGCGATCTTGCGGGTCGCCTTTTTCGCCGAAGTTGTATTGGCCATTTGTGCCTCTCTTCGAAAACTGACATGAACTCCGCCCCTCGCCGTGCCGGGTCACTGCGACCTGTCATCAAAGCAATTCGGGAGTATTTCCGGAAAGCCCAGAATGGCGTTCCAAACTGAGGGCGGCGTATAGCGGGAAACCGCCGCCCCGTCAACGCGCAATTTCCAGAATCTGCGCGCCGTGCTCTGGGCTAGCGATGTTTGAACTCCGGTTTGCGCTTGGCGACGAAGGCGGCCATGCCTTCCTTCTGGTCTTCGGTCGCAAACAGCGAGTGGAAGAGCCGACGCTCGAAACGCAGGCCTTCGGCAAGCGTCAGCTCCAGCGAGCGGCTTACGGCCTCCTTGGCCATCATCACCGCGGGCAGCGAGAAGGAGGCGATCTTTTCGGCAGCGGTGAGCACTTCCTCCAACAATTTCTCCGGCGCCACCACACGCGAAACGAGTCCCGCGCGTTCTGCCTCGGCCGCATCCATCATCCGGCCGGTCAGCACCAGGTCCATGGCCTTCGCCTTGCCGACGGCGCGCGTCAGGCGCTGGGAGCCGCCCATGCCGGGAATGACGCCGAGGGTGATTTCCGGCTGGCCGAACTTCGCGGTCTCGGACGCAATGATGAAGTCGCACATCATCGCCAGCTCGCAGCCGCCGCCAAGCGCGTAGCCGGAAACGGCAGCGATCAAAGGCTTGCGAGCTGCCGCCACCTGGTCCCAGCCGCCGATGAAGTCGCCAAGATAGCTGTCGACGAAATCGAGCGTCTGCATCTCCTTGATGTCGGCGCCGGCGGCAAACGCCTTCTCCGAGCCGGCGAGGACCACGGCGCCGATCTCCTTGTCGGCGTCGAAGGCCTTCAGCGCCGCGGCAAGCTCGCGCATCACGGTCGAGTTCAGCGCATTCAGCGCCTGCGGACGATTGAGCGTCACCAGGCCGACGCGGCCGCGTGTTTCGACCAGCAGCGTTTCGTAGGTCATTTCTGTTTCCTCCGGTTCATGCACCAGACCGCTCACGGACTGGCGTTCATTTCTGGCAGTGCGGGCAATAGAAGGTTGAGCGTCCCGCCTGCACGATGCGGGCGACCGTACCGTCGCAGCCGGGCGTGCGGCAAGCCTGTCCTTCGCGGTCATAGACGGAGAAAGAGTGCTGGAAGTAGCCGAGCGAGCCGTCAGCCTGGATATGGTCCTTCAGCGACGATCCGCCGGCGGCTATGGCATCGGCGATGACCTCGCGGATCGCATCCGTCAGGCGCACGAGCCCCTCCTTCGGCTTGCCGCGCTTGTCGACGAGCGCGCCGGCCGGTTTCAGCGGCGACAGGTGCGAGCGCCAGAGCGCCTCGCAGACATAGATATTGCCGAGACCGGCGATGTTCTTCTGGTCAAGCAACGCCGCCTTCAGCGGTTGGGCCTTGCCGGAAAAGCGTGCGGCGAGATAGGCGGCATCGAGCACGTTGCCGGTCGGCTCCTCGCCGAGCGCGCGGAAATAGGCGTGGCTCGCCACCGTGTCGCGGCGAGCAAGGTCCATGAAGCCGAAGCGGCGCGGGTCGTTGTAGATCACCCGCACCGGGCCTTGCGCACCGTCGAGATGGAAGATGACGTGATCGTGCTTTTCATCCTTGCCGCGTGGATGGTGGAATTCGCCGGGCGTTGTTGCCGCCGGCCCCACCTCGATGCGGAAGGAACCGGACATGCCCAGATGGGCGATGATCACGTCACCGGCTTCCAGATCGATCATCAGATACTTGGCGCGGCGCGACAGCGAGACGATGCGCTGGCCGGCAACGGTCGAGGAGAAATTCTCCGGGAAGGGAAACCTCAGATCCGGCCGGCGCAATTCCGCATTCACGAGCAGCGCGCCTTCCATGGTCGGCGCGAGGCCGCGCTTGACGGTTTCGACCTCGGGCAACTCCGGCATGAATGCACTCCTTCGATCTCAGCCACCGGATGCGGTGGTTGGCATTTCCTTGGCGGCCTTCTTATCCTATAGGGGTGCGCTATGCCGCAGCCGCAGTCCCGCCCACGAGATAGCGTGTGACGGGCCTTTTCGCTATGGTGCCGGAAAAATTGGTTCAGGTGGAGTTCTTCGTATGACGGATCAGCGCGTATCGGCCGATGGCGGCATGGAAACATCTTTCGGTTTCCGCAACGTCGGCACGGGCGAGAAGCAGCCGCTTGTCAACGACGTCTTCCACAAGGTGGCCAAGCGTTACGACATCATGAACGACGTGATGTCGGCCGGCCTGCACCGCGCCTGGAAGGATGCGATGATCGCGGCCCTCAACCCGCCACGCCGCGAGGGCTACAGGACGCTCGACGTTGCCGGCGGCACCGGCGATATCGCCTTCCGCATCATCGAAGCCTCCGACCGCAAGGCGCATTCGACGGTGCTCGACATCAACGGCTCGATGCTGGCCGTCGGCGCCGAGCGCGCCGAGAAGAAGAAGCTCTCCGCCAATCTCGATTTCGTCGAAGCCAATGCCGAGGACCTGCCTTTCGAGGCCAATACCTTCGACGCCTATACGATTGCCTTCGGCATCCGCAACGTGCCGCGCATCGACGTGGCGCTGAAGGAGGCATACCGGGTGCTGAAGCGCGGCGGCCGGTTGCTGGTGCTGGAGTTCTCCGAAGTGGAAATGCCGCTGCTCGACCGCTTCTATGATGCCTGGTCGTTCAACGCGATCCCTAAGTTCGGCAAGCTGATCACCGGCGATGAAGCGCCCTACCAGTATCTGGTGGAATCGATCCGCAAGTTTCCGAACCAGAAGGACTTCGCGACGATGATCAAGGAAGCGGGCTTCTCGCGCGTCTCCTTCACCAATTACACCGGCGGCATCGCAGCGCTGCATTCCGGCTGGAAAATCTGATCCCGATGAGCACGCCTGGAGCATATATCCGCCTCGCGCGGATCGGCTGGGTTCTCGTGCGCGAAGGCGTCGTCTCGGCCGTCCCGACGGAGCACCTGCCACCCTTTGCCCGTTTCGCCCAGAAGGCGGCCGGACTTTTGGCGCGGCGCAGAGTGCCGGGAGAGGAGCGTAGCGACCGGCTGTCGCGCGCCGTCGCCCGGCTCGGCCCCTCCTATGTGAAGATCGGCCAGTTCCTCGCAACCCGCCCCGACGTCGTTGGCGCGGAGTTTGCCGCAGACCTGTCGCTGTTGCAGGACCGCATGGCGACCTTCCCGCAGAACGAGGCGAAGACCGCGATCGAGGGATCACTCGGCCGGACGGTCGATGATCTCTATGCCGAGTTTTCCGAGCCGATGGCCGCGGCCTCGATCGCTCAGGTGCACCCGGCGATCGTGATGCGCGACAGCGGCCCTGAGAAGGTCGCGGTCAAGGTCATCCGTCCCGGCGTGCGGCAGCGCTTCGCCTCCGACATCGAGGCGATGTATCTCGTCAGCCATATGCAGGAGCGTTTCCTGCCCTACACCCGCCGGCTGAAGCCGGTCGAGGTGACCAAGACGCTGGAACAGACGACGAAGATCGAGATGGATCTTCGTCTGGAGGCGGCCGCCCTTTCCGAGCTTGGCGAGAACACCAAGGACGATTCCGGCTTCCGCGTGCCGAAGGTCGACTGGGAGCGGACCGGACGCGACGTCGTCACCATGGAGTGGATCGACGGCGTCAAGATGTCGGACATCGAGGGCTTGAAGGCCGCAGGCCACGACCTCAACCTTCTAGCCGAAGTGCTGATCCAGTCCTTCCTGCGCCACACGCTGCGCGACGGCTTCTTTCATGCCGACATGCATCAGGGCAATCTCTTCGTCGACGATGCCGGCCATATCGTCGCCGTCGACATGGGCATCGTCGGCCGCCTCGGCAAGAAGGAACGCCGGTTCCTGGCCGAGATCCTCTTCGGCTTCATCACCCGCGACTACCAGCGCGTGGCCGACGTGCATTTCGAGGCGGGCTATGTCCCTTCGCACCACGACGCTGCGAGTTTCGCCCAGGCGATCCGCGCGATCGGCGAGCCGATCCACGGCCAGCCGGCCGAAACCATTTCGATGGCGAAGCTGCTCACGTTGCTCTTCGAGGTCACTGAGCTCTTCGACATGCAGACCCGCCCCGAGCTCGTCATGCTGCAGAAGACCATGGTGGTCGTTGAAGGGGTGGCTCGCACGCTCAATCCG
Organism: Ensifer sp. Root423; assembly: GCF_001426275.1. Classification (NCBI taxonomy): domain Bacteria; kingdom Pseudomonadati; phylum Pseudomonadota; class Alphaproteobacteria; order Hyphomicrobiales; family Rhizobiaceae; genus Ensifer; species Ensifer sp. Root423. Next base: position 43,405 of record NZ_LMEG01000012.1, on the reverse strand, counting down.
CGCTTCAACATGTGGAAGGCCTCCGAGCCGGTCGTCGGCAAGTGGATCCGCGACAATCTCGGACCGAAGCGCATCGTCACCGATTTGCGCGACGGCCTGCATGCCGCACTCAGGCTGGCTGAAGCCGCGCCCGAAATCGCCGCCCGCACGGAGAAGTTTTCGAGCGAGATCATGGCGATGAGCGAAAACGGTCTGCGCTTCGACGCCGAGACCGCGCATGCGATCGGCAAGGCGGAAGCGAAACACACGCGCTCCGGCCGCATCGCGCTGTGGCTCATCGCCGCCACGCTCGCCTATATCGCCTGGCAGGTGACCTGATCCCGCCCGCGCCCGAACCGGCGCGGCGGGCTTGTCTTTCTACCCACGCTTGCTATCCTTCCCGCATGGATAATCGCTCTATTCTCGTCATGGTGCTTTGCACGCATACCCCAGGGGTGTGCGGGAGACCTGTTGCGCTGACTTAAGCGAAATGTCCCCCACCAACCCTGCCGAGGCGAGCAGGGTTGGGACCTGTTTCCTCGGAACCAAAGAGAGGAAACAATGACCGACGCAAACGACCCTTCAGATATCAACATCCGCGCGGCCCGCGTCGTCGATTTCGAAGCGATCGCGGCGCTGATGAGCCAGCCGGGCATCCGCTCGGGCACGCTGCGCCAGCCGTTCGCCACCCCGGAACAGACACGCAAGTGGTTGGAGAGCCTCTCGGACGTCAGCGTCGTCATCGTCGCCGAGCGCGCCGACCGGATCCTCGGCATGGCCGGACTGCATCGCAGCAAGGGGCGCCGGCATCATTCCGCGGCCCTTGGGATCCGCGTCGACGACGACCATCGCGGCGAGGGCATCGGTAAGTCGCTGCTGACCGCTCTGATCGACGCCGCCGATAACTGGCTCGGCATCAGCCGCATCGAGCTTACGGTCTTTACCGACAACGAGCCCGCTATCGCACTCTACCGCAAGGCCGGCTTCGAGATGGAGGGTACGCACCGGGCCTATGCGCTGAGGAACGGTGTGCTGGCCGACGTGTTCGCGATGGCCCGCATTCGTGAACCTGCGGCGCCGAAGGCCGCTTGAAGGCCGCAACGGCCGGCAACCGGCACGGACTGTGGCCGGCCGATTGCGATCCAGCGCAACCGCCGGCAGCATCCTGTTCCATCCGGAACTGCGAATATCTCGGCTTCATGCGACTTTCGTCTCATGGATGACAAAGGTTCATCCCAACCCATCCGGAGGAGAGATCATCATGCGCAAGTTCATCGTCGCAGCCGCTGTCGCCATTACCGCTGCCATCTCCTTTGCAGCACCTTCGCAGGCCGGTGGCATTTCGATCGGCTTCGGCAACGGCTACTACGGTCATGGCTGGAGCGGCCGTGTCGGCTACGTCGGCAGCTATTATGGCGGACCCTACTACTACGAGGACGAACCCTATTGCTTCCTGAAGACGGTGAAGCGCTACGACAGCTACGGCAACCGCTACTACAAGAAAATCCGCATCTGCCGCTAAGCGACAGAATGAGGGAGGGCGCTTGAGAGCCCGGCCGCGGTGCGGCCGGGCTTTTGCATTCCGACATCCACTGACGTCAAAACGATTCCGCTGCGAGGAAATCTGGTGTAGCTCGGATGCCGAGCCATTCTGAATTCCGCAATCGAGGAGGGTCGGTCATGGATCTTGGTATCGCCGGAAAACGTGCGCTGGTGCTTGGCGGCAGCAAGGGGCTGGGGCGCGGTATTGCCGAGGCTCTCGCCGGCGAAGGCGTCATCGTGGCGCTCACCGGCCGCGACGCGACATCGGCGGCCAAGGTGGCAAGCGACATCAGCCCTTCGGCGCGCGGCTACGCCCTCGACCTCTCGAAGCCCGAAAGCCTCGATGGCCTGCTGGACCAGCTCGAAGCCGATTTCGGCGCGATCGACATTCTGGTGCTGAATGGCGGCGGGCCGCCGCCCTCACCTGCCTCGGTCATCGAACCGGACTTCTGGCGTTCTCAATTCGAGACCATGGTGCTGGCCGGCATGCGCATCGCCGGCCGGCTGCTGCCCGGCATGCGGGAACGCCAGTTCGGGCGCATTATCGCCGTCGCCTCCACCAGTATCCGCGAACCGATCGTCGGGCTCACCGCGTCGAATGCGCTCAGAAGTGCGGTTGCCGGCTGGCTGAAGACGCTCGCCGGCGAGGTCGCTGCCGACGGCGTGACCGTGAACCTGCTTCTGCCCGGAAGGCTTGCCACAGACCGCACGCTCAGCTTCGACCGGATGGACGCCGAAAGCGAAGGGCTCGATGTCGAGACGGTCGCAGCCCGCAGCCAACGCGACATCCCGATCGGCCGCTACGGCACGCCGGCGGAATTCGGGGCGGCCGCAGCCTTCCTCGCGGGCCGTCAGGCAAGCTACATCACCGGCGTGGCGCTGCCCATCGATGGCGGCCTCAGCCGCTCGATGCTCTGATACCGTTCTGGACATTTCCGCCGACGGATTGGGGTGAGCTACGAAGGCGAGGTCATACCTCGTCCCGACTGTCATCGCCGATGAGCGCCGAGAGGTCTTCGGCCAACCGCGTGACCAGCGCGCCGGCCTCGGGCCGGTAATAGAGGGCGATCTCCATCGTCTCGATCATCGGCAGTCCTTGCTGCGGCCCCACCGTCCGGTGCCGGTCGTGGACGACGCGGGCCGGCAGCAGGCTGATGCCCAGCCCATCGGCGACCGCCGACTGAATACTGGCGAGGCTGGAACTGGTATAACTCACGCGCCAGCGTCGCCCTGAGGCATCCAGTGCCGCCACCATGTCGTCGCGATAGAGGCCGCGCGGCGGAAAGACGACGAGCGGCAGAGGATCGAGCGCCAGAACAGGATGGGCGGCGCTGTCGATCCAGCACAGGCTTTCCTGCCACTGTTTCACGGCATCGCCCGTGCCGCGGCGCTGCTTGACGACGACGATATCGAGCTCGCCACGATCATAGAGCGACCGCAGCTCGCGGCTGAGCCCGCTCGTCACTTCGAGCCTGACATTCTCGTGGCGGCGGGCAAAGGCCGCGAGTGTGCTGGTCGTGCGGCCGGCTGCAAAGTCCTCGGGCAGGCCGAGGCGCAGCGTCGCGGCAACCGATGCGCCCGAGAGAAGCTGCCGCACTTCCGCGTCCAACGCCAGCATGCGCCGTGCATAGCCGATCAACTGCTCGCCCGCTTCCGTCAGGCGGACCTGGCGATGGCTGCGTTCGAGCAGCCGATGGCCGGCCTGCTCTTCCAGCCGCAGGACTTTCTGGCTGACGGTCGACTGGGTGGAATTGAGCCGGCCGGCCGCAGCGGTGAAACCGCCGCAATCGGCCACCGCCGCGAAGGCTTTCAGCAGATCCAGATCGAAAGGTTGATCATTCATATTTCCACTTGATAGCATTCATACATTTAATTTCCAAATGAATGCGGCACTGCCTATGGTCGCACACGGGAGGGCCACGCCGGGCGCGGGAGACGTTCGGCGACGACGCGTGTCTTGCGCCCTTGAAAAGGTCACGGATCGGCTCAAGTAAGCACGAGATTGCGATGAGCAAGAGCGGCACGGATGGAGCCCTTTCGAGGTTTCCTCGTCCGCTCTTAACCGGAACCATTGCGATCGACCGACCCATTCGGCCGGCCCGCATGATCGGAAAGAACAAATGCGACCAAGACTTTTCGGCTCGCTGATCGGCGCATCCATTGCCGCCTTCAGCCTTGCACCTCAAACCGTGGGGGCCTCGATGCTTGAAAACCAGCTGATCTCCGCCGCCGAGACCGGCGATCCAGACAAGGTCAAGGCGCTGCTCAAGGAAGGCGCGAGCATCGAAGCGCGCGACGCCAGCGGTGCGACGGCGCTGCTCGCCGCCACCCATGAAAATCGCGTCGATGCGGCGCGTGCCCTGATCGAGGCCGGCGCCGACGTCAACGCCAAGGACAAGATCCAGGACAGCCCCTATCTTTATGCCGGCGCGCGTGGGCATCTCGACATCCTGAAGTTGACGCTTGCCAATGGCGCCGACCTCAAGAGCACCAACCGCTATGGCGGAACGGCGCTGATCCCGGCCGCAGAGCGCGGCCATGTCGAGACCGTCAAGACCTTGATCGAAGCCGGCATCGACGTCGATCACGTCAACCGCCTCGGCTGGACCGCGCTGCTCGAAGCCATCATCCTCGGCAGTGGCGGTGAAAAGCACATCGAGATCGTACGCCTGCTGATCAAGGCCGGCGCCGACGTGAACCTTGCCGATGGCGAGGGTGTCAGCCCGCTGACCCATGCCCGCCAGCGCGGCTATGGCAAGATCGAGAGGCTGCTGGCCGACGCCGGCGCACGCTAGAAAGAACTCTCATGACCCAGGAACAGACCTATCTGGCCGAGGCAGTAACGCTTGCCCGCCGCAACATCGAGAAAGGCGGACGCCCCTTCGGCGCCGTCGTCGTCAAGGATGGCGAGATCGTCGGTCGCGGCGTCAACGAGATGCTGTCATCCGGCGACCCTACCTCGCATGCGGAACTGAACGCGTTGCGTTCCGCCGCCCAAAACCTTCGTTCCCCGCGGCTCGAAGGCGCCGCCGTCTATGCCAGCGGCCAGCCCTGCCCGATGTGCCTGGCGGCCATGCGCATGGCCGGAATCACCGAGATCGCCTATGCGAACTCGAATGCCGACGCCGAACCCTTTGGCCTCTCGACCGCAGCGATCTATGCGGAACTGGCAAAACCGCTCGCCGAGCAGGCCATGCGCTTCCGCCATGTGCCGGTCGACGATGCCGAAACGACACCGCTTTACGCCGCCTGGCAAGAGCGCCTGGCCAAGACTTGAGTCGTCGGGCCAACGCCCGGCCATCACGTTGCGAATAGCCCCGAGGCGGCCGACGGCCGCCTCGGGCTTTTCTGTTCATGCCGGGCCCCATTGGGAATCGACGCCCCTTGCCGAACACACGTGCCGGCTGTAATCGCATAGGCGTTTCTTCCTTTTATGCCGCCCCATCTCTTAAGGAGACCGGGCGGATTCCAGCCAGCAGGTGCCCGTGATGACTGCCTATTCCGAAAAAGCCGGCCGCTTCGTCGCACTGCTTCTCATCGCGGGCTCCGGTGTGGTGACGATTGCCAAGGGCATGAGCCTGACCTTCCTTGCAATCCGCCTCCAGCGTGACTTCGGCCTCAACCCTGCCAGCATCGGCGCGTTGATCGGCGTGGGGCCGCTGCTCGGCGCGATCGTCAGCCCGTTCGCCGGCACGCTCTCCGATCGGATTGGCCGAAAAGGCGTGTTGACCGTCGCACTCTTCATGGCCGGACTGGCGCTGGCCGGGCTCGGACTGGCACAATCGATCGCCGCCTTCGCGCTGGCCCACATCGTTTCCGCCGTTGCCGCCGCCGTTTTTGAACCGGTCGCGCGCGCCTTGATGAGCGATGCGGCGCCTGAACATCTGCGCCTCAAGGTTTTCTCCTGGCGTTATCTCGCCATCAATGCCGGCTGGGCGATCGGGCCATTGATCGGCGTATGGGTCGGCGCTGCCTATGTGACGCTTTTCGTCATCGCGGGCGTCATCCACGCAGCCTTCGGTCTCGTGCTCTTGCTCACGGTACCGGAGGCAAGCAACAGGCAGGCTATCGAAACCGAACGAACGTCAGGGAGTGCCGGTGGCTGGCGCGGACTTGTCGCCGCCTTGCGTGACCGGCGCCTGGTCTTCTTCGTCGTCGGCGGCACGCTGCTTCTCGCCGTTCACGGTCAGTGGTCCGTGACCCTGTCGCAGTATCTCAATACCGGCTTTGAGGACGGCGTCACGCTTTTTGCGCTGCTGGTTTCGACCAACGCGGTAACGGTGCTGGTCGCCAGCACGCCGGCCCGCTTCGTCATCGAACGGATCGGCGCCCTGCATGCGCTGTCGCTTGGCAGCCTGCTGTTCCTGATCGGCGAAATCGGCTTTGCCGCCTCGTCCGGAATGGAAATGCTCGTCGCCTCGATGATCCTTTTCACCATAGGCGAGGTGCTGGTCGTGCCGTCGGAATATGTGCTGGTCGATGGAATTTCCAACGCCGGCAACCGCGGCACCTATTTCGGTGCCCATTCGCTCTCGACGTTTGGAAACTTCCTCGGGCCGCTCACCGGCGGCCTTGCGCTTGGCGCCGTCGGCGGCGCCGGCATGTTCCTGCTGTTCGGGGCATTTGCTGCGGCAGGTGCGCTTCTGTTTGCGATCGGCCATTCCATGCCGCCGCCGCGTCCTGAGGCCGCGCGCACCACGGCGCTCGACGATGGCGCCGCCACGGGAGACCTGCTGCGGCTGGGGCAGTTCGCTTGACACCGGTTATAAGCCGGTCGCGGGCGACGCGTTGATCTGCTCCTGCACCCGTTCGAGTGGCCCCGGCGCCAGTGCTGCCGGCGGCTGATACGGATTGGAGAAGGCGTAGATCAGGAACAGGATGATGCCGGTATAGGCGCCGAAGAGGCAGAGCAGCAGCAGGTTCCGCCGTCTCGGCGGATAGGCATAATAGGCGAGCGCGATGAAGATCACACCGGAGAGTGCCGCGAACCAGAAGATGCTGTCGATCGAGTCCGCGACGTTGCTTTCCCGCTTGGTCCGGCTCTGCGAAACGTCGTGCAGCCGCTCCAGCATCTGGCTGCGCAGGCTCTCCTGACGCTTGTCGGCGGGCACGAGGTTCAGCACATGCTGGTAGGCCTTGTCCCAGAACGCCCAGGCCTCATTTGAAAGACGGCCCTTGTCCGCCAATGATTGCCACTCGCCGTCGATCACCTGGGACACGTAGGCGGATATCGCCTGCTGGATCGGTGCCTTGAAGCCTTCACCGTAGCGTGCGGCATCATAGTAGATGTCGGCGATAGCGCCGGCTTCGGTCGCCATTTCGTATTTGAGCTGCTGGTACTCGACCATCTCCTGCGCGAACACGAGCGCAAGGATCAGGCCATGCAGTGCCGAGATCCGGAAGATGACCGAACTGGCCAGCTCCTTTTCATGGCCCTCGGCCTCGCCGCCCATGATCAGCCGCATCAGGAAGTACGCAGCAAGCGTCAGTGCGACCGTGCCACACACGAAGAGTGCACCGAGCAGCATCTCGACGATCATGTCCCCTCCACAGCCCATTCTCCTGCCGCGGGCCTTCGTCAATTCTGAGCCCACGACCGGCGAAAGACAACTGCACGCCCCGGACCAGGCCCTGGGCGGCTGTCTTGCGGCTGGCCGAAACGCTATGCTTGCAGCGCCATCCACCCGTCTTGCCACCATTTCGACACTGCCAACGCCTACGCACCCCACCAAAACCGGAGTAATAACAAGATCATGAGTGCGCCAAGCGAACAGACAGTCCTCAAACAATCGATCGCGGCCACCGTGGTCGTCGGGGTGACGGGCGTTATCTTCGGTCTGCTATCGGGCTCGGTTTCCATCGTGTTCGACGGCGTCTTCTCGGCCGTCGACGCCTCCATGACCTTGCTTGCGCTTGGCGTGACGCAGCTTATCCCGAAACCGAGCAAGCGCTTCCAGATGGGCTTCTGGCACATCGAACCGATGGTGCTGCTCTTCAATGCCGGCCTTCTGACCCTGCTTTCCTTCTACGCGATGGTGAACGCCGTCGGCTCCATTCTGTCGGGCGGCAATCACCTCGCCTTCGACTGGGCGATCGCCTATGCCGCCGTCGTCGTGGTGATCTGCGCCTTCATGTTCTTCTATGTACGCCGGGCGAACCGGCCGATCGGCTCGGAGTTCCTGGCGCTCGACGTGCGCGCCTGGGCGATGTCCGGCGCGATTACCTCCGCCCTGCTCGTCGCCTTTGCGATCGCCGCCGCCTTGAAGGGAACGGCCTACGAGTACGTCACGCCCTATGTCGACCCGGCGATCCTGATCGTGCTGACGCTCTGCCTGATCCCGCTGCCGATCCGCACGGTCTTCCAGGCGCTGAAGGAGATCTTCCTCGTCGCACCCGCCGAGCTTGACGAGCGCGTGCGGCAGGCAGCGGCGAACGCCGTCACACGCCACGGCTTTGCCGATTACCGCACCTATGTCGCCAAGGTCGGGCGCTCCAAGACGATCGAGGTCTATCTGATCGGAACGCCCGAAACCAAGGTCGGCACGCTCGCCGAACTCGACCGGATCCGCGCCGAGATCGGCGAGGAGATCGGTGATCCCGGCCATGACCGCTGGCTGACGATCGCCTTTACCGGCGACGCGCGCTGGGCGGAATAGTCCCGTCAGGAAAGTTCGATCCGCCTGGTGATGCCGATCGCCTCCAGGAAGGCCCGGTCGTGGCTGACGACGAGCAGCGCGCCGTCATAGGCCCTGAGCCCCGCCTCGACCGCCTCGATGGAATCGATATCCAGATGGTTGGTCGGCTCGTCGAGGATCAGGAGCTGCGGCGGATTGCGACCACCGAGCACGCAGGCCAGACCGGCCCGCAGCATCTGGCCGCCGCTGAGGCTCGAGACGACCTGCAGGGCAGCATCGGCCCGGAACATGAAGCGGGCGAGCGCTGCCCGGCAATCGTTCTCGCTGGCATCAGGATTGAGACCCCGAAAATTGTCGCGGATAGAGAGCGCGGGATCGAGCAGGCTTACCTTTTGGTCGAGCACGGCGTGATCGACGAGCAGGCGCACGCTGCCGGACCATGGCTGTAGATCACCCGTCAGCAGCGACAGCAGGGTCGTCTTGCCCGAACCGTTGCGGCCGGTAAGCGCAACGCGCTCCGGCCCGACGATCGAGAGCGACAGCCGGTCGACGACCGGCTTCCCCCGTTCATAGCCGACGCCGACGTTATCGACCTGCAGGACACTGCGACCGGCAGGCAGTCCGGTCGGCGGCAGGCGAACAGTCAGCGGCTGCAGGATTTCGATGCGCTCGCGCGCTTCGACGAGATCGCCGACCGCCTGGTCCCGTCGCCGGTCCGCAAGGCGGGCATTGTCGCCGCCGGTCTTTTCGCTACGCTCCTTCCTGGCGTCGAGCAAGAGCAGCGGTTCGTCGCCCTTGGCGCGCTTGCGGCGGCCGGCGGCATCCTTGCGCGCCTTGCGTTCGGCCGTCTCCTGGGTCTTGCGCTCGACCTCGGCCAGACGCCGCTCGGCATCGGCGAGATCGTGGCGAGCAGACGCCAGCTCGATCGCCTTGCGTTCACGATAGTGGCTCCAATTGCCGCCGTAGGTGGTGGCGCCGAGCGTTGTCAGTTCGACGATTGCGTCCATCTCTTCCAGGAGTTCGCGATCATGGCTGACGACGATGGCGCCGCCGCGCCAGCCCGCCATCAGCGCAGCGACGGCCGCCCGCCCCTCGCGGTCGAGATTGTTGGTGGGTTCGTCGAGCAGGATGAAGTCAGGCTCCTTGAAGACGAGCGCGGCAAGCTTCACGCGGGTCATCTGCCCGCCGGACAAGGCGGCAAGGCGCGTTTCCGCCGAAGCGTCCAGACCGACGCGCGCCAGCGCTTCCTCCATGCGGGCCTCCAGCGTCCAGTCGGCGGAAGCCAGTTCGTCAAGGGTGGCGCCCCCCTCTTCTGCTTTCTGCAGAACCGCAAGCGCGTCGGTGACGCCGAAGAGATTGGCGACGGTCTCGTCGGCCGCGACCTGAACGGTCTGGCTGAGCACGCCGAGGCTGCCGACGACGCTGACCTTGCCGGCCTGCGGCGCCAGCGTTCCCTCGACCAGTCGCAGCAGGGTGGATTTTCCCACGCCATTGCGACCGACAAGGCCGGTGCGAACGGGACCAAAGCTCAGGTCGAGATCGGAAAGGAGGCTTCGGCCCTCAGGCGCGGACCACGAAATACGGGAGAGTGAAATCGAAGCAGGCATGGATACGGTTTTCCCTGATGGCAAGACGGTTCGGCTTGGCGGTCAGGGTGAAATCCATCGATGCGTGTATCCTGTTCAAATTTCTATCGCGGTCATAGATAGCATCGAATGCGCCCGTTTCAAGGCGGGCCCTTCGATACAGACCTGCGGGGGCCAGGGGATCAGGCGAGGCTGCGCTGCACCTCGTCGTCGCCGAAGACGAGCCCGGAGGCCCGCACGCTCCGGTTTCGGCCGTGGTTCTTGGCGTCGAGAAGAGCGGCATCGGCCCGGGTCAGGAGCGTGGCTACAGGCCCATCGTCCGGCGCCGAGGCAACGCCGACCGAGACCGAAACCGTGCCCAGAATCCGGCCGCGATGCGACAGCGGCGTCGTGCCGATCCGCGTCCTCAGCCGCTCGGCAAGCTCGAAGCCCTCGGCTTCGCCGGCGTCGGGCATGAGCACGGTGAACTCCTCGCCGCCGAAACGGTAGGCACTGCCGGCATCGCCGACCGTGTCGACGATGATCTGCGCGACATACTGCATGACGACGTCGCCGGCATCGTGGCCGAACTCATCGTTGAAGCGCTTGAAGTGGTCGATGTCGATCATGAGGCAGCTGAGCGGCTTGCCGGCCTGCCCGCGCGGCTGCCGGTTCAGCGCCTCATCGAGGCAGCGCCGGTTGAGCAGGCCCGTCAACGCATCGCGGACGGCGAGATTGGTAAGCTTCTCGCGCAGCTGAAGATTGGCGACGGCAAGCCCGATGTTTTCGGCGATCAGTTCGAGATAGAGGCGCGACGCCTCGACCGCGAATTCCTCCTCAGACCGTTCCTCGAAGTAGAGGAGCCCGATCGTGTCGCCCTGGGCCGTCAGCGGCACGCAGAGGCCGATCACGCCTTCATCGTCGAGGTGCTGGCAGGCGATGTCGCTGTGGCCACGGTTGCTGACATGCGGCCGGCCGCGGCGGAGCCCCCAGCAGGCGCTGGACGGAAACGTCGGCGCCGAGTGCTGCGGATCGAGCCAGGTACCGACGCGCGACAGGAGCGTCCGGCTGTCGTTCAGCACATAGAGATGGCCGGCGAGGTTGGGAAAGACCTGCGGCGCGAAACGGGCGACGACCTCGGCCAGTTCGTCCTGGCTCTGGCAGGCCTGCAGCCGGTGCATCATCTGCAGGATGAGATCCTTGGTCTGCTGGTCTAGCCGCCGCTCCGCGTCCAGACGGTCCCGCTCCAGGCCGTTTTCGCGGAAGATATGGATCGCCTTGTTCATCTCGCCGATCTCGTCGCTGCGGCGATCGAGCGGGACTTCCACGGCGTAATCCTGCTCGGCGAGGCGGGTGACGATTCCGCTCATGCGGGTAAGCGGCATGGCGACGCGGCGCTTGAGGATGAAATAGAGCACGCTCAGGAACAGGGCGGCGGTGATGCCGAGCATCGTCTTGGCGGCCGCCGCATACCAATCGCTGCGCTCCTGCGCCTCGTTGAGGGCCGCGCCGGTGCGGACGTTGGTCAGGTCCCTGAACCGCGCCACCGTCTCAAGAAGGGCGGTCTGCAGACGCTCGTGCTCGGGCCCAAAGAGCCTTACCTGCGCGCCGGCGCGGTCACCCTTCTGATAGGCATCGATGGCGGCAACCTCGACCTTGTCGAGCGCTTCCGCCTCGCGAACGATATCCTGCAAGGCGGCGATCTCCGCCGGCGTTGCGCCAAGATTGGTCGCGGTCTTGGTCGCCTCCTCGCGCCGGCGTTCTTCTTCCTCGGCGCGGTGGAAGGCTTCCAGATGGCGCTCGTCGCCGCGCATCACATAAAGACGTGCCTCGTCACTTCGCGTTTCAGCCCCGAGCGCAAGCTCTTCGCCGAGTGTATCAAGCACCAGATGTTGCTCAACCGCCTGGCGTTCCTTGATCGCGCTGTCGGTCGACAGGATGAAGGCGGCACCGGAAAGCCCCGTCAGAAGGACGGTCACGCCATAGGCCCAGTTTGTGATCGCATTTATTCGCATGGAAGAAGCTTAGCCCCCGCGGATTGAGAGCGGATTAACCGCATTATCAGGCTTCGGCAACAGCCCCTGCCCCGGTTGACACAAGCGGCGCGGCTTTTGTTCCGCCCCCTCGACATGCCGGCCCCTCCGGACACGTTGCGCCCGGCAGATCGCTCAAGTAGGTTCGACATCAAAGGCGTCGGTGAGGCCGATCGCCTGGACTATTCTGGTATCGCGTAGGCTCGGCAGCCCATGCCGGGCGAGAGGACGGCCGAAGGGCCGGGTGCAAATGACACTGTCGGGCAAGCGTATTCTCCTCATCATCTCCGGCGGCATCGCGGCCTATAAGAGCCTCGATCTCATCCGACGGCTCAGGGAGCGCGGTGCAAGCGTGCGGCCGGTCATGACGGCGGGCGCACAGGAGTTCGTGACGCCGCTTGCCGTCGGCGCGCTTTCGGCCTCGCATGTCTATCTCGACCTGTTTTCGCGCGAGGACGAGCAGGACGTCGGCCATATTCGGCTGGCGCGCGAATGCGATCTGATCGTCGTGGCACCCGCGACCGCCGACCTGATGGCGAGGATGGCGAACGGCCATGCGGACGATCTCGCCTCGACCATTCTGTTGGCAACGGACCGCCCTGTCCTGGTTGCGCCGGCGATGAACCCGAAAATGTGGGCGCATCCGGCGACGCGCCGCAACCGGGCGACGCTTGCGAGGGACGGCCTCCGCTTCATCGGCCCGGAAGCGGGCGAAATGGCCGAAAGCGGCGAGGCCGGCGAAGGCCGCATGAGTGAGCCGCTGGCGATCGTCGCGGCCGTTGAAGACCTGCTCTTAGGCGCGCCAAAACCGCTTGCCGGGCGCAGCGTCGTCGTCACCTCAGGGCCGACGCATGAGCCGATCGACCCGGTGCGCTACATTGCCAATCGCTCCTCCGGCAAGCAGGGCCATGCGATCGCCGCGGCGCTAGCAAAGCTCGGCGCCGACGTCACGCTGGTCTCCGGCCCGGTGACGATCCCGGATCCGGTTGGTGTGAAAGTCGTGCATGTGGAGCGGGCCGAAGAGATGCGCGATGCGGTGCTTGCCGCCCTTCCCGCCGATGTCGCCGTCATGGTCGCCGCCGTTGCCGACTGGCGGGTGGCGACGGCCGCCGGCAACAAGATCAAGAAGAAGCCGGGCGAGGCGCCGCCGCCGCTGCAGCTTGCTGAAAACCCCGATATCCTGAAGACGGTCGGCCACCATGCGAAGCGGCCAAAGCTCGTCATCGGCTTTGCCGCCGAGACCGAAAACGTCGCCGACAACGGCCGCGCCAAGCTCGAGCGAAAGGGCGCCGACTTCATCCTCGCCAACGACGTCTCGCCGGCAACCGGCATCATGGGCGGCGACCGCAATAAGGTGAAGCTGATCTCACATGCCGGCAATGACGACTGGCCAGAGATGGACAAGGACGCGGTGGCGGAGAAGCTGGCGGCGATGATTGCCGAGCAGCTGGCGCGCTAAACAATCGATCTCATGGCAAATGCCCCTCACCCGAACCCTCTCCCCGCAAGCGGGGCGAGGGGACGCGGCACACGCGATATCGCGTCCCGTTGGCTGCGGGCTTAGCTTCTCCCGTCTAACCTCGAGAACGATGATAATCGGTCGCTTTCTCGAAGAACCAGTCGTGGACGAGCGAGCGCCACGCGTCCCTCCTCCCCACCTGCGGGGAGGAGGTGGCGGCAGCCGGATGAGGGGCGCGTCGTCCTCGTCGAAGCCGAAAGCGCCGCCGGCTCAGGCCATCTGGCGAGATCTGACCGGCGTGCCCTTGGTCGAAAACAGCCCAACATCGACTCCGTTTTCGCCGACGATGACCGCGGTGCCGTCGGGGATTTCGACCCAGGCACTGTCGTCGTCGTTGAGCGGCTCGGAGACGAGGCAATAGCCACCGCTCGGGCCCATCGGTGCGGCATAGAGCGTCGGCGCCTTCCAGTCGGAGGCGTAGCGCACGGCGTAGAGATCCTGGCCGTCGGAGAAAGCTGCGGTGAAGCGCACCAGCACCTGCCGCTCCAGATGCTCGGCAAGCTGTTCGATAAAGGCGAGCGCCTCGGCGATGGCGCCAAGCGGATCGCGGTCGAGCCCGAACTGCATGGCGAGAAGAAACAGGAGCTCCGAATCCGTCGTGCCAGTGCGCGCCGAATAGAGGTCATTGTCGAGCATGCTCTCCATCGGACGGCGCAGATGCTCGAAGTCGCCGATCTGGCCGTTGTGCATGAAGGACCAGCGGCCGAAGACGAAGGGATGACAGTTGTCGCGCCTGGTTCCGCCGCCGGTCGCGGCGCGCACATGGGCGAGGAAGAGCGGCGAGCGGATCTGCCTTGCGATGCTCTTCAAGTTGCAGTCGGACCAGGCCGGCAGGATATCGCGGTAGCGCCCCGGCTCGGGATGGTCGCCGTACCAGGCGATGCCGAAGCCGTCGCCGTTGGTGGCGGTCTTGGCCCGTGTCGCGCAATGGGACTGTTCGATCAGCGAGTGCGCCGGAGAGGTCACCAGTTCCTCGAGATACAGCGGCTCCCCGCGATAGGCTGCCCAGCGGCACATGCTGATTTCACTCCAGCTCCGCTCCGTTCACTGCGGAGCGATTCGTTAACCATGACGAAACGCGATGTTCCAACGGAACATGGTAAAAATGCGTTAACACATTCCCCCTTCGTCAAGGTGAGGCTAACCGGAACGCACAGTTTTGGCTGTTTCAAACGGCACAACGTCGGTATCGCCATCCTATTTCGAACAAACATTCCATATTGACAAAACTTGCAAAATTCATTTCATTTCAGACCAACACGGCAGCGCCGCCAGGGAGGAATTCAGCATGGGCAGCAAGCGCAAACTCGGCATCGGCCTGATCGGCACGGGCTTCATGGGCAAGGCCCATGCGCTCGGCTTCACCATTGCCGCGCGGGTCTTCGACCTGCCCTTCGAGCTCGATCTGGTTTCGGTCGCCGACGTGACCGTCGAGAGTGCCGAACGCGCCCGCGGTCAACTGGGCTTCCGCAAGGCGACCGCCGACTGGCGCGAGCTCTTGACCGATCCGGATATCGACATCATCGACATCACCACGCCGAACCTTTTGCACAAGGAGATGGCGCTTGCGGCGATCGCCCATGGCAAGCACGTCTATTGTGAAAAGCCGCTGGCGCCGACCGTCGCGGAATGCCGCGAGATGGTTGAGGCGGCCGAGAAGGCGGGCGTCGTGACCCAGGTCGGCTTCAACTATCTGAAGAACCCACTGATCTTCCTTGCCAAGGACATCATCGAAAGCGGCGAGATCGGCGAGATCCGCTCGATGCGCGGCATCCATGCGGAAGACTTCATGGCCGACGCGCAGGTTCCGTGGGGCTGGCGCCTGAACCCGGCCAGCGGCGGCGGTGCGCTTGCCGACATCGGCAGCCACATTATCGCCTCCATGCGCCACCTCGTCGGCCCGATCAAACAGGTGCTTGCCGAAACCATCATCCAGATCCCGGAACGCCCGGTGTCCGCTGGCTCCAGCGAAACCCGCGCCGTCGAGGTCGACGACATCACCCGCGCCTTCGTGCGCTTCGAAAACGGCGCCACCGGCAGCTTCGAGGCAAGCTGGATCGCGACCGGTCGCAAGATGCAGCACGATTTCGAGATCTACGGTTCGAAGGGCAGCATCGTCTTCACCCAGGAGCGGCTGAACGAAATCCGCCTCTACAAGACGGGCGATGATATCCGCACCCGCGGCTTCCGCACCATCTGGGCCGGACCGGAGCATCCGCCCTATGGCGCGTTCTGCGTAGCGCCGGGCCACCAGATCGGCTTCAACGACCTGAAGGCCATCGAGGTGAAGGAGTTCCTCGACGCCATCGCCGGCGGCAAGTCTCCCTCGACCGATTTCCGCGAAGGCTACGAGGTGCAGAAGGTGCTTTCGGCGACCTATCAATCGGCCAAGACAAACGAATGGGTGCGGATCTAGGCGGCTTCGACGGCCGGCGTCTCGTAGGAAAACCATCTATTTTTGCACGCACGTCGGGACGCTAAACCGCTACGCACTTTTGCTGGAAATGCCGCCCGTCTTGCTGCGCATTTCCGGACGGAAATCCGCTTCGCACTTTTCCTGGACATGCTCTCTGTTTTGGTGCGCATTCCGGACGGAAATCCGCTTCGCACTTTTCCTGGACATGCTCCGAGAAAAATAGAATGCCTGTTCTATCCCGTTCCCGACTAATCGATTAGGGTGAGGCCGAAAGCCAGACTGACATCGAGGGAGACGAGCGAGACATGGCCATGCCGGAAACGACGACAGAGGTGCCGCAGGATTTCGAGGCGCTGAAGGCCGCCATTCTGGAACGCAAGGCGGAGCTGCCGAAACGGCTGCGCCAGGTTGCCGCCTATTCGCTCGACAATCCCGATGAAATCGCCTTCGGCACGGCAGCGAGCATCGCGACTTCCGCCGAAGTGCAGCCGTCGACGCTGGTGCGCTTCGCCCAGTATTTCGGCTTCGAGGGCTTTTCCAGCCTGCAGCAGATCTTTCGCGCCCGGCTGCGTGAGCGCACGCCCGGCTATGAGGACCGGCTGAAGGCGCTCAGCGCCAACGACCACAGCAAGCTCGAAAGCGGTTCGATCTTCAACGGCTTCGTCGCTGCCGCCCACCGCTCGCTCGACAACATCGCCTCCTCGGTGGATCCTGAAGCCTTCGAACGCGCCGTCGATATCCTCGCCAAGGCCGACACCGTCTACCTGATCGCCAAGCGCCGCTCCTATCCGATCTCCAGCTACATGGCCTATGCCTTCGGCAAGCTGAAGGTGAAATACCAGCTCGTCGGCACCGCCGCCGGCATCGACGAGGACATGCTGGCGATGGCGACGAAAAACGATGCCGCCTTTGCCGTCAGCTTCTCGCCCTACGCCTCCGAAAGTGCGGCCCAGGCGCGGCTTCTCGCCGAACGCAAGGTCCCCGTCGTGTCGCTGACGGACTCGGCCTTCTCGCCCTTGGCAGAATCCTCGAAGGTCTGGTTCGAACTGGTCGAGGCCGACCATGCCGGCTTCCGTTCTCTTTCCGCCAGCATGGCGTTTGCCATGGCGCTGACGGTCGCCATCGCCGAGAAGCGCCAGCGCCTCGCCGAGGGCGGCTAGGCAAAACGGCACAGATAGAATGAAAATTCCATATTGACGAAACGTCGGAATTTATGTTTCATACGACCATCACCCACAGTACGGAAATGGTCGGGCCCGCCAAGGTGTCCGCGGGGAGGAAGCAGTGAGCCAGAACGTTTCGGCACAGGGAGCAAAGCCGCTCGACCTGATCACCATCGGCCGGGCCTCGGTCGATCTCTATGGCCAGCAGATCGGCACGCGACTTGAAGATGTTTCGAGCTTTGCGAAGTCAGTGGGCGGCTGCCCCTGCAACATCTCTGTCGGCACCGCCCGCCTGGGTCTGAAGTCAGCGCTTCTTACCCGCGTCGGCGACGAACAGATGGGCCGCTTCATCCGCGAGCAGCTCACTCGCGAAGGCGTCGAGACCCGCGGCATCGTCACCGATCCGGAGCGGCTGACGGCGCTCGCGATCCTCGCGGTCGAAAACGACAAGACCTTCCCGCTGCTCTTCTATCGCGACAACTGCGCCGACAACGCGCTTTGCGAAGATGACGTTTCCGAGGAGTTCATCCGTTCCGCCCGCGCAGTGCTCGTCTCGGGCACGCATTTCTCCAAGCCGAACACCGACGCCGCCCAGCGCAAGGCGATCCGCATTGCCAAGGAAAACGGCGCGAAGGTCGTCTTCGACATCGACTACCGTCCGAACCTCTGGGGCCTTGCCGGCCATGACGCCGGCGAAAGCCGTTATATCGCGTCGGATCGCGTTTCGGCGCATCTGAAAACGGTTCTTGCCGATTGCGACCTGATCGTCGGCACGGAAGAGGAAGTGCTGATCGCCTCGGGCGAAAGTGACCTGCTCCAGGCGCTGAAGACGATCCGCTCGCTCTCGAAGGCGACGATTGTGCTCAAGCGCGGACCGATGGGCTGCATCGTCTATGACGGTCCGATCACCGACGACCTCGAAGACGGCATCGTCGGCAAGGGCTTTCCGATCGAGGTCTATAACGTGCTCGGCGCCGGCGACGCCTTCATGTCCGGCTTCCTGCGCGGCTGGCTCAAAAACGAGCCGCACGCGACGTCTGCTACCTGGGCCAATGCCTGCGGCGCCTTCGCTGTCTCGCGCCTGCTCTGTGCGCCTGAAATCCCGACCTGGACGGAACTGCAGTTCTTCCTGGAAAAGGGCAGCAAAGAACGGGCCCTGCGCAAGGACGAGGCGATCAACCACGTTCACTGGGCAACCACACGTCGCCGCGATATCCCGCTTCTGATGGCGCTGGCGATCGATCATCGCAGCCAGCTCGAAGACATGGCCGCCGGCGACCAGGCTCTGCTTGACCGCATTCCCGCCTTCAAGGTGCTGGCGGTAAAGGCCGCCGCACAGGTCGCGGCCGGCCGCTCCGGCTTCGGCATGCTGATCGACGACAAGTACGGCCGCGACGCGCTTTACGCCGCCGGCGCCCATCGCGACTTCTGGATCGGCAAGCCGATCGAGCTTCCGGGCTCGCGGCCGCTGCAATTCGAATTCAGCCAGGATCTCGGCAGTCGCCTGATCGACTGGCCGGTCGACCACTGCATCAAGGTGCTCTCCTTCTACCACCCGGACGATCCGGCGGAGTTGAAAGCCCAGCAGGTGGCAAAGCTCCGCTCCGCCTTCGAAGCGGCGCGCAAGGTTGGCCGTGAGATCCTGATCGAGATCATTGCCGGCAAGCACGGCAAGCTCGACGACCAGACCATTCCGCGGGCACTGACCGAACTCTACGATGCCGGGCTCAAGCCGGACTGGTGGAAGCTCGAGCCGCAGGCGAGCCGCGGCGCCTGGGCAGCGATCGATGCCGTCATCGAGGCACGCGACCCGCTCTGCCGCGGCGTGGTGCTCTTGGGCCTCGAAGCGCCCTATGAGCAGCTCAAGGACGGCTTTGCAGCCGCCCGCACTTCGAAGACGGTCCGGGGCTTTGCCGTCGGCCGAACGATTTTCGCCGATGCCGGCCGGGCCTGGCTCGGCGGCACGATGAGCGACGACCAGGCGATCGCCGACATGGCCGGAAAATTCAAGGCCCTGGTCGATCTCTGGCTGCAACTGGGTGAAACAAAGGCGGCATAGGATCGACAGATATCAGTCGATAATGCCGGACAGGGCGGAACGGGACGATTCCGCCACGAGGAGGAAACAGATTATGAGCCAGAAGACCGTGCGCCTGACTATGGCCCAGGCCGTGGCGCGGTTCCTGACCCGCCAGATGACCGTCATCGAAGGCAAGAAGGTGCCGATCTTCGGCGGCGTCTTCGCCATCTTCGGCCATGGCAACGTCGCCGGCGTCGGCGAAGCGCTGCACGCGATCAAGGACACGCTGCCGACCTACCGCGCCCAGAACGAACAGGGCATGGCGAATGCGGCGATCGCCTTTGCCAAGGCGAGCTTCCGCCGCCGCTTCATGGCCTGCACCACCTCGATCGGCCCCGGCGCGCTCAACATGGTGACCTCGGCAGCACTCGCCCATGTCAACCGCCTGCCGGTCCTCTTCCTGCCCGGCGATGTGTTCGCCAACCGCCGCCCCGATCCGGTGCTGCAGCAGGTGGAAAGCTTCGGCGACGGCACGATCTCGGCGAACGACTGCTTCCGCCCGGTCTCGCGCTACTTCGACCGCATCAGCCGGCCCGAACAGATCATCCCGGCGCTGCGCCGCGCCATGCAGGTGCTGACGGATCCGGCCGATTGCGGCCCGGTGACGCTGTCGCTCTGCCAGGACGTGCAGGCGGAAGCCTATGACTATCCGGAAAACTTCTTCGACGAGAAGGTCTGGGTGCCGCGCCGCGTCGAGCCGGATCTCGACGAACTGGCGACGGCGATCGCGGCGGTGAAGGAAGCAAAGAAGCCGATCATCATCGCCGGCGGCGGCGTGCTCTATTCCGAAGCGAGCAAGGAGCTCGGCGATTTCGCCGAACGCCACGGCATTCCCGTGGTCGAGACGCAGGCCGGCAAGTCGGCGCTGCCGCATTCGCATTCGCTCAACATGGGCTCGGTCGGCGTGACCGGCACCACCGCCTCCAACGCGCTTGCCGAGGATGCCGACGTGGTTCTCGCCGTCGGCTCGCGCCTGCAGGACTTCACGACCGGTTCCTGGGCGCTCTTCAAGAACGAGGGCCTGAAGATCATCGGCCTCAACGTTCAGCCTTTCGACGCCGGCAAACACAACGGCCTGCCGCTGATCGCAGACGCCCGCGCCGGTCTCAACCGCATCTCCGGCGGTCTTGGCGGCCACAAGGCCGATCCGAGCTGGACCGCGAAGGCCAAGGCCGGCAAGGCGGAATGGCTGGCGGCGGCCGACAAGGCGACGGCCACGACCAATGCGGCCCTTCCCTCCGACGCCCAGGTGATCGGCGCCGTGCAGCGCGCCCGCGGCGGCAAGAACACGACGCTCGTCTGCGCCGCCGGCGGTCTACCCGGTGAGTTGCACAAGCTCTGGCAGGCGGAAGAGCCCGGCGGCTACCACATGGAATACGGCTTCTCGACCATGGGTTACGAAGTTGCCGGCGGTCTCGGCGTCAAGCTCGCCAAGCCCGAGAGCGACGTGATCGTCATGGTCGGTGACGGCAGCTACATGATGCTGAATTCGGAGATCGCCTCTTCGATCATGCTTGGCGCCAAGTTCACGATCGTGCTGCTCGACAATGCCGGCTACGGCTGCATCAACCGACTGCAGATGGGCACCGGTGGCGCCAACTTCAACAATCTCTTGAAGGACACCCATCACGTCGAACTGCCGCAGATCGACTTCGCGGCGCATGCCGGCGCGATGGGCGCCGTCACCCGCAAGGTCGGCTCGATCTCCGAGCTCGAAGCAGCGCTCAAGGAGACCGCGAGCGAGACGCGCACGACCGTGATCGTCATCGACACCGATCCGCTGATCACGACCGAGGCCGGCGGCCACTGGTGGGATGTCGCAGTGCCCGAGGTCTCGGGCCGCGCCCAGGTCAACGCGGCGCGCGAGGGTTATGAGAAGGCGCTCGCCGCACAGCGCTTCGGCTAAGATTGCCCTTTCGGCGCCCGCGTTTTCGCGCGGGCGCTTTTCCCGTTTATGCTCACAAAACATCCGCCTTCCGCGGATGGCATCAGAAAGTGAAAGACATGATCCGCTACGGAACTAACCCGATCGCCTGGAGCAACGACGACGATCATTCGATCGGCGCGCATTTGACGCTCGAGGACTGCCTGTCCGATTGCCAGAAGATCGGCTTCGACGGCATCGAGAAGGGCCACAAGATGCCGTCCGATCCGGAAGCACTGAAGCAGAAGCTCGGCTCCTACGATCTCGTCTTCGTCTCCGGCTGGCACTCGACCAACCTGCTCACCCACGACGTCGAGGCCGAGAAGAAGGCGATCCAGCCGCATCTCGATCTCCTGAAGCACAATGGCTGCAAGGTGGCAATCGTCTGCGAAACCTCGAACGCCATCCATGGCGACGACGGAAAGTCGGTCGCCAACGACAAGCCGGTGCTGCCGGCCGACCAGTGGAAGAAGTTCGGCGCCGACCTCGAAGCGATCGCGCAATATTGTGCCGACCAGGGCATCGACCTCGTCTACCATCACCACATGGGCACGATCGTCCAGACCGGTGAGGAAATCGATCTCCTGATGCAGAACACCGGCCCGGCGACCAAGTTGCTGCTCGACACCGGCCACGCCTGGTTCGGCGGTTCCGATCCGGCCGAGGTCGCGAAGAAATACATGCACCGCGTGCGCCACATCCATTGCAAGAACGTGCGTCCCGCTGTCCGCAAGGTCGTCGAGGGCGAAGGCCTCTCCTTCCTCGAAGGCGTGCGCCGTGGCGTCTTCACGGTTCCCGGCGACAGCGAAGGCGGCGTCGACTTCCTGCCCGTACTGAAGATCGCCGCCGAGCACGATTATTCCGGCTGGCTGGTGATCGAGGCGGAACAGGATTCGGCCGTGCGCAACCCTTTCGAATACCAGTCACTTGGGTTGAAGTCGCTGAAGGCCTTCGCAAAGGAAGCCGGGCTCGACAAGTAAGCCGTCACTTTCGGTCGCCGGACTTCGCGGGGCGTGCCCCTCATCCGCACGGTGAGGGAGGCCCTCATCCGGCTGCCGCCACCTTCTCCCCGCCGGCGGGGTGAAGGGATAGGCCGCGCCCTCCGGTCCCTCGCGACGTAGAGGTGGGGAGCGCGACGCAAACTCCGAAAATCCCCTCTCCCCGTAAGCGGGGAGAGGGCTAGGGTGAGGGGCAGGCCAACCATTCGGCGCGGCTCCAGAAAAAGTATCAGGGAGATCGACATGTCCAAGCTGCTCGTCAAACCGAAGGCCAAATCGGGCCTCATGCAAAACGTGACGCCGGAGAGCGCCGGCTGGACCTATGTCGGCTTCGCGCTGGAACGGCTGAAAGCGGGCGAGACGACCGAGGGCGAGACCGGCGACAAGGAAACCTGCCTGGTGCTCGTGTCCGGCAAGGCGAAGGTCGCCGTCGACGGCGAAAGCCTCGGCGAGCTCGGCGAGCGCATGACCCCCTTCGAGGGCCAGCCCTATGCCGTCTACGTGCCGAAGGGCAGCCGCTGGCAAGCAACGGCCACCTCCGACCTCGACCTTGCCATCTGCTCGGCCCCGGGCGGCGACGGCTTCAAGGCGAAGGTGATCGCACCGGGCACCCATCCGCAGATGACCCGCGGCAAGGGTACCAACACCCGCTACGTCACCAACATCATGCCGGAAGATGACGGCTCGGCGCAGTCGCTGCTCGTCGTCGAGGTGATCACGCCCGGTGGCCATACTTCCTCCTACCCCCCGCACAAGCACGACCAGGACGACCTGCCGGCCGAGAGCTATCTGGAAGAGACCTATTACCACCGGCTGAACCCGCCCCAGGGCTTTGCGATGCAACGCGTCTATACCGACGATCGCTCGCTCGACGAGACCATGGCAGTCGAGGACGGCGACGTGACGCTGGTGCCGAGGGGCTATCATCCGGTCGCTGCCGTGCACGGCTACGACGTCTATTATCTCAACGTCATGGCCGGACCGAAGCGCATCTGGAAGTTCCACAACGCCCGCGAACACGAGTGGCTGTTTACCGGCGTGTAAGCGGCGGCGAACCAAACGGTGGCGCTCCACCGCTCTCCGTCCATGCCGAACGGCGGGGCGAGACGCTGCGATCCTTGAGCCCGATCGCCCAATGAGGCTTCGGGCGGATGAGAGCGGCATAGCCTTTCGCCCGGACCGCCCTAGCTTTCCCGCTTTCAGGGAGGGCTCCATGCATATCGACGGGCAATGCCACTGCGGCTTCGTCACCTACGAGGCGGAGATCGACCCGGCCGATGTCGGGATCTGCCATTGCACCGATTGCCAGCAACTGACGGGATCGGCCTACCGCGTCACCGCGGGCACGGAACGGGAGAACTTTCGGCTGACCGGCGGCGAACCGAAGCTCTATGTGAAGATCGGCGCAAACGGGCGGCAGCGGCTGCAGTTCTTCTGCCCGAACTGCGGCTCGCCGATCTACACGACCGGCACCGACGAGGACGCGCTGGAGGTTGGCATCCGGGTGGGAACGATCAACCAGCGCCGGCAGCTCAGACCGCGGTCACAGATCTGGTGTTCCTCGGCGTTGCCCTGGATCGGCGACGTCAGGAAGCTGCCGGGCCGCGATCGCGACGAGGCGTCTCACGCTTAGCCATCTCGGCCTGAACCATCATGCGGCGACGAGCAGACGATCCTTGAACGGCGCCCATGCTTCGCCGATCACGGCCGATGCCGGCGTCGCCGTCATCTGCGATGGGCGCGCCTGCGGATTGACAGCAAGATAAGTCTTCACCAGATGATAGCCGATCGTGTAGCCGGCCCAGCGCGGCAGAGATCGATCGGTGCCAAAGAACCAGCCTGCGTGATCATAGGTCTCGGTCCAAAGCTCTCGTTCGGCGCGCTCCAACAAGCTTTCCCAATCCGCGGCGTTGAGCGCATGATTCCACACATGGCCGTCGCCGCCGTTGATCTCGGCATCGAAAGCATCGGCCAGCCCCTCGCTGACCAGCGCTTCGCCGAGCTTGGAACCATAGCCGCAGGTCGCGTGGCGAAAGGAATGATGCAGTTCGTGCGTCAGCAATTTGCGCACTTCTCCCGCACTAAGGCTCGCCTCGAAATTCTCGTTGCCGGGATCGACCGTGAAGAAGACCAGCGCCCTGCGGTAGCAGGCGCCCGCAACACCGAGTTCAGGGATCGTCTCGCCCGCACGATACTCGACGAGGACATCGATGGGGGCGGCGCTGTCCGAGGCAGAAACCGCCGCGCCGACACGCTCGGCGGTTTCCCGCACGGCCTCCCGTATTCGTTCGTGCCACGGCGCCAGAGACCCGTCCGCTTCGAGAAAGTGAACACGAAGATCCAGCATTTCGACCATCTCCTATTGTCTCAGCCGCCCGGCACCGCAACGTAAGGATGCGGCCGGTGATTGCAACGCCGGAAAGATGAAAGTTTCTGCGACCCACCGATGTCAGCCGGAGCAGGAGGCGTCATGAGGCGTCATTGCGATGGCCGGATGCGGCGCCGCGGTGTACAAGACAAAGCTGGAGAACGGAGCAGGCGCGCGGGATGGCGAAGGGCAAGATCAGTATGCTGCGCAGTGCCGCCGCGGGCATAGACGCTGTCGAGGCCGAAACGCGCCAGTCCTTCGCCCGCCACACGCACGATCAGTTCGGCATCGGTCTCATCTATCAGGGCGCGCAGAAGTCGCTCAGCGGCCGCGGCATGGTCGAAGCCGGCGCCGGCGACATGATCACCGTCAACCCCGGCGAGGTGCATGACGGAACGCCGATCGGTGATGCCGGCCGCGCCTGGCGCATGCTCTACTTCGATCCCTCGGTCATCGCGACTGCCGCCGAGGATATCAGCCAGGGCCGCGCGCATTCCGGCGAGTTCACTGCCCCCGCCTTCCACGACCGGGAGGTCGCAGATCACTTTCGGGCACTGTTTGCGGCCATCACTGATCCGACGGCCATGGGCGACGCCATCCGGCACGAGGAGCAGCTCCTGCTGCTGCTTGCAGGCGTTCTTGCCACCGGCAGGCGACACCAGCGTGAACGGCCGGCAACAGTCACGGCGGCCAAGACGATGATCGACGACGATCCGACGGCCGCGATCACGCTCGCCGATCTCGCCGCCGAAGCCGGGCTCAGCCGCTTTCAACTGGTGCGCAATTTCGCAAGCGCCGTCGGCCTGACGCCGCATGCCTATATCGTCCAGCGCCGCATCGATCTCGCCCGCCGCCTGATCGGCGGTGGCGTGCCGCTGGCGGAGGCCGCGTTCGCGGCCGGCTTCGCCGACCAGAGCCACATGACCCGCGTCTTCGTCAGCAAATATGGCCTCTCGCCGGGCATCTATGCCGAGGCCAAAAAGTAACGCCCGCAATTCCGTTCAAGACCCGAGCCCTCCCCCGGAGCATTGCTGCACCGGCTGCGCAGCGACAAGCGCGGCGGAGCAACGGAGAACGGACATGTTGGGAAAATTTCAAGGCTATCTCTATCTGTCGCTGGCGATGATCCTCGTCGGTAGTACGGTGATCGCCAGCAAGATCATCGCGACGGGCCTGCCACCGTTCACGGCCACCGCGCTGCGCTTCGCCGTCGCCTTCCCGCTCTTCCTGCTGTTGATGTGGCTCACCAGGACGTCATGGCCGAAACTTAAGGGCCGCGACTGGCTTCTCCTCATCGCCCAAGCCGGCGCTGGCAGCGTCGGCTATACGACGCTTTTGATCGCCGGCCTCAGCCTGACCTCGGCAACCGATGCCGGCGTGGTGATCGGTACGCTGCCGGTGGTTTCCGCCGCCATCGCCATCCTTCTTCTCGGCGAGCGCCCGGACCGCAAAGTGCTTGCGGCGATCGCACTTGCCGCAGCCGGCGTGCTGACCATCGTCTTCAAGCCCGGCGAAGGCGGCACCCATTCGCCGCTCGGCATCGCCCTCATCTTTGGCGCCGTCATATGCGAAGGCCTGTTCATCCTTCTCAACAAGCGCGTGAAGACGGAGATCTCGCCGCTGGCTCTTTCGACGCTGATGGCCGGCCTCGGCTTCGCGGTCGCCATCATCCCTGCGCTCTTCGAGACGCATGCGACGGCCGAGATCGACAGGGGCGCAATCGTTGCGGTTCTCTACTACGCCCTCATCCCGACCGTTGCCGGCTTCCTGCTCTGGTATGCGGGATCGGCCAAAGTAAGCGGCACCGAGGCCTCCGTCTTCACGGCGCTGGCGCCCGTTTCAGCCGTCGCCTTCGCCTTTCTCCTGCTCGACGAGCCGGTCGGCGCCCCTCAATTGCTTGGGATCGGCTGCGTGCTCGCCGCCGTCCTCGGCCTGACCCTACCCCAGATCCTCGCCGGCCGAAGGACGGCACGCGCCTTTCCGGTCGCGGAGGTTTGAACCAGAATGAACGCATCCAATTCGAGGACTTCCATGCACTTCCAGCACGCAGACGACATCTGGCGCGATTTCCCGGAGCTGAGCGCCGGCGCGCTTTTCATCGATGGCATAAATGGCGGCGTCTCGGTCGAGGACCATGTTCGCCAGTTCCAGGCGAGCGCAAATGATCGTCTCGGCGCGGGTTCGGAAAGCGACCTGCCCGAGATCCAGGCGTGGCGCCGGACCTTTGCCAAGATGGGATTGAAGCCGACACAATACCGCTCGGCAGCCGAAGCCTTGCTTCGCCGCTTCCGCAAGGAAGGCGACCTGCCGTCGATCCATCCGCTGATCGATCTTTGCAACGCCGCTTCGCTCGCCTTCGCCATTCCGATCGCCGTCTTCGACCTCTCCCACGTCAGCGGTTTTCTGCACGTCCGCCGGGCGGCCGGCAGCGAACGCTATCTGACGTTCTCAGGAGAAACGGAGAGCCCCGAACCAGGCGAAGTGATCTTCGCCGATGCCGAGGGGCGGGCGCATGCCCGGCGCTGGACCAACCGGCAGAGCGGTCTTTCGGCCACCCGGCCGCAGACGACGCATGCGCTGATCGTGGCGGAAGCGCTGCACAAGACGGCATGCGAGGACACCGAACGCCTGCTCACAGCACTTTCGCAGGCAATCGAACAGACCTGGGGTGCCCGCCCGAGCATCGCCATGCTCGATCGTTCGTCGCCGCGTTTCGATTTTTCGGTTTAGGGATTTCGTTCAGAAAACGGCGTTTGAGCGCCGCGAGACCGGCCGATGCCTGGGCACCGGCCGGACACAGGACAATCAGGCCGCCTTGGCGACGTGATATTCCTTGATCGCGACCATCTTGATCGCCGGATAGCGCTCGGCTTCGTAGCGCAGCGAGAAGCTGTCCTGCGCCAGGAACACCGGGTCGCCATCGAGATCGCGGGCGATGTCGCCACGACGGGCCGTGACGAACTTGTCGAGTTCGGCCGGCTGGTCGGACGAAATCCAGCGGCAGACAGAGAAGCGCGACATTTCGAACGAAACCGGCAGGCCGTATTCGGCACTGAGGCGCTCCTTCAACACGTCGAGCTGCAGCGCACCGACGACGCCGACGATCGCCGGCGAACCGTCTTCCGGCGAGAAGAGCTGCACGACGCCTTCTTCCGCCATCTGCTGCAACGCCTCTTTCAGCTTCTTCGCCTTCATCGCATCCTCGAGCCGCACGCGGCGCAGGATTTCCGGCGAGAAGTTCGGCACGCCCTGGAACACCAGCGGCTCGCCCTCCGTCAGCGTGTCGCCGATACGGAGCGTGCCGTGGTTCGGGATGCCGACGACGTCGCCGGCGTAAGCCGTGTCGGCGAGTTGGCGCTGCGAGGCGAAGAAGAACTGCGGGGCGCTGAGGCCAAGCTGCTTGCCGGTGCGCGACAGGCGCGCCTTCATGCCGCGCTCGAGCTTGCCGGAGCAGACGCGCGCAAAGGCGATGCGGTCGCGATGGTTCGGGTCCATGTTGGCCTGGATCTTGAAGACGAAGGCCGTCATCTTGTCGTCGGTCGCATGCACCGTGCGGATATCCGCTACCTGGTCGCGCGGTGGCGGGGCGATGTCGCCAAGCGCATTGATGAGATCGCGCACACCGAAGTTGCGCAGCGCCGAGCCGAAAAAGACCGGGGTCAGATGGCCTTCGAGGAAGGCCTTCTTGTCGAAGGGCTTGCAGGCCTCGATCGCCAGCATCAGCTCTTCGGTAAAGGCGTCGCGCTCGTTTTCCGGCAGGCGATGGGAGGCCATTTCCGGGCCGTTGACCTTGGTCGGGATTTCCTGCGTGTCCGAACCGCGCACGGTGTTGTCGGCGAGGTTGTAGGACCCGCAGAAAGTCTTCGAGCGGCCGATCGGCCAGGTCACCGGCGCGCAGTCGAGCGCCAGCTTCTCCTCGACCTCATCCAGGATCTCGAAGGGATCGCGGCTTTCGCGGTCCATCTTGTTGACGAAGGTGATGATCGGGATGTCGCGCATGCGGCAGACTTCGAAGAGCTTTAGAGTGCGCGGTTCGATACCCTTGGCGGCGTCGATGACCATGACGGCCGCATCCACCGCCGTCAGCGTGCGATAGGTGTCATCGGCGAAGTCTTCGTGACCGGGCGTATCGAGAATGTTGAAGACGTTGCCGCCATACTCGAAGGTCATCACCGAGGTGACGACCGAGATGCCGCGCTCGCGCTCGATCTTCATCCAGTCCGAACGGGTCTGGATGCGGTCCTTCTTGGCCTTGACCTCACCGGCGAGCTGGATGGCACCGCCGAACAGCAGCAACTTTTCCGTGAGCGTGGTCTTACCGGCGTCCGGGTGGGCGATAATCGCAAATGTGCGGCGGCGGGAGACCGCCTCGGCGAGAGTTTCAGCCATGTCGTAAAATCCTGTGAGTTGCCGCGTCCTTTACAGGCTCGGCCCCGATTATGCAATTGACCGAGGCGCCCGTGGCCCGGCTTATGCGGGCATGAGCACGCACACTTCCCTATCCCGCCCGACCCTCAACCTCGTTCGTCTGCCGCACGGCGAAGGCCTGGAGCTTCCGGCCTACGAGACCGCAGGCGCCGCCGGCATGGATTTGCGCGCGGGCGTCCCCGCCGATCGCCCGCTGATGCTCACCCCCGGCAAGCGCGCCCTCGTTCCGACCGGCTTCATTTTCGAAGTGCCCGCCGGCTACGAGGCGCAGATCCGCCCGCGCTCTGGCCTCGCCTTCAAGCACGGCATCACCTGCCTCAACACGCCCGGTACGATCGACAGCGACTATCGCGGTGAAGTGAAGGTGCTGCTCGTCAATCTCGGCGACGAGGAGTTCATCATCGAGCGCGGCATGCGCATCGCCCAGATGGTGATCGCACCGGTCACGCAGGTCACGGTTCGCGAGGCCGACGGCGCAAGCGAGACGGCACGCGGCGCCGGCGGCTTCGGCTCGACCGGCGTCTGATCGACCGACGGCGACCCCTTCGCACTTTTCCTGGGATTGCTTTTAAACCAAAGGCGGCAGGCGGCGCTTGACCGGTGTCGACTTGACAATCGAGGTGTTGGTCTGCGCCTTCTCGGCGATCCGGTCGAGGATCATGTCGAGCTGCGCCATGTCACGCACGTAGAGCTTGGCGATGAAGCAGTCGTCGCCTGTGACCTTGTCACATTCGACGAATTCCGGCGTCTCCTGGATCAGCCGCTCGACGATGTGCAGCATGCCCGGCATCGGTCGCACGCGGATTACCGCCTGCAGCGGGTAGCCGACCTTGGCGGGGTTGAGGGCGATTGTGAAACCGTCGAGGACGCCGCGCTCTTCCAGCTTGCGGAGCCGATCCGCAGCGCTCGGCGACGAGAGCCCGGCCTCCTGCGCCAGCTCCTTCAGCGACACCCGAGCATTGGCGGCCAGTATGTCGAGGATTCGTCGGTCAATCTCGTCCAGCATCACGACACCATAAGTCACAACAACAAACAGAACTTCGATAATTAGGCAACCTAGCACAATTGCCTTCGTTCATCTATGGGAAAGGCCATGAGCACCGGCTATTCTGCGATCACCAATAGGAGCAGAAATCATGAATACCGAGCTCAAACGCGGCAGCATCGAGATGACGGCAGCGATGCTGATATCCGGCACCATCGGCTGGTTCGTGCTGATGTCGGGGCAGCCGGTGACGAGCGTGGTGTTCTGGCGCTGCGTCTTCGGGACCATAACGCTCGTTGCCATTGCCTGGGCGCTCGGACTTCTCGACCGTCGCCACTTCAGCCGACGGATGCTGCTGCTTTCGGTCATCGGCGGCATCGCGATCGTGGTCAACTGGCTGCTGCTCTTCGCCGCCTATTCCCACGCATCGATCTCGATCGCGACGATGGTCTATAACACCCAGCCCTTCATGCTCTTGGGCCTCGGCGCCGTGTTCCTCGGCGAAAAGATCACCGTCACCAAGATCTTCTGGCTCCTGGTGTCGTTTGCCGGCATGCTCGCGATCATTTCGGCCAAGCCCGGCCAAGGCTTCGCGCCTGAAGATTATCTGATCGGCGTGGCCCTTTCGATCGGTGCTGCCTTCTTCTACGCGATCGCGGCGATTGCGACCAAGCTGCTCAAGGGCACGCCGCCGCATCTGATTGCGCTGATCCAGGTGATCACCGGCACCGTGATGCTGGCACCGATGGCGCTTGCCGCACCCGCCCCGTCAGGTGCAACGCAATGGTCGATCGTCCTGACCCTCGGCGTCATCCACACCGGGCTGATGTATGTGCTGCTCTACGGCGCGATCCAGCGGCTGCCGACGCACATGACCGGGGCGCTTTCCTTCATCTATCCGATTGCCGCCATTGTGGTGGACCGCCTCGCCTTCGGGCACCAGTTGCAGCCGATCCAGATCGCCGGCTCCGTCGCGATCCTCGTTGCCGCCGCCGGAATGACTCTCGGCTGGAAACTTCGCCTTCCCTCTTCTATCAGGAAGCGGGAACGCGAAGGGAGAACTGCATGATCACCTGCTACCTGAAATACATTATCGACCCCTACAAGGCGGCCGAGTTCGAACATTACGCCAAGCTCTGGATCCCGCTCGTCAATCGGCTGGGCGGCACGCATCACGGCTACTTCCTGCCGCATGAAGGGGCGAACAACATCGCCCTGGCGCTCTTCAGCTTTCCGACCCTTGCCGACTATGAAAACTACCGCCGGGAAATGGCCGCGGATCCGGAATGCCAGGACGCCTTCGCCTATGCCGAGAAGACGCGCTGCATCCTCAGCTACGAGCGCAGCTTCATGCGACCGGTTTTCGAGTAAGCCAGCTCCGGGGTTGAGGGCGGCATCGGCAAGCGCGCGTTAGCGCCGCGCTTCCGAGGCCATGCTCAGCGCAAAGCCGAAGAGCGCCGTCCCCATCGCCCAGCGCTGCACCACCATGAACAACGGCCGCCCGGCAAGAAAAGCGGCGATGCCGCTGGCGGCGAGCGCGATCATGGCGTTGACGGTGACGCTGGTCGCGATCTGGATCGAGCCGAAGACCAGCGACTGGCCGAGCACGTTGCCGAGCTCCGGCCGGATGAACTGCGGCAGCAACGAGAGATAGAGCACCGCTACCTTGGGATTGAGCAGGCTGGTCAGGAAGCCCATGACGAACAGCTTCTTCGGCCCATCCTTCGGCAGGTTCTTGACCTGAAAGGGCGAGCGTCCACCGGGCCTGACCGCCTGCCAGGCGAGATAGAGAAGGTAGGCTGCACCGGCGATGCGAAGCGCATCATAGGCGAGTGGCACGGCCAGAAGCAGCGCTGTGATACCGAGTGCCGCCGAGACCATATAGACGACGAAGCCGAGCGCCACGCCGCCGAGCGAAATCAAGCCGGCGCCCGGCCCCTGGCTGATCGAGCGCGAGATCAGGTAGATCATGTTCGGGCCTGGCGTCAGCACCATGCCAAGGGCCAGGAGGGCAAAGCCGATCATATCCTTCAACTCGGGCATGGAGAGGCGCCTTTCGCTCGTTTTCGCCAAGCTCTACGCATTTCGCACCAGCGGACAACGCCAGACTTGTCACCCGGTCAATTTCTTCAGCGGACGCCCGCCGGTCGCAGTTCGGTGATTTGCTTTTTCAGTCGCTTGAGGTAGAAATCGGCATCATCTTCGGAAGGACGTTCCATGACGCTCGCGGCCCTCATCGCCTATAGCGGCGCGCTCTTCATCGCCGCAGCCATTCCAGGCCCCGGCGTGACGGCGCTGGTTGCGCGCGCGCTCGGCTCCGGTTTCCGCGAAACCTTCTTCATGGGCCTCGGCATCGCGCTCGGCGACATGATCTATCTAACCGCGGTCATCCTCGGGCTGGCGCTGATTGCCCAGACCTTCACCACAGCCTTCCTGGTGGTGAAGTTTGCCGGCGTCCTCTACCTCGGCTACATCGCGTGGAAGCTGTGGAGCGCAGGGCTGCTGCCGGAGGACATCAAGGCGAAGCCGTCGACGAGTTCGGCCATGTCCTTTCTGTCCGGCCTGCTGATCACGCTCGGCAATCCGAAGACGATGCTGTTTTACGTGGCGCTCGTGCCGACGCTGATCGACATTCGGGCGATCGGACCCGGCGACTACGGCCTGCTCCTGACCGCCACCTTTCTGGTGCTCTTGAGCGTTCTCGTACCCTATATGCTGCTCGCCTCGCGTGCGCGTCTGCTGCTCAAGCAACCGAAGGCCCTGAAAGCGCTGAACCGGGTTGCGGCCAGCGTGCTTGCCGGCACGGCGGCCTATATCGCGGTTCGCGCCAGCTGAAAAAACTTTTCCCGAACAACGACTTCGCCAGTGGTTTTTCCTTCGGCGGATCGCTGCGCGGTGTTTGTCGTTCTGGAATTGCGCGATCATTGTTCCTATTCTCATAGCTCGACAATTTACGCCCAAGGGAGAAACCCATGTCCGACACACGCAAGCCCGGCCGCGGCCGCGTCTATTCCTCGATCACGGAAACGATCGGCGACACGCCCATCGTGCGGCTGGACAAGCTTGCCAAGGAAAAGGGCGTCAAGGCGAACCTGCTCGCCAAGCTTGAATTCTTCAACCCGATCGCCTCGGTCAAGGACCGTATCGGTGTGGCGATGATCGAGAGCCTGGAAGCGCAGGGCAAGATTACGCCCGGCCGCACGACGCTGGTGGAGCCGACCTCCGGCAATACCGGCATCGCGCTCGCCTTCGTCGCGGCCGCCAAGGGCTACAAGCTGATCCTGACGATGCCGGAGACCATGTCGGTCGAGCGGCGCAAGATGCTGGCGCTGCTCGGCGCCGAGCTGGTGCTGACCGAAGGCGCCAAGGGCATGAAGGGCGCGATCGCCAAGGCGCAGGAACTGGTCGAGACACTGCCGGACGCCATCATCCCACAGCAGTTCGAAAACCCGGCCAACCCGGAAATTCACCGCAAGACGACGGCCGAAGAAATCTGGAACGACACGGACGGCGCTGTCGACATTTTCGTCTCCGGCATCGGCACCGGCGGCACGATTACCGGCGCCGGCCAGGTGCTGAAGGCGCGCAAGCCTTCGATCAAGGTAATCGCCGTCGAGCCGGAGGAATCTCCGGTTCTGTCCGGTGGCAATCCCGGGCCGCACAAGATCCAGGGCATCGGCGCAGGCTTTGCGCCGGCGATCCTCGACACCACGGTCTATGACGAGATCGTCACGGTCAACAGCGCGGAAGCGATCGAGGCCGCCCGCCTTGTCGCCAAGCTCGAAGGCGTGCCGGTCGGCATCTCCGCCGGTGCCGCTCTAACCGCGGCAATCGAGGTCGGCCAGCGCGAGGAAAATGCCGGCAAGACCATCGTCGTCATCATCCCGTCCTTTGCCGAACGCTACCTCTCGACGGTGCTGTTCGATGGCCTGGGCGGCTGATCAGGCTGGGATAACTTCTGATCGGAAAGGGCGCCCACGAGGCGCCCTTTTTTTTTCCAGGCACGCCGCTATGCGGCGACGGGCAAGCGTTCCCCGGCGATCCGATAGGAAATCGCCTCGGCGAGATGGATTCGGCCGACCG
Source organism: Ensifer sp. Root423 (assembly GCF_001426275.1). Lineage (NCBI taxonomy): Bacteria > Pseudomonadati > Pseudomonadota > Alphaproteobacteria > Hyphomicrobiales > Rhizobiaceae > Ensifer > Ensifer sp. Root423. Next base: position 9,687 of record NZ_LMEG01000012.1, on the reverse strand, counting down.
TCGACGCACCATCGAGGTCCGCAAGCGTGCGCGCCACCTTCAGCACACGATGGTAGCCGCGGGCGGAGAATTTCATCTTTTCGGCGGCGTCCCGGAGAAGCTGCAGGCCGGCCGCATCGGGTGCTGCGATCTTCTCGATCATCGAGGTCGACGCGCGGGCATTGCTTGTCAGCTCTGGATGTCCGAGGGCGGCGAAACGATCGATCTGCAGCGCCCGGGCACGGGCGACGCGACGGGCAACGACCTCACTGCTTTCGGCTGCGGCGGGCTTCAGGAGATCGGCGGCGCTGACGGCCGGCACGTCGATGCGGATATCGATGCGGTCCATCAGCGGACCAGAAATGCGCGCCTGATAGTCGGACATGCAGCGCGGTCCACGGGCGCAGCTGCGGCCGGGTTCGCCGGCCATGCCGCAGCGGCAGGGGTTCATGGCCGCGACAAGCTGGATCGCGGCGGGATAGCTGACGCGGTGGTTGGCGCGGGCGATGATGCATTCGGCGGTTTCAAGCGGCTGGCGCAGCGCGTCGAGCACCTGCGGCGAGAATTCCGGAAACTCGTCGAGAAACAGTACGCCGTTGTGCGCAAGCGACGCCTCGCCGGGCTTGGCACGCAAGCCGCCACCAACCATGGCGGCCATCGTCGCGGAATGATGCGGCGTGCGGAACGGCGGCCGGTCCGAGAGCTTGCCGCCCGGAAGCTGCCCGGCGATCGAATGGATCATCGACACTTCGAGGAGCTCGGCCGGGTTGAGCGGCGGCAGGATCGACGGCAGGCGGGCAGCGAGCATCGACTTGCCCGAGCCGGGCGGGCCGACCATCAGCAGATTGTGGTTGCCGGCGGCCGCCACTTCGAGCGCCCGCTTGGCGCTTTCCTGACCCTTGATATCGGCGAGATCGGGCAGGTTAGATGCGCCTGAGCGGATCGCGGCCTCGGGTCGCGAAAGCACCTGCGTACCGCGGAAATGGTTGGCGATTGCGATCAGGCTGCGGGGCGCCAGAATGTCGATCTCGGCCCCGGCCCACGCCGCCTCGGGTCCGCTTTCGGCCGGGCAGATCAGACCCTTGCCGAGCGCATTGGCACCGATCGCGGCGGGAAGCGCGCCGGCAACGGCAGCGATGGTGCCATCGAGATTGAGCTCACCGATCACCACATAAGGCGCCAACACATCGCCGGGAATGGCGCCGAGGGCTGCCATCAGGCCGAGTGCGATCGCCAGGTCGAAATGGCTGCGTCTGCCACATTCCCAAAAGCTTATTCATAGTACCTATAAACGAGGATTCTTGATCGAGATGCAATTGTCGACCGATATCCCTCAGTTCCCTGTTCGATCCTTCTGGAGGAGCGAACATCCGCACGGAGCGATGTTCCCCGTCCCGATGCTTCCGGATAGCCATGATAAGGGATCGTTGTCACCGGAGGCCGTAGCGAATGCGAAGGACAGGTGATCCGAGCTCGTCTCGGGTCACCTGTTGACAGCGATCCCGTTCATGGCACCATGAAACCACCGGGCGGAAAACAAACAAAAGTGTGCCTGGAAGCCGGTCGTAAGACCGGCTTCCAGGCACTCCGTTTTTTGTGTTTGCAGGAGACAACATCTCACATCAGCGGTTGGCTATCGAGGGAGAGACAGGCACTCCTATCACGCGGAGTTCGCAGTAAGGCTACTCTCTGAGGCGCTTCCACGCATCGGCGCGGCTACGACGGCATTTGGCTTGTCGTGGCCGCGATGTTGTTTAATTCGGCTCCTCCTAAATTTCCTTCAGGCGCGACCCGGATGAGGCTGGGCCAGACCGGCTGACAGCTGATGATTTCTGGGCTTGTGTCCGATCGAGCCTAGACCAAAATGAAACACGAGTATCCGATATCCTATGCTCGTTATGAGCGGGTGCTTCGATCTCGCGACGATTTAAGTAGCTTCTTGAGATGGGCCAATGGGCCAAAGGGGCGCGAACCCGTGGACAGGCTAGATGATGCGGGGGCTTATCATCTCTTGGAGAACAGCGAGAGGAACCGCGGTTAGAGTGTCGAATTCCGAGATGACCTAGAGACGTGGGCTACCATCGTGAATCGCAAACCAGAGCTAAGGGCGACGTAGGCCGGGGTCTGACGGTATTGATGCATGCTCGTTTTCGGGACTTGACCCGGCCGATTTCCATCGCACGCCAACCCCATAGAACTTCCCAGTGGCTGTTTCCCCCCAACCGGTAAATTCAATACCCACGCTTTCGTAGTAATCTTGGAGCGCTCGATGAGATGGGGTCCACCAATTCCCTTTCTCCGCCGCTTTCACTGTTTCCCGAGCCATTTTCGCCTGTTCAGCAATCTCGGCCTGCTCTTTGTTGCAAAGGGCGCGAGCTGCTCTCAAGGAAACGGGAATTGTCTCTATATGGAAATCGCCAGCCATGGCTCTGCCTGACAAGTCGGTCGTGGTCGGAGCAGACCACTTCGCGCCCGATCGGGTGATCTCCCCCCCGATCTTTGCATCTCCGAGGAACTCGATTCCTTGCGCAACGTAGAAATCAACCATTTTGAGGTTCGTTTCCGGCATCCGCTCGGAAGTCTCGACCGTCGAAAGTGACCGTCGCAAAACGCCAGCGCGGTCAGCCGCGGATTCCTGCGTCAGGTTCAGGAGTGCGCGGGCAGCTCGTAGTGCGTCAGCTGGGGCCGGAATTCTCATCGGTCCGACAAGCCGGTCACCGAAAAAAATGTCAACGATATACCCTGTGGGGTCTTCCAAATTCCAAGGAGGCTTCTATAAATGCCGCTATGGATCAAAAACGATCCAAAATGATTCGGAGGATCAATGAGCTACGATGATTCGGCATGGCGGGTAATGTCCCGTCTAACGCTCGCGGCAGACCTCCGGCGTCTCGCGGACGACCTCGAAGATGCCGCCCCTGCCCCAGCGGCGAGCTCATCCGCTGTCATGATAAATTCATGGATGCGCACCACACGAGAAGTGCCGTGCCTAGTTGGAAGAGTTCTCGGCCACCCTCTCCTTGATGATCATAGCCTGATTCAAACGAGCGAGCTTTTCCACATCGATGATCGTGGCGAGTTCGCGCGCACTAGATCGCGCTGGTATCGCCTTGGGACGCACGGGGCGATGAGCTCCGGAGGTTTAGTTCAAGCGAATTAGCGCCAGCGATCATTGATCGAACAATGTTGCTGGGCTTCTCGGCGTTGCCACTGGAATGAGAGATGACAAAACGCTCCGGAAAGTCGTATCGCGTGCCATGGACCGACCCCTCGGAAATCACCATTCCCATCTATATGGCTTACTGCGCGATTGCGGCCGCCCTCCGCCCATGGAATAGGGACGGTGCGGGTTTCAACGTCGTGCTCTGCCCGCAAGAAGGCTACGATTTTGAGGTCTTTCAAACGGCGGGCCGAATTTTTGTCGGACGTCTCGGCGACGAGGATCGCCCGTGGGTGTACGAACTATCGAAACGCTGGCAACGAAAACAAGGACTGGTGTCCGAACGCGAGCGCGTCGTTTATTTCAAGCCGGTTGGGTACAAGGCGAGCGATGAGGAAAAGCTTTCCGCCGATGCCATCGTGGACGTTCAGATCAGGACCCGAAGGCACGCGGAGGCGGCGCTTCGCCGGTTCAACGTGCCGCTCGATAACAGGTACGTCGATCTGCTGCTCACTGAGCCGTGGACGCGACTAGAGAAGGCGTTCCAATCGCGTCGATCGCCGTTGATCGCGTTCGATAGACTGCAGCGTGTTTCGACGACACCGCCGTCGGCTGACGCTCCCGCGCCCGATGCGGCCGGGCCCAAGCTTTCGGATTTGCACGGTCTCGGTCCCGCGGTCGCGTGGGGGACGGAATTGGCAACCGATCTCGCCGACTACAAGGCGGGCAATATCGCTTGGGATCGCGTCGACAGCGGCGCTTTGCTGTCAGGACCGCCGGGCACCGGTAAGACGCTGTTCGCGCGCGCGCTGGCAAACACTTGCGATGTGCCAATCGTTTATGGCTCCTTTGCCTCATGGCAGGAGAAAGGCTCCATGGATGCGCTCTTGAAAGAGATGCGTAAAGCGTTTGATGATGCCGCTTCCAAGGCACCATCCATCCTGTTCTTGGACGAACTCGATGCGTTCGGTGATCGGAACACGGGGGATCACCACCAGAGTTACATGACGGGTGTCATCACCGGTCTCCTGCAATTGCTTGACGGTTTCGAACGGCGTATCGGTGTGGTCGTGCTGGGGGCGTGCAATTATCCTGACCGCGTCGACCCTGCCATACGTCGCGCGGGACGACTTAATAGACACCTCGAGATTCCGCTTCCCGACGGCGGGGCTAGGCGATCAATCGTCCGATATTACAGCGGCGTCGAACTCGACGCGGAACAGGCGATCGTGTTCGATCTCGCCACGGAAGGGTTTGCAGGAGCCGACATCAAGCTGCTCGTAAATGACGCGGAAAGGACGGCGCGCCGACAACGCGTAAATTTAGCCGCGTCGCACATAATGGAGCATCTGCGCCCTGTGGTCGCGCTGCCGGAGGAGCATATCTATGCGACGGCGGTCCACGAGGCAGGGCATGCGCTGGTCGCAGCGGAATTGAAGTTCGGCGAATTGGTTAAGGTTTCCGTCACGACTCACGGGGTCTTCGATGGCCAATCTCAACTTGGGTACACTCGCTACGCATTTCCGTCGGTGAGGCGAAGAACACGTTCGGAATTCCTGGATGAGATTGCTGTGTTTCTCGGCGGGGTCGCGGCGGAGACCGAGGTCTTCGATTCTTTCGATTGTGGCGCGGCCGGTCCCGAGGCTGCTGATCTAAGTATAGTCACGCGGTTGGCGACCATCCTAGAAAGCGGCCTTGGAATGGGACACACACTGGCGGTTGAAGATTGTCGACCGCGACGGCTTGAACAGCTGCGCGATTCAAATCCGGAACTTCGAAAGAGAATTCATGATGTCATTGAGCAGCAATTCGAGAGAGCCCGGTCCATTGTTCGAAGACAGCGCGCCGTATTGGACCAGCTCGTTGAGCAGTTGATGCTCACCAAGGAACTGTCGGGTGAAGAGGTAACGGATATCGTGCAGAGGCATCGGACATCTTGGGTCAGCCTCGCAAAGATGCCCCGGCGAGCGGGGATGTGATGGTCAAAAAACACCAACGCCGAAAGACTTCGGGTCCCCGGCGGGTACCACCGGCGGAATCTGTAGCCGCGAGCGAGGCAGGAAAATCTGTTGGCGCGGCCCTCGACGAAGTCGGTTTTAAGCCACTGGGCCGCCGAATAATCGTTGGCAGGGGGACTGTTCGAGGAAACAGAGATGGCAATTGCGCTCCCGACAACGGAGAAACGCAGAAGCCAGTCTATGTGACGCCGCCGGACGACCCGCTGGGGTACGATCCCGATGATCCTGACTTCGCGCTGAAAGTGGCGAAGCATGCACTGTCTGGCGATGATAGAGATTTGGTCTCAAAGGAAGTCAACGCTGCGCTACGTCGCTGGAAGCTTCGGGATTGATTGGAAGGTGATCATACTATTCAGCAAGCGCGCGAACGCGGGGCGCGTATCATGAGAATATGGGTAGTTTCCGACCTCCACATCGAGTTTGGAATTCCTTTCGCCACAACGCCGCCGCCTGGTACCGACGTCCTCGTTTGCGCGGGCGATGTCCTCACCAAGGGGATTGTGCCAAGTATCGAATGGCTCGCAAGGACCATGGGCCAAACACTGCCAATCATCCTGGTCGCGGGAAATCACGAGTTCTACGGAGCTTCCATGCGGGAGAGCATCCGTGATGCCCGAGAGGTGGCAGGCGGCCACCGCAATATCCATTTCCTGGAGAACGACGCGGTCGAAATCGACGGCGTTACGTTCGTGGGGGCAACGCTATGGACGGACTTTCGCCTCTTCGGCCGCGATCCTGCCCTCGCAATGGAGAGTGCTCGACACGAAATGAATGACTTCAAGCGGACAAAATTCTCAAAGCAGCCGTATCAGAAATTCCGCCCGATTCATGCGTTTCGCAGACATCAGGAATCCAAAGACTTCATCGCATCCGCCCTCCGTGACAGCGGCGGACGAAAGATGGTTGTCGTCAGTCATCATGCGCCTTCTACCCGATCGATTCCTCACGAGTTTCGAGACGACCCGTTGTCGGGTTGCTACGCCTCGGACCTCGAAGGTATGCTGCTCGAAACGCAGCCAGACCTATGGGTGCACGGCCACGTCCACAGCAGGTCCGACTACAGAGTTGGCAAAACCCGGGTCGTTTCGAACCCTCGTGGTTATCCAGGTGAGAGGACGGGCTTCGATCCTGCCTTCTTGGTTGACGTAGCACGTGTTTAGTTCGGGCATGCCGTGCGGAGCCTGCTTAGATTCACCAACCACAGGCCGTAGAAGTAGCCGATCCGAGTCTTTCTTGATCGCGAAAACGAGATTCGAGAGCTTCTCAAGGGCTTCAGCGTCAAGTTGCCCATACGCCTCAGGGGCGGTGCATTCGAGGAGGCCGTTCCCGACACGATCGAAAACGACCCAGCCCTCAGTCATGCGCTTTTGCCGATGCTGACGAAAGCTAGCGACGAAGGATAGTCTGCATCCGATCTGCCAACTGACGCTGGAGTTGCGCCAACCCCTCGGCGTTGTTGAGGTATGTGATGTGCCGAATATGCCGCAAGTCGAAGGGCACGTCGTCTGCATGCTGAGTAATCAGAATGACTTCGCGTCCTAGCGTATGGGATATTCCGGCTTCATAGAAAACGTTAGGATTGCGACCTGATAGATCGCAGATCACGACTCGGGATCGGTCTATCAGTGACACCACATCCTGGATAATGGTGTGGTGCTCCCAAATGTTGTCGGCACGATTGCATCTCATCCCCACGTCTCCAGCGGCCCCTACGATAGCATCGTAAACGGCGGCAAAGCCGCCGCTGAATGGCATCATGGCTGAGGCTTGTAGCGGGTCGATGCGTGGGGGTGTCGAAACGTCGAAGACGGTCGGTGTATTCCTGGAAGGGGCATGAAGCAACAGACGAAGTACCGTACGATATAGGTCGCCGTCCTGTACGCTCCAGCGAGTGTGTGTCCAATCGAAGCGGTTCCTGCCAGTACCGTGAGCTGAGAGACCGATCTCTGTCGCCACGCTTTCAAGTCGGTCTTGAGTGATGATGGGCACAGAGAGGTCGTATTGATACCGCAGCCGCACGGTACCGTTTGATCTTCCAACCACCTGCATCGAACCAACTCGAGCTAGATCATCTGGATTGCGTCCCTCAGCCATGAACAGGGTGGGTAAAAGGGCCAACTCTGGGTCAGAGGCGTTGTCAGGCACGCGATCCGCCGGGAAATCTACTTCGCCTTGAGACGCGTCGGGCCAGCCGAGACCCCGAATGACTCTATTAAAGGCCACTATTACCCCTCCGACTCGTTTTCTAAACCTTCGTCGCCATTCACAACTGTCGGTTCGACACTTGGTTCAACCGCAACGCAACCTTTGTCAGTTAAGCGATAACACCGGCCGGGGAGATACTCCACAGGGGCCTCGTCTTCGAGCGAACTCTATCAACGGGCAATCACACAGCGCTTCATGCCTGTCCTCTTCGAATTGAGACGACAAGAGCTGCCCGAGTCCGATCCTGCTCGTATCGTGGGTAGAAAACTATCGGGGCAACAGCTGTATCTTCTCGTGAGGGCTGTGTTTGTGCGAACATACAATCACAGTGGAGAACGACTCACGTGGCTATTGATCTGAGTTGGGCGCTGCTATCGTGCCCGCCAGGAATGTTTTAAACGAGTCTTTGATGCAATTCGTCGTACACAAAGCCGCCAAGCCTCCGGCATCGGCCAGAATAAACTATCCGTTCGCAGGTCTCTACCAAGATAACTGGAACGACTTCGGATGGCGCTGTCGGTTCGTCGCAACTTTGCATATCAGCGCCGATGAAGCGGTAGATTTAGGTCCGGTAAAGATTGCGCAGGACAACGACGGATTTCGAGCGAATACTCCTGCTTTCTTCGAAATTTTACCCAACAACGTTGCGTCTCTTGGCGAGTCAATCGCTTATTACCGCCGCATTGAGGACCTTACCCCTGAACTACAGCTGGCGTATCTGACGGCGGTCGGGGACATTGTCTACGACCCCGAGCGCCGCTTTCTTATCACCAACCAGGAGCTCTGGGAAAAAAGCTTCATGCGCGAGGTATCGTCCCGGCATGCCTTGGATCGCGGCGGCTATTACGTCGGAGCTCCCTTCGTGGAGGTCGAGCCGCCAAATTTCGACTTTAGTATGCAGCTCCCGGGAGCCGCGGGTCGGCACGAAGTTACCTTCGACTTCACCGGGCAAGGCGGTCTTCCAAATCGTACGATGCTTCTCGTTGGGCGCAACGGTACCGGAAAGACACAGTTGCTCTCGAGCGTGGCTTTCGAAAGCATGGCGGCCGAAGTCTTCGATGAAGAAACGATCAAATCGATGCCAAAGGCGGAGATATCAGCTGATCTCAAGCTCAGTCGCGTAATCACCATCTCTTATAATGTATTCGACGAGTTTCCTCTTCCCAAGGAGACAAGGACACGACGACCGCGCGGTGTCGCGTACCGATCGCGGGCGTCCTATAAGTACTGCGGGCTGCGAACGCGCGATGGCACGATTAATGCCAACGAAGTCGACAAAATGCTGGCCGAGGCGCTAGAGCCAGTGGCTGCATCGGATCGCATGGAACGCCTTGAATTGGTCCTCGCGACATTGTTCGACGAGCAACAAGCGGTGGCCTTGACTTCGGAGGATGATCAAACTCGGAAACAGCCGGTCAAGCAGCTGAGTGCTGGGCAGCGCCTTGTCGCGGCAATCTTTAGCAACATCGTGGGCTTCATAGAAGAAGGATCGCTTCTTCTCATTGACGAGCCGGAAACGAACCTGCATCCCGGCCTGCTCAGCAGTGTGGTCGATGCGCTTACCCGGGTACTGGAGGAATACGACTCCTATGCAATTATAGCGACGCATTCTCCCATTCTGCTGCAGCAAATACCAAGTCGCTATGTAAGGGTAGTTACCCGCGACAACCTCAACAGACCGGCCGTCAATCCTCTTTCTTTCGAAAGTTTTGGAGAAGACCTGGGGGAGCTTACCCGCAAGGTTCTTGATTTGTCGGGCGCGGAGCGCGACTTCAAGCACGTACTGGACGATTTATTCGACGTCCACAATTCCGCGCAGGGCGTTGCCGACCTTTTCCCATATCCGCTAGGCATTCCAGCGCAATCTCATCTGTTTGCCCGCGAGATCGAGCAAGAAGACGAGGCGAACTAAGTGCGGAAAACTGGACATTACGCGGCAGAGCGAGTGCCGTCGTACGACCGACTTGTTGCCGCGACCACACCTAGTAGGCGACAAACGCTAACTCCGCTTTCGGCAACGATAGTTCCTGCGTGCGAAGCCTATGACGAAGCTTCTCCAAACGTTCATGCTCGCGCGCCTATCGGTCTTGCGGGGGCCGCGAAGGATGCGTTGATCGACGCCTTCGAAAACCGCACCGTCGCCATGAACCGCCTTCTTGCGGAGATGACGAACTCGCTACCACGCCGACACGCCGATCTGTGCCCATATTGCACCTTGGACACAAATATAGCGCGGCGATCAGGATGAGACGGCGGCGACAATCTGGATGAGACTCTTATGTCGCGGTCGGGATGAAAGTATCATGCTGATTGTCGCTGGCAAGA
>NZ_LMEG01000011.1:0-124391 GCF_001426275.1 Ensifer sp. Root423 | reverse complement strand
GACGATTCTGGCGGACGTGCCGCTTTCCGCCCGGATCATGAACGACGAGCCGTTCGGTCCGGTCTCGATCATCAATCGCTTCCATGATCTCGACGAGGCGATCAACGAGGCCAATCGCCTGCCCTTCGGTCTTGCGGCCTATGCCTTTACCGGATCGGAGCGCAGCGCCCATAGGCTGGCAAGCGAGGTCGAAAGCGGAATGATTTCGATCAACCATCTGGGCCTGGCGCTCCCCGAAGTCCCCTTCGGCGGCATCAAGGATTCCGGCTACGGCACCGAGGGCGGATCCGAAGCGATCGAGGCCTATCTGGAAACACGCTTCGTCACGCGAAAGAGCGTCTGACGCCGCAGCAGGTGAAACGTGGTCTGAGGAGCGACGTCCTCTTGCGGTCTTCCGTGGATACAGTGGCGAATTTTCCACAACCCTGACGGTTTCAGTCCTTGGACAACGAGGTATGGCTCGTGAGGGATAGAAGTTCGACTTTGCACAACGTCATTCGAAGTGGCAGGCATGACCTTGCGGCACTAGATAATTGAGCACCGCTGCCTTGATGGTGGAGGAGAGAAAGCCGTAGTGGCCGGCTCGCATCGAAAGCATGGTGGCCGCAGTAGGACGAAGGACAGCAGGCATTGTCGACATCCCGCGTTCGCGTCATCGATCTGGAAACGGCCGGCAACGGACCGAACGACGTCTGCGAAATCGGGTGGCAGGACGTGGTCCTTGAAGACAATGGACGGTGGGTCGTCAACGACGAACGCGGCGCATTGATGGTCAATCCGGGGCGGCCGATTTCGCCCGACACGATGGCCATCCATCATATTCTCGACGAGCAAGTCGCCGGCGCGCCCTACTGGAAAAATGTGGCGCCAGAAGTGTTGCATCCGCACGGCGGGATCGACGCATTGGCCGCACATCGTGCAGCCTTCGAACAACGGTATTGCACGCCTCGTCTCACCGGCGGCTTGCCCTGGATCTGTACCTGGAAGTGCGCCCTACGGATTTGGCCCGATCTGCCACGATTTTCCAACCAGATGCTCCGCTACCAGCGTATGCCGGAAGGGCTCGTTCACGAGATAGGTCTTCCGGCCCATCGAGGCATGCCGGATGCCTACGTGACGGCCCATCATCTGCGCGATCTGTTGAACGCTGCATCGCTCGATCAGTTGCTGGCGTGGAGTGCCGAGCCGGGCTTGTTGCCGCGCGTGCCCTCCGGGCCTGATCGTGGGAAGAGCTGGGATCGCCTTAGTACGGAGACGCTCACCGAATTTCTTCGCGATAGAGATAGCGACATCCGCTTCAGCGCCCAGACCGAGTTGCAAAGGCGCGGTGAATTCGAACCTACCGCTGCCGACGAGCCAGTGCAGCAAACCTTGCTATGACTGGAACTGTGCGTCGCGCATGCGCCGAATGAAGGGCGGCACCAGGGTGGCGCTCGGCGAACGCGGTGATCTGCCTTGGTGAAGTACTCTACTCAGCATCGACAGGAATTGCCTTGAAGACACGCAAACCGCTTATCCTCACAGCCCGGATCGCGGAGATCGATCTTGAGATCTTCGATCGCCTTCGAAACGCGCATTTCCCGTCGGAGCGAAACTTCCTCCGCGCTCACCTCACGATGTTTCATCGGCTACCGGGCGAACACCTCGAGCGGATCGTTGGAGAATTGCAGGCCGCGGCCACCAAGCGTGACCAGATCCGCGCGCAGGCAGCCAGTGTTCGCCATCTCGGCGCGGGTGTGGCGTTCACGATCAGAAGTCTTGAGCTTGAAGACCTTTATGCAGAACTAAAGCGCGCTTTCATGCCATGGCTGGGCGGTCAGGACATGCAGAGGTGGCAGCCGCATATCACCGTCCAGAACAGGGTTTCGCGGTCAGCCGCAGACACCTTGCACCGGCAACTGACACACGATTTCAAACCACGATCGTTGACGCTGGAGGGCCTGGATCTCTGGAGATATCTAGGCGGACCTTGGCAGCTCGAACGAGCGGTCTGTTTCGAGATCTCCGCTCTCCGTACAGCGCCATTGGCCGGCTCAGCGGCGATCGTTGACGATCATCGCTGAGCCACATGGGCGGACAGATGCTTTATCCGCGCGCTTATGACCAACAGGGTCGGGGCACAGAGACCTCGAAAGAAGACTGTGGGCCGCACCAGGAAGAGACCGCCTACCCGTCACATCGCGCGGAGGCGTACATCGATGACGGATGCGATGCCGAACTCGCTCAACTCTCCGAGCATCGGTCTGACCGGGTCTCGGTCAGGAAGATGGCGAACGCTGTGGCGGGCAGTGCGAGGCCGATCATGGAGGCGAGCCACCATCCACCAGAGGCAAATGCCCAGGCACCCAGGGCAGAGCCAATGGCGCCGCCGGTGAAGAAGATTGCCATGAACAAGCCGTTGAGCCGGCTGCGCAAGTCCGCGCCGAGTTCGTAAATCGAGCGCTGCCCCGTCACCAACGTCATGGTGACGCCGAAGTCGAGCAGGATTGCAGCAAGCGTTAAAAATGTGAGCGCAAAGGTCGAACCTTCAGAGATTTGCGTCATCAGAAAAGCGGCCGCGACAATGACAAGGCCGAATGCCGTTGCCGGCCGCACCAATCCCTTGTCAGAAAGGCGCCCAGCGATGGGCGAAGCAATTGCGCCCGCAACACCGGCCAGGGCGAAAAGCGCAATGCCATTATGACCCAACCCAAAGCTGGGCCCGGCAAGATAAAGCGGCGTCACGGTCCAGAAGAGGCTAAATGCGGCGAACTGACAGGCCTGATAGGCGGCGCGCCGCTGCAGGACCGGCTGCGTCGCGAGAAGCTGGGCCATCGACTTGAGCAGCTGGCCGTAGCTCAATCGACCCGCCGCAGGCATGCGGGTCGGCAATTGCGTCCATAGAAGGGCTCCAAGCCCGACCATGACGATCGCGGAAACATAAAACACGGTATGCCAGGAGCTGACGCCGGCAATTAATCCGGCAATCGGCCGCGCCATCATGATCCCAACCATCAAACCGCTCATGATATTGCCAACGACGCGACCCCGAACGGCATCCGGTGCAAGGTTGGCAGCGAACGGCACGATCATCTGGACAGCAACCGAGCCAAGCCCGATGGCGAGCGAAGCGGTGAGAAAGGGTCCAGGTGTGGTGGAGAGCCCGGCCGCGATCAAGGCAAGAGTAACCAGGCTGATCATGGTCACAATCAACCGACGATTTTCGAGGAGATCACCCAGTGGCACGAGGAGCAGCAACCCAAGGCCGTAGCCGATCTGGGTCACGGTCACGATCAAGCCTGTTGCCTCAGCCGGTAGGCCGATGTCGAGTGCGATCGGCCCGGCGAGTGGCTGGGTATAATAGAGGTTGGCGGCAATCAGGCCGCAGGCGGCGGCCATCAGAAAAGTCATGCCGGCGGAGAGACCGGCCGGGCGCTGCGACTGGGCGAGGGAAGCTGGAGTTGTCATGGAATGTGCCTTGGGAGAAAGGAGGCGGGCGGGTTGATCAGTCGAGAATGCGCAAGATTGCTTCACCGGAAGGGAGCAGCTGGTTCTCCAGCTCTCCGGTCTTGCCGGCGATACGCACGCCCTGCAGATAGGAAAATAGCGCAAGCGCGGTACTCGCGGGATCGGCGTCATGGCGAATTGAACCATCTAACTGGCCATCGCGAATGAAACCTTCGAGCCGCGTGACGAGCTTGCGATTGTGTCCTGCGACCCTGGCGGCGATCTCGGCATCGGACAGAACCAGTTCCACGGCGGCACCGATGGCCAGGCATCCACGCCTGCCGGTCTCACCACAGGCGGACATTGCGTAGAAACTGACGACGCAGGCAACCTTTTCGCGACCGGTGGAGGCTGAAGACAATGCCTGTTCCAGAAGGTCAGCTCGGACCTGCTTATAGCGGTCGTAGGCAGCGACGAAGACGTCACGCTTGTCCTGAAACGCCTTGTATAGGCTGCCGGCAGTCAGTCCCATTTCGGCTTTCAGTTCTGCGATGGAGGTTCCGTGATAGCCCCTCTCCGAAAATATGCGGATCGCCGCATCCAGAGCTTGGGTCATGTCGAACTCGCGGGGGCGCCCGACGGAGCGATGGGAGTTTCTTTCGGAATTCATCTGACGGCCTATTAGGAAACGATCGTTCCCTAATAGGCCGTCAAGGAGATTTGGTCAAGCCGCTTATCTATCGGCATCTATTGGAAAGACGAGTGGCGCGAGCTTAGATCGAACCCGTTGCAGTTGATGATGTCACATTACGCTTGGTATCGAGCACATTGGCTGACAGGAGCTGCAGCGTTGGTTCAGAGCGCAGACAAGTTGTCCGTGGGCATTCCACCGTAAATAAGCAAGCCGTCGATCTCCAGGCATTCATGTCCACGGCGTCGACGGAAGCACCTGAGGGCGATCGATCGCAAGAGCCCATGCCGGGGAGTTTCAGACTACATCCTGCTCATCGTGACAGTTCCTGAGCAACCGCTGCCCGCCCCGGTCCCCTTGAACCTGCCTTTCCCTTTGTCGTCCTTTATCATGCCGGTGAGGATGTTGCCGCCCTTGCGGCCTTTATGGACGAATGTGAGGGTCATACTAATAGTCCCGTTCCTCGCGACTTTCCCCGAAAGACCGCCGAGTTCGTTGGCGTCTCGGCGATTTTCGCCGGGTTCAGCACAACCGGGCCCGTCAGTGAGGAACTATCCCAGGGAATCTGCTTACCGCCGGTGACCTGCAAAACGGCGCGACGCACAGCAATCAGGTCATCCGTTATGCTCTGCCCGGGTGTGCCGAGGTGTTGAAGCAAGGCCGACGTAAAAGGGGAGTTTCGACCGGCGCCGTCAAGGGCGACGTTTCCCGGCTGCGTGGCGAACGCAATCAGCGATCCCACACCAGTATCGAGCTTGGCCAGGCCTCGACCGACGACCACGGACCGTGTTCCGAGCGACCGGGCCAAAGTCGTAGCGAGCGGATTGTCACGGCAAGCGTCGAGGAAAACCAGATTGACCTTGGCGTTGCGCTCCATGGCAGCAAGCACGAGTTCGATCGGCAGCGCCTCGAAGTCTAGATCATTGTTCGATTTAAGCTGCGCGTCGATCGGGATGATATAATTGCCACCGTTCACCTGCAGCCCGTGACCGGCATAGAAAAAAAGCGCCACGTCTGCGCCTTCGACCTTGCCGACGAACTCTCGGATCACTCCCCGCATTCCTGTCAGATCGAGGTCCCGACCCGTTACCACCACGAAGCCCAGTGCTGTCAATTTCGACGCCATGTCGCCCGCATCATTTTGCGGGTTCGCGAGCTGAGGTGCGTGTCTATAGGCGGAGTTCCCAATGACCAGCGCGACGCGCTTTTCGGCCCAGACGGGGGAGCCCACAAAAAAGAGCAAGAGCAAGACAGCGGCACGAAGGGAATTCATGAAGCAGCTCCACCACTCCGATCCCGAGCCGAGCGTTTGACAGCCACAGCGCGCAACCGTTGCCGTCACTTCATCGGAGCGGCCCAAAAAGGCCGCGACGGGAACATCAAGAATTATCCTGCCGGAGCATGTAGTCAATCGACGTCCGAAAGCAGATGAGATCAACAATCGACGGCTGCTGGTCTAAAAAAGAGCCTCCTGATCGTATGATTACTCCAAACTGCCCGCATAGAAAAATGGATAATCATGAATGCTCGTAAATATCCATCCGTACTAGTTCAGAATGACTAAAGACCGAGTGGCTCCCACTACTGTAGATTTAGAATCTACTTAATGGGAGCGAACATGGTGAGGATCGTTCTCCTGCTTACAGCGCTGGCCGTCCCATTGGTCGCAATCGCTGATGATGAAACTGACCGTGCACAGGCCGGTGGACTAGAATTCCGCGCGCTGAAGAAGTGCGTACGAAAGGCGCCCGTGGGCCAGTTCGATAGAAAATGCGACATTCCAGCAGTCGGGTGGCCAGGGGCTGAAGGACTTTGGCTGCCTAATGTCTCTCAAGGTGCCGGCTGAACAATCTGTTTAGCACGTCCACGTGCTTCGTCGCCTTTCGGGGGAAGCATTTCCAGACAAATAGCACTCGACTTGGATCCGTCCGACGAATTGGCTCACCAGGGCTGCCCTATCCGCCATGGGCCGACCCTCGCACCGCCGCACGACCGGCGCTCCCCGGATGTGCCGACTTGAAGGGTTGCGGTGGTTCCGTCGACAGCGCCTCCCGGATGGCGTCCGTGATCGCAGAAACGACAAAGTCCGCCTGCGTTTCCTCAACGAGGAACTTCCCGGCTTCGTGTTCGTCCACGTCCTGCCATAGGACGATGCCGACCCGCGCTCCAGGAGCCAGTCGCTTCAGGCGACGGACAAGGAATTTGGCGTGGCGCATGGATTCTCGATCGAGAACAGTGAGAACGATGGCATGCCGACCTTCTGTCGGCAGCTCCTTGATTTTTTGCGGCCTGAGAGCTTCATGGCTGAAGTAATTGACGTCCGCCCCTTGTACCCGCAGAACCTGCAGGAGCATCATCGCCGTGACATCATCGAGCGCACTTCGCCCTCCTAGGCAAAGCACGGATCGCCCTTCACCAGGAGGGAGTTCATAATCGTTCTCTTTTTCATCGGTGTCGCGGTCGGGATCTTCGCTTTTGTCTTTGTCTTTGTCTTCGTCTTCCTCTTCAACCGCGATCTCCTCGAGGTTGGCAACCAGTGTACCTGCACTTTCGGCAACCCGTGCTCCTTGCTCTTCCGTCAAGGCACCACGCATACGGTCAGTTTCGGCCAGAAGCAGCGCGGGAATGGCAACCGTGTCGTAAAATTCGACGAGGTACATTTCCTCAAGCATCTCCTCTGCATTATCCGTTGCTTCGTCCGGGTCTCCCGCCAGCAACCGTTGGTAAAGGCGCTCTTTCGGATTGAGGACGGGCTCATTGCCCAACAGAATTTCGAGGAATTCGAACTGCCGGACGTGACGGCCAAGCACAACCAGGCAGACGGTGAGCGGGGTCGACAGTACCAGTCCAACCGGGCCCCAGAGCCAGGCCCAGAAGATGGCAGCAACAATGATCGCAAGGGGAGACAGTCCTGTGCGAGACCCATATAGCAAGGGCTCGACAACGTTGTTGCTTAAAAGTTCAAGAGCAATGAAGAGCCCAAGCGTCAGAACCACCAAGCTCCAGCCCGGAGCTGCTGCGAACGCGAGAAACAGGGGCAACGCAGCAGCAATCACCGGGCCGATATAGGGCACGAAGCGCAGCATGATCGCGAGCATCCCCCACAAAAGTGCGTTTGGAATCCCTAAAAACCAAAGGCCAATCGCGAGCGGCACCCCATAGGTGATGTTGACGACAAGTTGCATGAGCAAATACTGGCCCACACGAGCGCCCGCATCTTGGAGTGCCTCGGTCGTTCGATGAAGATCGCCATACCCGACAAGCCGAATGAATCGGTCGCGCAGATCCTCTCGCTCGAACAGCATGAAGATGACGACAACGATGACGAGGCCAGCGGTTGCCAAGGGACCTAGGAGCGGATTGATGACGCTCATCAGGATTTCGATCGGGCGCTGCGGCGAAAATATCTCTACCAGAAGCGGCTTCGGTTCAGGCGCGGTCGCGGGCGACACAGCCACATCTTTTTCAGGTCGGCTGAGCTCGACGCTGATCCGCTCCATCACCCGACTCAGTCGATCGAGTATCTGGCTGTCCGATCCAGCCTCTTTTAGAGAGCGGACCTTCTCGACAATATTTGACTGGTATCTCGGCACATCCCGCGCGACCTCGCTGATTTGCAGCGCCACCATGACGCCAAATGCGCTGAGGAACAGGAAAGCCATCGTCACGGTTCCGATAACCGCGACCGAGCGAGGGCAGCCGGCGCGGCGCAGCCTTGAGACAACGGGTGCAAGAGCAAAAGTCAAAAGGATGGCAATCGCCAAAGGAAGGAAGACATCCCTGGCAATGTAGAGCACCGCCACCGTTGCAGCAATTGCTGCAAGCGTTGGCAGTTTCGAAGTCTCAGCAGCGGCCCGCGACAAGGTCAGCGGATGCAATTCGACGGCCATATTGACCGGTTCTTTCCCACTCTTGCGCGAAAATCTCAGCATCGAACCTCCCGGGACCTTCCAGGCGTACCCCTTCTGGTCTCCAATTGCGAACCCTCCGGCCCGGTGGTTCTCAAGCTACGGGCAGGCGTCATCCATCCATAGGCACTGCCGATCAGCACCAACCAAACTGATAATATTAGAACGGACGCACAAATAAGCCAGACGGCGAGGTCCCGATGCCAAAGGCCAACCTGGCCTGGAACGTTGCAGGACTTGTCGAAACCGGCTCACCCGAGTGGCAATGGTCGGGGTGATGATGCGCGGGTCACGGCGGAATTGTAGCCCCATTTGAGTAAGCGCCTAAGCATTGATCACCAATTTCAGACGTGTTGGTATCCGCTCTCAATCGAGGGAGCGTTATGTTTGACGATGAGATCGAAATCGAGTGCCCCGAGTGCGGCCACGAAAACGGGACACCGGTCGACCGAGTGAGGGACGACGAGCACGTCCCCTGTGAAAGGTGCGGAAGCGCCATCGCGCTGGGCCGACGGAAGCATTTGCTCATCATCGAGCACGTCACTAAGAACATCGCGAAACTCAGGCGCTCGCTCACCAAGTTCAGGCAAAGCTCTCCCGCTGCCCGCCGGAGGCGCCGAGGAAAGTCGTAGATGGGACTGCGTCCCTTCGCGCTTTGAAGGCTCCCGTGATTTCAAACGCGTCGGATGGCCCAGCCGTCTCGCGCGCACTCTTCAACGATGATGGCGCGGAGCCGGGAACAACAGGAAAGTCGCACGCGTTTTAGCGAAAGCTTGAGGATAGCTTGATGCGCTCTACTGCGGATCCAAGGAGGTCCGTTATGGCAAAGCATCCAAGATACGTATCGCCGAAACAGACGGGCTTGTACCCGGATCGAGATCTGGACTGTCAGATGGCAATGGAAGATGTTTTCCAATCGGTCGCCGAATATGGCGAGGCGGCCGGCTGGAGCGAGCGCGAGGTCGCCGACGCGTTGATTGAACTGGCGCATAACCGGTGGTTCATGCTGGATGCCAAGGAGAAGATGTTCGAGGAAGGGGCCGGCATGATCATTCGCAAGGATAGGACCTCCCCACTCCACTGAGCTACTCGGCCTCCATCTTGGCGACGAGGAGAAAATTAAGCGGGAACGGGACCGATTTCATCGCGGGCGGTTTCCAGGGCGGGGCCGCTGTATTCCATCCTGCCGGCCCACGCAGACAACGCACTCTCATCGCCCTCAGGCGCCTTTCGGGCGATTTCTTTTGGCATCAATAAATTAGCAACCCGACAAGGAACAAGGTCTGCATCGGTGAGTTGAGACTCCGAGAAGGAGTTTGCTTATGATTTTTATACGACCTGAATTCGATTGCCGGGGCGGCGGAGGGGCTGACGTCTCAGGGCTGATCGCCTCGATCAAATACGCTCTGGCTTCCGAAGCGCCCTTCGATACGCAAAATCTCTGCTTCAGAGTGCTCGGAACATCCGTCGTCATCGAGGGTCAGGTCAGCCATAGCAGTGGTGACGATTTTGTCCGCCGTATCGCCGAGGATATTGCCGGGGCTGACCGGGTCCTCGTGCGCGTCGGTTGTCCTCGAAGCAACGGACTTTCGACGATCGGCGAAAGCATACGCAAGGAGAACGGTGATGCCTAACACAGGCGGTAATAGCGAGAGCCTCGCGAATAGGCTGACAGCACACGGACGCGAACCGACCGATTTCCCCGACGATAGCCCGCTCGGCAAGGGCGATTTGCGCGAACCGCGCGAGCCAGTGCCGGAATTTGACGAACCCGATGACGAAGACGATCTCGACGAGATCGAGGAAATAGAGCTCGAAAGCATCTTTGATCCGGACAGATACGACCCCGACGACGACTTTCCTCCTCCGGGATAGCAATGGTCTGGTCCAACTTTTCGGAAGAGAAGATGGAACCTGTTCGAGGCATCTGCGTTTTCGTTTCGTGGAACCCTGAGCCCCCGATCAGGGTGACGCCTTCACCATCCCTCCGGAAGTGAAGCCCCGATAAGCCAATGGCCTCGTCGCCGCCCGACGGGGCCATTCCTTTTCATGGCCCTTAATTCGGGGGTGCATTTTCGCTCCTGGGGACCACAATGGGGCTCGTCGGAGGCGCACGCACTTCCTGAGGTTGCCCAACTTTGCACCATCAAGGGCAAAACGGGGAGATTGGTTAGCCTGCCTGTCTCGCGCCTGCGTTACGAAACTTTCATTTTATCATCATGCAGATTGTCACGGACTGTCACACGCAACTGTTAGCAAGCGCCCCGGCTTCATCGTGCCACCGATCCTGGTGTCCGCCATCCTGCAAGGAGCGTTTTGCAAATGAGAGTCTCCGTCACTACCTCCGTATTCCTCGGCCTGATGGCTAGCGTCGCGTTTGGCGCGCCAGCCGCAGCCGCCGAAAAGACGAAATTCGAGTTCTGGTACGGCCTTTCGGGCGATCTTGGCGAACGCGTCCAGGATGCCTGCAAGAAGTTCAACGAGAGCCAGTCAGAATTCGAGATCGTCTGCACCTCGCAAAACGGTTACGACACCACCCTGCAAAACACGATTGCCGCCTACCGCGCCAAGAAGCAGCCGGCGATCACCCAGATCTATGATGCCGGCACGCTCGACATGATGCTGTCCGGCGCCTTCGTGCCTGCAAAGAAGCTGATGGCCGACAATGGCTACACCATCGACTGGAACAACTATTTCGGCGGCATCGCCAACTACTACGCAACGGCGAAGGGCGAGCTGAACTCCTTCCCGTTCAACTCCTCGACCGCGATGTTCTACTACAACGTCGACGCCTTCCAGAAGGCCGGCATCGACTTCAAGCCGGACACCTGGGAGCAGGTCGAGGAAGCAGCCCGCAAGCTGAAGACGGCCGGCTTCGAATGCCCGCTCGCATTCAACTTCGACACTTGGCCGCTGATGGAGCAGTTCTCGGCGATCCACAACCAGCCGATCGCAACCAAGGCGAACGGCTATAACGGACTGGACGCCGAGCTTGTCGTCAACAAGACCAAGTTCGTCGACCACGTGAAGTTCTTCAAGAAGATGGCTGACGAGAAGCTCTTCGTGGTCAAAACCAAGCAGCTCGGCATGGACATCGTCCCAGCCTTCACGTCCCAGACCTGCCAGATGATCCAGACCTCGGTCGCCGACCACGGCACGATCGGCAAGACCCTTCCTGAGAATGTGAAATGGGAAGTCGCCATGTTGCCGGTCTGGAAGGGCACCGAGCGTCAGAACTCGCTGGTCGGCGGCGCATCGCTCTGGGTGCTCGCCGGTCGTCCGGAAGCCGAATACAAGGGTGCAGCCGCCTTCCTCAACTATCTTGCAACTCCGGAAATGGCCGAGTGGTGGTCGACGGTGACGGGCTACATCCCGGTGACCAAGACCGGCTTCGACGCCATGAAGGCCAATGGCTTCTACGACAAGGCTCCCTATAAGGGCCGCGAACTCGCCATCCAGAGCCTGTCCTTCACCCCGACCTCGGAAAACACCCGCGGTATTCGGCTAGGCGGCTTCACGCAGATCCGCAAGGAGTTCGAAACCGCCCTTGAAGCAATCTTCATGCAGAACGCAGACGTACAGGGCGAACTCGACAAGACGGTGGAACGCGGCAACGCAGTTCTGCGCCGCTTCGAAAAGACCTACGCCGGACAGACGCTGAACTAAAATCTGATCCGCCCGGAGCCTGCCACAATATCGGTGGGCTCCGATCGCTCTTCTTGCGCATTGGAATTTCGACATATGGACAAGCGCGCGGCCTTTCGCAGCTGGTGGCTGCCCAGCCTATTCGCCCTGCCGCAGATCATTTTGATCCTGCTCTTTTTTTATTGGCCCGCTGTCGCCGTTTTGCGATGGGCCTTCACGTTGGAGCCCCCATTCGGCGGTGCTGCCGAGTTCGTCGGCCTTGCCAACTTCCAGGAAGTCTTTGCCGATCCGCTCTATTGGAACTCCGTTGGCGTCAGCCTGGCATTTGCGCTTTGTGGAACGCTTGCCACCATTTTCATCGGTCTTGTTCTTGCCCTTGCTGTCGACCGGCAATTGCCGGGCTCCGCGCCGTTCCGGTTCCTCTACATTCTGCCCTATGCGATTGCGGGACCGGCGGCCGGTATGGCCTTCCGTTTCATCCTGTCGCCAGAGCGCGGGCTGATGGCCTCGGTCAACGCGACCTTTCCGGACTTCTGGAACCCGGCCAAATACGGCAGCCACGCGCTCATCCTCGTCATCGTCGTCTTTGCCTGGAAGTGGGCGGGCTACACCTTCATCTTCCTGCTCGCCGGCCTGCAGTCGGTCCCGCGCTCCCTGATCGAGGCAGCCGCGATGGACGGCTGCGGCCCTATCCGCCGCGCGGTCGATATCCAGATCCCGTTGCTGGCGCCAACGCTCTTCTTCCTGCTGGTGATCATGATGACCGAGGGTTTCGTCGGCGCCGATACCTATGGCATCGTCGCACGCACGACCGATGGGGGCCCGAACCACGGCACCGACGTGATGGTCTACCGCATCGTCGAGGAGGCGTTCCGAGGCCTGAACTACTCGGGTGCCTCGGCCCAGAGCCTCGTGCTCATCGGCCTCATCATGATTTTCACCTTCATCCAGTTTCGCTTCATCGAGCGCCAGGTCCATTACAAGTGAGGCTTCCATGATCCAGCGGACACCCTTTGCCAACGCGCTGACCTATGGTGTGATGATCTTCGGCTTCCTGCTTTTGATCGGCCCCTTCATCGTCATTTTGTCGGGCGCCAGCCAGACCTTCCAGCAGGTCAACGCCATACCCTTCAGTTTCGTGCCGCAGGATCGCCTCTTCGAGAATATGGGTGCTGCCTGGTCGCGCGCCAGCCTCGGCACGGCGATGCTGAACAGCTTCGTCATGGCGAGCCTGGTCACGGTCGGCAAGGTAGCGCTGTCGGCGCTGACGGCCTTTGCCATCGTGTTCTTCCGAACACCTCTGAAAGGCTTTTTCTTCTGGATGGTGTTCATCACCCTGATGTTGCCGCTCGAAGTGCGCGTGGTGCCAACCTATGCCGTCGCCGCCGACCTGTTCCAGCCGATCCGCTTGCTGATTTCCGCCGTCACCGGCTTCGAGGTCTCCGTCGACTGGAACCTTCTCAATTCCTATGCCGGCCTCACATTGCCGCTGATCGCCACGGCGACTGGGACCTTCCTCTACCGCCAGTTCTATCTGACCCTGCCGGACGAACTGGCGGAGGCTGCGCGCATGGACGGGTCAGGCGCAATCCGCTTCTTCATCGATATGCTGCTGCCGCTGTCGCGTACCAACATGCTCGCACTGACCACGATCATGTTCGTCTACGGTTGGAACCAGTATCTCTGGCCCCTCCTGATGGTGACGGACCCGCAATACAAGACCACGATGATGTCGCTGGTTGCACTCCTGCCAGCTGACAACGGCACGCCGGACTGGAACGTGACGCTTGCCGGATCGCTGATCATCATGCTGCCACCGCTCATCGTCGTCGCCGTGCTGCAGCGGTGGTTCGTGCGCGGCCTCGTGGCCACGGAAAAATGACCCCGCTTTCCCCAAACAGAAGAAACAGAGAGGTCCGCGCTCATGGCTGACATCGCAATCCGCGCCGTGCGTAAATCCTACGGCAAGAACCCCACCCTGCATGGCATCGACCTCGCCTTTGCGTCGGGAGAATTCGTCGTGATCCTCGGCCCGTCCGGCTGCGGGAAATCGACGCTTCTGCGGATGATCGCCGGGCTGGAGGAGATCACCTCAGGCGAGATCGCGATCAACGGGAAAGTCGTGAACCGGCTCGAACCGCGCGAACGCGGCTGCGCCATGGTGTTCCAGAACTACGCTCTCTATCCGCACATGACCGTTGCGGGAAACATTGGCTACGCCTTGAAGGTGGCGGGCGTCGCAAAGGCGGAGCGCCTGCGCCGGGTTGAGGAGACCGCAAAGATCGTGGGGCTTTCCGATTATCTCGATCGCAAACCGGCGGCGCTTTCCGGCGGTCAGCGGCAGCGCGTCGCGATGGCACGCGCGATCATTCGCGAGCCGAACGTGTTCCTGTTCGACGAACCGCTTTCGAACCTGGACGCCAAGCTCCGCGTCACCATGCGGGCCGAGATCCGCAAACTGCATCAGCGCCTCCAGGCAACGTCCATCTTCGTCACGCATGACCAGGTCGAAGCAATGACGCTGGCCGACAAGCTGGTCGTGATGAACGGGGGTGTGGTCGAACAGGTGGACCAGCCGCTCGACATCTATCACCGTCCGGCAAGCATCTTCGTCGCATCCTTCATCGGCTCTCCGGCAATGAACCTTTTCGATGCCGTGGTCGAGGTCGACAACGCCTGCCTCACATTCGGCGGTACGAAGATGCCGATCGAAAGAGGTCTTGCCACCCGACTGGGCGCAAGGCAGATCACGGTCGGCATCCGCCCCGAACAATGTGTCGTTGCGCCTGAAGGCGTCTCGATCAAGGTGGATTTCATCGAGGAGCTCGGCTCCGGCCGCGTCATCCACTCGGAACTGAACGGCTATCCCTTCGCGGCCACAGTCGACGAGCACACGCGCGTGCGGCCGGGCGAGAGGATCACACTGGAACTGCCGCTCGCGCACCTGCATCTCTTCGACAAGGAGACCGGCCGAAGGATCGAGGTCGATCTGGAGCCGCGTGCCATCCGCAATTCCGCTAGCCAACCGACACTCCAAGCAGTCTGATCACTTTCATAAATCAGGAGAACCGTGATGAACGATATCATTTCCGCCGTAGGATTCTGCAACCGGACGGGCAAGGGTGACCTTTCGACCCTTGATGCTTCCCTGCGTGAGATTGCAGAGACGGGCGCTGACGCCTGCGAGATCGGGATCTATGGCGAAGAGATCGTCAGCGGCGGCCGCATCATCGAAGACCGCGTCCAGCGCGTCGCCGAGATCACGAAGGGGTACACTTTCAACAAGCTATCGCTGCACGGCCAGATCGTCTCCAACTTCATGGATCGCCAGCACCATCATCTGCAGAAGAAGGTCGTAAGAGCGATGCTCGAGTTGTGCGACCGGCTTGGCGCGGGGATCCTCGTCCACCACTCCGGTGCAGCACAGCTTGCCGCCGGCGAGAACGCCGCTGACCTCGACAAGATGGAACGTGACGCGCTCGCAGAAATGGCCGAGATTGCCAAAGGCTACGGCGTTCGCATCGCACTTGAGAACATCTTCACGACGGAAAGCGGCCAGTACCGCCAATCCCCGAGCCAGGTTGCCGAAACGGTGCGGGCGATCGGTTCCGACAACGTGGTCGCACTCATCGACTTCTCGCATGCCTATATCGAGGCCACGCATCGCGGGCTCGATTTCCGTGATGAACTCAGGGCCATGGCCCCGGTGACCGGTCACCTTCATGTTCACGACAGTTTCGGCCTGCCCTATACCATGAACCGCTTCTATCATCCGGCGGAAGCAACCGCGCTCGGCATCGGGGACCTGCATCTGCCGATCGGCTGGGGCGACATTGCTTGGGATGACATCTTCTCAGAGCTGACCTTCCTTCCCGATACGACGCTGATCATGGAAATCAGCGCCGAGCGCTTTGCCGATCAGCAGCTGGCGTGCCTGGAGCAAGCCAGGCGACTGGCGGCGGGCGTGGGGCTTCGGCGCGCTGCTTAACGTGCCACCGACGGCCCTGGCGAACAGCTGAATGGTGCTTCCGGCTTGTCGCAAGCAAGGACACCGGCAGGATCAAGTGTTACCGAGGCGCGCCAATCGACGAGAAGTGCGCCTCAACGTGGCAAACCTGCGCGCAAGCGCATCTGGTCTGCACCTCTCAGCTGCCGGGCGTCGCCAGAGACCGGCCATATCGATGACGTCGTCTCCTGGCGATGACGTGAGCGGGGACCGAAGCTTTTTCCTTCGGCTTTGTTTGCACAGCAGTGTTTTCGCGGTCGACCACCGCTAGCACTTTCATGCAACGAACAGAACCGGCGATCAGTGTCCCAATCGCCGGTTCGACCGTCTCACCGGTCGCGCGGTGGACAACAGGGGATACTAGCGGGTCTTCCTGTCATCGAGATCCACACCTTCAAGCCTCGCCATCAGTGTAGCGCGATCCTCGACTGACCTGAGGCGGACGGTCAAAGCGGTACTCTTGACCGGGACCTGCGGAGGCAGGGACAAGGCGATACCTGGGATGTTCTCGGCGGCCCACTGCTTGAATCGGGGCAGCTTGTTTGCGCCGCTGATCGGCAAAGTATGACTGTATCTGAAGCTCATTGCTTATTCTCTCTGTATGCGGATTTGGCCGGACAGGTCGGCATTTGAGGGATCAACCCCGGGAGGCTCCTGGCGCCGCTCTTGCCGTCGCAGGTAGTGGCGCCAGGCATTCATCGTGCGCGACTGACCCTATGGCTGCAGACGGACTTAACTGGCCGCCGATACTTTTCGAGGTGCGGGAACGTCGACACTTGTCTAGCGCCTCAACATGAGGATCTCGTCGAGCGCCGATTTTTTCCCGGTTGCGCCGGTCGGTGGCTCCAAACATTCAGACGCGGCATCCAGGGTGCGCACGAACTCCGAAAGTTCGCGGTCATCAAGCTTGTCCGCCGCCGCGGCGAGCGAAAACCAACGCCGCTGCCTTTGTGCTTTTTCCCGCCAATCAACCAGTGTCCCGCGCACGTTCAGCCCAAACACGGCCACGCGGCAGGCAACGTTTGCACCGTTATCCAGGCGTTTCATGTAGCGATAGGTCGTCACCGGCGCCTTAGAGAGGACGCCAATGACACCGCCCTCCTCCAACGCTTCCCGCGACGCGGTCTGGCGGGGCGCAAAACCCTTCATTGGCCATCCCTTGGGCACGATCCACCGCCCGCGGCTCCGCGACGTAACGAGCAAAATCCTTGCCTCACCATTCTTGGCGATGCGCCAGGGAAGAGCTCCGACCTGCTGCATCTCTTCCGGGGCAGCGTCCTCAGCGGCGCAACAGTTCTTATTGGTGTCCTTCATTTTCCGCTCCCCCTGCCAAACGCGCAGAGAACTGGCGGATGCGCGCTCCGTTCGCGCACGACGCACGAGTTGCGGCAGGTGGCAGCGCAGTGCGTCTTGCACCACGGGCAACGGCGAGCAGAACGGGGAAGGTGCCGGTTGCAAGCGATGCAAACGGGGCGGGCTGGAGACGCGGGCATAGATACACTCCGTCAATAATGAACCGCACTGTTGGTCAGTGGATTCCCGGAGCGGCGGGGGCTATGGCGGCGTTACAGGATCAGGGTAGCCGGCTCCGGGTAAGGGAGCGTGCTTGCTCGATGAGCCGCGATATCCTGATGAAAGTTTCCGTGTGCATACCCCTCACATCGCCCTTTCGTGCGAGCACATCAATGGGCAATTTTGTCGCGCCATGCCCAACACAAGAGCGCCATAGAAATCGCGCGTTCAGGTAAGCGGCGCTAAAGGCTCAGTTTCGGATAACTGGTTTTCAGAACACGGCTCAATCTTTTGACGAAGACGGACATGAGCCCCTTGCCCCAAGATCGCTCGGGCGCCGCTCACCCGGCCGGAATCCGCACCACAGGCTAATCTTCGGCGACGGCTGAATGAATGCATCAGCGGTAGCACAAGGTACCCAGTGCCTTCGGGGTTGGCAAAGGAGCGATGCAACGCAGCTTGACGGAAACCCGCCAAACTCCTGAGACAATTATGGCGTTGCCTGTGAGGCGTCCGACGTTCGCCAGAAGGGGCGCTTGATTTCGACCAGCTGGCGTCGTGGATCGCCGGCTTTGGCTCTGTCGCGAATGAGCGCAACCAAGTCTGTCTTGATGGTGGCGTCGGACAAGAAGTAGCTGTGCCCGATGAAGCCGCCGCCACCCGAAAATTCGACGAAATCGACCAGCCCGCCCATATGCGACCCTTCCCATTTGGACGCCGCCTCATTCCTGCCCCTGGGAAGATTGCCGACGGCAAGCTGTCCAAGCCGCAAGACGCTGCCAGAGATTATCGTTGACGCTTTCAACGCCTCGTCCCTGGGAGACGAATAGACCGTAAGGTGCAGGAAGCCTTGAGAGGGCAAGGTGCTTGGCCTAGATTTGCTCCCGAAGGCAAGGTCCGGGTCCGAGACCCAGGCGAACAATTTGGACGACGCTACATCGAGATCGATATCGGGAGCGAAAAACACAGCGTTCGCGATCTTGTAACGCTGCCAAAGCGAGGATCGACTGACATAGGCTTCGATGGCAAGCTGCTGCATGACGCTTGCGAGCACATCGGTTCCACGGCTATGCGCCAGCAGGTGCAGCCTCTCTACACCCTTCGTTTCGGCAATGGCGCGAACGGCCTTCTTGAAGTCCGCAACCGCAAACTCGCTCGACTCGCGGTCAATGTTGTAGCCAAAGAACGAGCCGCCAGTGCCTCCGGCGGGCCAAGTCAGGATAATGCAGACAAACTGGTTTTGCAGCGATCGGCAAATCTCGTCTGTGGCGAGTGCGGCATCGTCGAAGCTGTTGTTGTACCCGTGAACGAAGACGACGACTTCCTTGCGTCCGGCTGTCGCGAGACGCCGGGCAATTTCAGCCTGCAGCGATGCGACAGCCTGTTCATGTGCCGCAACGGCCTCAGGCGTGCGGCGTAGCCCGCTCGCAGTCGTTACGACGCCGTAAGGCGTTGCCGGAAACCGGCCAGTCTCGGAAACGGCGTCGACACGAAATTCGCTCTTGCCGGCGGAAGAGTTGCGTTTTGGGAGGATCGATACCGAACCGAAGCTCAAGAATATGGCACGCTTGGCACCGTACGACAGCCTGTTGCCGGACGCGACTGTCGGCTCCCGGTTCGTGATGTAGAGGAGATCGGGAGCCCCTAAAGCTTGTGGCGTTCGAGCAGCCTGCGAGCTTTGCGGCGCCGGCGACGTGGTGATGGTCTGCGGTGAGAGCTCGGCACGCTGCGTGGAACAGCCGACAAGGCAGACAAGCATGAGGAGCCCTGCCATTGCCCGACAAAAATCCATCTAGAGACCGGCCTTGTCCAACCCGTAGACCTTGTCGGCGGAACCAGGAACGGTGCGGGCAGCGACACTGATGCGGTTCCAGGCATTGATCGCCATGATCCGGAACGTGAGATCGGAAATCTCCTGCTCGGATAGTTCACCCCGCACGCTGTCGTAGATTGCATCGGGAACACCGCCGTCTGCGAGCTTCGTCAACGCTTCCGTCCAGGCAAGTGCGGCCCGCTCACGTGGCGAGAACAACGTGGACTCACGCCAGGCTGAGATATGGAATAGGCGCAACGGCCGCTCGCCGTGGATAATCGCTTCCTTGGCGTGCATATCGATGCAGAACGCGCACCCGTTCATCTGGGACGCCCGCATGTCGACGAGGATCAGTATGCTCTCTTCAATCGCGCCATTCTTGATCTCGTTGCCGAGCGCCATCATGGCTTTGACCATGCCGGGGGAAAGCTTGGAGTAGTTGAACCGCTGGGTCATCGATGTTCCATCCTCCGCCTGGCACTCTTGACCGAGATGGTCGCCTGTTATCGTGCCGGAAACGCATCGAGTGCGGCAGCTATACATCCGTTTATGCGCCGCTCGACCACGGGCCGCCGGCCAACGGTGGGTCAGATTGAAAACGAAGGCCTTCGGGATATAATGCGGCCATTCTTTCACCAAGGCTGCCGGTCCACCGCCGAGCTTCGGCGTCAGTCATTTTGTTGACCGTCGTCTTCTGCGGAGCGACAGATGTTGAACGACGATGGACTGAGGAAAGATGCCCACTTTCGCGAGCATACTCGCGATATCGCCGAGCTCGCGCTTGATCTTCTCGACAACACACCCGGCCACATGTGGTCGATGGATACTACCGGCCGGTTCATCTATCGCAACCGGAGCATGGACGCCTACTTCGGCAGCAGCCTGAAAGACCACGGCGCATGGCTTGAACGCATTCACAAAGACGATCAACGTTTTGTGGCGACGACTTGGCGGCGGAGCGTGGAAACGGGCGAGCCGCTCGACAGCGCTCACCGTCTGCGTGGCGCGGACGGCGAGTTTCGCTGGTTTCGCGCATCGGGGAGGCCTTCAAGGGACGCCCAGGGCCGTGTCGCCGTCTGGCATGGGCAAACCATCGACATCGAACACCAGAAGAAGGCTGAGGAGAGCCTTCGTGCCCGTTCCGTCGAACTATCCCTGCTGGTCGATATGGTTCCAAGCAATCTATGGCGCCTGACACCCGACGGCACAACGACGCTCGTTAACAGGCGCATGGCCGACTATCTGGGTCTTGACCTGTCAAACGTCAGTGACATTGCATCCGTCATGGACACGATTTTCCATCCGGACGACGCCGACGCCGTTTATGCCGAGCTAACCCGCTGCCTTGCGACCGGGGAGCGATTTTCGATGCGATATCGATTGCTTCGAGCGGACGGCGCCTATCGCTGGATGTCTGGCCGCGCGGAGCCCCTGCGCGACCAGGACGGCAACATCGTCCAGTGGTTCGGCCTTTGCCACGACATAGAGGATCAAGTGCAAACAACGGCTGCCCTGCGCCGTTCGGCCGAAAAGCTTGCGCGCGCGACCCAGGCGGCCAATCTTTCGCAGCTTTCCGCCTCGATTGCGCACGAAGTCAACCAGCCGCTGGCGGCGATCGCCGCGGACGCTGACGCGTGCCTGCGCTGGCTTTCGGCCGATCCTCCGAACGTTAATCGAGGCAAGCGTGCGGCAGAGCGAATTACCCTGGACGTCGCGGCGACCGTCGAGGTCATCAGCCGCATGCGCGCCCTTTTCAAACATCAGCCGCAGGAACGGGCGGTCGAGGATGTAAACCGGCTTGTCCATGAGGTTCTTGATCTGATGTCAGATGAAATCGCGGCAACAACGACGCGCATCGACCTGGCCCTGGACCAGCATCTTCCCAGAGTTTCGCTCGATAGGGTCCAGGTCCAGCAGGTCCTGGTAAACTTGATCCGCAACGGCATGCAGGCCATGGACACGACGAACCCACTGCGTTCGCTGAAGATCATGTCCAGCCACGATCACCCCGACACCGTCAGGATCTCGGTTGAGGACACCGGAAGCGGTTTCAAGGATCCCGAGCGCGTGTTCGAACCGTTTTTTACGACGAAAAGCAACGGCATGGGAATGGGTTTGCCGATCTGCCGATCGATCGTTGAAGCCCACGGCGGCCGCCTGTGGGTCGCCAACAACGAGGCGTTAGGCGCGACGGTGGCATTCACTTTGCCTGTCGCCTCGACCGACTAGGGGTGTCAGCCTAAGTCGCCGAATTTCGGAGCCGGTCGGCCAAGCGGTCTCCGTGAAAAGCGCGTGCGACGATGGAAACGGCAAGGGCCCAGGCGACGATGGTCATGGTGACGCATACGGTTGCCAGGCTTGCGTATCCCGAAGCTGCTATCACTGCGCCGGTAAAGACTGGCCCGGCAGCAAATCCGAGCAGGTAAGCCGACCCCGCTGCTGCCGCCCAGCGCCCGCTCTGGTCCAGTGCTGCGGCCAGGCCAAAAAGATACGGAAGTGAAAAGTAGTAAAGGACAGCGGATAGGATGACGGCGACACTGTAGGCCACCGGGTTCGTCCAGAGGCAAAGGACGAGTGCCACCACGACGTAGCCAAGGCAGAATGCGGAGATCGGGACCGCCCTGCCCCAGCGAACATTCAGTGCCGTGGCCGCGCCGGCGCCGGCAAGCCCGACGACCGTCGACAAGGTGAGAATGTACCCTACCGCGGCCGTGTCCAGACCGATGCGCTCGCCCATCGGTCCGCTGAAGGCAAATAGACCGGCGGAGACCGCGACGTAAAGAACAATGGCAGCAAACAACAGGCTTCCAAGCAGAGGCACAGAAGGTGGCGTCCGGGTGGCGGTCTGCTTCAGAGCTCGAAGATCCGGTATGAGAAGAAGAAACGGAGATAGGCCCAGCGTCAAACCCGCCAACAGCGCAAAAATCCCTCTGTGGCCATAGGCTGCGGTCACCTCGCCGCCTATGCCGAACAGCACCACGCTGCCGATTGCCCAGACGAGCTGGAACAAACCAAAAGTTTTTACCGGATTGCAGCAATGAGACGCGACAAGGCTGAGCGACATGGCATAGAGCGGTCCCTCGCCGATGCCTGCAGCGCCGCGCAACAAGACCAGCGACGTCCATCCATCTGATACGATAGAGGCGGCTTGAGCCGCCACGGTCAATACCAGCGCAGACATCCCGGCACGTCGGTAGGATAGCCGCGGTAGCACTGGCGCAATGAGGATCGCCGATACGGCCAAGGCAAGCAATTCGACCGACGCTACGATACCGGCGTCACGTTCCGACAGTGCAAGACCATCAATCAATCCCGCGACCACGAAGGGCGACATCTGCGGAACGAGGCCACCAATCACCTGACAGGCCGTTGCGCCGATCACAAGTGAAAGCGGATCGCCAGACGCGACAGAGGCTGTTGAAGGATTGGCCATGGCCCGGTTTCCCGACCGATTCCTGTTTGTTGAAAATCACCTTTGCATTTCACAACATGGGCGCCGGCGATTTGCCGACGCCGGTCCCGTATGTCGCACATCAAGTTTGCACGAGCCGTCATTTGCGAGCTTCGGAACGGTCGCCGGCTGCCATTTCTATCATGATCGATGAAGGTGTGGACCGTAAACTTGGCTTATCTCTTCCCTTCAAGCACAAATCCTCGACAGGACGTCAGCCCTGCGATGGGCGGAACATCCGATCGTGCGTGGTCGCACTAGAGACAAGCGCGTCGGGGACGGTGGGCGTTTTGTCGCCGCATCGCCCCCTCCGCAAAGACCTCAAGCGGCGGCCTGAGGATGTTTGGCATTCCAAGTCCTGAAGTCGAGCTTACCCAGCTTGGCGGATCCAAGAGGAACCAGTGCCTGATCATCAACGCGCGTGCCGAAGTACTTGGCGTCCGGGTCGGCAACAACCTTGCGGCTATCGCCGACGGCTGCCAGATACTCGGAAATGAAATCGCTCATGGGCTTCTTTTCAGGGCCAGCGATTTCGATCGTCTGGTTCTCGGGTTTGCCGATCGTCGCTTCTGCAACAAAGGCTGCGACGTCGTCTGCAGCGATTGGCTGGAACGCGCCGGATGAGACACGGACAGTCCTGTCGACCGTTGCCTCGTCGGCTATGCCGCCGAGGAACTCCAGGAACTGCGTCGACCTTACAATGGTGTATGGGACGCCGCCCTTTTTGATCAGGCTCTCCTGCGCGACCTTTGCGCGGAAATAGCCGTTATCGGGCGACCGTTCGATGCCGACGATGGAGAGGGCGACGTGGTGGCTGACACCGGCTGCACGCTCCGCCGCGAGCAGGTTCGAGGTCGATCGTTCGAAGAACGAAAGTACGGCACTCGGTTCGAAGGATGGCGAGTTGCTGACGTCGAGCACCACCTCGGCACCGACCAGCACATCGGCCAACCCTTCGCCCGTCAGCGTATCAACGCCGGTGGACGGCGCCGATTGCACAACGTCATGGCCCTTACTTCTGAGGCGCTCTGCGACCTTAGAGCCGATGCGGCCCGTGCCGCCGATAATAACGATTTTCATGGTTCTGCTCCTTGCAGGCTCGTCGATGGATCACCGCATCCCATTATGAAGAAGGGCTTCACTTTGCGGGCAACACCATCTCAGTTTCGGTGGTATCGAGTACGAAAACGGCCAAGATCTTTGCCGGCTCCCTGTCGCTTGCGTTCGCGCTCACGCGGTGGTGATCACCCGGGACTTCGATCCAGTTCTCGCCGGTCTTGTAGACTTTCACTGCAGCGTCGTTGATCTGGCTCTTGATGCTGCCTTCGATCACCGTCGCATAGATAAAAGCGCTCTTGGGGTGGGTGTGTGACGGGTTGTGCCCGCCGGGGCCGTATTCGACCAGAACGCCGCGCATGCTCTTGCCCGGCACATTCGGAAGCGCGTGGTCGAACACCACTGTGACCTTGGCATTGTAGGGCTCGTCGGAGGCCGCCACCGGTCCGGTGATCAGCGTCGCAAACAGCAAGCCAATCGCTAATCTTCGCATGGATTTCTCCTCCATTCACGTTGTTGGCAACGGGTGGGATCCTATGGCCGGCCTCCGGGGAGAAACAGATATACGTAGGTTTGCCGCAGCGGCGATCTTCTCCCGGCAGATGTCGTGGCCGCGTCCGAACCACCGCGCAACCGCTTCAGCTCTTCGCGCTTTCACGCTGGCTTCGAAAAATGGATCGGATGGCATGAAGCAGGTCCAGCTTGCGTCGCTCGCGCTGGTTTGCAGGCAATTCCGAACTTGCTCCGATCGCCTCGCGTTGCGCCAGGTGAATTGC
This sequence comes from Ensifer sp. Root423, assembly GCF_001426275.1. Taxonomy (NCBI): domain Bacteria; kingdom Pseudomonadati; phylum Pseudomonadota; class Alphaproteobacteria; order Hyphomicrobiales; family Rhizobiaceae; genus Ensifer; species Ensifer sp. Root423. Next base: position 100,107 of record NZ_LMEG01000011.1, on the reverse strand, counting down.
CAGATCCTCCGCAATTTCCGGACGCTTCGACAAAAGCGGCGCGAACGCTGCCTGATCGACTTCATAGACGGTAAGGCGGGTGACGGCATGGAGGTCGTGCTTCTCCTTCATTCCGGCCAGCAGGCCGTCTTCGCCGAAAAAATCGCCGGGGGCCAGGCGCGCGATTTCCACCCCGCCGCTCTTCATCGCCACTACGCCGTTCTTGATCATCATCAGGCTTTCGAGCGACCTCCCTTCTCTGACAATCTCCGCGCCGGCGGCAAAGCTGCGCGGCGTCGCCGCGGCCGCAAGCGTATCGCGTTCTTCCTGGCTGAGATTGGAGAAAATCGGGATCGCGTCGATCAGGTCCTGCGCCGGTGCGACGGCGTGCTGCGGGTCGGACCTGCCAGGGTTCTGCATGAGCAGGCTCCCGGCAGGCAGAGCCAGTTGCACGCCGTTCGCCCTGCAATGCCGATAGACGAGGTCGATGACTTCGTTGCGCGCCGGGCCGCGCTGCGCCGGACTGGTGACCCTAAACTGGAGTTCGACGGTGATCGCGCTGGCATCAATCCCCACCAGTCCGACAATGGGAGCGGGCTGCTTCACGATCGCATTGCAACTGTCGAGAACAGCTTGCATGACGTCGACGATCATGTGCGGCATGCGCGTCGGAGCCACGCGAACCGAGACAATGATCTGATGGTTCTCGTCCGGCTGGCTGATGTTGGTCAGCCCCACCTTTGCCAGAACACTGTTCGGCAGGACCACGAGATTGTGCGCTGCGGTCAGTAGATGCGTCGAACGCCAGTTGCTTGAGACCACCCGCCCTTCCGTTCCGTCACTGAGGCAGATCCAGTCACCAAGGACATAAGGTCGCCCGAGGGTCAGGGCTATGCCCGAGAACACATCACCCAACGTGCTCTGCAATGCGAGACCGAGAATGATCGCAATGACGCCCGAAGTCGCCAGCAAGCCCCCGATCGGCACGCCGAAGACGAATGCCAGGATCGACAGCAGCACGCCGAGGTAGACGACGGCAACGACCAGATCCTGGATCAATCGTGCTTCTCGCGGTCGGCCATCGAGGACAAGATAAAGCCGGACGAACCCGATCACCGCCCAGGACAGATGAACCCACCAGAGGGTCTTTGCCGCCACGAGCAGTGTCTGCGCACCGTCGAGATCGGTCCGGTCGTAGCGAAACGGATTGAGGTCGCTGTGGGCGAGCGCCGCTGTCATCGACGCGAAGAAGGCGATCTGCACGATCAGCCGCGCCGTGGGGCGCGCCCTGCCCTGCAGATACCAGACGACAATTCCGGCAATGCCCAGAACACAAACGAGGGCGCGGAAAAATTGCATTTTCTGGTCCATTTCCACTCCCCTGGTGAGCCCTACGCGCCCTTCAACCGAGTAGCGAAGAGGCCTATGGAGGAAAACGCCGCCGTTCTACGGACAAAGACAGGATTGCTGCTGACGATGCCGGCTGGACGACAGCTCTCCCTCCGCTACAGCCGGCGGGCGGCAACTTCGTCTGACAAGGACAAGCGCGAGCCTGACGCCCTTGTTGCCATGCAACGCAAAACCATCGGCCATTCTCTGCTCTGGGCCGGAGAGCAAGGCGGACCGATGGTTCCTGCGAGGCTGGCGCTTAGTTGGAAACGTCAGTAGTCCCAGAACACCGGAACCCACCGGAAGCGATCGCCATCGATCGCCACATGCCCAACGGACGGGAAAGGCAGGTGCGTGGCCACCAGCGACGATCCTGTCTCGGCCAGTTCCTTCATGAGACGCACCCGAACGCGAGCCGCCTCCTCGGGGTCGTGTTCAAAGCCGTTGTACCAGTCGGGGTGGTCGAAGGCGACCGCGAACAGGGCGTCGCCGGCAAACATCAGCCTGTCGCCTCCCGAGGCCACGCGGACCACGCAGTGCCCGGGCGTATGGCCGCCGGTGCGCTCAGCAACCACGCCCGGCGCGACCTCGCACTCGTCCTTAAACGGTCGAAGATGATTGCGGTACTCGTTCGCAAAGCGCTTGGCAGTTGCCCTCAACGCATCCGGGAAGCCCTGCGGCATGACCGCATGGGAGAAATCAGGCGCCTCCCAGAATTTGATCTCGGCGGCGGCGACATGGATCCGCAAGTCCGGACGCAATTGCTCCTTCACGCCATCAACGAGCAATCCGCCGATATGGTCCATGTGCATGTGCGTGAGAACCACATCGGTCACGGACCCAAGATCGATGCCTGCAGCCGTCAGCCGCCTGATCAATTGGCCTGCTCGCGGCAGGTTCAGGTCCGGATCCAGGCCAAGCCCGGCGTCGATGAGAATGGTCTGTGCGCCGCTTCGCACCACGACCACGTTCAGCGACCAGTCGAAGGCATCGGTTGGCAGGAACATGCCGTCGAGCCAGGCTGCCCGATCGGCGGCGTCTGCATTATGTCCCAACATCGTGGTTGGCAATGGCAGCACGCCATCACTGACCACCAGCACCTCAATGTCACCGACCCGCACGGCATAGCGCGATGGGACCAGCTCTTCCGGAGCCGATCTGCCGGGCGGGGCAGGCTCCAAGGTCGTGTTCGTAAGAGATCTTGCTTCTAGCGGCGACATGACGCCCTCCTGTTTGCCTGATCGAAGAATGCTTTTTCACAGTTCACGGCCTGGACTCTAGGTTCGAGCGATATCGAGGGTCGAGCTATACCTCGGTTTAGGTCGGCCCGTTTGGTCAACGGTCGGCGAATGTCTGGCGTGCTTTGGCGCGCCGGGCCAATCCGACCTTGATGGCCACGAGCATGGGCGCAGCGATGACGAAGAGCAGTGCCACGGCATTGAACGCCGTGTCGAAGGCGATCACGATGGACTGCCCGGCAACGGTCCGGCCGAGAAGCGCCATCGCGGCCCGGCTGGCGGGAACGGCTTCCATGCCTCGCGCCGCCAGCATGGCGGTCGTTGCGGCCAGTCGTTCGATGACGGCCTGACCTCCCGCATTGACGCTCGCGCCCAGGACCGCGACATTTGCAGCGACGTTGTGGTCGATAAGCGTCTGAAGCCCGGCAACGCCAACAAGGCCGCCGAGCTGGCGACCGGTGTTGAACAGCCCGATCCCGGAGGCGAGGTTTCGTTTGTCGAGATTGGTAAAGGCAATCAGCGTGATCGACAGGAACAGGAAACCGAGGCCAAGGCCGCGAAAGAGGATCGCGGCCATCATGTCGGCGGCACCGCTTTCACTCGTCGAACCGGACAGCATCCACATGGCCAGCATGATCAGCAGGATACCGAAGGGAACGGTTGCGAATGGAGGAAGCCGACGGACCTGCATGAGGAAGGCAGCCAGGATGAGGGCCCCGACGAAGAGAGCGCCGCTTGGCAGGAGCAGCAGGCCGGCATCGGTCGGCGTGAAGGCCAGAACGGATACGGCGAAGGACGGGATCAGCAACGCGCTGCCAAAAAGTGCCGCGCCGGCGACGAAACTGACGATGAAGGCGAAGGCGAAGTCGTCGGATCTGAACAGGGTAAAGTCGAGGAGACCGGTGCCCTTGCGCAGCACCTGCTGCCCGAGAAACAGGAACAGCGAAGCCATCCCTGCAACCGAGAGCCAAAGGATGCGCGGCTCTTCGAACCAGTCCCAGCGGCTTCCCTGGCTGAAGACATAGCTGAAGCAGAAAAGCGCGACCGAAACCAGTGACAGCCCAACCCAGTCAAGGGGACGGTGCCTCGTCGTGGCGGGCGCCGGATCATCGACCATCAAGAGAAGTCCGGCGGCGCCGAGAGACAGAACAACATTGCAGTAGAAGATCCAGGTCCAGGACTGGCTGTCGAGCAGCCACCCCTGAAGCGCGGGGGCGAGCGTAGCGGGTGCGACCACCGCGCCCATGGCAAAAAGCGCCTGAAGGATTGGCTGAAGGGCGCTCCGAAAGGCAAAGAAGATGGTGGTCTGCCCCGCAACGAGAAGGACGCCGCCGGCAAGCCCCTGAATGACCCGCAGCGCAATCAGGAGATTGAGCGACGTCGTCGCGCACGCCATTCCGGATGCGATCCCCATGATGAGCGTCGATCCGATGATGAGACTGAGCGGCCGGATGCGGTTCAGCATCGAAGCGGCGACCATGAAGCCGATGAGCTTGAAGGCGGTGTAGCCGACGTCGAGCCAGGCGAATTCGTCGGGCGTGGCATAGATGTCGCCGATGATGTCGCCGCGGCCGAGCGAAAGAACGGTGCTGGCAATCGCCTCCGTCAACGCCGCGAGCACGATGCCGGCGACAAGCAACATGTCTGATGCAGACGCCTCGCGATTTACCGTGGCGGGCAGGTGCGTGGTCATGACCCTCTCCCGAGATCCACGTCGACCCTTGCGGACAGTCCCGGTACGAGACGTCCAGTCAAGGGGCTGCGGGCAAATCGGATCTTGACCGGCACCCGCTGGACGACGCGAACGAAGTTGCCGGTTGCATTGTCCGACGGCAGCAGGCTGAAGGCTGAACCGCTCCCGGGCGCAAAGCTGTCAACCGTGCCTTCAAGGACTTGCCCCGGATACCCGTCGATCCGGATCCGCACGCGCTGACCCGGCTGGATGTGCTCGAGTTGCGTTTCCTTGAAATTGGCGACAACCCACACGTCGTCGACCGGAACGATGTCGAGCAGGGAAGTGCCGGGGACGACGAAACGGCCGACACGAACCTGACGGTTGCCGATGACCCCACCAACCGGGGCACGCACGACCGTGCTTTCGAGGTCGATCTGGGAAAGGTCGCGCGCAGCTTCGGCCTGGGCCACGGCTGCGACGGCGGCCTCACGCTGTGCCGCAAGGACGGCAATGCGTTGCTTCTGCGCTTCGATCGTTGCTGAGGCCGCAGATACGCCTGCCTGCGTTTTCGACCGCGCCGCATCACTTTCGTCGACATGCGCCTGACTGATGGTATTGCTGCGGATCAGTTCGCGCCGGCGTTCATATGCCTTGGCGGCGAGATTCATCTCTGCGACGGCCGACAGCTTCTGGGCTTCGGCCTGGCGAATAAGGGCGTGCTGAAGCTCTGTCTCGGCATCGACATTGACGAGCCGGGCCTTGGCAGCTTCGACATTGGCTGCAGCCTGCGCGAAACGAGCCCGATAGTCCCTGTCATCGATCCGGAAAAGCACATCGCCCGCCCGAACACTCTGATTGTCCTGAACCTCGACGGCTACGACATAGCCGGCGATCTTCGGCGCCAATGACGTCACGTCCCCACGAACATAAGCGTTGTCCGTCGACACTTGGTCGCCTGGACGGGCCCACGCCCAGCCGCCGGCGATGGCTACCGCAGCGCCCAGGCACAGCAACATGCCAATCTTCTTTCGTTTGCTGGATCGCTTTTCGGCGGCGCCGCTCGAGGCGCTTCCCGTGGCGGTGGCAATCCTGTCCTCGATCGTGTCCATTGTCTTGGTTCCCGTTGATTTTCGTCGGCTGCGGCGCCAGGGCAGGGAGAATGTCAGAGCCTCCGCCACCTTGCGGATATTGATGCTTGCGACTTCAGACCCCGGCCTGTGTGCCGACCCAATCCTCGAAGCGGATTGCGCCGAGCCGCGGGTTATTGCCGGGGGTCAGCGATCGGTCATCGAGCAACGCGCCGAAATAGCGAGCGTGAACGTCGGGAACGACCTTTCGGTCATCCTTCGTTGCCCGCAAAAATTGCCTGACGACCTCATCGAGCGGAATGGCTTCCGGTCCGGCGACTTCGATCGTGCCGTTGACCGGCGCTGCGAGCGCGATATCGGCAAGCGCCGCGGCAACGTCGTCGGAAGCGATGGGCTGGAACAATGCAGGGGAAAGCCGAACCTCGCCGTCGACGGTCGCCGACTGCGCAATACCGCCGACGAACTCAAAAAACTGCGTGGCCCGCAGGATGGTATAGGGAATACCGGATGCCTTGATGAGGCTTTCCTGCGCGATCTTCGCTCGAAAATAGCCGTTGTCGGGCAACCGCTCGCTGCCGACAATCGACAGCGCGATGTGGTGGCGAACGCCGGCTGCAGCTTCCGCTGCCAAAAGATTGCGCCCCGACGTCTCAAAGAATTCGAGAACAGCCTCGTCGTCCCAAACCGGCGCGTTGGCGACATCGACGACGACATCTGCCCGATCCATCGCTGCAGCCAGACCTTCGCGCGTAATCGTGTTGACGCCAGTATTTGGTGCGGCAGCGAGCACGTCGTGTCCGCGCTCGCGCAGGCTCTTCACAAGTTTCGATCCGATAAGGCCGGTGCCTCCGATGACGACGATCTTCATGGGTTCACTCTGCTTTTCTCGACCGCACCATTGCTGTCGATCTGCGCTGAGAGTGCCCCTATGCTCAAGGGAAGTCCTTGGGCCTGTCTTGAATTACCCTTGTGGATAGCTTGATTGTCCGTCCAAGCGATTGTGTGATCGTGGCGGGATGTTCTAACGACGCAATGGCGTGTTGGTTATCCGCGGATGGCAATCGCCAGCCGGGGAAGTCGTCCAGGAGACCTCAAGGTGCAATTCAAGTTCGCAGATTATCTGCTCGATCCGGAACGCCGTGAATTGACGCTCAACGGGCAGGTTGTCGCCGTCGGTCCGCAGGTCTTCGACCTGTTGGTGCATCTCATCGAAAATCGAGAAAGGGTCGTCGGCAAGGATGATCTGCTGCTCGCCGTCTGGGGCGGTCGGATCGTGTCGGAATCGACGATCACCAGCCACATAAACGCAGTTCGCAAGGCGATCGGCGACAACGGCGAAGACCAGCATCTGGTGCGCACCATCCCCCGCAAAGGCTTCCGCTTCGTCGGCGATGTCAACCTTGTCGACGTTGGAAACGAGGCCCCTGCGCGAGGTTTGAGCGTCGCCGATCACAATAATGGAGAGGCACGCGTGCCGGCGCCGGCGCTCCCCTTGCCCGAAAAACCCTCGATAACCGTCTTGCCTTTTCAGAACCTCAGCGGCGATCCGGAGCAGGAGTATTTTACGGACGGGGTGGTGGAGGACATCATCACCGCACTCTCGCGCATTCGGTGGCTGTTCGTCATCGCACGCAATTCGAGCTTCACCTACAAGGACCGGACCGTGGAGGCGGCCGAGGTCGGTCGCGAACTTGGCGTGCGTTACGTACTGGAAGGGAGCGTGCGCAAATCGGGAAACAAGGTCCGCATCACCGGCCAGCTCGTCGACGCGACGACCGGAGCGCATCTCTGGGCCGAGCGCTTCGAAGGCACGTTCGACGACATCTTCGAGCTGCAGGATGGGATAGCCGAAAGCGTCGTCGGCGCGATCGCGCCGCAACTCGAACGGATCGAGATCGAACGCGCCAAGCGCAAGCCGACCGAAAGCCTCGACGCCTACGACTACTATCTTCGCGGCATGGCAAAACTGCACAGCGGCACCCGAGAGGCGCTCGAGGCGGCACTACCTCTCTTTTACAAGTCGATTGCGCTCGACGATGAATTCGCCGCAGCCTATGGCGGCGCCGCCTGGTGCTTCTTCTGGCGCAAGCTCAACGGCTGGATGGTCGACCGCACGGCAGAGATCGCGGAAGGCACACGACTGGCGCGGCTCGCGGTCGAGCTTGGCCGGGACGACGCCGTGGCGCTCACGAGAGGCGGGCATGCGCTCGGCCATCTCGCCGACGATCTCGACGCCGGCATCGCTTTGATCGACAGGGCCCGGCTGCTCAATCCGAATTTCGCACTCGCGTGGTTTTTGGGCGGTGTGCTGCGCGTCTTTCGGGGAGAGACGGAGAGCGCGATCAAGGATCTGACCCATGCCGTTCGCCTGAGCCCACTCGATCCGGAGATGTTCCGAATGCAGACGGGAACGGCGATCGCCCATTTCTTTTCCGGAAATTACGACGATGCGGTGGTCTGGGCCGAGAAGGCACTTGCGAACCTGCCGAGCCTGCTGGCCGCGGTCGCACTTGCCGCAGCCAGCCATGCGCTTGCCGGTCGTCCCGACGAGGCAAGGCGGTACATGGAGCGCCTGCGGCAGCTTGATCCGGCCTTGTGCATATCCAATCTCCGCGATTGGCTGCCGATCCATCGACCAGACGATTTCAAGCGGTTTGCCGAGGGATTGCGGCTTGCAGGCTTGCCGGAGTGACCATGGCCGCTCGCGGCGCGCAATGGACGAGCGCGCGCCGTGCAATTGTCCAGCGCCTGGACCACCACAGGCTCTGGGGCGTGGGTTCGGCACGGCAACTGTGACGAGTCGCTAGCGTGCACGCATTCGCCGCTCTACGATATTCATCTGGAGTTCGTGGCAGGACGCCTGTCGCCCAAGGAGCAAAAGCAGTCTCCGCTCTTCGGCTTCGCAGATGCCCGCGCGCCGGCAGTATTCCGATACGTCCAGCAGTGGCTGCGCACCGGACAGGGCGATCAAGTTAACCTCTTTGGCTGTCATGGAGTGCAATCCGCCTGCGGGTGCGCCAATCATCGCGTTCGCGATGTCTCGGGCCGAGCAACGGCCGCCTGCGCATACCGGACCTAGCCTAGGCAATTGACTGGACCGCTGAAACTATACGCAGGTTTGGGGAGACCCACTCCACCCACCGCTGACCGGGGCAAAGCGCGCGCGTGGCGCGCTGATTGAGGCGCATGGACTCGCTTCACGGGCCCGGGTGCGGGCAGCGGCCCATACTCAGGTGTAGCTCGACCGCCCAGAAACTCGAACCTAGACTTCGCGACGTAACCTTGACCCACATATTTCAACCACGACGACAGGAGCACATCATGTCGAATGCTCAAACGAGTTCCCGAAAGATTATCCTGCAGGAAAGACCCGCACCGGATGAGCTGGTTCCTTCACGCTATGCGGTACGGGTTGGGGACATCGACGTCTTGATCATTAGCGATGGCATCTTGACCCCGCCGGCCGAGTCGATGGCCACCAATGCCGACCCCGAGGTGCGAGGCGCCTGGCTGGACGAGAGGTTTCTTTCAAAGGTTGCCTTCGATTGGGCGCTGAACGCCGTTGTCGTACGCAGCGGCGACCAGACGATCCTCATCGACAGCGGCCTGGGCGAGGAGTATCCCGATTTCCCGCGGGCCGGACAGTTTGTCCATCGATTGGAGGCCGCCGGCGTTGATCTCGCGGCCGTGACCGACGTGGTGCTGACGCACATGCACTTTGATCATGTCGGCGGGCTCCTCGTCGAAGGCGTCAAGGAACGGATGCGCCCGGATCTTCGCGTCCATGTGTGCGCCGCCGAGACCAAGTTCTGGCAGGCGCCCGACTTCTCGCTTACCGCCATGCCACCGGCGCTCGCGGATCTCGCGCGCAAAGCGTCCCTTGAGTTTCTGAATGCGTATCGCAGCCATCTGCGGACTTTTGACCAGCAGGCGCAAGTGGCGCCGGGAGTGGTGGTCACCCGTACCGGTGGTCACACCCCCGGGCACAGCGTGGTGCGCATTTCGTCCGGCGACGAGCGGCTGATGTTCGGCGGCGACGCCCTGTTCCCCGTCTCCTTCGACCACCCCGAGTGGCACAACGGCTTCGAACACGATCCCGACGAAGCGACCCGCGTTCGACTGCGGCTCATGAAAGAACTTGCAGAGACCGGTTCCTGGCTGGTTTCCACACACATGCCGTTCCCATCGGTCGGCCGTGTAGCGACCGCCGGCGACCTTTACCGCTGGGTTCCGGCCTGGTGGGACTACTAACGGAAGGCTTCCGTTGGGAACGAACCGGACGACTGCTCTAATTCGAACAACCGGTCGATTGCTGCTCACGGCGCGCCGTGAGGCATCAATCGGCCGTTGGTTGGATTGCAAGGTCGGCACAAGACCACGGTCCCCCCTGAACGGGCCTTCGCGTCGATGGCTGCAATAGCAGCAAGGAGATCAAACTTGCCGCATAGCGTACTCGATAATCCCGAAAATTGCCGCTTCGAACTCTCCATCGACGCGGATGCGATTGCAGCCGCCTACTATCGCTTGGAGGCAGACGTGCTGGTGCTGATCCACACGGAGGTGCCGTTCGAATTCTCCAGAGCAGGATTTGCCACGAAGCGGGCGAACGGCGTCTTTGCCATCTTGCGCGAGCGGCAACAGAAGGTCGCGCCCCGATGCGTGTTCATGGCCAACTATGCCGTTCATCATCCGGAATACAGTGACCTGATCTGCTGATCGCCAAGCAGATCAGGCCGGACCGCAAACACCGGCGTATTGGGCAAAACATCTCGGGGTTCGCACTCTCACCGAGCCTGCCCCTCCTGGAACGCTCGTATGCCTCTCTCGCGGTCACATCAGAGCGTATGTTGAAGGCCATGGGACTAGAGCTGAAAACTGAAGCGCGCGATCAGATTTTGCACTGGCTCGCGACCGGGATCCGCGACGAGCCCTTGGCAGAGAAGGTTTTTGTCGAGCTCTGCGGTCGGCTCGTGCGCTGCGGCGTCGCGCTGAGCAGAGCAACGCTTCATCTGCGCGTGCACCATCCGCAATGGCTGGGTACGCGCATGACCTGGGTGCGCGGACAATCGACCGCCAACATCCAGACCATCGCTTATGACGTCGAGGCAACCGTCGCCTTCCTTCGCAGCCCCTTTCAACTGGCGATCGTCAGCGGGCTGCGGGTTCGGCAGAATTTGCAGATCGTCGGTCCACATCATTTTGCGGTCTACGAAGAACTGAAGCACGCCGGCCACACGGACTACGCCGCGTGGCCTCTCGATCATACGCAGGGCCGCCGCCACCTCCTCACCTTTGCGACGGACCGGCATGGTGGCTTTTGCGCAGAGGAACTGGAACTGTTCGACGCGCTTTTGCCCTGGCTGTCCCTCGTCACCGAAATCCGCGTCAAGAGCCAGCTGGCTCGCACGTTACTGGACACCTATGTCGGTTCACATGCCTCTGCAGAAGTGTTGCGTGGCGCAACCAGACGAGGGACGGGCGCCACGATCAATGCAGCAATTCTCGTCTGTGATCTGAGGGACTTCACCCATCTCTCCGACCGATTGCCGCGTGACGAGCTGATCGAAATCTTGAACGGCTTCTTCGACGCTCGGAGAGCCGATCGAACAGCATGGCGGAGAAATCCTGAAGTTCATCGGAGACGGTCTGCTTGCCGTTTTTCCCATGGACCGGCCGCAGGCCTGCATGCACCTCATCGCGGCGGTCCAGGAGGGGTATCAGGCGGCATCCCGGCTTTGGCCGCAGGACGACCGAATACGCTTCGGCATGGGCGTCCACCTCGGCAAGGTCAATTATGGCAACATCGGTTCAAGACACCGTCTCGACTTCACCGTGATCGGGTCAGCCGTCAACAGGGCCTTCAAGCTCGAGGCGCTGACCAAACGCCTGCGCCGTCCCGTCCTTCTTTCGGGAGAATTCGTGGACGCGGCAGCCTGCCACGAGCAGACCGAACACCTCGGGCGACACGTGCTCGAGGGCATAGCAACTGCCGTTGAGGTCCATGCCCTGCGACTTTAAAGTCCCGAGACATCGCGTTGACGTTCAGGCCCTTGAACGGCCGCGAATGGTCGCCGAAACCAAGGTATACCTTTCCCGCCATGCGCCAGCTGCTAGCGTCTTCACGTCGCATGCCGGCCGTTACTCCCGGAGAAACAGGGTCCCGCAGGGCGTCGAAACGGTCCTCCGTTAACGACGGCGCCCACCGCAGGACCGCGCTTCGAGAGCTGAGGATCGCGGCCCGAAACCACCATTTGATGCGGCACGACCAGCACAGAAAGGAATGGCCATGACAGCCGAACAACCCGGTCACGGATACGTAACGACAGAAGACTCGACCAGGATTTTTTACAAGGATTGGGGTCCGCGCTACGCGCAGCCGATCGTGTTTCATCACGGCTGGCCATTGAGCGGAGATGACTGGGATAACCAGATGCTCTTCTTCCTCGCAAAAGGCTATCGCGTCATTGCCCATGACCGTCGTGGCCACGGGCGATCGGAGCAGGTGAGCGGTGGCCATGACATGGATCACTACGCCTCCGACGTGGCCTCTCTCGTGCGGCAATTGGATCTGCGCAACGCGATCCATATCGGGCATTCGACGGGCGGAGGCGAAGCGACCCGGTACGTCGCCCGTCACGGCAAGGGGCGTGTGGCCAAGCTCGTCCTGATCGGCGCCGTGCCACCGCTTATGCTGAAGACGCCGAACAATCCCGAGGGGCTTCCGATCGAGGCGCTCGACGGCTATCGCGAGGCCCTTGCGGCCAACAGGGCGCAGCTCTATCACGACATCGCAAACGGCCCTTTTTACGGCTTCAACCGGCCAGGCGCCACGCCGTCCGCAGCGGTCAGCCACAATTGGTGGCGACAGGGGATGATGGGAGCCGCCAACGCCCATTACCTTGGCGTCAAGGCCTTCTCGGAGACCGACTTTACCGAAGACCTGAAGATGATCGATGTGCCGGCGCTGGTGCTGCATGGCGATGACGACCAGGTTGTTCCGCTCGCGATTTCCGCCCCCCGTTCAGCTCAGCTCCTGAAGAACTCCACCCTCAAGATTTACAAGGGCTTCCCTCACGGCATGGCGACCACACACGCGGACGTCATCAACCAGGACATCCTCAGCTTCATCACCAAGTAGCGTGTCAAAGGGCGCCTCAGGCGCCCTTTTTCCACTAGACGGTGGGGGTTCGTCACACTCAGAAGTGCCCGCAAATCCGCCGCCGGCCGCCGGGAGCATTTTTCCGGCGAACTGCTCCTCGATGCCAAGTGCATTTGGATAGCCAAACTTCAGTTACTTTCGGCAAGGCCGGCCCGGCCGTATGGGTAGAGCGACGTCATGAGAGGTCTAACCGACCGGACTTTGAAACGGAAATGAGCTTCGAGCGGTTGAGGCCACCGCCCGCCCGGAAGGAATGGAGGATTTCATGTGTTCCCCGATCAAACGGACCGCAAACTTCGGTGTGCCATGGGAAAAAGCCTACGGCTATTCCCAGGCCGTGCAGGTTAAAGACATCATCTATGTCTCCGGACAGCTAAGCCACGACAGGGCCGGCAACCTCGTGGCCCCGGCAAAGCTGGACCCAGCCGGAAGACCAGTCGATTTTTCGAGCATGGAAGAGCAGATGCGGCAGACCTACGCCAATGCCGTCACTGTCCTTGCCGAATTCGGCGCTTCACTCGACGACGTGGTCGAAGAGACACTCTACGTACTCGATGTGGACGCCGCGTTTGCGGCCGCTGGCAGGGTCCGCAAGGAAATGTATGGAGCGGAGATTCCGGAGTGTGCGAGCAACCTGATTGGTGTTTCCCGCCTGGCATTTCCCGAACAGCTGATCGAGGTCACCTTTCGGGCGATCGCACCGTGTGTTTCGCTTTGTAGCGTCTGACTGCAAACCATCGAGTGCTGACGGAACATACGGAACGGTCTTCGAACCCGCGGGAGGGCAAACCTTCGTTTTATAGCCAGCAAAACCACGGCGGATAAAATGGGCGGATGTTGGTTCTTGACGATCAAGGGAGCTAAGCGATGCCCGAACGTTCAAACCCCATCGAAACCGCCACCGACGTCAACGTGGTCCACATCATCGACGACGATGAGAGAATTCGCTCGGCGCTGCTTGAACTCTTTGGTTCTTCCGGAATACCGGCCGAAGCGTTCGTCGACACTGCGGATTTCGACGAAAGGGGCGATCCAGAGGCCGTAGGATGCCTGTTGCTCGATGTGAAACTGCCAGGCATGAGCGGTATCGAGTATCAAAGGAAACTGTCGGATGCGGGCTTCGACCTTCCGATCGTTTTCATGACCGGCGATGGAGACGTCCCGACGAGCGTCACCGCCATGAAGGCGGGAGCCGTCGATTTCCTGTTGAAACCCTTCGAGGTGGATGATCTGCTTTCTGCAGTGGCCGCGGCTATCGAGGAAGGGAGAAAACAACGCGAAGTGGCTGCAAGGAGAAAACATGCTCGCCAGTGTGCGGACAGCCTCACCCCCCGTGAAAGACAGGTCATGAAGCTCGTCACGGAAGGTCTCATGAACAAGCAGGCGGCATACGAACTGGGAATCAGCGAAATCATGGTCAAGCTTCATCGCGCAAGCGCTATGAAGAAGATGCAGGCCCGGACCTTCAGCGACCTCGTAAGGAAATCGGAACTGCTGCAGTGAGGTCTCGGCGGGGGAGCTAAAAGACGGAAATGATCGACCACGCCTCTTTTCCGGCCGCCCTGGTTAGGATGCATGCATCGCCTGTCCTGAACGACAACCGGCTCCGCGCCGCGAACGGCCCGCTAAACGAATGTATAGTGATGCGGATGTGTGAAAGACCGTAAGCTTTCATCATCATCCTTCGCCGGCACCTTCTTTAGGAGGTGATGATCTAAGTGTCGCAGCCCCCTCCCCGCGGCACGACTGCCAAAGGCCGGCACACCTAGGGGCCGTTTGCCCATGGGCAGGCGGCCTCCCTTTCCCTGGCAAGGGTCGTCACCTGCGGAATTATGTAGAAAATACCACCAACCGAAAACGATGAGGCGTTGTCAGCTTTGCGCCAGGAGCGGTCATCCGGCTTTTAGACAAGGTTATTGACAGATCAGTCAATAACAGCTACTACCCTTTCCCATGGCAAGACCAAGAGAGTTTGACCGCGACACGGCTTTAGACAAGGCCTTACGGCTGTTCTGGGCGAAGGGATTTGCAGCGACGTCAACCGACGATTTGCGCGAGGCGATGGGCATCGGCAGGCAAAGTCTATACGGCGCATTCGGCGACAAGCGTACCCTATATATCGAGGCACTCGACACATATCAGCGGCGAACCAACTCGGGCCACCTCGAGAGGCTCGGCGAGCCGACCTCGCCACTGAAAGGCATCGAGGACCTGCTCACTGGCCTGGTGTCTGATGACGATTGCGAGCGCGCCCTTGGTTGTATGGGCGTCGGTTCCGTTGGCGAGTTCGGCATTACGGATGAAGAACTGAATTTGCGCCGAGAGAAGGCGAGCGCCCTGCTTGGTCGACGTATCGTCGAACGGATCGAGGAAGGCCAACGGTTGGGAGAGGTCGATCCCGGGCTTGACCCGGTAGAGGCGTCGGCATTCGTTCAGATGGTGATGGCGGGACTTCAAGTGGCAGCACGCAGCGGTGCTGCGGCTTCAGACCTCAAGTCGATGGGGCGCTTCGCGATCCACAGACTGAAACCGTGAGTTTGCCTCTTCAAACGAAGAGGCTTTCTTTTGCCCAATAATGGACTAATCAGTCAATAAAGGAGAATGGCATGACGATCAATCAGCGTAAAACCGCACTCGTCTTCGGTGGTTCACGTGGTATCGGCGGGGCAGCCGTCGAACAACTGGTGAAGGACGGCTTCGACACGGCCTTCACCTACGTGTCGCGTCCGGACAGTGCCAATGCACTGGTCGCGAACATTGGGTCCATCGGCGGCCGAGCTATCGCCATCCAAGCCGACAGCGGTGACCCCGAGGCTATTCGCGCGGCCGTGGCAAAGACTGTGGACCTCCTTGGACCAATTGATGCTGTGGTGGTCAATGCAGGCATATTGCGTATCAACACCGTTGATTCTGTAAGCCTGGAAGAACTAGACATGATGCTCAACATCAACGTTCGGGGTGTCTATCTGTCGATACAGGCCGCCGTGCCGTATCTTAAGGATGGCGGCCGCGTCATCACGATTGGCTCCAATGTGGCCATCAGCACTGGCTCGCCCGGAGCGAGTGTCTACCAGCTCACCAAGGCCGCCGTCGCGGCCATGGTCAAAGGCCTTGCGCTCGATCTTGCGCCTCGGCGAATCACGGTTAACAACATCCAGCCAGGCCCAACAGAAACCGACATGAATGCCGGCGCTATCGAAATGCTGTCGGCCCGGAGCCCGTTGAAGCGCGTCGCCGCTCCAGAAGAGATAGCAGGCGTGGTGTCATATCTCGCCAGCCCAGCTTCATCCTACATGACTGGATCAAGCCTGACGATCGACGGTGGAATGACGCTCTAGGTCGGCGCGAACGCATCCATGTGCGGGACCCCGACACTGTTGGCCGCGGTTCCGCACGTTGAACTCCTGTGTTCGTGGAATGCAAGCTCCAGTCTCGAGCGATTGTCGCCGGATGTCCGCTTCGGGCCTAAAAGCGGCCATTGGTGACAGTTGCTACATAACTCCGGATTCCTGCAGGCCTGTGAGTTGCTCAATTCCGTCGTAGCTGTTCAGTCTTTCGCACGAGATCTGCCAGCGAACGGCTCTGCATCTTGCGCATGAGGCTCATTCGATGGAGCTTCACGGTCATTTCGCTGATGCCGAGCTGGTAGGCGACCTGCTTGTTCATCAGGCCACTCACGACTGCAAACATCACTTCCTGCTCGCGAGGAGAAAGAGTATCTGCCAGCGCCCGGATCCGGTCGCGTTCCGCCTCGACCTTGCGGCGCTCGGCGTCGAGCTTAATGGCACGATCCACCGCCTCGAGCAGATCGTGATCGGCGAACGGCTTGGTGATGAAGTCCATGGCGCCAGCCTTCATCGCCTTTACGCTGGTCGGGACATCTGCATGCCCCGTCAGAAAGATCACCGGCAGGCGACTACCAGCAAGAGAAAGATGCTCCTGAAGGTCCAGACCCGTGCCCCCTGGCATGTTGAAATCAAGAACAAGGCAACCGGGCGCCCGGATGTCTGCCGTCTCCAAAAACTCAGGCCCGTTCGAGAACGCAGTCACCCGCTTTTGGGTCACCATGAACAAATCGAGCAGCGCTTCCCTCATGGCCTCGTCGTCGTCGACGACGTAGACGATCGGTTCCGCAGGCTCTTCCGTCTTGGTTTGAGCGTGTTGCATCAGATTGGCCTCTGTTTCGTCCCGCATGCATCGTCGACGATCACGACGGGCGGGCGTTCGCTTTGACAATGTGCCTGCGAAACGACCGTCGGCTCTAGCGGCATCTCAAGTTTCATCGTTTCCCTCCATGTGCCGGTCACCCAATGCGGCGGCCAGCGTCGCTAGCAGAACCTGCGCGTCGAAGGGTTTTCTGAAGCAGCTCGTCCGGTCGCGCGCACTCAACTGATCGGCGATCTCGTGCCGGCCAGTCATCAGGAAAACAGGAAGGCCCGGCTCTTTCGTCTTGACCAGGTCCCTCAGTTCGAACCCGTCCATTCCCGGCATCCCTATATCCGTAATGAGCGCATCCAGACCCGGGAGCCCAGCGGAAAGCAGCGATCGGCCAGACGAGAAGCTGCGAGCCGAGTAACCGGCCGACTCCAACAGATCCTCCAGGGACTCCAGCAATCTCGGATCGTCGTCAACGATCGCGACGACCTGCCGATGCGGCAAAGCCATCGATTTCACGCCTGTCTTGCGGGCATGGGTAACGGGTATCTTCAAACGTTCGGCGATGCGCACGAGGTCGGCAAAGGAGTCTGCCTTCATCTTCTGCATCACATTTCGCCGGTGGATCTGCAGGGTCACCTCGCTGATGCCAAGTTCTGCGGCCGCCTGCTTGTTGAGCAGCCCGCTTATGACCAGCGGCAGCACCTCCCGCTCGCGCGGTGTCAGGTCAAGGTAGCGTCGCCTCAGCTTTCCGAACTCTGCGCGCTCGGCCCGTCTTTTCTCATCCTCGGCTATGGCCGCATGAATGGCGGCCATCAAATCCGCGTCGGTAAACGGTTTGGTCAAGAAATCGACCGCGCCATCCTTTATGGCCCGCACCGACGAACGGATGTCTCCGTGACCGGTTATGAATACGATCGGCGGATGCTCCCCTTTGGCTATTTCGCTTTGAAGGTCGAGACCGTTGATGTCCGGCAATTCGATATCCAGAAGCAGGCAGGCAGGCGCATCCGGTTTTTCCGAATTGACATAGTCTCCGGCCGAACCGAAGGCGATCGCCTGGATACCGTGTGAGGCCAAGAGCTCGCACAGGGCCTCGCGGATCCGATTGTCGTCATCGACGATGAAAACTGTGTATTCCTCGTTCGTCATGCCGCTGCTTCCACTTCGATCGGCAAGGTAAACGTGAAGGTTGCGCCATTTGTTTCATTGTTTTGCACCCACAGCCGCCCCCCGTGCGACTCGATGATCGAACGACAAATTGCCAGGCCCATCCCCATTCCGTTCACTTTCGTCGTAAAGAAGGATTCGAATATTCGTTCCGGAAACTCGACCCCCGTGCCAATGTCGCTGACCTCCGTCGCGACGAAATCCCCCACGCGACGGACCTGGACACGAACGACGCGGTCGCGGGCCACAGCGTCCATCGCATCCATGCCGTTGCGAATGAGGTTCACCAGAACCTGTTGAATATGCACCTGATCCACCGCAACATAGGGAAGGGTTTTCTCGATATCGACGTCGACCCGAACGCGACGGCGCATGGCCTCCTCCGCGATGAGATGAACGGCTTCGGCGATTGCGCTCACGAGATCGCTATCGCTCTGAGGCTCGACACGCTGCTTGAACAGGGCGCGGATGCGGCTGACGACTTCCGCGGCGGAGTTGGCATCACGGATAATGCGTTCGGCAGTTATCTTTGCCCGCTCGAGATTGGGTGGTTCAGCCAGCAACCAACGGTGACAGGCATTGGAATTGGCCACGATCGCTGCCAATGGTTGGTTCACCTCGTGGGCGATTGACGCCGAAAGCTCGGCCAGGCTCGCCGATTGACTGGCTCTGGAAAGTCTCTCTTGCGCAAGTCGCAATTCGTCCTCAGCCTGAACCTCGCCATCAATATCAAGGCAAATTACGTTCCATTGGACGATCGCACCCTCCAGATTGCGCATGGCAGCCGCTCTGGTCTCGACCCACCGATAAACGCCGTCAAACCTCCGTAGGCGATGCTTGCGCGCATAGGGTTCGCCCGTGGCCAAGGAATGCGCATACCTCTCCTTGACGCCTGCGACATCGTCGGGATGCACCCCGGCATCTAGCGTTGCGTCCAGCCGGGACTTCGCCGTTCCGTCCAGGTCCTCAAGATTATACCCGAGAAACTCCCGCAACTGTTGGCTGCGATAGACCGGCTCGCCGTTTGGTGCGGCGCAGTCGATCATCGCCGGCAACGTCTCAACCAGTTGCCACAGTGACCGCTCCCGTTCACGCAGCGCATCTTCGACGCGCAATTGGTCGTGGATATCATGTGACAGCCCGTACCATTGCACGATCTGCCCGCTATCGTCGCGCAAGGGTTCTGCATTGCTTTCAACCCAGCGATAGACGCCATCCGACCGGCGCAGGCGAAACCGTTTTGAGAAGTTCTCGCCGGTCGCGACAGACCGGCCCAGTGCCTCCTCGAGGCCTGAAGCATCGTCCGGGTGCACGGACGCTCTGAAGGCGGACGCCAGACGGCCCGGGTCTGGCTGTTCGGAATTGGCAGCGTCGAGACCGAGAAAGCACATCAGCCGCTTGTTGAAAAACGTTGGCTCGCCCTGACGGTTCAGGCGCCAAAGCAGGCTGGGAACGATGTCGACGAGCTGTAAGAGTTCCCTTTCTCGGTCGCGCAACGCGTTCTGCGCACGCATCTCGTCATCGATGTCGATCGAGATCGCATACCAGTTTACGATCGCCCCTTCCTGGTTGATCAGCGGCACCGCGCGTCCTTCGACCCAACGATAGACGCCGTCCGAGCGGCGCAAACGATACTTCATTCCGTAGGATTCGCCTGTCGCCACGGAATGGCGGACCGCTTCCAGGAGACGCGCGGAGTCGTCCGGATGCACGAGCATTTCCATCGCCGTCGCCAGCCGGCTGCCAGCCGCTGTTTCCAACTGTGCAAGATCTTTCCACCCATAAAAATCAAGCAGGCGCTTGTTGAAAAAGGTCGGTTCGCCGTTGGGCCCCAGTCGGCGGATGTGAACTGGGACCATGTCAACAAGTTGCGAGAGTTCAAGCTCTCGGCCACGCAAAGCTTCAACGGTCTTCTTGTAAACATCGATGTCGAGCGCGATGCCGAACCAACCCAGGATGCGGCCTCGGGCGTCGCGGGCGGCCCGGGCGGCAGTTCTGGCCCAGACATAACTTCCCGATACGCGGCGGAAGCGAAACTCGACATTGAAGTCATCCCCCGTTTCGAGGCAACGGTTCCATACCGCTGCGGTCCGCTCATAGTCGTCCGGATGCAGCAATTGCTTCCAGGCCGTGTGACCTTCGTCAACGGAAATGTTCAGTTGCTCAGGCGTGACGCCGAGCGAGTTCTGCGCAAATGGATGCAGGTAAATCCATCGTCCGCGCGCATCGAAGGCCCAGCCGTTGCCGAATATGCTCTCGACAGCTCTCGCAGACCGCAGTGGTTCTGGTTCGCCAGCGCTATCGGATGCCGCAACCATGCGAGGCTCGCGATCCGTCACCAACTCATCGATATCGACGCTGACGCTGTATCCGGGCTCGGCGCGTGTTTCCGTCCACCGATACTTGCCGTCGGGCTGGCGCTTCCTGTGCCTCGTCACCTGCGGAACGCCCGTCCAGAATGCACGCGCGGCTGCATGCGCCGCTGCGGTTCGGTCGTCGGGGTGAATTGCGCTCAATGAGCTTGGCAATTCCTGTACGGCCGCCTCCGCGGTATCGACAAAACGAGCGGCGGCGGCAGACGTTTCGATGTCGATGATCGCGCCGTACCAGCCAAGGATATCATCCTCACCATCACGCAAGGGCTGAGCAGACGTTCGACTCCAACCGTAAGCGCCGCTTGCGCGCAGAGTTCGGTGTTCGATGTTGAAGTGCTGGCCAGTTTCAAGGCACCAGCGCCAGAGCGCCATAGACCGCTCGTAATCATCCGGATGGATCATTCGCCTCCAGCCCAGCGGACCACCATCCGACTGGTAGCCGAACTCCTCAAGCGTCAAGTCCAGCCGCGACAGTACCGCAGGGCTGACGCAAACGATCTCGCCGGCCGAATTCGCCGCCCAGGCGTTGCCGACCACGCTTTCGATGATCCGCACCGCCTGCATTGCTTTCAGCCCGATTTCGTCAGGTGAATCGAACGCCTTCGTCATTGCCTTCTCCTGCAGGACGAGGAAAGCCACTATCAGCGCTCTGCATAGCAGTTGTTCTCGAGAGTCGGACTGCGCAAACTATCCGCCATCCTATTCTCGCCGCGTCTCGCCTGCATCCTATGGAAATCTATGACAACTGAGCGGTCTATTCTAAGCTGTACTTGAGCATAGGCGAAGAGTAGCATCCGGACTCGCCTGGCAGCACGCCTTCTCATAGACTTCCATAGGCTGCGGTATGGCCGTGATTGCGATAGGGTTAGAGGAATGGTTGGTTCGCCCCGCCAGACTTCGTTTACAGCGCCTTGGTAGACCCCCCACGGTGCCCAGGCTTTCTCTGTCCGATCGGAGCAGCCGATGGAATCAGCTTCTAGAGCAATTAGCGACAGCCATTCAGAAACAGTCGATCATCCGGTGCAAGGGCTCGAGCGAACGTCGCCAGGGCCGGCGGGGAGCGCGTTGCCGTGGGCGCCGACCGAACGACCATCCGTCGAGCGAGCTTCCCACTGGCGGCGGTTCCGATCAAGCCGACCGCAGGTTTTGCATCTCGTTGCGTTTTTCGCCGCCTACGTGCTGGGCTGCGGATTTGCGAATGTCCTTGCTATCGTCCCGGGCATCACCGTCTCGATCTGGCCTCCCGGCGGCGTGTTCATGGCGACACTCATCCTCACGTCTCCTCACAGCTGGCCCTGGTGGATCATCAGCGGCTGCTTTGCCGAGATGTTTGCCCAGCTCGTGTGGTTTCACAGCCCGCTTCCTGCAGGTTTCTTGATCTTCGTCGGCAACGCGCTCTGTGCCTCCGCCGGAGCGATGCTGCTCAGCAGCGCCATTGGCCGTCCCGTGCGGCTGGAAACCCTTCAACAGGTCCTCGCTTTCGTCGTTTTGGGTGCGGGAGTAGCGCCCCTCGCAAGCGCGACCGTCGGGAGTGCAACCCTTGCCTGGTTCGGCGTGAAGTCCCAGACATTCGCATCGGTGTGGCCACTATTCTGGATCGGAGATGCAACGGGCATCCTGCTGGTTGCGCCACTGGTGCTGGTCCTCGTCCGCTCCTGGCGGGGTGAAACCGGCCTGTCCGTGGCACACTGGACGGAGGCCGCCGTTCTCTGTTTCATCTTCCTCGGCGTTGCTGTGCTTTCCTTGAGCGCTCACTTCTTCCCCTCGCCCTACATCATTTTGCCGCTTCTGCTTTGGGCCGCCGCACGTTTCGAATTTCGAGGCGCTGCTGTCGCCTTGACGCTCCTGACACTGATTACCATGGCGCTCACGATATCCGGAGACAGCCAGTTTATCGGTGACGCCGCATCGCAAAGGCAGCAGCAGGTCATGCTGCAGCTCTTCCTCGTGATTTCCGCATTCTCGGCGCTTGTCGTCGCAGCCATTTCCAGGCAACACCAGCTGGCGCTGCTCACCGCCCGGCAAAGTGAACTGCGGCTGCAACGCTTGGCCGACGCCGTTCCGGCTCTCATCTGGAGCGCCACGCCTGACGGAACGCCGAGCTACCTCAACAAGTGGGCCACCGACACGACCGGGTTGGCGTTGACGGATCTGATTGCGGCCAATGGCAAGCGATCCCTGACGGACATTCACCCGGATGACCGCATTGCCACCGACGAAGCGCTGAAACGCGCGTTCGAAGCGGGTACGACCTTTGCAGGAAGGTACCGTCAGCGGCGGGCAAACGGTCCCCATCGATGGGTCGAGAGCCGGGCAACCCCTTTACGTGACGAAGCCGGAACGATTCTGCAGTGGTACGGCGTTTCCGTCGACATCGAAGACGCAGTGAGCGCTCAGGCTGCACTGCGCGAACGGGAGCAGGAGCTGCTGCAGCTTGTCAACATGGTGCCAAGCCACGTCTGGCGCTTGACGCCGGATGGCGAGCCCACCTTCTTCAACAAGCGCATGGTCGACTTTCTCGGCCTGGACATCTGTGACACGGACAAGCCGGGAAAAACCCGGCTGGCAGCCATGGTCGAAGCCTCCGTGCATCCCGCCGAGGCAGGCGCGTTCGTCGATCTGCTTCGCAATTGCCTCGAAACCGGTGAGGCCTTTGCCATGCGATATCGCCTGCGCCGGGCCGACGGCGTCTTTCGCTGGATGTCGAGCCGGGCAGAGCCAATGCGGGATCACTCCGGGAAAATCGTCCAATGGTACGGCATGTGCCATGACATCGATGATCTGACGCACGCCGAGGACGCATTGCGCCGCAGTCAGAGGCAGCTACAACGGATGATCGACGCAGTGCCGGTCCGCATTTGGAGCGCGACGCCATCGACCGGCTCGGTATACTTCAACAAACAGTTCAGGGACCGCTTCCGCTCGGTTGTCGCAAGCTTCGAAGCGCACGGAGAGCAGAGTATCGAAACTCTGCTTCAGAAGCTGATCCATCCCGACGACGCCGCAGCCGTCGGAGACACACTGCAAAGATGTTTCAAGACCGGTAGCAGCGCAACGTTGCGCTTTCGTTGGCTTGAAATTGAAAGCGGATATCGCTGGGTGGAATGCCGAGTCGAACCTCGCCTCAATCAGGAAGGAGAGATCGAGGAGTGGTATGGCGTTTCGCTCGATATCGACGATCAGATGCGCGCTCAAAACGCATTGCACGATCGCGAGCGCGAGTTGTCCCTGCTCGTCGATATGGTACCGGCCTTCATAGCCCGGCAGACCTCCGGCGGTGAACTCAGCTTTCTGAACAAACGGTTGATAGACTTCCTCGGATTCGATGCCATCGACGTGGACAAGCCGGGCATGACCCGCGCGGGCGCGATGATGCGTTCTGTCGTCCATCCGGACGATATCGCATCCGTACGGGAGAACGCCACGCACGGCTTCGCCGCCGGTGAACCCTTCTCCAACAGATATCGCATGCTGCGCGCTGATGGGGCGTACCGCTGGGTCGACGGGCGCTGCGAGCCATTGCGCGATCAAAACGGGACGATCGTGCAGTGGTATGCCGTTGCCATTGATGTCGACGATGAAGTGCGTGTCCAACAACAGCTCTTCGATCGGGAGCGCGAACTCTCGCAACTGGTCGACATGGTACCCAGCCCACTCTGGCGCTTAAACACGGACGGGGAACCGGTCTTCTTCAGCAAGAGCCTGATCGAGTTCCTCGGACATGACGTGAAGGACTATCAGGAATCGGTCAGCGTTCGCGCCGCTGCAATTACAGCCGCGCTTCACCCGGACGACGCAGCGAAGATGGATGCCACGCTGAGAGAGGCCTTCGCCACCGGCGAAAACTTCTCCTTGACCTACCGGCTGCGCCGTTCCGACGGCGTCTATCGCTGGATGTCGGGCCGCGGCGCTCCCTTGCGGGACGCCAACGGTCAGATCCTGCAATGGTTCGGCATTTGTCACGACATCGACGATCAGCTCCGCGTCGAACAGGTCTTGCGCGAGCGTGAGCGTTCGCTTCAACAACTCATTGAAACCTTGCCTGCGATGGTCGAATGCACCGACCCGAACGGCGATCCTGTCTACCGCAGCGAACAGCTTCGCGAGTATCTGGGATACAAGTTGGAAGCGCCCGATGGGTGGGGAGAAGCACGACCGTCGGGCGCGCTTGGTGCTGCCGTCCATCCCGACGATATGCCTCAGGTCCATGAAAACTGCGCCCATGCCCTGGCCACCGGTACGCCCTATGCGCAGAAGCATCGGCTTCGCCGGTCGGACGGAGAGTATCGCTGGGTGGAGACCCGGGCAGCGCCCATGAGGGACGCCGATGGGCTGATCGTCCAGTGGAACGTCATTTGCATCGACATCGACAGCGAAGTTCGAGCCCAGGAGGATTTGCGGGCCGCGCGCGATGGTCTTGCGCGTGCGTCTCAGGCCGCCAGCCTCGCCGAGCTTTCCGCCTCGATCGCCCATGAGGTGAACCAGCCGTTGGCAGCGATCGTGACAAATTCGCATGCGTGTCAACGTTGGCTTTCTGTTGAGCCACCAAACCTTGCGCGAGCGCAAAGGACCGTGGAACGCATTACGCGCGATGCAAACGCCGCCGCAGACGTCGTGAGCCGCATCCGTGCGTTGTTCACGAGGTCGGTAGAACCTGGGATGAGCACAACGGTGGACAGCGTCGTTGCCGAAGTGCGCAGCCTTATGGCCGAAGAGGCTATGCGGCGCCGCGTTCGCATCCAGCTTGACCTCGAAAGCGACCTTCCTCCGGTCGCTATGGATCGCGTGCAACTTCAGCAGATTCTGGTCAACCTGATCCGAAACGGCATAGAAGCGATGACATCCACGGCAGATCGGCGCATCGTCAGCCTGCATGCGACGCGTATCGAAGACGCAATCCGCATCGCCGTGAGCGATTGCGGCACGGGGGTCAAAAACCCCGACAGGATATTCGAACCTTTCTTCACTACGAAAAACGACGGCATGGGCATGGGATTGGCGATCTGCCGTTCGATCGTCGAGTCCCACGGCGGACGCCTGTGGGCACAAAAGAACGAGCTCCAAGGATCGACGTTTGTTTTTACACTGCCGATTGAAGCCAATCTAACGGCGTGACGATTGCCGCATAGGACCACCTGCAAAACGATCTCGGTCGCGTATGGCGCTATGGGTCTTCACCGCCGCCAGCCGATAGCGTTCGCATGCAATTCCGGTAGCGGTAAGGAGTCCGCTGTCCGCACAAGGCCAATAGCTGCCAAGGCGACCGTCGTGTCCTGGTCGACACGCCGCCGTGCGCGATGGGCGCATCAATAACGTCGCTAGTCAAAAAGATGAGGTTGCCCGCAGGCCGATTGCCCATACTCCCCGCTGTCACATCTCCGGTAGGCCAGCCTTTCGGAAGCCGTCTGCAAAGTGGTCCCGTACAGATGCATCGCGCAGCGGCTGGGAGTTGAGCCAATGGCCGATCGTAAAATGAGGGTGGGCGATCAGGAACAATTCTGCTTCTCGCCGCGCCTCCTCAAGGTGGCCCAATTGCGCAAGCGTAGCAGCCAGGAATTTGCGTGAGTTGGTACGATACGTGTCTTTCCTGCGCAGTGTAGCCGTTGCCGCCTCATAGTCACGCGCGGCGTATTGCGCCTGCCCAAGATGACAAAGATACCAGCAGGCTGGATAGGGATTGAGCCGCAGAGCTTTTTCAATCTGTGCCAGTCCGTCGGCAACCCTGCCGTCCAGCACGGACATGTCCGACATGGCGGCCCAGGTGTCGGCGTGGTTGGGGTCTAGATCCAGGGCCTTGGCGAAGGCGGCTTCTGATTCCTCCCATCGCCGTTCATAAGCCAAAATAGTCCCCAGAACGTAACGGCTGCCGGCATCGTTGGGGTCCAGGTCGACGGCCTTCTGCGCGAGCGTCACCGCCATCTGACGGTTAGGATCTTCGGGCTCGCCGAAGTGAGTCCAGGCCAGCCAACGATTATAGGCGAGCAGACCGAGCGCCTCGGCATATGATGGCTCAAGCTCAACCGCGCGCTGAAGCAACACATAAGCCTCACGCGCAGTTTGCGGCGACTCTTCCGTCAGCAGGCGGGCGCGCACACACAGATCGTACGCCTCAAAATTCTTCGGCCGATTGCGCTGCGTCGAGATGGTCAGTCGGCCGATGAGGGCTTCAACAATCTTGGCGTTAACTTCATCCTGTAATTCGAAAACGTCTTCCACCGTCCTGTCAAACCGGTCGGCCCACAAGTGCTGGCCGCCAAGCGCGTCGATCAATTGTGCATTGATGCGGACACGGCCCATTGCGCGTCTGGCGCTCCCCTCGAGGACGTAGCGCACGCCGAGATCCTGGGCGACGAGCCGTACGTCAACCGGCTTGCCCTTGTAGCCGTACACGGAATTGCGCGCGATGACGAACAGGCCAGCTGTACGGGAAAGGTCGGTGATCAGGTCTTCGGTCAAGCCGTCGACCAAAGGCGCGTCCGCTTCATCCTCACTCGTATTCGTGAACGGCAATACAGCGATCGAGGGACATTCGGGCAGCGGCAAAATGCTCTGCAGCGCATCCGGCCAATGCCACACGTGGACCGGGCGAGCCAGGTTCTTTAGGTAGCGTTCGCCTGCATCAAAGAAACGGTCGCCGATCTTGCCGACGATCTCGCCGTGAACTTTGGCTGAAATGCAGATACCTCCCGGTGCGGCCAGCGTCTCTAGGCGCGCCGCGACATTGACACCGTCGCCGAGAACGTCTGAACCGTCGTCTATGACATCTCCCAGATTGACCCCTACACGCAAAAGCAGGCGCCGGTCTCCGGCAGCTTCGACAGCAGTGGTGGCCCGTTGCATTTCCAACGCTGCTGCGACCGCGTCCACCGCGCTACCGAATTCGATTAAAAATCCGTCGCCCATGACCTTGAAGATGCGACCCGTGTAACGCATCACAGCCGGCTCGATAACGCCAGAACGGAGTTTCCTGAGGTCCGCCAGCGTTGCGACTTCATCAGCCTCCATCAGGCGTGAATATCCCACCACATCGGCAACGACGATGGCGGCAAGGCGACGCTGAAGAGATTGATCCGTCATGTTGAGGACAAGCCTAACGACCGAGCTCGCAAGGTATTGTTCAACCGCGAGTGAGTCAACAAGTCGCAAGAGGTAATGCCAGGCGACCTCCGCCTCCATCGAGGATTGAGCGACTTTATCGGCGCCCTTTGTCTTCGGATGGGAGACCTACATCCAGTCGAGCCGCAGGCGCGCGTGTGCGATATCGGCCACGACCGAGACTGCGAGTGAACGTGCATCCCTCGCCTTGTCGAAAAGGCCGATCGGCGCCTTGATGCGAGAAAGCAGACGCTCATCTCCCCCGCAATCACGCAGGAGCTGGCAGCGTTTCGCATGGGTCCGGCGGCTGCCAAGGGCGCCGATGTAGAACGCATTCGACGTCAGCGCCACATCGAGCAGCGGCAACTCGCGATCAACATCGTGGAAGAGGAGCGCGACGGCGGTGTCGCCGTCTAGTTCGTCAGGCGAAGGCACTTGCCCGCGCTCGAGCACAACTGTCTCGTAGCCGGCCGCAACAGCAACGCGGGCAACCGCATCGATCTCGAGCGGAGTGCCGGCGAGAATGATCCGCGGCCTCGGCCGGTAGGCGCGCACAAAACTCTCGCCGTACCAGCCGCTTGCCTCGCTGCCGTGCTGCAGCGAAAGGGCGCGCTTGCCAGGATGATAGCGTAGACCCACCGGCGAGCGACGTTGGAGGGTGGAAAGCGCCTGGCGCAAGACGGCCGCGTCGGCCAATACATGGATCGCAAGGGTAATGCCGCCGCCACAGGGCAGGACAATATCAAAAAACGGGGACCCTTCGCCAAGTCGAAGCGTGCGATCAAGGCCCTTTCCAAGAGCGGTGATGGTTTCGGCGGCCACGGCCGCTTCGGTGCAACCACCGGAGACGAAACCGCAATAGAGACCGTCACTGCGCACGACCATTTGCGCGCCGAGGGCGCGCGCAGCGCCGCCACGAATTTCGACGAGCGTGATGAGGGCCGTTGACTGCCCCTCTTCGAGCGATCGAGCGGCGAAAGACAGTACTTCGATTGCATCGTCCGACAGGAAGGCAGCGCGCGGTTCTGGCGAAAGCGTTTCCGGATCGGCGGCGATGCGGATCGTCATCTCACTCCACTCCCTGCGTTCCCCGCCAGCGGCGCACGATACCCGGATCGAGATCAAAGAGATCGAGCACGCGGCCGACGGTGTGGTCGACCATGTCTTCGATGCACTGAGGTTTCGCGTAAAAGGCTGGGACAGGCGGATAGATGATGCCGCCCATCTCGGTCACATGCGCCATGTTACGGATATGGCCGAGATGAAGCGGCGTTTCTCTGAGCATCAGGACGAGGCGACGACGTTCTTTCAGCACCACGTCGGCCGCACGGGAAATGAGGTTGTCCGTCGTGCCCGTGGCGATCTCGGCCAGCGTCTTGACCGAACAGGGGGCGACGATCATGCCGAGCGTCTTGTAGGAGCCAGAGGAACAGACGGCGCCGATATCCTTGTTGGAATGGGTGGTCGTCGCCAACGCTTCGAGGTCCTGTCTGGAAAACGTCGCCTCGGCCGCAAGCGTGATGCAGGCCGCACGCGATATGATCAGATGTGTCTCGATCTCGAGGTCACGCAGCAGTTCGAGGATGCGCTTGCCGTAGACCACGCCCGACGCGCCCGAAATGCCAACGATCATGCGTCTTGGATGCGTCATCGCCCTATCCCGCGCTTTTCAGGAGTGCTGCGGCGCGCGCGCAGGCCTCGTCGCTGATGCGGGCGCGCACGCCATGGAAATTCGGGCCGCGCGTCGCATCGAGCCCCATCCGCGAGGTCGTGCCGATGCCGCTGGCGGAGGGGTCGAGCGCATTGCCTGGCAGGCCTTCGATGATGACGACGTCCTTGTGCGGCTGGAAATGAGTGGCTAGCGCCCAGAGCACCTCACTGTCGCGGGTAATATCGACATCCGCGTCCACCACGACCACGGTTTTCAGGTACTGGTCCCAGCCGAGAAGTCCGAGCATGACCTGCCGCGCCTCCCCCTCACGCGTCTGGTTCATGGCGATGTAGGCGTGAAAATGCGTGCCCGACGAGGGGTAGTGTACCGCGGTGATCGAGGGAAAGCGCGCCTTCAGCTTCTCCACCACCTCGGCCTCGCGCGGCACGCGGCCGAGATTGAGGTGTTCGGCCGAATTGCCGCCGGCGACGCTGACGAGGATGGCATTGCGCCGGCGCATGACGGTTTCGACGGTGAAAAGGTTGTTGGTCGAGCGGTCGGAGGAATAGCCTGTGAACTCGCCGAACGGCCCCTCCTCCACATGCGCCTCGGGATCCAGCACGCCTTCGAGCACGATCTCGGCATGGGCGGGAACACGAATGCCGTACTTTGGCGTCCGCACCACCTGAAGCGGCTCGCCCATCAGGCCGCCGGCGACATCGCGTTCATCTTCACCGAAGGCAAGTCGGGCAGAGGCTGCGATCATGAAGAGCGGATGGCCGCCGATGACCATCGCGACCGGCATCGGCCTGCCCTTCTCCTTGGCCATGTTCATCAGCCGCCAGAGATGGCCACGCGAATGCAGCGAGGTGGCGAGCGAATTGTTCGAATGGATCATCGCGCGGTGGTAGCTGAGATTGCCGACGCCGGTTTCGGGATGCTCGCCGATGATGATGCCGCTGGTGATGTATTTCGCCCGGTCCGTGTCGAAGTGCTTGAGCATCGGCAACGCGTTGAGATCGACGGCATCACCCGAGACGATCTCCTCGGTGATCGGACCTTCCTTCAGGACTTCCGGCGTGAACGGCCGGTTGGCGCGCGCCTGGTAGGCCTCGTGCAACCTGTCGGCGGTCGAACCGAGCAGACGGGCGATACGATCGCGTGAGGCAAAGATGTTGCAGAGGACCTCGCTGCCGACGCCGCTGACATCCTTCAGGTGCAGCATGGGATGTCGCCCCCGCTCAGCCAGGTTCCAGATCAGCGCTGTCGCATCCTGATCGTCTAAGACCGGCTGGTCGATGGTGATGACATCTTCGGGGTGCTCCGCCCTGTAGTCGGCGAGGAAGCTGCGGACATCTTGCTTGTGGTACTGGGTCATATCTTAGCCTCGACGCGACTGGGGGGTGACGGCGCCCGGAATGGGCGCCGTCGTCTTTACTCAGGCAAATTCCTTGTGCTTGCCCGTGGCCCGGTCGACACCGGCATAGCTATCCTTCAGACGCGCCTGAGCGTCCCTCAGGTCGCGCGGCGGCGGCGACGGATCGATGCCGACGAGCTTGGCGATGTTGTTGCCGAGATAGCCTTCGAGATCGTCCTCGGAGAGGTTGATGCCGTGCGGCGGATCCTTGCAGAGCACTTCCAGTTCGCGCAGCCACATGCCCGGATCGTTCGGCGGGCTGTCCGTGCCGAAGACGATCTTGTTCTTCGGCAACTGCTGGGCGAACTCCACGATGCGCGACTGGAAGCACCAGCCGGACTCGCAATAGACGTTCGGGGTATCCATCGCCATCCAGAAGGACTCGAACGAATAGTTGCCGCCGGTCTGGATGCCGAAGTGACCGATGATGAAGTTCACCATCGGGAACTCGCGAATGATCGGATAAAACATCGTCGGGATGGTGTACGGGCCGTCGCCCGTGTGGATGAGCACGACGACGCCGAGTTCGGCACACTTCTTCATCGCCGGGCGCAGCCAATCAAGCGCGCGGTCGGGGCGATAACCGTGCATGTTGGCGTGCAGCTTCAACATCTTGAAACCGTATTCCTTGACGTGGAATTCCAGCTCCGCAGCGCCGTTTTCAGGTCCCCAGCGCGGGTTGTAGTTGAAGTTGCCGATAAAGCGGTCCGGGTACTTCTGGCAAAGCTCGGCGCAATAGGCCATGTAGTCGCGAATGCCGTCGCGACCCTTGCGGTTGCCGTCGCGGTAGCCGGTGTTGCCCGGCGGCGGCTGGATGAAGCCCATGTCGATCCGGCGCGGCTTGCCGTTGATCATGTAGGGACCGTCCATCAGCTTGAGCATGCGCTCGCCGGTGAAGGGCTCGCCCGTGTGACGCCACGCCTCGTCGACGAGGTTGGTCGGGTGAAGATGGGTATCAATGATCATTGTTCACTCCGTTCAAATTTACGCGGCAAGGGCGACGCCGTGCTGGCGCAGATACGCCTCGGCTTCCTCGACGGTGGCCGGTGGCTTCGTCGCTTCCAGCCCGATCATCCGGGCGACGTTGTTGCCGAGGTAATCTTCGAGCGTATCCTCATCGAGGTTCAGGCCCTGCGGCGGCTCGTGGCAGAGAACCTCCAGGAGGTTGATCCACATGCCCGGTTCGTTCGGCGGCGTATCCGAGCCGAAGAGGATCTTGTGCTTGGGCAGAACCTTGGCGAATTCGACGATGCGCGACTGCAGGCACCAGCCGGATTCCACGTAGACACTCGGTGTGTCGAGTGCCATCTGCATCGGCTCAAACACGTAGACGCCGCCGGTCTGAACGCCGAAATGCGCCAGGATGAAGTTGACCTCCGGAAACTCGCGGATGATCGGATAGAACTCCGTCGGGATCGAGTACGGTCCGTCACCGGTATGCACCTTCACCATCAGGCCGAGATCCGCGCACTTCTTCAGTGCCGGTCGCAGCCAGTCGAGCGCGCGGTCCGGGCGGTAGGCGTGCATGTTCGCCTGCAGCTGCACCATCTTGAAATCGAACTCCTTGGCGTAGCGTTCGATCTCTTCGGCGCCGTTCTGGGTGCCGTAGCGCGGGTTGTAGACGAAGCAGCCGAGGAAGCGGTCGGGGTGCTCGGTCACCATCTTTTCCGTGTAGGCCATGTACTGGCGGATGGCGGCCTTGCCCTCGAGATCCATCACCTCGTGGGTGTAGATGGTGTTGCCTTGCGGCGGCTGAATGAAGGCCTTGTCGATCCGGCGCGGCTTGCCGTTCACATAGTAGGGGCCATCCATCATCTTCAGCAGCTTGTCGCCGGTGAACGGCGGTCCGTCGTGTCGCCAAGCCAGGTCCACCAGATCGGTGGGATAGCAGCTCAGGTCAATAATCATAGGTTTCTCCTGTCGTAGAGGGTCCGGTCGATGCGGGGCCGCGCGATGAACGCCATGCCGGCCAAAGCCAGGCCTGGATCCGCGATCTCAGGAAATGCCGAAGACGGAGGGAACAGGCCGGCGCATAAGCTCCCAGGGCGGGGCAACCGGGTGTTCCTTTGGTGATCAGCATCGACATCGCAGCCTCATCTTCCAACAGACGGTGAGCAATTGTCGGTGCTTCTACTCGCCTTCAAAGGAACCACTTCGCGCGATTCTTGTCAACTCAAAAAATGAGCTAAACAATTGTTTTTAAAACGATTTTTGTCAGTGAAAGCAGCAGCAACCGCCCGCGCTGGAGGGGCGCGGGCGGCTCAGACAGAAAGGCTTACGCAAGCGCCGTCCGGCGTGGAGATTCGCTGCTAAGGCACCAGGCATGCACGCAAGTTTCTGTCGATACTTTCGCGGTCGAGATTGCGGCCGATGAACACGAACTTCGACTTCCGTTTGTCTTCGCCCCAGGCGTGGTCCGGGCGGAAATCGACGAGCTTGTGCACGGCCTGAAGCACGAAGAAGCGGTCGTCTCCGGCAACGGAAACGATGCCCTTTGTGCGGAAAATGTCGTCGCCGTGCTCGCCGAGGTAGCCCTTGAGGAAACCTGCAAGCTTCTCGCCGTCGAAGGCTTCGGGATAGACGAAGGAGTGGGATTTCACCGTCGCGTCATGCTGGTGCGGCCGAAGGGGGGTCGCGTGCGCGCGTCCATGGTCATGATGATGGTGGTGCCCATGGTCGTGATGCGCATGGTCGCAACACGGCTCCTTGCAATCATGGTGATGATGGTGCTCGGCATCGCGATCGTCATCCATGTCGATGTCGAGAATTTCCGCCCGCTCTCGCACATAGGACGGCCGGAAGCCCTTGACACCGAGAATGTTGGAGAGATCCACCTTGCCGTAGCTGGACCTCAGGATGGGTGCTGTCTGGTTCAGCCTGCGCAGAGATGTTTCCAGCGAACCGAGGGCATCCTCCCCGGCAAGGTCTATCTTGTTGACGAGGATGCGGTCGGCCGCGACGATCTGGTTGACCGCCTGGTTGTCGCTGCCGTCGAGCACCGGATCGTAGAGATGCTGGTCGATGTGCATTGCGTCCACCAGCGTGACGACGGCGTCGAGCTCCACCTCGTCGGCCACGCTACGGTCGACGAAGAAGGCGGTGGCGACCGGCGTCGGGTCGGCAAGACCCGAGGTCTCGACGATGATGTGATCGAACTTGTCCTTGTGGCTCAGGAGCTTCTTCATCACGTCGATCAGGTCGTTGCGCACGTCGACGAAGCAGCAGATGCAGCCGTTCTGCATCTGGAAGATTTCCTCGTCTGAGGCGAGCACCAGGTCGCTGTCGACGTCCACTTCGCCGTATTCGTTCTCGATCACCGCGATACGGTGACCGTGACGCTCGGTGAGAATGTAGTTGAGCAGTGTCGTCTTTCCTGATCCGAGGAAACCGGTGAGGATCGTGATCGGGAGTTTCTGCTGGCTCGCAGGTTCGATATGCATGTTCATGCGCCCTTCTCCCTCAAGGCTTTCAGGATGTCTTCCGGTGTGATCGGATAGTGGTGGAAGCGAACGCCGATGGCGTCGTGGATGGCATTGGCGATGGAAGGGCCGATGGCGATGATGGGATCTTCGCCCACACCCTTGGCGCCCCAGGGACCACCCGGGTCGGGCGCTGACTCGAGGATGATCGTCTCGATGTCGGGCATGTCCATCGACAGCGGCATCTTGTAGTCGACCAGGCCCGCATTGAGTGAGCGCCCGGTCTTCTTGTCGATGACGTAGTCCTCGGTCAGCGTGTGGCCGATGCCCTGCTGGATGCCGCCCTCGATCTGGCCTTGCGCCGCGATCGGGTGGATGACGCGTCCAACGTCGTGCACAGGCACGACGCGCTTGACCTCGACGATGCCCGTTTCCGTGTCGACGTCCACCTCGGTGAAATGTGCGGCGAAGGAGTAGGATTTCGTCGGCTCGTAAGTGCCGTTGGCAACGATATTGGCGGCAGGAATGCCACGTGAGGGCCCCATGGCCTCCGACACCGTCATAGAGCGATCTGGCTCGGCAATGAGGAAGACCTTGCCTTCGGAAAGGTCGATCTCGTCGGGCGAGACCTGAAGTTTCATCGCTGCCCTGGCGAGCACGGCGGCGCGGACCTTTCCGGCCGCCATCTTGGCGGCCGTGCCGACCAGATAGGTCGTGTGGCTGGCAAAGGCCCCAATGTCCCATGGAACCACGTCCGTGTCGCCATGGATGACGCCGACGTCCTCGAAGCGGACCCCGAGCTCTTCGGCAACGATCTGCGCCAGCGCCGTATGG
Source organism: Ensifer sp. Root423 (assembly GCF_001426275.1). Taxonomy (NCBI): domain Bacteria; kingdom Pseudomonadati; phylum Pseudomonadota; class Alphaproteobacteria; order Hyphomicrobiales; family Rhizobiaceae; genus Ensifer; species Ensifer sp. Root423. Next base: position 65,463 of record NZ_LMEG01000011.1, on the reverse strand, counting down.
GCTCCGGTGCCAAGTCCGGCAGCGCCAGTCAGCAGCGTCACCGTGCCGTCCTCGTTGACCTTCACCGTGGCGTTGCCCTGTTCCTTGATGCCGGGATAGGCAGACGAGCCGTGCATCTCGCAGCCGATGCCCCACCCTTTGCGGATGTGCGGGCGCTTCGGATCTGGAGCCCGGTCGCGGTTCCAAAGCGCCTTCCAGTCGAGCACGTCGATGCCGTGCTTGAGGCAGATTTCAAGCCCGTGGCCGAGGATCGGATGGCCTGATGGCGCGATGTCGCCGGCGCGCACCACGTTCTTCAGCTTCAGTTCGGCCGGATCCATGCCGAGCCGTTCGGCCGCTTCGTCCATCTGGATGTCGAGCGCATAGTAGCTCTGCACCACGCCGTAGCCGCGGAAGGCGCCGTTGATCGGGGTGTTGGTGTAGACGCACCGCCCCTCCAGCCGCACGTTCTCGCAGCGATAGAGCGAGGTAGCGGCGGTGGTTCCAACGATGGTCACGCCCGGGCCATGGGACCCGTAGGCGCCGGAATCGTAGACCAGCTTCATGTCGCGGGCGACGAGCGTGCCGTCGTTCTTGAAGCCCTGCTTCAGCCAGATCCGGCAAGGGTGACGGGAACGACCGGCCACGAATGTCTCATGGCGGGTGAACTCCATCTTCACCGGCCGGCGGGTTTCCTTCGCCAAAAGCGCACAGAGAAACTCGTGCTGGAACAGGTCCTGCTTGGCCCCAAAGCCGCCGCCCATATGGTCGACGAGCACGCGCACCTTGGTGAGCGGCAGGCCGAGCACTTCTGCAAGGATGCCGCGCACCATGAAAGAGGTCTGGGTCGAGGTCCAGAAGGTCAGCTTGTTGGAACCGTCCCAGTCGGCGATGCAGACGTTCGGCTCCATGTAGGCCGGGTGCGGCCGCCCGCCGGCAAATGTGCCCTCGAGAACGAAGTCCGCCTCGGCAAAACCCTTATCGATGTCACCGCGGTTGACGCGCACCGGGTCGAGCACAAGATTGCCGCCCGGCCCAACGTCGTGGATCAGTGGTGCGCCTGGCTGCGCGGCGTCCTCCGGCTCGAAGACGGCCGGCAAAGGTTCGTATTCCACCTCGATCAGGTCGAGCGCCTCGTCGGCGATCTCTTCGCTGATGGCGGCGACGGCGGCTACGCCCTCGCCCCAGAACCGCACCTTGTCGTCGAGAATGTACTGGTCCTTGGTGCAGGAGGCCGAGCGTGGATGCGGCGACCCATAGTGCAGCACGCGTGGCACGGTCTCGTGGGTCAGCACAGCCTTGACGCCCGGATAGGCGAGCGCCTTGCTGACGTCGATCGACTTGATGCGCGCATGGGCGATCGCCGCGCGCTTGATCTTGCCGTGCAGCATTCCGGGCAGCTTGATATCGCCGGTATACTGCGCCTCGCCCGTGACCTTTTCGAGCACGTCGTCGCGCTTGACGCTCTTGCCGACGATCTTGAACTCGCGCTGTTCAATGGGGGTGGTCATGTTCATGGTCTTGCAGCCTCCATCTCGCGCGCGGCCGATTTGATCGCGTCGAATATCTTGGTGTATCCCGTGCAGCGGCAGATGTTGCCGGAGAGCCCGAAGCGGATGTCTTCGTCAGTCGGGTGCGGATTGTCGTCGATGAGCTTCTTCGCCATCATCAGGATGCCGGGCGTGCAGAAGCCGCATTGCGAGGCGCCGTGCCGCATGAAGGCATCCTGCAGCGGATGCAGTCGATCGACACCCGGCTGGAGCCCTTCGACCGTCTCGACCGCACGGCCTTCGGCTTCCACGGCAAGCATCAGGCAGGCGTTGACCGGCTCGCCATCGACGAGCACGGTGCAGGCGCCGCAGTCGCCGACATCGCAGCCCTTCTTGGTGCCAGTGAGGCCGACCTCGTCGCGCAGCGCATCGAGCAGGGAGCAGCAGCCATCGACGGCCATCTCGCGCGCCTCGCCATTCACGGTGAATTCGACCATCCGTTTCATGCGAAAGTCTCCAATGCCTGTTTGATGGCGCGACCGGTCAGGACGCCGACCATGTCGCGGCGGTAGTCTGCGCTGGCGCGCACGTTGCTGATCGGCGTGCATTCCTCCATCGCCCTGTCGGCAGCACTCCTGACCGTCTCAGCATCGAGCCTCGTGCCACGCAGCATGGCTTCGGCTTGCGGCGCGCGCAGCACAGTGGCGCCGACCGCACCGAGCGCGATGCGGATGTCGCTGCAGACGCCATCGTCCATCGCCAGGCTGACGGCGACGCCGACGGTGGACAGCTCCATCGCCTTTCGACGGCCGTGCTTGAGATAGGCCTTGCCGGTATTGTCACCCGCCGGCGGCACGGTGATGCCGGTAACGATTTCGCCCTTGGCGAGAACGGTCCTGCCGGGACCGGTGAAGAACTCGCAGATCGGCACCACACGCATGTTGGTGCGGCTGTAGATGTGCACGAAGGCGCCGTCCGCCACCAAGGGCGGAATGGTATCGGCCGACGGTGAGGCGCGACAGATATTGCCAACGACGGTCGCGCGGTTGCGCACCTGGATGGAGCCGAGCGAGGCGAGTGCTGAACGCAGGTTCGGATATCGCTGGCGCACCAGCGACAGGTTCTCCAGCCGTCCGACGGTCACCAGCGCACCGAAGGTCAGTCCGCGCGTCTCGTCATAGGTGATGTCGGACAAACCAGGGATCTGCTTGATGTCGACGACGTTGCGCACGCGGCGCAGCCGTTCGCGGATCTCGACCAAAAGGTCCGTGCCTCCGTTGAACAGGAATGTGTCGTCGCCGAGCTCGGTGAGAAGACGGGAGGCATGCTCCAGCGTTTCCGCCCGATGATAGTCGAAGCGTCTCATGGAATCCTCTTGGGGTTGGGGCTCCGGCGGCGCGCGGCCGCCGGACTAATGGTGTTGTTCTCTAGGCAGGGTCGGCAGCCGGCGCTCCGTCCACGAGTTCGGCCTCCTCCGGCTCTTTCGCCGGAACGCCGTTGAAGAGAATGTTGAGCAGTGCCGCCGCAAAGGTGCCGACGAGCACGCCGCTGTGCAGGAACTTCTCGATCGCCGCCGGCAGCTGATCGAAGATGTTTTCGGCAACGACCGGCACCATGGCGAGGCCGACGCTGACGGCGACGATGTAGAGATTGCGGCGATTGGCCACGAAATCCACCTTCGACAGGATCTTCACCCCCGTCGCCGACACCATGCCAAACATCACGATTGCCGCACCGCCGACGACATAGCTCGGGATCGATGCGCTGACGAAGGCAACCTTCGGCAGCGAGCCGAGCAGGATCAGGATGGCGCCGCCCGCTGCCACCACGAAGCGGCTGAGCACGCCGGTGATCTGCAGCAGTCCGACGTTCTGCGCATAGGTCGTATAGGTGAAGGTGTTGAGCAGGCCGCCGATAATGTTACCGACACCGTCGGTTCTCAAACCCCGGGTCAGTTCTGCCTCGGTGATCTTGCGTCCGGCCATGTCGCCGACAGCCAGGAACTGGCCGGTCGATTCGATCATCATGACGGTCATGACCGCACAGAGCGACAGGATCGACCAGAACTCGAAGATCGGCCATCCGAAGGCGAGCGGGTGAATGATGCGCACCCAGTCGGCCTCGGCAACGCCGTGGAAATCCACCTTGCCGGCAGCGATCGCGACCACGAAGCCGATCCCGATCCCGATCAGGACCGCAAGATTGGCCATGAAGCCCTTGAGAACGCGGGTGAGAAGCAGGATCGACATGAGCACGATGGCAGCCACGGCGAGCGCGAACGGCGCGCCGTAGGCCGGGTTCGGGATCATGCCGTCCGGACCCTTGATCATCGGCTGGCCGCCTGCCGCCCAGTTTACCCCGACGCGCATCAGCGAAAGGCCGATCACCAGCATCACCGTGCCGGTGACAACAGGCGGGAAGAACCGTACCCAGCGGCCGAAGAACGGCGCGACCAGGATCGTGAACACCCCGGAGCCGATGACCGCGCCGATGACGCCCGGCATGCCGAGATCGGGATTGGTGCCCGTCGCGATAATCGAGGGTACGGCGGTGAACGAAATCCCCATCATGATCGGCAGGCGAATGCCGATGTTCCAGATGCCGAGCGCCTGGATGAGGGTGACGATGCCACAACAGAAGAGATCCGCGCTGACGAGCATCGCAATCTGTTCCTTGGGCAATTGAAGTGCGCTGCCGACAATGAGCGGCACGGCGACCGCTCCGGCATACATGACGAGAACATGCTGTAGGCCAAGGGCCATCAAACTTGGGATCGGGTAGGTTTTTTCGACAGGATCAGTCGTATCGGATTTATGCATTCGCTTTCCTCCCAGCGAACAGCTTCCGGCGCGGTGGGAGGGCAACTTCGGCCTCATGATGTGGTCACCGCACGCCGTACAAAGCGGATCATGCGGCTGGCCAAATCAGCAAACAATCGGCACAATCATATTTATTCATATAGTAATTGAATGAATGGACCGGCATGGACATCACGCTGAAACAGCTTCGAGCCTTCGTCACCGTAGCCAATCTGGGGCAGTTCACCCTCGCCGCCGACAGGCTCGGCTCCTCGCAGTCGGCGGTGAGCACGCTGGTTCGGCAGCTGGAGCAGAATTTGAAGCTGCGTCTCTTCGACAGGCATACGCGTCTTCTACGGCTTACGCAGGCCGGCATGGACATCTTGCCGGTTGCCGCACGTGCCGTCGCCGACATCGATGGCATGGTGGAGAGCTCGCGCGAGTTGAATGCGCTGAGACGTGGCAAGGTCTCGATTGCAGCGGGCACCGTGCAGGCGGCTTTGATGCTGCCGCAGCTCGTCAACGCCTTCACCCGGCTCTACCCCGATATTACCGTCGCTCTCCATGACGTGGCGGAGATCGCCGTCCTGGAACAGGTGACCAACAGCTCGGTCGACCTCGGGATCGGAACCGTGCCGGAGGACGATACCGAATTGATGGGTACCCGGCTGACGACCGACGAATTCCTCATCGTCCTTCACCCGGACGACCCGCTGGTCAGGCTGCGTGAAATTCGTTGGACCGACCTGGTTGACCGCAAGCTGATCGGTCCGCACCGCGGCAATCCGATCAGGGACCGCCTCGAAAACGAGCTGGCACGCAACGGTATCGTGCTGCCCTTCGACAAGGCGATGCAGGAGGTGGCCTTGCCGCTGACGATTATCGGCATGGTCGAAGGCGGGCTCGGCGTCGCGATCATGACATCGGCGGTCACACGGCTTGCGACCTCCATGGGCCTCGTCGTGCGCACGCCGACCGAGCCGCACATCAAGCGCGAAGTCAGCCTGATCCAGAAACGCACGCGCTCCCTCTCTCCGGCCGCCCGGCGGTTTCGCGACTTCCTGCTGAAATCCGTGCACTGACGTTTCCATGGAAAGACGTCTTGTATTCAGACGCGACCTTGCGTTTGACCACGCGCATTTTCCGGCGTTATCTGGGCGCGCTGCTGGACCGCGGAACGGCGGGCAGGCAGGGCGCAGCCTTCGCTGCGCGCGGCGGGCTTTCGGCCGGCCGCCGCTCCCAGCTCAAGCCAAACCAGGAGCAACTCATGGCGCATTCCCTGAAAAGCAGCACCGAAGCGGCACGGTCGAACCGGCCCAACCTTTCCACAGATGCCATCCGCAGCACCAAGGAAGATCTGGCGGCCTGCTTCCGCATGGCGGCGCGCAACGGCTTCGAAGAGGGCATCTGCAACCATTTTTCGGCTGTCGTACCCGGCCATGACGATCTCTTCATCGTCAATCCCTACGGCTATGCCTTTCGCGAGCTGACGGCATCAAAGCTGCTGGTGTGCGATTTCAAGGGCACCGTCATCGACGGTGACGGTGAGCCGGAGGCAACCGCTTTTTACATCCATGCCGAAATCCACCGCCGGCTGCCGCGCGCAAAAGTCGCCTTCCACACGCACATGCCCTATGCGACCGCCTTATCCATGACCGAGGGCGCCCCCTTGATTTGGGCCGGCCAGACTGCGCTGAAATTCTACGGACGCACCGCTGTCGACGAAAACTACAACGGCCTTGCCCTCGACCATCGGGAAGGCGCTCGCATTGCTGCTGCAGCGGGCGACGCCGATATCGTCTTCCTGAAACACCACGGCGTGCTGGTCCTGGCGCCGACAATCGCCGATGCCTGGGACGATCTCTACTATCTGGAACGGGCGGCCGAAGTGCAGGTGCTTGCGATGTCCACCGGACGGGAAGTCCTGCCCGTCGCCCCACAGATCGCTGAGGCCGCTTACCGGCAGATGCGCGAGGGTGACCCGGAGTCGGCACGGGCCCATCTTGCCGCCATCCGCCGGCAACTCGACGCCGAGGAACCGCAATACAGGCACTGAATGCGAACCAGGGCCGATGCCAAAAGCGATCGCATCGGCCCGTTCCAGATTGCCGGTCAACCAGTTGATCAGGCGTCTCTTTCCATGACGTTGGCCATGCTCGAACGGTGCCTGGCGATCGGCAATTAATACGATCCATTTATCAAATAATTGAAATAATGAATTTGTTTGAATTAAAAGCGCGTGCTTAGTTTCCCGCCATAACAACAAGGTGGGGACGACATGGTACGTGAAAATCCAGCTGCGTTGCTCGCAAGACTGATCCCCGGTCAGTCCTTTGCCCTCACGGGCGGTACCGTCATAAACGATGACGGCTCGCAGTCGGCAAGTGACATTATCGTCGGCGCCGACGGGCGCATCACGGTCGTCGAGCCCTTTCTCGACACCGGTTCGTGCGGCGCCTGCATAGACATTTCCGGCATGCTCGTTTCGCCGGGCTTCGTCGACGCGCACCAGCATCTCGACAAGACGGGGGTGCTGCGGTTTACGCCAAATCCCTCCGGCACGCTCCAGGGCGCCCGCGAAGCCTTTGCGAAATACGCCCGCACCGCCGGCCCCGACGACATTCACAAGCGCGCGACGCGCACAATCGGGCGATGTCTTTCGCGCGGCACGACCGCGATCCGCAGCCACATCAACGTCGACAAGGATGCCGGTTTCCATGGCATCGAGACGCTGGCCGCCATTCGCGATGCCGAAAAGCACCGCATCACGCTTCAGCTCGTCGCCTTCATGACGCCGCATCCAGGCCAAGACTTCGAGTGGCTCGGCAACAACATCGACGGCGCCGTTGCGCTCGCCGATGCCGTCGGCGGAACGCCCGCCGTTTCCGAGGACCCGCCGCGCTACCTCGACATCCTGTTTTCGGCCGCTGTGAAATCCGGCAAGCCTATCGACCTGCACCTCGACGAACACCTCAATGCCGGCGTGCATCTCATCGACGCCGCACTCGAACGCGTCGAGCGCTTCGGCATGCAGGGGCGCACCGTCTTCAGCCACGTCTCGGTGTTGAGCGCCTTGCCGCGCCGGGAGTTCCAGCGGATAGCAGAGCGCCTGGACAAACTGAATGTCGGCGTGGTGACACTGCCGGCCGCAAATCTCTATCTACAGGGCCGCGATTACGAGATGCTGCCGCCGCGCGGGTTGACGCGTGTCGCCGAACTCCATCGCGCCGGCATCACCATCGCCACCGCCTCGGACAATATCCAGGATCCGTTCGTTCCGACCGGCTCGGGCGACATGCTGGAAATCGCCCGCTGGACACTGCTTGCAGGCCATCTGCGCGGGGACGAGCTCTCAGCCGCGCACAGCATGATCACGACGGCCCCTGCCCGACTGATGGGGCTTGGCAAGGACTACGGTTTCAGACCCGGCGCGCGCGCCGACTTCGTCATTACCGACTGCATCGATACCGACACGCTGATTGCCGGCGGGCCGGATCGGGCTTTCGTCTTTTCGAACGGGCGCCTGGTCTCGCAGAGCACTACTGAAAACATCCGCCTGAAGGAGAACGCATAAAAGGGAACGGCTGCTCCGGGGGGATTGGGACTGCAATCTAATGGGAGGAATGAAATGATAACTGAAATTTCACGTCGTTTGCTGCTTGCGTCCACTCTCGGAATGGCCCTGACCGGAATACTCTGGCAGGACCTCGCGCACGCCGAAGACTTCAAGATGGGCCTTCTCGTGCCCGGCAGTGTTTCCGAAGAAGGATGGAACCGGATCGGCTACAACGCGCTCAAGGGCGTTGAGCAACAGCTTGGCGCCAAGATCAGCTATGTCGAGCTGCAGCAGAACCCGGCCTCCTTCGAAAAGGCGTTTCGAGATTATGCGAGCCAGGGCTACAAGGTCATCCTTGGCCACGGTTTTGAGTTCCAGGACGCCGCGCGCGATGTCGCGCTCGATTATCCGGACACCTATTTCCTGATCTCGTCGAGCGCGATCCACGAAGGCAACGTTATCGGGCTCAATACCGATACCAGCCAGCCCTTTTACCTGATGGGTGTGATCGCTGCGAAAATGGGCGGTAAGGCCGGCCTTGTCGGCGGCATGGAAATCCCGCCGATCCAGCAGGCATTCGCCGGCTTCAAGAACGGCGCAAAAAGCATCAATCCGGACTTCCCGATCAGCGAAGCCTATATCGGCAACTTCACCGATACGACCGCCGCCAAGGAAGCGGCGCTCAGCATGATCTCGCAAGGCGCTGACTTCGTCGTACCGAACGCTTCCGGCGCCACCGTCGGCGGCTACCAGGCGATTGCCGAATCCGGCCCGGACGTGCGCTCCTTCTCGATCTTCAGCGACTTTACCGAGGTTGCGCCTAACAACATTCTCGGGCTCTACGTCGCCGACTATGCTCAAGGGGTGGTCGAAGTGGTTCGCGCGATCAAGGAAGGCCACCCGCCCACGGAGAACGTGGTTTTCGGCCTGAAGGACCCGAAGGTCATCTCGTTTACCTTCCGCGACGACGGCCCGGTCTCCGTGCCGGAGGATATCCGCGCCGAGGTCAAGGCAATCAGCGCCAAGATCGCCGCCGGCGAGATCAAGACCGGCGCAGAATAGCTGCCTCCATGCTGCGGCGGGATATCCAGCCGCAGCCACTTCCCGCATCACACCAATGGACACACCCATGGCTGAGATAAACCAGGGAGTGCGTGAGACCGTGAATTCTCAAGCAGCCCAAGCTTTCTACAGGACACTCTCGCAGGCTGCGATCAGCGCCCTGACACCCATCGCGGCAGTTCTCGTCGCACTCGCCTTCGGCGCCCTGCTGCTCTGGCTCAACGGCTTCAACGGCAGCGACGTCGTCACCGTCATGGTCTTCGGCTCGTTCCAGGACATACGCTCGGTCGGAGAAATTCTCCTGAAGGCGACGCCGCTGATCCTGATCGGTGCAGGGCTGTGCGTCGCGTTTCGCTGCTCGATCTGGAACATCGGCGCCGAAGGCCAGCTCTATGTCGGAGCGATCGCCGCAACCCTTGTCGGCACCAGCATCGACGGCCTATCCGTCTGGGTGCATGCGCCGCTTGTGATGTTGGCGGGGGCGCTTGCGGGCGCCGCCTGGGCTGGCATAGCCGGCTATCTGAAGGTGCGCTTTCAGGCAAGCGAGATCGTCACCACCATCATGCTCAACTACATCGCCCTCATCCTCACGAGCTATCTCGTCACCGGTCCGATGCGCGATGCGAGTGCCGCCTATCCGCAATCGGCAAGGCTGGTGCGCGAAGCCTGGACGCCACGCCTGGTAACCGACCTTAGGCTTCACATCGGCATCCTCGTTGCGGTGGTTCTGGCGGTTGCGCTGTACATCTTCCTGCGAAGAAGCAGCCGCGGCTTTGCGCTGCGCGTCGTCGGTCTCAACCCGCATGCCGCCCGCTATGCCGGCATGAACGTCGCCAGGAACGTCATGATCGCGATGTGCATCAGCGGCGCGATGGCAGGCCTTGCCGGCGCCTTCGAGGTGGCGGGCGTCACACGTCGGCTCTACCAGAACATTTCGCCGGGTTATGGTTTCGAGGGCATCGCGGTGGCGCTCTTGGCCGGCAACAATCCGTTGGCGGCAATCCTGTCGGGCGGGCTTTTTGCGACGCTTCGCTCCGGCTCGGAAGTCCTCCAGATCACCTCACAGGTCCCGCAGGTCCTGGTGTTGGTCATTCAGGGCATCGTCATCCTCTCGGTCGTCGCCTTCGCAAAGCTGCGCGACATCCTCAGGACTGTGGCTTGAAAGCATGGAAACTCCCGCGTCGCCGTAGACCGCCCGCGGGAAAACAAAACTTTGGCGATATTCCTGGAGGGTCGAACCCATGGACGACATGATTTCTCTCACCTTTCTCGCAGCGCTCGTCGGCGCCGCCTGGAGGCTTGCCACCCCCCTGATCTTCGCCTCGATCGGCGAGGTCTTTTCCGAGCGCGCAGGCGTGCTCAACATCGGGCTCGAAGGCACGATGCTCGTCGGCGCCTTCTGCGGCTTCGCTGCGGCCGCAGCCACCGGCAACATTCCGCTCGGGCTATTGGCCGGCGTTGCCGGCGGCATGCTGTTCGGGCTCGTCTTCGCCGTCTTCACGATCACCATCAAGGCGGACCAGATCGTGGTGGGGGCGGCCCTCAACCTGCTCGGCATGGGCCTGACGGCCTTCCTCTTTCGCACCTATTACGTTTCGACCGGCAAGGGCATCGAGATCGCCCAGCCGGTCCACATACCCTGGCTGAGCGATCTGCCCTTTCTCGGGGAGGCGTTCTTCCGTCAGAACCTGATCGTCTATTCGACCGTGCTGGTCGCCATACTCGCCACCCTGATGCTTTACCGCACCTCCTTCGGCCTGACGCTTCGCGCCGTCGGCGAGCACCCGAAGGCCGTCGACGTCGCCGGTCGCAGTGTCGTCGGCTACCGCTATGCCGCCGTTCTCGTCGGTACAGGGCTTGCAGGGCTCGGTGGCGCGTTCCTCACGCTTGGCCATTCCAACCAGTTCGTCGAAGGCATCACCTCCGGCCGCGGCTTCATCGCCCTTGCCGTCGTGGTCTTTGCCCGCTGGTCGCCGATCGGCGCCTTCTTCGTCTCGCTGCTCTTCGGCCTCTTTTACGCCCTGCAGCTCATGCTCCAGGCGCAGGCATCGATCGTCGTGCCCTACCAAGTGCTGCAGGCGCTTCCCTACATCATGACGATCGTCACGCTCGTCGCCTTCCGCGGCAAGGGTGCCGCACCCAGCAAGCTTGGCCAGCCCTACGAGATGAGGTGATCGACATGTCGGCAAAACCGTTCCTGCGCATCGACAATATCCGCAAACGTTTCGGCCCTATCATCGCCAGCGACGGCGTTTCGCTCGAAATCGAGGAAGGCGAGATCCATTCGCTGCTCGGCGAAAACGGCGCCGGCAAGAGCGTGCTGATGAGCATGATCTGTGGCATGGTACGGCCGGATGAAGGCGAGATCGTCTACAAGGGACAATCGGTGCGCTTTGCAAGCCCACGCGACGCGATCCGCCAGCGGATCGGCATGGTGCACCAGCACTTCATGCTGGTACCGAACCTGACCGTGGCAGAAAACTACATCCTCGGCCAGGGTTCGGCGCTCAGCGTCATATCCGATATCGACAAGGTCCACCGAAAGATCCGCGCGCTTTCCGAGCGCTACGCCCTCGACGTGCGTCCCGACGCAATCGTCGAAGACCTCTCGGTCGGCGAGCAGCAGCGGGTGGAAATCCTGAAGGTGCTATTCCACGGTATCGACCTGCTCATCCTTGACGAACCGACCGCCGTTCTCACCCCGCAAGAGACCGACCGCCTCCTTTCGCTGATGGGTGATCTGGTGAAGGATGGGAAGACCGTCGTCTTCATTTCGCACAAGCTGGACGAGGTGATGCGGGTCAGCAATCGCATCAGCGTCATGCGTGACGGCCGCGTCGTCAATACGGTCAGGGTCGGGGAGACAAATGCGCGTGAGCTCGCGCGCATGATGGTCGGTCGGGAGGTGCGCATGGAGCTCCCGCGTAGCCCCAAACCGCCAGGTCGTATCGTGCTTTCGGTGGAAAACCTCACCTGCCGCGCCGAGACCGGCCTTCCGGCCGTGCGCGGCGTGAGCCTCGATGTACGCGCCGGCGAAATCGTCGGCATAGCAGGCGTTTCCGGCAACGGCCAGACGGAACTATCGCTCGCGCTCTCCGGCCTGCTGCCGGTCGATTCCGGGCGCGTCGTTCTCAACGGAAACGATATAACCGGGCTCGACCCGGCAGAAATCAATGCCAGGCGTTTTTCCCACATTCCGGAAGACCGCCACAAGCACGGCATCGTCTTGCCGCTGTCGCTCAGCGAAAACACCATTCTGCAGCGTTACGACCAAAAACCGTTCGCGACGGGGGGCATGCTCAACCGCAAGGTCATCGGCGAGCACACCCGCGACCTGATCAAGCGGTTTCGCGTGAAGAGCCGGGACGAGAACCAGCCGATCGCAGCACTTTCAGGCGGCAACCAGCAAAAGCTCGTCGTCGCGCGGGAGCTGGCGCGCGATCCCGATTTCATCCTCGTCAATCAGCTCGCGCGCGGCATCGATATCGGCGCGATGGAGTTCGTGATGGAGGAGATGCTGCGCCAGCGCGACAGCGGCCGCGCCATTCTGCTGATCTCCACGGAACTCGAGGAGCTGTTTGCAATCTGCGACCGCATCGTCGTCATGTTCCACGGCGAAATCCTTGGCGAACTGCCGCCCGACCGCGCCCGTCTCGACGAACTCGGCCTGCTCATGGCCGGCAACAAAGAGCAAGCCGCACTTGCGGGGTAGACAAGCCGAGGTCTGGCAGGCTTTGATGGGAGCGATGTAACGGGAGGCCGCGCGTATATGAACATAACCCTGCGGCAACTCAGGGCCTTCATTGCTGTGGCCGAGCTCGGCCAGTTCAACATCGCCGCACGCAACCTCCATCTCACCCAGTCCGCGGTCAGCATCCTCATCCGGGATCTGGAACGGGAGATCGGCGTGCGCCTGTTCGACCGGCACACGCGCATGGTCTCCCTCACCCTGGTCGGCCAGGAATTCCTGCCCCAGGCGCGCAAGATCATGAAGGACCTCGAGCTTGCCGTTGGCGACGTGCGCGACAACGCTTCGCTGAAGCGTGGGCAAGTGACGATCGCCGCGGCGATCGTGCTTGCCGCAACGGTCGTACCGCCGATCATCGCCAGATTCCTGAACAAGTATCCGGAGATCTCCGTCAACATTCGCGACATGCCGGAAGAGCAGATAACCCCGGCGCTCAAGCGCCACGAGGTCGATATCGCCGTCGGGACCCTTTCGGAGGAAGACCCCGAAATCGCCGCCACCCCGCTGCTGCGCGACAAACTGATGCTCGTCTGCCGCGAGGATCACCGGTTTGCCAAGCGCAAATCCGTGCGCTGGGCCGAGCTCAAGGACGAAACGCTAATCACGCTTGCCGCCTCCAACCCTTTGCGCAACATCGTCGAGCACAACCTCATTCGCGTCGTGCCGAACTACCGGCCAAAGTACGAGGTACGCTTTTCGACAACGGCGATCAGCATGATTGCCGCCGGAATGGGCGTTTCGGTGCTACCGGAAAACTCCGGACAGCTCGCCTCGGCCGTCGGTGTAACGACAGTCGATCTCATTGACCCCATCGTCATGCGTGACGTCTCTTTGCTTCAACGGCGCCACCACAGCCTCTCGCCCGCCGCCGAGCATCTGAAAGCGGCCTTCATCGCCAGCGTTGCGAAACAGGTCTGAGGCCTGGGAAACGGCCGGTCGTCTCGCTGCCCAGCGCCGTCCGGGCACTTTTCTCCTACGCGCAAAGGCTTGAACTCACACCAATTGCTGTGCGGGAAACCCCTAGGCAGCGCTCCGTTTCAGACATGCACGTTTGTTCGCTGAACGACGCAATGACGAAAACTGCGCGGGAATTCTGTGGTTCCCGTTCGGGCGCGCGTTTTCCTCAGCGTTATATTTCTTGAAACATAACGCTAATTGGGTTTACCTGTGATGAAAGGCCCGTTCGCGGATGTGCAATGCGGACGGCCGCGTCGCGAAGTGCCAGCAACTGCCCTAGCTCCGGAACGCCCATGCCCACGTTGCCCCGTCTCAAATCCCACGGTGTCCCCCTGCCTGCCGCAGCCTTGTCCTTCGCTGCATCCCCGGATGGCCACACACCCAAGATCAGTGCCCATCGCTTGCGGACCTGGGACATTGCCTCGACATTTCATTGCTCGATCATCGGCACCTGCCTGACGGCGGGAGAATTGCGCCAGGTCCTGATCAGGACCGGACAAGACGATGTGCGCACTGCGACGGACCATACCCTGCACGGTCGAGGCGTGTGGCTTGCTGGTCAACGGGATCAGGCGGCAAAGTTGCTCAACAAGGCGCTCGACAAGCGCCACGAGAGCAACATCAAGCGCATTCCCCGGCAGGCCGATCAAGACGAACTCCGAAACATCTGGCGCAATTCCTTCGAGCGCGGCGACATCGCCGGTCCGTATTGGGCACTGATGAGCCATCCGGGAACATCGCCAGCACTAATGCGCGAGATCTTCGGAGAAGTGCATATGCTGTCGCACCTTGTCGGCAGCGCAAGTCGGCTCGACATCGCACGACTGACAGAGCTGGAAAGGGAACTCGAACAGGAACGCGAACGAACCGCCCGGCAGGAGACGCGTCTGAAGGCGGCCGCCGATGAGCGGATCGCCCTGCAACAGCGCCTCCGGCGATTGGAGGAGCGAGCGATCCACGCCGAAGCAATCGCCGCGTCGGTCGCACCCTTGGCGCGCATTGCAAAAAGCACGAGGGGTCTATCCGCAAGCAACGAAGCGGACGTGACGCGCAACGAGGCCTTCGCCCAGCGCCTTGCCGCGTCTGAGGAGAAATCCGATGCTCTTCAGCGGGAACTGGAGCAGATGCAGGATCTGCGTTATGCGGTCCTACGCGAAAACGAAGCCCTCGAGACGGCAATCACAGCTCAGCTCAGAGACGACGGCAGCGCGCCGCCCGCACAGCTCAGCGGCCCCGTGCTCTATGTCGGCGGCCGACGCAATCTGTTTGATCATCTTCGAGCCTACGCAAGAGTGCGCAACATCGACCTCCTCCTCCACGACGGAGGCATGGAAGACAGCACGACGCTCTTGCCCGCCCTCGTCGGGCAGGCAGCGACGATCCTCTTTCCGGTCGATCACATCAGTCACTCGGCGGTGGGCCTGGTCAAACGCCTTTGCCGCGAGCAGCAAAAACAATACCTGCCGCTTCGCTCTGCCGGACTTGCCAGTTTCCTCACGGCCATCAGCGGCGCCGGCGGCGCCTATGGACGTTTCTAGCTCCGGTGGTCTGCCGACGGCCGGTTAACGAGAGAGCCTCGTTTACCGGACGATAAGGAACAATCCGCTGACGATGGCAAAGCCCAGAACGGCGATCCGAAGACCGCGGCCGCCGATGCGGCCATGCACGTGCTTTGAGACCGCGCTTCCGAGCAGAACCGCCGGCGTCAGGTAGAGGGCGACGAGCAGTTGCTCTGACCCAACGCGCCCGGATATGGCCAGCACGACGAGGGACATGACCTCGCCGACGAAGAAGCAAAGGGCCACCGTTGCCCTTAGCACCGGCGCCTTGGCATGCTGGTAGAGCAGCGCAAGCGGCGGGCCGCCGATACCCGTGGCAGTTTCGGTGACGCCCGTAAACAATCCGACCCCGAGCGCACTCGGCCTGTTCGGCGTGAACGGCGGGGCTATGAGCGCGGTGACGGCTGCGACCACCGTGAACACACCGACGGCAAGATCCAGTTGTTCGATGGAAAGCGCTGCCAGCAGCCAAAGGCCAGCAAACGTTCCCGCGAAGCGTCCGATCGTGATCCAGGTCGCGCCTGACCAGTCGACATGGGCACGCTCTCGCGCCGCCACATGCAGATTGAGCGGCAGCATCAGCAAAAGCAGGGTCACCGGCAGAAGATCGGGCTTCAGCATACCGACGATCGGCGCGACGATCAGGGCGAAGCCAATGCCGAGCGCCCCTTGAATGAAGGCCGAAACTAATGTCACGGCAGCCAGAACGGCAAGAAGACCAAGACTCATCGGTATTGTCCAAGGCGGCGATGTGCTTCGGAGAGCGGATGAATGCGCTGGATCGGCGCTTCGGCAATGGCGGTCGCCGTTTCGCCTCTCACCTCTTCGAGCAGTGCCCGGGCGTCCCAATCAATCGGCCAGCCTTGCCAAAGCCGAAGCTGGCCGCTGGTAAAGACCGCGTCGATCTGATCGCGATTGCCGTAGCGGACAAGCTCCCACGTCAGATCGTGCGAGGGCGTGAACTCGGGTCGATCGAGGTCGACGAGCAGGAAATCGGCGGCAAGACCTTCGGTGATCGAGCCGGTCACATGAGACAGGCCTGCAGCGTCTGCGGCGCCGGATGTTGCCCGGTCGAGCCACAGCCAGCCGCCGCCGCAGGAAGAATCCCCCGTTGCAAGACCAAACCCCGCGCGCTGGAGGCCCTCGGCTGCGTCCATCAGACGGAACGCGTCGGCGCGGGTTCCGTCCGTTCCGAGCCCGAACCGCATGCCGAGCGCTGCCATTTGCAGGGCTGGTGCGACGGCATTCCCCTTCCACAGGGTGGCGACGGGATTGTAAGCGACAGCCGTGCCTGTCTCGCGCAAAAGATTGAGTTCATGCGGCGTGACGAGCGTCGAGTGCGCGAGGAGGACCTGAGGCCCAAGAACGCCCAGATGCGCCAGGTGCTCGATCGGTCGCAATCCTTTCGCTGCCAACGAGCGTTCGACGGCAACAAGGTGTTCGTTGACATGGGTCTGGAACACCACCCCGGACGCGGCTGCCAATTCGGAAACCGCTTTGAGCATTCCGTCAGTTGCGGCCTCCGGGATCGAAATAGCCAGCGAGGGATGGATCAGCGGGTCCTGCCTGTAGGTGGAGACGTGCTCTTCCGCCTGGCGCAGGATGACGCCGGGTTCGGCGATCTGCGCACTTCCCGAAAGATCGTTGCAGATAAAGCCGACGACGCTGCGAAGCCCCACCTCCCCTGCAGCCCGCACCAGAGCGCCGACATGACCCTTTGAGCGGGTGCCGGCATCGACGGCGGTCGTGAACCCCCCACGCAGCGCTTCCAATGCGGCAAGCTTTGCCGAGAGATAGACCATGCGCTCGTTGAGACTGCCTTCCAGCGGCACCCAGATCCGCCGGAAGATTTCCGACGGTTCTCCAAAGACGAGGGCCTTGCCAAGCGACTGGGTCAGGTGCGTATGGGTATCGACGAAACCGGGCATCAGGAGATGGTTGGGCAGGTCGATCGGAACAATCTCGGGGAAGTCCCGGGCGATCGCTTCCACGGTATCGATCCGCTGAAAGACGCCATCGCGCACGACGATGGCTTTTCCGGTGCGCGGGCCATCCGGCAGAAGAACTTGTCCTGGGCGCAGCATGAGGTCGCCGGCGGTCGATAGTTGTTGGCGGATTGCGCTCACTCGCTTGCTCCTTGAGTGGTGGATTGCAGGGGCGCCGCCGCAATTTCGGATCGTCCGGCTTGGCCCCAATGTGAAAAGATGGCGTTGACGACGACGGCGGTGATCGTGCCTGCGGCAAGTCCGTTGCCGAGGATCATCTGCGTCCATTGCGGAAACTGGCTGTAGACACCGGGCACCAGGATCGGCAGCAGACCCATCGAGAGGGCGGCCGCGAGGGTGAACATGGGGCCATGTTCGCGCAGATCGACGCGACGCAGGAGGTCGATCCCGATGACGCCAATAATCGAAAAGACGATGACTGCCGTGCCGCCGACGACGGCCTCAGGCAAAGCCGTGGCCATCCGGCCAATCGGGGCGAAGAGCGCGATGAGAACGAGGATGGCGCCCGCCATCGCGGTCACATAGCGAGACTTGACGCCGGTCGCGCGCACGATACCGACGTTCTCGCCGCTGGTGATGATCAGCGATGTGCCGAACAGGCCACCGACGAGCGACATCAGTGCATCGCCGCGGATGGTCGAAGGCACGATCGCATGGGCATCTCCCCGGCGGCCGACGATTTCAGCCGTCGCGATCGTCTGACCGGTCGCCTCCGCCATGGAAATGATCGAGAACACGATCAGCGGGATGGCTGCGACGAGGTCGAACTTCGGCATGCCGAAGGGAAATAATTGCGGAACGGCGATGACCGGCCCGGTGAACACACCCGACAGATCCATGTGGCCGATGGCGAGCGCGACGAGCGCACCACCGACCAGTCCGAGCATGACGGCGAGCCGCTGGAGCGTTCCAGAAAAGACCCGCGCGGCAGCGACTGTAAGGATCATGGTGATCAGTGCCAGTCCGACCTCGACGGGCGCTGCGAAGCCCTCGCTGCCAGGCTTTCCGGTGATGGTCACGCCATAGATGCGCACAAGATTGACGGAGACCAGCAACAGCATCGTTCCAACGACGATCGGCGGAAAGTAACGCAGCAGCCTGCGGAAGACCGGCAGCGCCAGAAAGTAAAAGAGAGCCGTTACGATGACGGCACCGACGGCTGTCTGGATGTCCGTCTGCTGGGCGATCGCCAGAAAGATGGCAATTGGCGCGCCTCCCGGCACCATCACGAAGGGCAGGCGTGCACCAAACCCCTTTGGCCCGAAACTCTGGAGCATCGAGCCAAGGCCACAGACGAAAAAGGTTGCGCTGATGAGCGAGACTGTCACCGCGTCCGAAAACCCAAGGGCCTTGCTGACAAGAAAGACGGCGGTGATGGGAGACGCGGCCATCACCAGCACGTGTTGAAGGCCAAACAGGAACAGGCTGCGAAGCGGCTGCCCCTCATCGACCGGCTCGACCACTCCATTCAATTCACTCTGCATGTTTTCCTCCTCCCGGCCTCCTCAAGCCGTTATGCAAATCGTTTTGCATGCGCATCCACTAACACACAATCGCGCCTTTGCAAATCGTTTTGCTTCGGTGCGATCGGCGTGATAGAAGACGTTCATCGGAGGGCTGATGGGAAAACCTACTATCGCCGACCTTGCCAAGGCGGCTGGAGTCTCGGTCACAACTGTTTCGCACGCGTTCAGCGGCCGACGTTACGTCGAGCCGGAAACGCGCAAGCGCATCGAAACGCTGGCGCAGGAAATGGGCTATCGTCCCAATCACCGTGCGCAGCGTTTGCGCACCGGCAGAGCCGGATCTATCGCACTGGTTTCATCGATGCCCTTTGCGGTGGCCGCCGGACCGTCGAGGCTGGGCTTCCTCATGGAAATTGCTGCTGCCGCCGCCGTGACGGCTTTTGCCAGGGGTATTTCCCTTTGCCTCGTTCCTCCACTCGGGCCCCGCGACCGCCTCGACGCGCTTGAGGTGGACGGCGCCATCGTCGTGGAGCCGGAACGAGACGACCCGGTGCTGGATTTCTTTTCGTCCCGCGGGACCGAGGTCGTGTGCATCGGGCGTGCGCCCGGCCGAGACGATCTTCCGTTCGTGGATTTGCAGAGCGCCGCAACGGCGCATCTGCTGCTCGATCACCTGCTTGCGGGCGACGGTCAGGTCGGCTTGATAACGGGTGAACAAAGGCGCAATTCCTATATCGAGATGGAGGCTGTGTATGCGCAGCGCATGGCCGGAAGCGGCTTTACGCCACGCGCCATCCGCATCGACGAACAGGGGGGCGAAGAAGCGGCAGCAATCGCTGCTGAAAGCTTGCTGCGCGCCAATCCCTCGATCTCGGCCCTTTGCGTGCCGGTCGACGCCTTTGCGACAGGCGTTCTCAACGCGGCCCGCGCCACCGGTCGCCAGATCCCCCACGACCTTCGGATCGCGACCCGCTATGACGGCATGCGCGCCAAACTCGCCACCCCTCCGCTGACCGCAGTTGATCTGCACCTTGGTGAGGTGGCAGGAGCCGCAGTCAACCTGCTCTTGGCGCGATTGGAGCAGGTGAACGTCGAACCAAGTGATCTCTCGCCACCAGGTCTGATCCTGCGACCCTCTTCGATGATTTCGTGTGATACCATCTGAGGAACGCTCAAGCCGAGAGCGCGATGGCCGGACAGCCGCGCGGCCGCGTTTAACGTCGTGACTGTCGCGCCGTCGCCATTGCCGCCTTTATCCAGGGTCTAAACGGCCCCTGGTATGAAGGAAGAAGGTCCGGCTCAGCAAATTAAGTTTTGCCAACATGCGCGATTGCCGCTAAGGCAGGCGCTGGATATGGTGCTCCGGCAAAACGCAGAGCACTCAGCTGACGAGGATGACTATGGCAACCGGTACCGTAAAGTTTTTCAACCAGGACAAGGGTTTTGGCTTCATCACGCCTGACAATGGCGGACCGGACGTTTTTGTCCATGTGTCGGCGCTTGAGGGCGCAACGTCACTGCGCGACGGTCAAAAGGTCAGCTATGAACTTGGCCAGGACCGCAAGACCGGAAAATCGAAGGCCGAAAACGTCAGGTCAGCCTGAACTTCGGATACCAAGCTTCGGGAATTCGCTTGATTGCATTCCCTCACTTTCCCGGCCGCGCCAGCGGCCGGGAAATATTATGATGTCGTCTCGCGAGGCCGTCGGGTCCTCCTTTTTTGCAGGCGATCCCAACGCACAAAACGGAAACTGAGCGCATAATTCTGGTCCGGCTAACTTCTCTGAAGCTTCCGGCTCACCCTCGACACGCACGCCACGCGCTCTGGCAACGTTCACACCACCGGATATGGCCGGTTTCCGGGTCTCCCCGTCGTCGCCTTGCTGGCGATCGTCGGCCAGTCATTCCGGTCCGGTGGCTTTTGCGATCGAAAGCTGCCGGGAGAAACGCCTGCAACACAGATTTCTCGCCCACCCGCTCATTGTTCAAACAGCATTCGGCAAAAATCGCGGTTTCCCTTGCAATACTTGCCTTGCCGAGGGGTGCCAAGTGGTGTGCCTGGGAAGCCCAGAGCGCATACGCAGCCTCCCGTCCCCCCAAACGAGAGGCAGCCAGAAAGTTACCGGCAGATTTCGAGCCGACGAACAGGGTGCTGCGCTCACCGTAGCTGGTAAGCGGTTTGCCGGCGACCTGCGCGCCGATTGGCCGATTGACGCCAAGGGGACCCTGGCGCTTCCTTTGTGACGCCATGAGAAACGCCATGTCATCTCCGTTTAGAGCGGCGCGCCCCACATATTGTACCCGGACGTACGCTGTCCCGCGGCGCGTCATATCCAGCATCTCTGCTGCCTTGCTGGAAATATCGATCAAACGTCCTTTGTGGAAAGGGCCACGATCATTGACGCGCACAACGACCGACGAGCCGTTTGTGAGATTTGTCACCCGCACGTAGCTGGGCAAGGGAAGTGTCGGATGCGCGGCGGAGAGGCGGCCCGGATCGTAAGTCTCGCCATTTGCGGTCCGCCGCCCTTGAAACCCCCGAGCGTACCAGGAGGCAATGCCGCTTCGATCGTAGCCCGGTTCCTCCTTCGGATAGTAACGCTTGCCTTTGACCACGTAAGGCTTGCCGACAGTATAATGGCCGGCACGCTGCGAGGTTCTTTTGCCGGAAGCATCTGGCATTTTGACATAGACACGGTGCAGCGTGGCGGGAGAATGCGCCTTCAGGCTGGTCATGTCGGGCGTAAATGTCGTGGTGCAGGCTCCACCGAACGCACAGAACATCGTAATTGCCAACCAGCGCATGACTTTAACGGTCGCTGCTATTCCATCTCCCATCCCGTTCACCATCGACTGCAACTCGACACACGCGATCGCAATGCGCAGTGGAGACGCGAGACAGGCGACGCAGCAGTGAGGGGCTGGTCGACACCAGGCGCAATCTGGGGCGTGCCGTTGGTCCGCTCCATCTATGATACCTCGGTAAAATGAGGCTACGAGCGAATGGTTCCGCCCTCCCGACCCAGGGCATATCTGCCCGACCGTTACGATCAGAGGCGGAAATAAAAAGTCGAGTTCGTCGACTGTGTCGCACCGATGAAAGAGCACCGTCTATTTGGGTGTCAGCCGGCGGAAGCGAAACGATGGCTGAAACGCATCGAAGGCGAACTTACCCTCGCAGACGAACAAAGCCGGCGCTTCGCCCCGGCCGCCGATTTGTGCCGTACCCTGCTTACGAACCGCAGACCGGGAGGTCAGGCGAAACTTCTAGCCTTGATAATGGGAAGGAAGTTTTCGCCCGGCGCCTCCGCCGGTCTTTCCCCGGCTCTTTGGCGATCTCCGCTCAAAAGTCGCCAGTGGCTCTTCTTCTCTGTCTTCGAAGCCCAAGGTCGTTACCGCCGGCAGGTCGCACCGAAACCTGTCTGCTCTCTTGAGGAATACGCCATATGTCTGATCGCTGGCCGTTTCCAAAGGCTGCGCGAACCGCGGTTTCTGTTACGCCGCCTTATCCGACGACAGGGCGACCACGGTGGCCGGAAACCTCAGCACCCGCGTCGGACGACAGTGCGAGAAAGCGAAGCGCCGACACGAAGCCTATGGCGGCGATAAAGAGGAAGGCGGCGCGAATATCCGGAAGCATATTATAATCGCCTCCTCCCCCGCCCAGATAGGATGCGAAGCGAATGACGGCTGCGGCAACGGCGATGCCAAGCAGTTGGGAGAGTTGCTGCAGCATCGCCGAAATCGTCGTCGCCGCGCTTCGCTGAGCAGGCGGTACATCCGCGAAGGCGATCGTCGTCAGCGCCGTAAACTGCATCGAGCGGGAAAGGCCGCAGGCAATCAGCAGCACCCACATGACAATGCGCGGCGTTTCTCCGTCGACGAATGCGAAGGCACCGATCGTCGTGGCGGCGATCATGCCATTTACGACAAGAAGGCTGCGGAAGCCGAAAAGACGCAGAGCCGGTGTGGTGACGCTCTTCATCAAAAGGTTGCCGAGAAAGTAGACGAAGACCAGCGAGCCCGTCTCCACCGCATTGAAACCCAAACCAACCTGGAAGAGCAGCGGCAGCAGAAATGGCGTCGCATTGACGGCAAGCCGCCCGGCGGTGCCCGCCGAAAGCGTTGCGAAGGCGAAAGTCGGGATCTTCAGCACTGTCATGTCGAGCAGGGGATGCGCAGCGCGCCGCAGATGGCGGACTGCAAAAAAGCCGGCGAAAAGACCGGCCACCAGAAGGCCAAGTGAAGCGGTCCCACCCGAGGATGAACTGGAAAGCTCCAGACCGCCAAGGGTGAGTGCGAGCGCGCCTCCAGTCAGCAAGACGCCGGTCACATCAAAGGGCCGCGCTCCCTCCGCAGGCACGCGCGGCACGAAAAAGGCAACGAGCACGACACCGAATATGCCGAGAGGCAGATTGATGAAGAAGTTCCACTCCCAGCCGGCGTGGGTTGTAATCCAGGCACCGATCAGAGGCCCGATGACGGGGGCAATCAGAGCCGGCCAGGTGATGGTGGCGATTGCCCGCACCAATTCCGCCTTCGGTGCATCGCGCAGTACGAGCTGACGCCCAACCGGCGTCATCAGCGCTGCGGACGCACCTTGGAAGAGCCGAGCCACGGTGAATTGACCAAGCGACGCCGAGAAGCCGCAAGCAACGGAGGCGAGCGTGAACAGCGCGATAGCGGCAAGAAAGACCTCTCGCGCGCCAAAACGCTCGGCGAGCCATCCGGCCGGCGGAATAAACACGGCCATCGCAAGAAGATAGGAGGTGAAGCCAATGTTGAGCGCCACCACATCCGTCGCGAAGGCCTTGGACATGGCCGGCAGCGAGGTTGCGATGATCGTGCTGTCGAGCATCTGCATGAAAAAGGCCACGGCCACGACGGCCGGGACGATGCGGGTGCGGTGAAACGGAAGTGGAGAAGAGGAAATGGAGGACATCATTCAAGAAGAAGAGAGGGCGGAGACGCAGGTGCGCCGCCGCCCGAACCTACAGGATCAATTGCTGGCAGCAACTCTTTTTAGAGCTGCGTCGTAGAAGGAGCGGTCAATCCAGCTCTCATAATTGACTTTGCCCTTCAGCAGCCCGGCCTCGGCCATGAAGGCCTCCTCCCCCTGAAGCGCTTTCACTGCCGCATCCGTGATTTCCGGGTCCTGGAAGAACTTTCCATCCGGGTAGGTGGCGCGGACTGCCTTGTCACTGCTGCCTGTCTCCTTGACAAAGATCGTAGTCGTCTCTTCCGGGTTGGCGTCGGCCCAGCGGGCAGTCGCAATATCGACAGCCAGCAGACGTGTCACGATTTCAGGATACTTGCGGGCGAATTCACCGTTGACGCTGAGAAGATGTGGAACCGCCCAATCGGGGCTGCCCGACACGCCGGCGTCGAAGATCACCCGCGCTCCGCCCTTTTCAACAAGCGTCTGCACCGGGCCGGTGCTTTCCACGATGGCATCGACGTCACCACGGGCCAGCGCCGGGCCGGAACTGTCGATACCGAGGTTCAGGCTTTCCACGTCCGCGAGGGAAAGACCTGCGGCCTGCAGGGCCTTGGCGAAGGTCGAATGACGCACCGTGCCTGAGAGATAGGCGACCTTCTTGCCCTTCAGGTCCTCAATCTTCTGGATCGCAGACTCCGGCTTGACGACGATCTGCGTCTCGTTCGAACGGTTCCAGCTCGAAAGGCCGATGAGCTTCACGTCGGCCCCGGTCGCCGCCAGACGAAGCGACGGGTTGTTGCCGATATAGGTGAAGTCGATCGCTCCCGAACCGAGCGCAACCGTTGCAGCGGAACCGCCATCGAATGTCGTCAGCTCGATCTTGATGCCGTCCTTGGCGAACTCGTCTTCCAGCAGTTTCTTGTTGCGATAAAGGATGAATTTCAGGTGGCCCGGCGCGGTCGAGCCGATGCGGATGACCTCGGGCTTCGCGTCGTCGGCAAAGGCCGGCGCGCCACCCGCCGCCGGCAGGAACGATAGCGCCAAGGCGAGCTTCAACAATGTGCGGCGGAGTGAATTCGATGTCATGGATGGATCCTTTCGAAATCGCGTGTTCGTTGGAAGAGAGGCTGGGGCTCAGTTCGGGCCGCTTTCGCCGTCGCCGCGCCAGCGGGTGGCGCGTCGTTCCCCAGCGACGAGCAAGTAGTTCAGCAGGAGGCCGATGATCGTCAGCGTCAGGATGCCGGCATACATCCGGTCTGTTTCCAGCATCAGCGACGAATTCTGGATGAGGTAGCCGATGCCGGATTGGGCCGCGAGCATCTCCGCGGCGATGACCGAAAAGAGCGAGGTCTTCACACCAAGCCGAGCGCCCGCGACAATCGAGGGAACGGCCGAGGGCAGAATGACCTTCTTGAAGAGATCCCAGTCAGACGTTCCCATGGAACGCGCTGCCTTCACCAGCAGTGGATCGACCGACTTCACACCGACGATGGTGTTGATCAGCAGGAAGAAGACGGCCGCGTAGAATGTGATGGCGATCTTTGACGCCTCGCCGATGCCGAGCAAAAGGATGAAGACCGGCAGCAGCGCGAACTGCGAGGTATTGCGCAGGGTCTGGACGAGAAAGTCCGAGGCCTTTTCGAAGAGCGGATAGCGCCCCATCAAAAGACCAAGCGGTACGGCGACAACAACGGCAAGCGAAAAGCCGATCGCGGCGCGCTGCAGGCTGATGCCGATGTGGTCGGCAAGCTGACCCGAGGCGATCATCTCCCACAGGACCGAGAGCACCTGGCTGAGTGGCGGGAAGAACAGCGCGTTGATCCAGCCGGCGCGTGGCGCGATCTCCCAGAGAAGCGCGAAGGCGACGAGCGCCGGCAGGCCCAGCGTAATGGTTGAGAAGGCTTCACCGAGAACCGTCGGCGGGTTCTCCGCGGCGCGCTTTCGGCGCGATGAAAATGTCCGGCGGAGCGGCAGGTTACGGTCGGCGATCAGACTCATCGGATCCTCCCTTAGTTGGTATAGTTGGATGCGAGCGCCCAATCGCGCTGGGCCTTGACGACCTCGTCACGCAAGCTTTCCCAGACGCGGCCCCGATAGGCATTGAAGGCCGCGCTGTTGCGGATATCGAGGTCGCGCGGGCGCGGCAGGTCAATCTCGACGATTTCCTTGACGCTCGCCGGGCGCGCTGTCATCACGACCACGCGGTCGGCGAGGTAGATCGCCTCGTCGATCGAATGGGTGACAAATACGACGGTCGTCTTGATCTGTTCCCAAATGCGCAACAGTTCGCTTTGCAGGATGTCGCGCGTCTGGGCGTCAAGAGCCGCGAAGGGCTCGTCCATCAGCAGCACCTGCGGATCGGTGGAGAGCGCCCGGGCGATTGCCACGCGCTGCTGCATGCCGCCGGAAAGCTGCGAGGGGAAGCGGTCTTCGAAGCCCTTGAGGCCGAAGAGATGCAGGAAATGACGTGCCTTCTCGCGACGCGCCGCCGCCGGCACACCACGCACCTCCAGGGCATATTCGATGTTCTGCAGCGCTGTTCGCCAGGGAAAAAGCGCATATTGCTGGAAGACATAGGCGGTGCGGGCATGCGGTTTGGAGACCTCGATGCCGTCGATGCGAGCGACGCCCGAGGTCGCTTCGGTCAATCCGGCAATGACATCGAGCAGCACCGACTTGCCGCTGCCGGACGGCCCGACCAGCGTGATGAATTCGCCGCGTTTGATGGTCAGGTCGACGCCATCCAGCACCGCAATGCGGCTCGAGGCGACACCGTCCACCGTTACGGTCTGGCCCTGTTTGAGCGTAAAGATCTTGCGCAGCGCGCTGACAGCTATGCGTTCCATGGTCGAACTCCCTTCAAACCTGCGCCACGCGGATGTGACGGGTCGGATCATCTTGCGCGCCGCCGGCGCGGCCGCGGTTCCACCCGAGCGAGCGGGCGTAGGCGCCAAAAAGGTCGCGTTCCAGCACCTCGGCCTCCGCGATGCCTGTTGGTCCGTGCGCCGCCTCGGCGACATAGAGCGCATCCGTCGGACAATAGATTTCGCAGAGAAAACAGGTTTGGCAGTCGTCTTGCCGGGCAATGATCGGCAGACCCGTTTCGTCGCGATCGAAGACGAAGGCGGGACAGATCCGTTCGCAGATATCGCAGCGGATGCAGCGGTCGACGGAGATAACCTCGATCATCGCTCAGCCCTCCCGAACCGTCTCGAAAGCGAGGTCTTCACGCACGGCGCTCACCTGATCGAGCCCGGAGACGACGATGCGGCTCGCCTGCCCGTCGTCCTCGGTCGGAAAGTCACTCCGGCGGTGCACGCCCCGGCTTTCCGTGCGCAAGAGCGCAGCCGCGACCGTCCAGCGGGCGCTCGCCGTAACCGACGCCACCTCTCGTGCGCGAAGTCGGTCGATGCCGACCGCTGGCTTTGCCTGGTTGAGGCCGGCCCACACGCCTTCCAGAATGCGGTGACTTGTCTCCAGGGCGCTGGCCTTGCGCCAGTAACTCCTGTCGAGCGGCACGATCTCCTCGTGCACCGCGCGGGCGGCGGCCGCGAGATTGACGTCTTCACGTTCGCCGGCGCCGCGCAAACCCGTCGACCCGAGCGGCCGCAAGCGCGCGGCATCACGGGACTTTCTGCTGCTCGCATGCCGGGCGGCGCCGTGACCGGCCCACCAGCCGCTGGCAATCGCCCAGGAGGCATTGATGGCGCCGCCACCGGAAACCCCACCCGTCACGTTTTCGCGGCTCGCCGCGTCGCCGGCGGCGTAAAGCCCGGTAATGTCGGTGCCACAGTCGGACGAGACGATGCGGATACCGCCGGTGCCGCGCACGGTGCCCTCGTATTTGAGGTCGACCCGGAACAGGTGCTCGAAGGGATTGATCCCCATCCGGTCGTAAGGCTGAAAACAGTTCGGCTGGCCACGACGCAGCCAGTCCTGCATCGCGGGTTCGGCAAGATCGAGCCGGGCATAGACCGGGCCGGACAGCAGGGCCTCGGCCACTTGCCGCTCGCCGCCGCCGATACCGTTCGTCACCGGCTCACCGCGGGCGTCGCGCAGCACCTCGCCGTTCTCTCGGTAGAAGGTCGCCCAGCGAAAAGGCAAACCCTTGTTCAGCGAGGAACCGTGCGGGGCGAGCGTGTATTTGCCGGTGAATTCCATGCCGGAAAGGGACGCGCCGGCCTCTGCGGCGAAGAGATAGCCATCACCGGTGAGCCCCGTGCCACCGAGGATGCGTTCGAAGAAGGCGCAGCCGCCGGTGGCAAGCACGACGGCACCGGCCGATACGGAGAAGCTTGCGCCATTGCGGCGAGAAAGCCCCGCAGCCCCCCCGACATGATGATCGTCGCCAAGCAGTTCCAGGATAGGATGGTGGTCAAGGATCGTGACACCGGCCTTGTGCACACGCTGGCGCATGAAGCGCATGTAGTCAGGACCGCGCAGGTTGGCGATATAGAGGTTGCCATCCTCTTCGCTCGGAAAGGGATAGCCCCATTCGACGAGCTTCAGGAGGTTTTCGTAGGCGCGGTCAGCCGCGCGCAACATCCAGCGACGATCGGCAAGGCCGGCAGTGCGCTTGAAACGTTGCTCGACCGAGGCTGCGCGCCCTTCTCCCGGCGGCACACACCACGTTCCCGTGTTGGACGGAGCCGTGGCACCGCTCGTGCCGTGATAACCCTTGTCAGCCAAGACGACGCGCGCGCCGGTCTCGGCAGCGGAAAGCGCCGCCCAGGCGGCGGCGGGGCCCCCACCGACAACCAGCACGTCCGTTTCGATGTGGCGCCCGTCTTCGGTGGGCTGTTCCTTGCGACGCGATGCCATGATGTCCCGGTGTAGAAAAGGAAGCGTTGGCCGGCTGTACGGCCGGCCGTTTCACGATTGCGGATCAGGCTGCGGTGGAGAACCAGGACGGTTCGTTGCCAGCCGACCACTTGATGTTGCAGCCGATCGAGGGCACCTGGCCGGCGCCGACAGCTTCGCCCTTCAGGACCGCGTCGACCGCAGCGCGCAGATCCGCGCCCGTCACATCCTTGCCGTTGCCGGGCCGGGCTTCGTCGAACTGGCCGTGATAGGCAAGCTTGCGATCTCGGTCATAGAGAAAGAAGTCCGGAGTGCAGGCCGCACCAAAGGCCTTGGCGACACTTTGCGACGCGTCCTTCAGATAGGGGAAGCCATAGCCGTGAGTCTTTGCCTCTACACCAATCCGCTCCAGCGTTTCTTCCGGATGCGTCTTGGCGTCGTTGCTGTTGATCGCGACGACGGCAAGCCCCTGCGTGGCATAGTCGCGCGCAAATTTCGCCAGTTCCTCGCGGATCAACACCACGAAGGGGCAGCGGTTGGAGATGAAGGCGACGAGCAGCGCCGGGCTGTCCTTGAACTCGGCCAACGTGAACAGGTTGCCATCGGCATCGGGCAACGTGAAGTCCGCCGCGCGGGTTCCAAGTGTAATGGGATTGGATTCGGTTTTGGGCATGGTATCCTCCTGGCAAGCCAATAGAAATATTACCTCATAAAACACATAGATTTTATAGATATCAATTTTCTCCGGATTGCAGGCCGCGGAGATAATCTTGCTGCGCAAGGACACAAGGCTCGGATTCTCGTTTCGGAGCGGCGGTCTTTTGGCAGCGCGCGCGTCGGTCGATCTCGCGAAGTTCTACGGCGCATGAGCGGACAACAATCGCTCCAGGCGCGAACCACGCCCCCGGCCAGGCTCATCTCGCAAAACGAGCAGACGCGTGGCGACTTTCACAGGGGGGAGCGTGCGGCGCCCCAGGAAGGCCTCCTGACTCTGGCGCTTCAAACATCGATTCGACGAAAATCTTCCAAGTCCAGTTCCGAAACCGCGATTATTTTTCTTCTTAATTGGTAGATTTTCTATAATTTAAAAGCGATCTACGCTGTGGAAGGAGAGCGATGTGAGCCTCGACGTCCGCGTGACCGCCAATCAGGACGCACGCCCCAAACACACCCCCTCGGTTGATCTGCCGGCCCCGGCCATTCTTCCCGGTGATCAGGCCCTTTTCTTGAGTGAAACGATCGGCGGGCTCGACGAAGGAGCGCATTTTCTCGATGCCCTTGCCCCCGACGAATGGACGAGGCTGAGAGCGCAGGGCCGCCAGCTTGCGTTTCGAACGGGTGAAGCAATCTTCAACCAGGGCGACGGGCACGGCGGTATTTTCATCATCGAAGCCGGCGACGTCAGGGTCTTTTACACCGCACCGTCAGGGCGCGAGATCACATTGGCCTACTGGACGAAGGGCCATTTTATCGGCGGCCCGGAAATGACGGGCGGCGGGGTGCACATCTGGTCGGGAGAAGCTCTTAGCGACTGTCGTATCCTCTTCCTTCCCGCGCCAGCGTTGAAGAAGCTGGTCGTCGAGATGCCAAATTTCGCGCTCTGTCTCCTGCAGGGGCTGGCCGCCAAGGGACGGTGCTATTCGGCCATGGCGCAGATGCTGGGCACCCGCTCCGTCATCGAACGCCTTGCCCAGTTCCTGATCAATCTCGGCGATCTGCACGGGGTGCGGGACGGGCGAGCCATCATCATCAACGCGAAGGTCACCCATGACCAGATCGCAGCCATGGTCGGTTCGACCCGCCAATGGGTGACGATGATGATGAAGCGGTTCCAGAAGGACGGACTTGTATCCGTGTCGCCGCGCCACATTCGCATCGAGCGCCCGTATGCCTTGATGGAGATGGTGTCGAAGCGCGGCGCGTGAGATTGCGCTTCGATCGCAAATCAAGCAATCCGGGTCAGCGCCCAGCGCACCGTTTTTCGCACATCCGGATCCGTGTCGGAGGCATGGGCCACCAGCGGCTCGCGCGCCGATGGATCGGCAATCTCGCCGAGCGCTGCCGCGGCCTCCTTGCGGAGCGACGGCAGGTCGCTCGCAAGCTGCGCCGCTATATCGGCCACGGCCGATTGCGCCTTCAGGCTCCCGAGCGCGCCAAGACACTTCTGGCGGACCTGCCAGTAGTCGTCCGCTAATCCCGCAACGAGACCGCCGACGGCAAATGCCTGGCCGATCCTCCCGAGCGATTGCGCCGCGGCCGCCCTCACCTGCCAGACATCGTCCCGTAGCGCCGCAGCAACTGCGGTGGCCGCTGCGACCTGTTTTGTGAACGACAAGGCGTTGACCGCCTCCGCACGGACAGAAGCGTCGGCGTCGCGCGTGGCTGCGATCAATGATGGCAGCGTTTCTTCGAGCTTGAGATAGGCGATCACTCCCAGCGCCTCGGCCCGCACCTGAGCGCTTTCGTCCGACATTGCTTTAAGTGCGGGACCGAGCGCTGCGCGTGAGCGCAGTCCCTTCATTCCGCGAAAACCGGATGCGCGCACAAAAGGGTCCGGATGTGTAGGCAACGAAAGGAGCGCGGGAACCGCAGACGGATCCTTCAACTCGGCAAGGCTGTCCGCCGCAGCAGAAGCCACCGGTCTATCCAGATCAATCAGGAGTTTCGCCAGCCCGCTGGCGGCATCGATCGTGTCGAAATCGCCGAGTGCCATCGCCACCTGAAGGCGCACGGTCGCATCGTTGTCTCCAACCATCGCCAGCAGATGCAGGAGACTGTCCGGCATCGCCGTCTCGGCAAGATCGATGACGGCGAGGCGGCGAACGGCGGGATCCGCATCAGCGAGACGGCCGACAATTTCATCGGCATTGCCGAAATCCTCGAATGGATCGAACGTCGCCATGTCAGCGCAAAAGGTAGGGGATGTTGACAGTAACGGCGCCCGTCGGGCAATCCGTCTCACACGGCATGCAATACCAGCATTCGTCGAACTTCATGTAGGCCTTGCCGGTGAGGTCGCTGATACGCAAGACATCGAGCGGGCAAACCTCGACGCAGACGGTGCAGCCCTTGTCGGCGATGCATTTCGCTTCGTCGACGACGACGGGAACTGTGGTGGGGGAAAGTGCAAGCGGCATGGCTCTCCTCGATCAGGCTTGGTTGGAAACGCGCAGACGCTCGTAGGCCGCCCGCTCTTCGGTCTCGATAGGAACGATGTAGGGCTCAATGGCGCGCTTCTCGGAGCTCATGCGGCCATTCATCTTGCGAAGCAGCGTGTGGCAGAACCAGTTCTCGTCGTCCTTTTCGGGATAATCGATCCGGTTGTGATAAAGGCCCCAGCGGCTTTCGGTCCGATAGAGCGATGCATGGGCGGCCATGTCCGCGCAATCGAGGATGGACGACACCTCCAATGACCGCATCAGCTCATGCGCGTTGCGCGCGACGAGGGCTGTCTCAAGGTCGTCCCTGGCCTCGGCCAATCGTTGCTGGCCGATCTGCATCCGAACCGTCACCTTGGGCGGCTGCAGGTAGTCGTTGACGAGGCGCCGCACCTTGTATTCGAGCTGGTTGGGGGGAATTCCGTCGTCACGACGCGTCGGCGCCAGAACGCGCTCGCGCTCGAGCCGCACGAAGTCGGGATCGTAGTCCGGAAGGTCGGTTTCCAATGCCACCTCTGCCGCATGCTCTCCAGCCACCGCCCCGTTTGTGAAGGCTCCGAGCATGTAGTTGTGCGGCACGCTTGCCATGTCACCGGCAGCATAAAGGCCAGGCACGGTCGTGCGCGCATATTCGTCGACGAAGACGCCTGATGCGCTGTGGCCGGAGCAGAAACCGATCTCGGAAATGTGCATCTCGATCATCTTGTCGCGATAGTCGGTGCCACGCGCCGCATGAAACCGCCCACGGGAGGGGCGCTCGACCCGATGCAGGATGTCTTCGATCTCGCCGACCGTGTCGGGATGGAGATGGTTGAGCTTCAGGAAGACAGGGCCTTTTCCCGATTGCAGCTCATTGTAAAACTCCTGCATCATCTGCCCGGACCAATAGTCACTTTCGATGAACCGCTTGCCCTCGCTGTTGGCGGTGTAGGCGCCGAACGGACCGGCGACGTAAGCGCAGGCGGGACCGTTATAGTCCTTGATCAGCGGATTGATCTGGTAGCATTCGAGGTTCGCGAGCGCCGCCCCGGCATGATAGGCCATGGCATAGCCATCCCCGGAGTTCGTGGGATTCTCGTAGGTGCCGAACAGATAGCCCGAATGCGGCAGGCCGAGCCTGCCGGCCGCTCCCATGCACAGGATCACCGCCTTGGCCCGAAGCACGAGAAATTCCGCCGTGCGGGTGTTGACGGCAACGGCACCGGCGATGCGACCATCCTTCGCCGTCAGCAACCGCGTGGCCATGAAGCGGTTGGAAATCAGGATGCGCTCGCGTTTCAGCTGGCGATAGAGCGCCTTCTTGACCGTTTCGCCATTCGGCATCGGCAACACATAAGTGCCGAGGTGATGGACCTTCTTCAGGTCGTAGTCGCCGTTGGCATTCCTCTGGAAGCGGATGCCGAAGCGATCCAGTTCCTGGATGATGTCGTAGCAGCGTGATGCGTAGTTGAAGACCGGCGCCTGATCGACGATGCCATCGTTGGCGATCGTGATTTCCTTCGTGTACTGCTCCGGTGTCGCATAGCCCGGCACGACGGCGTTGTTCAGCCCGTCCATGCCCATCGAGATTGCGCCGGATCGTTTCACGTTGGCTTTTTCCAGCAACACGACGTTCAGCGCAGGGTTCTTCTGCTTCGCCTTCAAGGCCGCCATCGGACCGGCGGTTCCGCCGCCGATCACCAGGACATCGCAGGCAACTTCCGACAGGCCATCAATAAAATCGTCCATGCTTCTTCCTCAAAACGTAGAGTCGGCGATCGCGCGCAGGTAGGGCCAGGGGTAGATGCCGCGATCATGGCCATCGGAAAAAACCAGCCGGATCGCGTAGGTGCCGATTGGCTCTGCACCGCTGAGGGTGACGGCATCATAGGAACCAGCGCGCCCTTCGATATCCGCGCGCACCTGGCTGGCAGCGCGGCTGCGCGCCCGCAGCACGGTCGCCGGGATATGAGAAACCGCCCCATCGTCCCACGTGACAGCGAGACTGCTGCGTGCAGCATTGACCTTGAGACTGATAGCGATCATGGGCGCTCCTTGATGGTTCGACCATTTTAGGAAGGTGGGGGCCCCGCACACGCAATAAATTGCCTTGGCATTTCGATAGGGACCCTGTCGCAGCCGAACGAGGTCCCCACGAACGCGCGCCAACGCCCGTAAGGCCGGGCGACGAAGCGCACGTCCGCACCCGGCGCCCACGATCGTGGCCGCAAACCCCAACGCTCTCGCCGGCAGTCAAATCGAACGCTACACGGCCTCAAGTATCTGACGCTGCAAATCGACCGCACGGGGGTCAGCCAGCTCCCGCCGCGGACGCTCGAGATCGATGTCGATATCGAGCGCGATTGCCCCTTCCCGCAGCACCACCACACGGTCGGCAAGCGCCACCGCCTCCGCGACGTCGTGGGTGATCAGCACGGTGGTAAAACCTCGACCCGTCCAGATCCCCTCGAGCAGGCGATGCATTTCAATGCGCGTCAGCGCATCGAGCGCGCCGAAAGGTTCGTCGAGCAACAGGATCTGCGGCGCACTGACGAGGGCGCGGGCGAGAGCCACGCGCTGACGCTGGCCGCCGGAAAGTACACTCGGCCAATCGTTTTCACGTCCCCCCAACCCCACGTCCGCGAGCGCTCGACGGGCAGTTTCTTGCCAGTTCTGGCCGCGGGCGATGCCGACGTTCTCGATGACCCGCTGCCAGGGAACAAGGCGCGCCTCCTGGAAAAGCAGGCGCACGGACGCAAGGGTGCGGTCAACCTTTTGTCCGGCGATACTGACGCGGCCCGCTGTTGCCGCATCAAGACCGGCGATCAGCCGCAACAAGGTTGATTTGCCGCCACCCGACCTTCCGACGACGGCAAGAAACTGGCCCGCGGGAACTTCCAGGTTGAAACTGTCGAGGACGTTGAGCTGGCCGAAAGACTTTTCGACCCGCGACAGCGAAATCGGGAGACCGCCGTCGCTTTCCCTCACATGGGCCTGCAGGGCACTCATTGTCGGCCCCCCTGCTTCAACTGATAGGCCGGATGCCATACGAGAACGCGCTTCTCAATCGAACGGGTCACAACATCAGCGAATTTTCCGAGAAGCGCATAGACGATAATGCCGAGCAGGACGACGTCCGTCTGCAGGAACTCCCGCGCGTTCATCGTCATGTATCCAATGCCGTTCGTCGATGAAATCGTTTCAGCGACGATCAGCGTCAGCCACATGAAACCGAGAGCATAGCGCAGGCCGACCAGGATGGAGGGCAGCGCGCCGGGAAGAATGATGCGGCGGATCAGCGCCCTGCGGTCGAGCCCGTAGACGGACGCCATTTCAACGATCTGAGGGTCGATGGTTCGCACGCCATAGAAGGTGTTGATGTAGATCGGGAAAAAGACGCCGATCGAAACCAGAAAGATCTTGGCGGTTTCATCGATACCGAACCAGAGGATCACGAGCGGGATCAAGGCAAGATGCGGGATGTTGCGCACCATCTGGACGGTGCTGTCGAGGAGGGTTTCGGCCGGTTTCCACAGACCGGTAACGACGCCGGCGACGAAGCCGAGCCCGCCGCCGATCGCAAGGCCTATGAAGGCCCGACGGGTGGAGGCGAGCGTATGGAAAAGAAGCGAGCCATCAAGCAACGACCGCCAGAAGGCCGCAGCAATCGTCGTCGGCGCCGGCATGAGGCGGGCGGTGACGAGACCCGTGCGCGCCGCAATTTCCCAAACGACGAGAAGCGCAAGCGGAAGAGCCCATGGAGCGAGCCCGCTCCACAGGTTCTTCAGATTGGGCCTGCGGGCTTCGCCGGTAGCAATACCGGCTACCGACACGTCCACCATCAGGCACCGCCTTTGCGCACGACGTCCGCGATCGAGATCTTGTTCGGGATCAGGCCGAGTTCGAAGAAGGTATCGGCGATCGTCTGTTGCTGTTTGACGATGCCCTCATCGAGAGCCTTCACGCCGTACGATTGTCGCTGCAGCGCGACGGCCAGCACGTCCGCGGGAATGCCAACGGAAGGCGAAAGTTCGGCGGCCGCGGCGGCCGGATTGGCCTTCGCCCATTCGTCGATCTCTGCAACGGCCTCGATCACCGTATCGACGGCCTCGGGATGGCCGTCCACGAATGGCTTTGCGCCCAGGTAGAACTGGTGGTTGGGTACGATCCCTTCGCCGTTTCGAAGTTCGCGTGCCTCGATCGCGAGCTCGGCTGCAGCCTGGAACGGGTCCCAGATCACCCAGGCATCGACGGCGCCCTGTTCAAAGGCAGCGCGGGCGTCGGCGGGCGGAAGGAAGGAGGTCTTGATGTCGCTATAGTTGAGACCAGCCTCCTCCAGCGCCTTCACCAGGAGGAAGTGCACGTTCGAACCCTTGTTAAGGGCGACGGTCTTACCCTTGAGATCCGAAACCTTCTGGATGGGGCTACCCTTCGGCACGAGGATCGCCTCGCCGCGCGGCGCCGGCGGTTCATGGGCGATATAGACCAGCGGCGCGCCGGCCGCCTGCGCGAAGATCGGCGGCGTTTCTCCCGTCGTACCGAAATCGACTGCGCCGACATTCAAGGCTTCGAGAAGTTGCGGGCCCGCCGGGAATTCTGCCCATGTGACCGTGTAGCCGATCTTCTCCAGCTTCTTCTCCAGAAGACCCTTTCCCTTGAGCAGCACAAGCGTGCCGTATTTCTGGTAGCCAATGCGGATCACTTTGTCGGAGGCTGCTGCGGGAGCGACCTCAAGAAGCGGCACCGTAAACAGGGCCGCAAGCGCTATCGAGAAAAGGCGTCTGGAAATCATAATGACGTTCTCCTGTGCGAAAGGTATATATTAGCACATATAATCGATAGATTTCACCTTCATTCTAGAGCGCCCTTTCCAAGCTTACCGCCGCGCGTAGTTTTTTCTCCTCACGCCTGGGAGTTTGCGACGATAGAGCTTCCAACCATCGGCTCAGTTGAGCGCCGAAGCGACCGTCAGCAAGCCGACCAGACCGCAGGCGCTGCCAGACAGGTGTGTGCAGTCAAAACACCCTTCCTTCCCTCAGATGCGTGGTCGTGCCGTTCAGCAGGTAGTCGCCCAGCACACGCGACTTATGCAGGAGCGGGTTGTGGTTGAGAACGGTGCGGATGTTGCGCCAGTGCCGATCGAAGTTGTTGCCGCGCGAAGTCGCCGAGCCACCGCCGAGCTCGAACATGCGCTCAGCGCTTCGCAATCCGAGCTGGCCAAGAACAAGCTGCGCTCGCGCTGTCGTCAGCGCGCTCTCGATCAAGGCGTCCTCGATCTCGGCATCGTTGCTACTGCCCAAGGCGGCAACCGTCCGGTCGAGCGCAACCGCGGCGGCGGCAACCGCCGTGTCGATCGCGAAGGAATTGGCGGCGATTTCGCCGATCACCTGCTGCACGAACGGATCCTGATTGGCCGTTTCGGCGCTGCTGTGGGCGGCAGATCGCGCTTGGCTGCGAACATAGGCAAGGCCGTCCGAAAGGACGTTGCGCACCGCGCCGGCAGCACTTGCCGCCAGATGCAACTGGCGCAGCGTCGAGCAGTGGCGACCGACGAGATTGTCGAGGGCGCGCCGGGCCAATTCGTGCGGAAACACCTCGACATTGTCGAGGATGACGCCGCCGCTGGCGGTCAGGCGCTGCCCCATGCCATCCCAATCGTCAAGAATGGTAATGCCCTGCCGGTCGACCGGCAGGAGAACACCAACGGCCTGCCCCTCCTCGTCCAGCGCGCTGAACGAAGCGAAGTCGGCAAAGGCTGTTCCCGTGGCATACCATTTGCGGCCGTTGAGCCTGTAGGTGTCGCCCTTTCTGGCGATCGTCGTCGTCACCTGGCCGGGGCGAGCCGTGCCTTGCTCTGTATGGGCGCCGCCAAAAAGCTTGCCGCTCAGAATAAGCTCGACCGCACCGGCATCCCGCTCACGAGGCTCGCTGAGGATAACGTTTTCGACATAGTTGAAATGGGACCGGAGCGCGTGGGCGACGTTGGAATCGGCAGCACCGATCGCCGCGATCATCTCGATGTAATCTGCAACAGAACCGCCCGGCCCGCCGAGCGCCGCCGGGATGCGCAGGGTTCCAAGTTCCAGCTCGCGGAAAAGCTTGAAGGCTTCGAAGGGAAGTTGACGCTGCAGGTCTCGTTCGGACGCGCCCTTGGCGACTTCGGCCACGAAGCCGGGAATGCGCGCGAGAAGCTGCGCGCGTGTTGGGCGGGAAACAGTCAGCACCTTGGTTATCGTCACACGTCAACTCCGACACTGAAGAAAAAGAGAGTGCAGCCAGGGTCCGCTCCGGCTACACTCGCGCCTTCGACGACTACGTCGTCGAGATCATTTACGATTGCCCGTCGAGATAGATGCCTGCCCCATTGCTCCAGAGATGCTCGACGCCGAGCTTCAGGTTCTTTACCCGCTTGTCGTAGACGGTGATGACAGCCGGGGTGACGATGTCGAGCGTCGGCAGATCCTGAACCACCAGTTTCTGGAACTCGTTGAAGAGCTGCAGGCGCTTCTTCGGATCGATCTCGACGGCGGCCGTTTCGAGCAGTCGATCGACGTCCGGGTTCGAATACTTGGAGCCGTTGGTGAAGGGCACGCCCGGCTTGAAGTTCTTCGACCAGTAGAGCCGCTGAACACCGACGGTCGGGTCGTAGAGGTTACTCATGCCTTCAATGGCGATATCGAAGTCGCGATCGGTGAAGACGCGCTTGACGAAAGTCGCAAAGTCCTGGGTTCGCAGCTCTACCTTGATGCCCACTTTGGCAAGGGCCTGGGCGATGTATTCCGCGGTCTGCTTGGGAGGACCGGAAGGCTGGGTCGGATCGATGAACAGCTTGAAGCGGAAACCGTCGGCGCCCCGCGCATAACCTGCCTCGTCGAGGAGCTTTTCGGCCTTGGCCGGGTCGAACTCGTATTTGGGAAGGTCCGGAGTGTAGAACTTCGCGAGATCCGGGCTGACAGGCCCGTCGAGCCGCGTTGCATAGCCGAGGTAGACGGTATTGACGATAAAGTCCTTGTCGACCGCGTGCGCGATCGCATGGCGCACCTTGATGTCGGCAAGATACTTGTTTTCGAGATTGAACTCGGCGCGGGCGATGCTCGGCGAATAGGGCGCCGGATCGGTATCGACGACGAGGTTCGGGTTGGCCTTCAGCCGGTCGATGTCGGTGAGCGGCAGGTTGGCGGTCGAGACCTGCACCTCGCCGGTCTCGATCGCAGCGACGGCTGCCGCCGGATCGATGATGAAGCGGAAGATGATCTGATCAAGGTAGGGCTTGGGCGAACCCCAATAGTCCTCGTTGCGCACGAAAAGCGCATGGCTTCCGCGCACCCATTCGACGAACTTGTAGGGGCCGGTGCCGACAGGCGCGACGTTGTGCGGGTTTTCCGCAATCTTTGTGCCTTCATAGAGGTGCTTCGGGACGATTGGCGCCTCGAAGCTTGCAAAGGCGGTCAAAAGGTAAGGAGCCGGCTTGGCAAGGATCAATTCGACCTCATGCGAATTGAGAATATTGGCCTCCTTCACATGGGCAAAGGTCGCCCGACCACGTGGGTGGTTTTCCTTAAGCGCCAGGATCGAAAAGGCGACGTCTTCGGCCGTGAAATCCTTGCCGTCGTGCCAACGGACACCCTGGCGCAGCTTGAACCAGTAGCGCAGGCCATCTTCGCTGACCGTCCACTCGGTGGCGAGCAGCGGCTGAGGATTGAAGTCCTTGTCATAGGTGAGCAGGCTCTCGGTCGCCTTGCCGCTGATGTAGTAGGCAGCGCCGGCGCTATGGGCGATAAGGACAAGAACTGGCGGTTCGGTGCCGATGTTGATCGATACGCTGCCGCCGCGCGGCGGCTCGTCTGCCGCGAGCGAGGGCACCGGCAGCATTGGAACGGCAATCGCGCTCGCCAGCGCAACGGAGGAAAGGAGGAACGCGCGCCGCGTCGGCTTGAAAGTCCCGTTGTGTCTTGCTGTCATCTGAGTATCCCCTAGCAGGCGAAGCACAGGCAACGCCGATTTCTCCAGCACCCCTGTCAGGGTGTTAGCCAGACTTTATAAAATCTACTATATTTATCGAGATAGTGTAATTCTAAAGTCCAGGGCTTTTCTGAAAAAAGCTACTCACGCCGAAGCCTTTGCCGGACCGGCGATGTGCACGCAGACAGGATGAGTGTCTGTAAAAGCCGCCTTGGTGGAGAAAAGTTCCCGAAGGGCCCATCGCACGACAATCCATCCCAAGATCGGCGGGCAAAAAGCAATCGACAAAATACATATGATAAATAGATTATTGCGATCTGCGCGCCCAGCATTCTGAAGGAGTTCTCCATGCGTCCCGAATTCATCGGCCATACGTCCAACAGGGAAGGGTCCGACATCGTGCCGGCCTCCGGTCCGGTCATCGACAAGACCTATATTCGCAATCACGTGCAGGCCGCGGAGGCCGCCGGCATCGATCGTCTGCTGATCGGCCAGTTCGCGCAATGGCCCGACAACAACCAGATCGCCGCCTATGTCTTCAGCCAGACCGACCGGATCGGGGCGCTGCTTGCCCACCGGCCCGGCCTGATGGCCCCGACACTCGGCGCGCGCCAGCTTGCCACCCTCGATCAGTTCTCCGAAGGCCGCTTGTGGGTGCATATCATCACCGGCGGATCCGACACGGACCAGGCTCGCGACGGCGACTTCGAGGATCACGACACCCGCTATGCCCGCACCGACGAGTATCTGCAGGTGCTGAGGAAAGTCTGGGAGAGCGATCAGCCCTTCGATCACGAGGGGCGCTTCTACAGGTTCAAGGGCGCCTATAGCCAGGTAAAGCCGTTCCAGAAGCCCCGTATCCCGATTTCCTTCGGCGGTTCGTCCGATGCGGCGATCGCCGTTGCCGGTAAGCACGCCGATATTTATGCGCTCTGGGGCGAACCGCTCGACGGCGCACGGGAAACCATAGGCAAGGTACGCACAGCGGCGATTGCCAATGGTCGCGCGGCAGACGATATCCGCTTCACCCTCGCCTTTCGCACCGTCGTGGCTGAGACCGAAGACGCCGCCTGGGCAAAGGCGGCCGATATCCTCGAGAAGGTCAAGTCACAGGTCGCGCGCTCGGCCGGCGGCAACGGCGAGAAGCTGCCATCTAACGTCGGTTCTGTTCGCCTGCGGCAGGCCGCCAGCCGCGGCAAGGTGCTGGACAAGCGGCTCTGGACCGAAGTCGCAGAAGCGAGTGGCGCCGGCGGAAATTCGACAGCTCTTGTCGGGACACCCGAACAGGTCGCCGACGCCATCCTCGACTATTACGACGCGGGCGTTTCCAACTTCCTCGTTCGTGGCTTCTACCCGACAGAAGATACCGTCACCTATGGGCGTGATGTCGTGCCGCTGGTCAAAGCTGGCATTGCTGAACGCCAAGCGAGAAAGGTTGCCGCCGAATGACCGCTCCGCTCGATATCGTCGACATCCATGCCCATCTCTGGCCGCCAGCCTGGCGTCCCGGAGGCAAATACGAAAAGCCCGCTGGCGCATTTTCGCCGGAGATACATCGAAAGATCACGACGCCTCAGGCGCTGGTCGACGAACTTGAACAAGGCGGCGTGTCGCTCGCTGTGGTCACGGCGACGATCGAAAGCCTCTTCGGATTGGAGGCAAGCATACCGCTTGAAGCCGTCCGGGAGGCCAACGACTGGCTGGCGACGCTTTCGCGCGAGCATTCTACCCTCACCGGATTTGCCGTCGTCGATGCCTTTGCCGGCGACGAAGCGGCCCGCGAAGCCGAGCGGGCAATCGTCGAGCTCGGTCTTTCAGGACTGGTGATTGACAGTTCACGCGCCAGCAAGTTCATCGCCGATCCCGCCGTCCGCCCCACGCTCGAAGTTGCGGCGCGCCACAGGGTTCCGGTTTTCGTGCATCCCGTCGCCCACCCGGACGCCGGCGTTCTGATCGACGGCGCCGGCAATCTCGGCAACTCGCTCGGGCGTGGATTGATGAACGGCGTCGCCTTCCTGTCGGTCATCCAGTCTCCGCTTCTTGACGAACTGCCAGACCTGCATCTGGTCTTTGCAACGCTCGGTCTGGGCGCGATTGTCCAGGCGGCACGCGGCGGCATCTATGCTCGCTCTGCCAGGGAAGCGGGGCGACGGCCCAATATCTACTTCGACACGATGGGGCATGATCCGGACATCGTACGCACGCTGACAGGCTTTTTCGGCGCAGACCGCGTGCTTGCCGGCACGGACTGGCCAATTCTTCCTGCGCTCGATGCGGACGCGTTGCGGCAGAGCTTGGAGCAAGCGGGACTAAGCGATCAGGAGGCACGTCTCGTTGCTGGCGGCAACGCCCGGCGCCTTCTCGGCCTCAGGCACCAGCAGGCCGTAGCTGCGGAATAGTCACGCGCAAAACGAAGCCCCGGATCGATGATCCGGGGCTCTTTGCAACAGGATGGTACTGGTCGGGAGGTACCCAGCCAGGACCCTCTCAAGCGACGCGCTGCGAGCGGGCGAGCGGGATGATCTCGGCTTCGCCCGCGCCGGACCGCGGCTCACGGCCTTCGAGCGGGTGGCCCGGATCCGTGAAGCCCGGTGTCGACGGATGACCGGGCGCGACCAGGCGATCAACCAGCGCCTCGTCTTCCGCATCGAGCTTGACGTCCAGCGCGCGGATATAGCCATCCCAATGCTCTTCCGTGCGGGGCCCTGCGATGGTCGAGGTGATCAGCCGGTTGTTCAGCACCCAGGCGAGCGCGAAATCGGCGGCAGCAATTCCCTTGGCCTTCGCGTGTGCGGCAATCTCCTTGGCGATCGCCACCGATTCTTCGCGAAACTCCACGTCATGCATGCGCTTGTCGCCGCGTCCGGCGCGGGTATCGGCAGCTGGCGCTTCGCCGGGATTGTACTTGCCCGTCAGAACGCCGCGGGCGAGCGGGCTGTAGGACACAGCACCCAGTCCATAGGCTGCAGCCGCCGGCAGCTGCTCGGCCTCGGCGGTGCGGTTGACGATGTTATAGAGTGGCTGGCTTGCGATCGGCCGATCGATGCCGAGCTGGTCGGCGAGATGGGCGACTTCCGCAATGCGCCATCCCCGGAAGTTTGAGACCCCGAAATAGCGCAGCTTGCCGGCCTTGATCAGGTCGGCGATCGCCCGCACCGGCTCTTCGAGCGGCGCATCGAAGACGGCGCGATGAAAGTAGAGGATGTCGATGTAGTCCGTGCCGAGATTGCGCAGCGAGTTTTCGACAGTCTGATAGACCCATTTGCGCGAATAGCCCCCGAGGTTCGGCCCCTTCGCACGCGAATTGACGAACTTCGTTGCCACCACCCAATGGTCGCGGTTGGCCTTGATGCCGCGCCCGACCACCTCTTCCGACTTCCCGTCGTGGTAGACGTCGGCCGTGTCGATGAAGTTGATGCCCTGCTCGCGCGCCTTGTCGATGATGCGGAAGGCAACGTCGTCAGGCGTCTGGTTGCCGAACATCATGGATCCGAGCGTCAGCGGCGACACTTTGAGGGCGCTGCGCCCAAGATAGCGATACTCAACCATTCAAGTTCTCCATTTCAGTTGATCTGGTCCGCGACATGACAGGCCACCTGATGGCCCGGTTTGATGGCGCGGAATTCGGGTTCGGTGACGCGGCAGAGGTCCGTCGCCAGCGGGCAGCGGGTGTGGAACCGACAGCCCGACGGAATGTCGCTCGGGCTCGGCAGATCGCCGCCAAGGGGAGCCGCCTGCCGCGGCCGCGAGGGATCGGGAACCGCAGCCATCAAAGCGCGCGTGTAGGGATGGCGCGGGTCCGACCAGAGCGTCTCATTGTCGGCGCTTTCCACGATCCGGCCGAGATACATGACCAAAACCCGGTCGCAGAAATAACGCACCACAGACAGGTCATGGCTGATGAAAAGATAGGAAAGACCGAACTCCTTCTTCATCTCCACCAAAAGGTTCAGGATCTGCGCCTGGATCGACAGGTCGAGCGCCGATACGGGCTCGTCGCAAACGATCAGGTCCGGGTTGAGCAGCAGCGCGCGGGCAATGCCGATCCTTTGCCGCTGGCCGCCCGAGAATTCGTGCGGATAGCGATTGATGGCATCGGCGGGCAGCCCGACCTTGGAGATGATGCCGGCAACGGTGTCACGCCGCTGCGCTCGGCTGCCGGCCCTGTGCACGATCAGAGGCGCCTCCAGGATTTCACCGATCGTGTGGCGCGGATTGAGCGACGCGAAGGGATCCTGAAAGATCATCTGGATCGACTTGCGCACGTTCCTGAGCCGACCCTGGTCAAGTCTCGTGATGTCTTCGCCCTTGAATTCGATCCGCCCCTCGGTCGGATCGACCAGGCGCAAAAGCGTCTTGCCAAGCGTCGACTTGCCACAGCCGCTTTCGCCGACAAGCCCGACGGTTTCACCGCGCTCGACCACGAGATCGACGCCATCGACGGAGCGCAAGAGGCCGTCGCGCGTCTTGTAGTGTGTCTTCAGATCAGAGGCTGAGATGAGCGGCATCGGGCACGGCCTTGAGGGACGAAGTGAACGGGCAGGCAACGAGCCTCTCCGGCGTCTGAGCAATCAGCGGCGGCACCTGATGGCCGCAGCTCGCACGCGCCTGGCGACAGCGCGGCCTGAAGGGACAGCCGGCCTCGCCGGCCGCCGAGACGATCGACCCGGGGATCTCCGTCAAGCGGCCGCTCAGATAGTGAAGGTCGTTCTTTAGCCGTGGCGAGGCCGAAAGCAGCCCGCGCGTATAGGGATGCAGCGGATCGTTGAAGAGATCTCCGGGCAAGGCCTGCTCGACCTTGCGGCCGGCATACATGACGACGACCTTGTCGGCCCATTGCGCGACGACGCCGAGGTCGTGGGTGATCAACACCACAGCCATCTGAAGCTCGCGCCTGAGCGTGTCGAGCAGGTCGAGCACCTGCGCCTGGATCGTCACGTCGAGCGCCGTCGTCGGTTCGTCGGCGATCAGCAACTTTGGCCGGCACGCAACCGCCATGGCAATCATCACCCGCTGGCGCATGCCGCCCGACAGCTGATGCGGATAATCGTCGACCCGCTTTTCGGCGGCAGGAATACGCACGAGCTTCAAAAGTTCGATCGCGCGTTCCCGCGCCGCTCGACCTGAAAGCTTCTCGTGCACCTTCAGCACTTCGCCGATCTGCCGGCCGATCGACATGACCGGATTGAGGCTCGTCATCGGCTCCTGAAAGATCATGGCGATGTCGCGCCCACGCAGCTGCCGCATCTCGCGCGCATCGAGCCCCAGAAGATCGCGGTCGTCAAAGACGATGCGGCCGCTGGTCACCCGTGCTGCGCGCGGCAGCAACTGCATCAGCGCGAGCGCGGTCAACGATTTGCCCGAACCGGACTCGCCGACGATCGCCAGCGTCTCCCCCGCCCCCA
Organism: Ensifer sp. Root423; assembly: GCF_001426275.1. Lineage (NCBI taxonomy): Bacteria > Pseudomonadati > Pseudomonadota > Alphaproteobacteria > Hyphomicrobiales > Rhizobiaceae > Ensifer > Ensifer sp. Root423. The sequence continues at coordinate 20,599 of NZ_LMEG01000011.1, read as the reverse complement.
CCTCGAACGAGAGATTTCTGACTGGCTCGGCACGCGGAAAGCCGATGGTGAGGTCTCCGACCTGGAGCAGCGGCGCCATCGTCAACGATCCTGCGTGAAGCGGGGGTTAAGGGCATCGTTCAGCCCGTCGCCGATGAGATTGAGCGCAAGCACCGTAAAGACGATGGCGAGGCCCGGAAGGGCCGTCAGGTACCAGGCGGTCCGGACCAGTTCGCGACCGGTACCGATCATCGAGCCCCAGCTCACGACATTGGGGTCGCCGAGACCCATGAAGGAAAGTGCGGATTCCATCAGGATTGCGGTGGCGACCATGACCGATGACGTCACGATGATCGGTGGCAGCGCGTTGGGCAGGATCTCGCGGAAGATGATCCGTCCATGGCCAAAGCCGAGACTGCGGGCGGCCATGACGAAATCCTTCTCTCGGATCGCACGAAACTCGGCCCTGGTCAGCCTTGCCACCGTCGGCCAGGAAATGACGGCGATCGCAAGCGTCACCGTTGATGCCGAGGGTTGGACGATCGCGACCAGAACGACGAGCAGCACGAAGCTCGGCAAGGTCTGGAAGATCTCGATCAGCCGCACCAGGAGATCGTCGATCCAGCCGCCGAAGTAACCGGCGATCGCGCCGACGATCACGCCGAAGGTGAGACCGAGCGCTGTTGCCATCAGCCCCACGAACAGGGAAATGCGCGAGCCATGCAGGATGCCAGCGAGCACGTCGCGGCCGAGCGCGTCCGTGCCGAGCGGGAAAGCCGGATCCTGGCCCGGCCACAGGAACGGTTTTCCGACCATCGACAGCGGGTCGTCGGGATAAAGCACTGGAGCCAGCAGCGCGACGGCGATCACAAGCGCAAGGAAGGCCGTTCCGAACAGGGCATTGGGGTTGGCCAGAAAGACCTTGAGGGCCCTTCGCCCATTGGTAATGGCGACCGCAGTGCTCTGCTGGGAGCGCGCATCGGGCGCCTTTACGTTGGACCAGGACGGGCGCTCCGGCGCGGTAGCCTGCTCGCTCGTGGCAGGAGCGGCATAGGCGCCGCCCGTAACCGCTGGGAAAGCTCCGAAGTCGGTGGCGGACATCAGCGCGCTCCAATTCGAGGGTCGAGCCAGGCGTGGACAAGGTCCACCGTGGCATTGGCAATGATGACGAGAAGTGAGGACAGAAGCAGGATGCCGAGGAGCACGGTGAAATCCCGGCCCATGACCGCCTCGAAGGCGAGCCTGCCAAGGCCCGGCCAGCTGTAGACGGTTTCCACCACCACGGCGCCGCCGAGCATGCCGCCGATGTGCATGCCGGCCATGGTCGTGATCGGGATCAACGCGTTTCGCAAGATATGCCTCGCGGTGACGCCATAAGGCGTCAGCCCCTTGGCATAGGCAGTGCGGACAAAGTCCTGGTTTTTGACTTCGAGCATGGCGGCGCGCGTCAGCCGCGCATAGATCGCGACGTAGAAAAGCGCGAGCGACGTTGCCGGGAGCACCATGTAGCGGGCCTTGTCGAAGAGCGCCGGGAACCCTTTCAGCTGGGATCCGATCGTGCCTGCACCCCCGGTCGGCAACCAGCCGAGCTTGACCGAGAAGAGCACGATCAGCATCAGGCCGATCCAGAAACTCGGGATCGAATAGAAGAGCAGCGAGAAGATCGACAAAAGCCGATCGGGGATCCGCCCCGCAAACGTCGCCATCAGCGATCCGAGGATGACACCGAGGACGATCGCGATGACGAGTGCCACCGCCATCAGCGTCAATGTTCCGGGCAGGCGCTGCGCAATCAGGTCGGCGACCGGCATGCCGTAGCGCGGGGAAAATCCAAGGCTGAATTGCGCGAGGTTGCCGAGATAGGTGGCCAATTGCTCGAGCACCGGACTATCCAGGCCGAAGCGGGCTCTCAGTGCCGCAACGCTTTCTTCGGTCGCCGAACCCGCCTCGCCGGCAAGCACATCGGCCGCGTCGCCGGGAGCCAGCTGCAAAAGGAAAAAGTTCAGGATCACAATTCCAAGGATCGTTGGAACTGCCTGCAGAAGCGTTCGTCGAAGCGTTCGCGCAATTCTGATCAGCACCGGCATCGATGTCGCCTCTCCGTTTGGCTGTCCGCCAACAGCGAACCTTCACCTCGGCCTGACCTTGTCGCCGCGGATGATTTTTATAGTTGACTAATTACATAGGCTTTGTCAAATCTGTTTTAGTAATTTCACCCTGAGAGTGACCATTAGCAGGAACGTCATTCCTACAATATGTCGTGAACGGCGCCAGTCTGGGAAATCTAATCCGAAATCAGTACAGCTAATAGCAATGACCGACTAGGAAGAGCCACTCCAACGAAAAACGCTTCCCGGCACACCCCATCGAAGACAGCGGAGAACCTCGTGACAAAAAATGCCATCTCGCAAATCTGGTACACGCGCTGCCCTGTCCCGACACCCGTGGGGCTCGCCACCCAGCTCGGCCTGCTCGACAAGGCGTTTGCCACGGAGGGCATTACGCTCAACTCGATCATCGACAGCAAGGACCGCTCCGTCCGATCCAGCCACTTCGATCACCATCTCGATTATTCGTTTCGCCATGGCGGCAACGTCCCGCCGATCCGCGCCCGCTCGGAAGGCAACCCGACGCGGCTCGTCGGCATCACCTGGACCGACGAATTCCAGGCCATCATCACGTTGCCCGAGACCGGGATCAAAACGACGCGCGATCTTGTCGGCCGGCGCTTCGGCATTGCGCGCCGACCACCCGGTATCGTCGACTTCATGGCAGCTACGGCGCTGAAGGGCCTGGTTTCCGCTCTGTCTCTCGAAGGGCTCACGCCCTCCGATGTCGAGATCGTCGATATCCCGCTTTCCGAAAGCGTTCTTGATGGCAGGGAGGGCCCGCAGCTCTACGGCCTCAGAAACCGGCAGGCCTACGGGCCGGAAGCGGCCGCACTGCTGCGCGGTGAGGTGGACGCGATTTATGTCAAAGGCACGCCCGGTATTGCCGTCGCCAATCTCTTTGCGGCTCACACGGTCGCGGAATTCGGTTTCCACCCGGACCCGAAGATCCGCATCAATTCCGGCTCCCCTCGGGTGCTGACCGTCGACGAAAGGCTCGCTGAAGATCGGCCCGATCTCGTCGCCAAGCTGATCTCGACCTTGAAACAGGCCGGCTCATGGGCCGAAGAGCACCCCGACGAGGTGCGTCGCTTTGTTGCCCGCGAAGTCGGCGCCTCAGAAGAGGTCGTGGCTGCGGCTAACGGTCCGGATCTCCACAAACATCTCGGCATCGGCCTCGAACCGGAACTCGTCGCGGCGATCGGACACTACAAGGACTTCCTGCATGAATGGGGGTTCCTCGCGAGCAACTTCGACATCGACCAATGGGTCGACCAGCGCCCCTGGGCGGAACTCGACGCCCGCGCTGTCGCCTGAACGAGTAAAGCAGATGACCGACCCCACACGTTTCGAACCGGTGATTGCCACGGCCGAAGAACTCGGAAAACGCTTCGCCCTGACAGCACGCCACTATGATGAAACTGGCGAATTCCCCTTCGCCAATTTCGACGCGCTGCACGAGGCGGGGCTGCTTGGCCTGGTCACAGCGCTCGAACACGGGGGCCTCGGCGGTGGACTGACGGAAGCGCTGGCGGTCGTCTCGGCAATCGCGCGTGGAGAGCCATCGACTGCTCTCGTTCTTTCGATGCACTACAATCAGCACTTTTCGGTGCGAACCTCAGGCAAGTGGCCGCCCCACCTTGTCGAGCGTGTCACCCGGGCCAATCGCGAGGGTGTCGCGCTCATCAATGCGGCACAGGTGGAGCCGCGCGTCGGTTCGCCATCGCATGGTTCCTTGCCCGAAACGATTGCCCGCCGCGTTGGCGATCAGTGGCGCATTACGGGCCACAAGACCTACGCCACCGGCATCCCGCTCTTGCGCTGGGTGGCTGTGCTTGCGGTTACTGACGAGCCTGAGCCGAGGCTGGGCTCATTCCTCGTTCCGACATCGGCCGATGGCATCCGCGTCGAAAAAACCTGGAACGCAACGGGCATGCGAGCAACCAACAGCGACGACCTGATCCTCGACGACGTCGCGATCCCGCTCGCCGATGTTCTCGACATCGCGCCGGCGAGCGAAGGCCTGAAACGTGACGAGCGCATGGGCGCCTGGTATTTCTCACTGGTCCCCGCGATCTACGACGGTGCTGCCCGCGGGGCACGCGACTGGCTGATCGAATTTACGACCTCGCGCGCACCGGCAAGCCTCGGCGCACCGCTCTCCACCGTTCCCCGCATCCAGGATGGCCTTGGCGAAATCGAGGTCTTGCTGACGGTCAACCGCCGGCTCCTGCGCTCGATCGCCGAGGATTTCGATGCGGGGCGCCCCTTCGGCGCCGATGCCGCCGCGGTCAAACACACGGTCATCGCCAACGCGATCACCGTGACGACCCTTGCGCTCGAACTGGGCGGTAACCCCGGCATCAGTCGCGACAATCCGTTGGAACGCCATCATCGCGATGCGCTTTCCGGCAAGGCGCACGCGCCGCAAAACAACCTGATCCGGACGATGCTTGCCAAGGCTGCGTTCAGCCGGCATGCCGCAACACCTGCGGTTGCGCTCGAGCCGGTCCCCGTTCGACCTCCCCAGCAACCTCGTCTTGCCGTCGTCGGCGGCCGCTAGGAGTTCCCTGATGTCTTCCCTCTCTTCCGTCTGGTACACGCGCTGCCCCGCCCCGACACCATTGTCGATCGCCCATCAGCTCGGCTGGATCGACAGACAGTTTGAGAACGCCGGCGTTGCCGTCCGCTCGATCCGCGACAGCAAGGATCCGTCGGTCCGCCAGAGCCATTTTACCCATGCGCTCGATTACTCGTTCCGACAGGGCGGCAACATTCCGCCGATCTGGGCGCGGTCCGGCGGCCGCGCCACACGCGTTGTCGGCATCACCACGACAGACGAGTTCCAGGCGATTATCGCGCTTCCAGGTTCCGGGATCGCTGTCGCGAAGGACTTGAAAGGCCGCCGCATCGGTGTACCACGCAAGCCCAGTTCCGACGTCGTCGACTTCCAGCGGGCCACCGCCTTGAAAGGCATCGTCTCGGCGCTTTCGCTCGACGGCCTTGATCACGGTGATGTCGAACTCGTCTATCTCGACACCAACGAGGGCAACCTCATCGAACGGGGCAACGCCGCCTTCCTGGGCCTGAAGCGCCGATATCCCTATGGCGAGGAACTCTTGGCCCTGGCCTCGGGCAAGATCGACGCTTTCTTCGTCAAAGGTGCAGAAGGCATCGTGCTCGCCAATCAGATTGGTGCAGTTGTGGTGGCGGAATTCGGTTTCCATCCGGATCCAAAGATCCGCATCAACAATGGCACGCCAAGGCCGCTGACAGTCGACGCCCGCTTTCTTGACCAGCATTTCGACCTCGTCGTCGATCTTGTGTCGACCGTCGCCAGTGTTGGTGATTGGGCGGCCTCGAACCCGGACACAGCAGTTCGGTTCATCGCCAACGAGATCGGCGTCGGGGAGGACGCCGTCTGGGCGGCGAACGGCGCGGACGTCCACCGTCATCTCGGTCTGGCGTTGGACGAAAACCAGATCGCCGCGTTCGACCACTTCAAGCGCTTCCTTCTCGATTGGCAGTTCATTCCGGCCGATTTCGACGTCTTCAGTTGGATTGATCGCCGACCGCTAGAGGCCGCCTTGCAGCGGGCCGCCGCATGAGTGAGAGGCCGATCCTCGTTACTGGCGCCACCGGCAAGCTTGGGCGCCTCGTTGTCGAACGACTTCTCGCACGCGGACAACCGGTTCGCGTCTTTACCCGACGCCCGGAGACGGCACGTGCCCTGTTCGGTGAAACTCTGCAGATTGCCGCAGGTGATTTTGGCGACCGCGCCGCGCTCGACACGGCCGTTCGAGGCGTCGGACGCCTTCTTCTGTTATCCCCCATCAGCACGAGGCTCGTCACGGACCAGGTCGCCGTCGCCGATGCTGCCGTCGCCGCAAATGTTGCCCGCATCGTCAAGATCTCGGGCTCCGACTGGACGATCGAGCCGCCAGGGAATTCTATCTCCGGTGAAGCGCACGCTGCCGTGGAACGGCACTTGAATGGCCTTCCGACCGAGGCTGTTTCGCTTCGTCCCAATGCCTGGATGCAGGTCTCGCTCGCCAACACCATCCGGAACGCGATCACGAACAGTCAGGTCGTCGCAGCCAACCTCGACGCCGGCATCGGCTACATCGACGCGCGCGACATCGCCGATGTCGCCGTGCACCAACTTCTGGCCGATCGCATTCGGGGGCGCACGCTCAACCTCACCGGCCCGGACGTGGTGTCGTTCCGGCAGGTCGCCGCTCTGCTGACGGCTGCATTGAAACGGCCGGTTGCTGCCCTCGAGAAGCCGCCCCGGACGGTTCCAAAAGAGGGTGACTTCGAACACCGCGCCGTTGCGCAATTCGTAAGATTGATCGCTGCCGGTCGCGCCGCGACGACGACCGACGTCGTTCCAACGCTGCTTGGCCGTTCGCCCCGTACCGTCGCCGACTTCATCCTCGAACAAGTGACCGCCGAAACCGCGGTCCCCGAGTACCAGCCATGACCATACCCTTCATCGACGTCGCCATCATCGGTGGGGGACCGGGTGGGCTCGCCCTGGCGCAAGGCCTCAAGAAGAATGGCATCGACACCGCCGTCTTCGAGCGCGACGAGGTCCGGTCGGACTATGTGCAGGGTTTCCGCATGCGGATCCGGCAACGGGGCATCGACGCGCTTCAGGCGCACCTCTTTCAAGCCTTCCTTGATACGCTCGGGCTTGCGCCGACGGAAAACCTTGTTCTCGATGAGACATTCCAAAGGCTCGAGAACACGAGCCAGGGATCAGGCGAACCCGAAGATACGCATATCGAGAAATCGGTCAGCCGCATCACGCTACGCCAGATCCTCCTGTCCGGGCTCGACGGCCTTTTTCACACAGGCAAACGGTTCGAGCGCTATGAGCAGCTTGCCGACGGAACCGTGCTTGCGCATTTTTCCGACGGCTCGGCCGTACACGCCAATCTTCTGGTCGGGGCCGACGGGGCGGGATCGGCGGTGCGTCGCCAACTCCTGCCTGACCTCAAGAGCATCGACACTGGGGTACGCCGGTTGGCCGGCAAGATCACGATCGATGAAGCGGAACGACAGGGCATTTCACCGCTGCTGACCGAGTTCAATACCAACATCCGCCCGCGCGACGGTCGTGGTCTGATGATCACCAGCCATCGGGTGGATCCGTCTGCCTATGCGCGTCACGATTTCATAGGCAGGGAAGATCCCGGCCATGCCGATATCCCTGGCTTCCACTTCAACAACTCCACCAGCTACACCTGGTGGAACACGGCCTATGATACGGATGAACTCGGGCCGGACGAACTGCTCGAACGGCTCAACGGCGCGGCCCTCATCGAAACGCTGCTTCACCGTATCCGTCACTGGGATGAGCGCATCCTGGACCTCATTCGCCACAGCGACACGTCGACGGTCGCCTTCCTCAAGGTCAAGAGCTCCACACCCGGCGCGGTATGGCAAAGCGGTCCGGTGACGCTACTCGGCGACGCGATCCACGCGATGACCTATTTCCGCGCGCTTGGCGGCAACACCGCCCTCTACGATTCCGGATTGCTCGTACGCGAACTCGTCGCCGCAAGGCGCCAAGGCAAGCCACTGCTTGCGGCCTTAAACGACTACGAAAACGCCATGCGCGAACACGGCTACGAGGCCGTACGGTCGTCGCTTTCCGCCATGCAGCGCAATGTCGGCGCCAATCAACCGCTCAAGGCGATACCTGCCCTTTAGCCCTTAAGGAAAATCGATCATGTCCATTGTCGTCTTCGGCGCCTCAGGAAACATCGGCAGCAACATCCGCAAGGAAGCTCTTTCGCGAAATCACCGCGTGACAGCCGTGACGCGCTCTTCAAACCTGGAACCTGCCGAGCGTCTCACGGCACTGAAGGCGGACATTGCCGATCCGGAGGAAGTGGCAAAGATCTCCGCCGGCCACGATGCGGTCATCAGTGCCTATAGTCCCGGTCTGCGCCGCCATTCGGCGGAAGATGCCGCGGTTCTCATCGAGAATGCACATGCTTCCCTGTTTGAAGGCGTCAAGCGCGCCGGCGTCCGCCGCATCATCATCGTCGGCGGCGTCGGAAGCCTCCAGGCAAGCCCCGGCGTCGACGTGGTCGACAGTGATTTCTACCCGGCGGACCACAAGGCTCACACGCTGCGAAACCGAGAGATCCTGCGCAGTCTGAAACGCGGCGAGCACGATCTCGACTGGACCTATGTATCCCCGCCTCTTTCGATCAAGGCCGGCGAAAGAACCGGCCGTTTCAGGCTCGGCGAGGATGCGCTTCTGCGAGACGATACGGGCGAAAGCCGGATTTCCGAAGCCGATTTCGCCGTCGCCATTCTCGATGAACTCGACAAGGGACAGTTCATCCGCCGCCGCTTCACCGCGGCCTATTGAAGGACCTCAATTCGCATGCCCCGCACGCTCAATCTCAATGTCGGCATCAACACGACAGGCTATCTGCCGGCCGCCTGGAAATATCGCAGCGGGAGCCGCCACGACATCTATGACCCTCAATACTACAGACGCCTGACGGAACTCGCCCACAAAGGTCTGTTCGACGCCGTGTTCTTGTCCGATCATCCAGCCTTGATGACCGACCCGAACAGCCGACCATTCCATACCATCGACCCGCTCATCCTCTGTACGGCGCTTGCGGCACAGGTGCCCGACATCGGCTTCGTCGCAACCATGTCGTCCACATACAATTCGCCCTATAATCTCGCCCGCCGCACCCAGTCGACGGATATCGTGGCCGGTGGCCGGCTGATCATCAACATCGTCTCGTCCTTCAATCCGAATGTGGCTGCCAACTTCGGCTCGGCGCCGCTGCCCCCACGAGCCGAGCGCTACGCTAAAGCTTCCGAATTTCTCGATGTTGCCAAGAAACTCTGGGCAAGCTGGGATCCCGCCCGCGACGGCCATGTGCCCGACGAACGGTTCTGGGATGCGGCGAGTGCGCATGCGATCGACCACGAAGGCGATCATTTCGCAGTGAAGGGACCGCTGAACGTGCCGCGTGGCCCTCAAGGCCATCCGGTGATCGCGCAGGCAGGCGCATCCGAAGGCGGTATCGAGCTCGCCGCCCGCCATGGCGAGATCATTTATTGCAACATCCTCTCCCGCCCTGCTGGCCAGGCCTTCGGCAAGAAGGTCAGGGATCGCGCTGCAGCCATCGGTCGCGACCCGAAGGGCATTAAGATCGTGCCCGGGGTGGTGGTGATCCTTGGCGAGACGAAAGAGGAGGCGTTGCGAAAACACGAACTCTTCAGCGGCGCGGGCTCGGAGGACGGCCTGATCGCACGCTTCGTCAGGGAGAACGGTATTGATCCCAACGGTTTCGATCCGGATGCCATTCTGGATGCCGAGCGTTTCGTTCCGGATCCCAACCGTCTTCAGGCGGTCGGAATGGGCCTTGGTCTCTCCGATCTGCTGACACATGAGAAGTTGACGGCCAGGCAGGCTGTGCGCCGCTCGGAAGGGCACCACCGCCTGCTGCTCGGGACGCCGGAACAGGTCGCCGATGCGCTTATCGACCTTTGGGCGGACGGCACCGTCGACGGCTACACGCTTCAGCCGCCCCGGGCACCTGATGACATCGAAGAATTCGTGAAGAAGGTCGTCCCGATCCTCCAGGACCGCGGTGTTTATCGTAACCGTTACGAGGAACAAACCATTCGCGAGCGCTATGCATTGCCATTCCCGTACTAGTACAGACAGGCCCTGGCGCGCCTCAGGCTCAATTCATCGGTCCGCCCCCAGCAACCGATCAACATTCCGGCGCAAAGTCGATGCCAAGGCCGGCGGAGATCGAACCAGCGAAATATGGTTTGTGTTTGCCATCACAGCTAGTGTCAATCGTTAACGTGCGGGCCCGACGTCAGCCTCAGCCACTCTGCACAGCCGTAAAGCGCCGTCCCGTCATTGGAAAGGTTTCCATGAAGTCGGCCATGCGGCCTTTAGTGGCAGGACCTTGCGCGCCGTGTTGAGGGAGCTGCTGTTCCCAGCGCTACGGCCAATACGCGCCGATGCCGACGGCTTTCCGCCCGCCAAAGTAACCCGGACCGCGGGCCCTGACTCGTTCCAGAATAACCCGCCCGGCACCCGGAAATTGACATCCCGCTGGTGAAGTCGTCGAGGCAATCGGTGTCGAGGGATGAAGAAGCCGGCAGCTAGAACAGACTTTGGGTGGGTTGCCGAACGGCGGCTTTCCGACGAATTTGCCCTGTAGCAGGCTTCCCCTACCGGCCCCGAACCCGTCGTTGGACAATTCGATTTTAGTAAAAGCCGCTCCTGGCGCACACTTGCCGTGCCTTGGATCGCTCATTGTGCTTTTCTTCTCCTATCCCTCACTTTTGAGCGGAAACGGACTGGCGGCCCGCCACTCCGCTCGAGATATCAGCGACGATGCCAATTAAGTGTGATGTCTCCCGCATCCGACATGATACCTTATACTCGAACGTCAGCACGAAGTCCCGTGTCGCGGCGTTCCTGCCGAGTGATGGCTCGTGCCCCGCGAGTTTTCGGCCCCTGAGGGCCATTTCATGTCGAACGAACCGATAGTCCATTTCGAAGCGGCGAGTACCCTTGCCGTGGTGGTTTCATCGAACGAGCCGCTGCTTTTCCTGTCTAGAGACCAGAAGGTTATTGCAGCGAGCACATCGTTCTGCCGCACTTTCGAAATCGATCCGGCGACCGTTCCCGGCCGACCGCTCGGTTCGCTTGGAAATGGCGAATGGGCAATGCCCAAGCTCGCCTCGCTCCTAAACGCTACCGCTTCCGGAAGCGCCCGGATCGAGGCCTACGAAATCGACTTCCAGCGCCCCAACCGGAGCACACGACAGTTGATCGTCAATGCGCAGATCCTCGACGATGGCGACAAGGCGCATATCCGGCTGCTGCTGGCCATCACTGATGTGACGGATGCGCGCGCTGAAGCGAAACTGAAAGATGACCTTATCCGCGAGAAGGCCATCCTGGTGCAGGAGGTCCAGCACCGGGTCGCAAATAGCCTTCAGATCATTGCCAGCGTTCTCATGCAGAGCGCACGCCGGGTTCAGTCGGACGAAGCGCGCGGCCACCTTCACAACGCCCATCACCGGGTCATGTCGATTGCGGCCGTGCAACGGCAGCTTTGTACGTCCGGCGCCGGCAGCGTCGAACTGCGCACCTACTTCACCCAGCTTTGCGAAAGCCTTGGCGCGTCGATGCTCGCCGACGACCGGGTTTCGATATCGGTGACAGTTGATGAGAGCGCTGTTGAAGCCGATGTTTCTGTCAGGCTCGGGCTTATTGTGACCGAATTGGTGATCAACGCGCTCAAGCACGCCTTCCCGGGGCAGGAATGCGGCACAATTGCCATCGACTATAGTTCGACCGGCAACGAGTGGACGCTTCGTGTCACCGACGACGGCATCGGCATGCCGAGCGGCAAACTTGTCCCCGGGCTGGGTACCGGCATCGTCGACGCGCTTGCCAGGACCCTGGAGAGCGAAATCCAGTTGAGCGTTGCAAATCCCGGCACTGCCGTGACCATCAGGCATCGGGGAGACGTCGCTCGCGAAAAGAACCCCCCAGCGGCCGCGTAGGCACAGATCTCCCGTTGGAACGCTGTGTCGGGGGCGCAGGTTCCGCTTCAAAAGGGTCAGATGTTCAACGCCAAGAGCGGAACATATCTGCTTTGCTTTGTTGCTATCACACCAGGGGCATGTGCCTTAAGCGGGCGATCGGAAGCCCGCCCGTTCATTTCGCTATCTGGCCAGGTGCCAAACACCTCCAACGCCATCGCCGTTAGTGTCACCGGCCTTTTTGTCCTCGGCATATGTGTACAGCGGCTTGTCTTCATACGCCCACATTTCCCCGCCGTCTGCCGCCTTGACCAGAGACCACTTTCCTTCCGCCTTAGCGTTCGCGGCGGCGTGGAATGCCGGCCATTTCTTTAGACAATCCTTGTCGCAGTTGGATTTTTCTTTGGCATCCTTGTCGAAAGTGTAGAGGGTCATCCCCGTCATCAGCCAACGCCTTGCCCATCTTGGTGTCGACGATCTTGGCCGGTTCGGCTGCGAACCCAGTCCCACCCATAACAGACACCAGTGCGATCGCGATTAACAACGTTCTCATGACAGTCTCCCGTTTCGGGAATGCCGGCGGAATGTCGGTAACGCCCGATCCAATGGAAAAACACGCGGACGTAGAGGAGGTACGAGTTTTTTAGCGGACCCGGACGCATCTGAGCGGGAAATGCGTATGGTTGCTGTCGAGCAATGCTTCGTTGAAGCGTCGATCGAGCCACGCGCGCCATTTGCCGTGAAGCGTAGTCGAGAAGAAGTGGCGGACAGCTGTGAAAAACACGTCCCTCATGATCGCGAATGCGGCAAGCGTTGCCGCTGTAGTCAACAATGCCATGGGCGTGGTGGGTGTGGCTGGATGGTGGAAGTAGGCGATCCGATTTATCAACTCGCCCGAGGTGACCGCAAACCAGACGCTGGCCCGCGCGGTCAATGGCGTCAGCACAAGAATGGCAAATGTTAGTCCCCAAGCCTCGCGCCAGCGTTCGCCTGCCTCGCGGCCGAGCAACCGTTTGACAAACTGCCAAGCGTGACTTCGCATGGCGGCTACAAGTCTCCATAACCCATGAAAGCAGAGTTTGGAGCACGTGTCGGCGCTGTCAACTCAACTCAGCTCAGGCGAAAGCTGGGCCAGCAGTCGCTGACTGATAGCCTGCGTCAACCTAAACTAGAGTCGCTTCACGGCCCGTCACACTGTCCATACTGATTGCGAAAAAAACAGGAAGGTACCCCGGTGGCTTGGCATCCGAGCCCAAGTTGAGGGCACCTGGATCCCACCAATCATTGTAAACCTTCAGTATGTTCCAAGCGTGTTTCTTGTCCGTCTCTTTGTGGAATTCGTGGTACCTGCCCTCAATGATGACGCACTTCCAGCAGTGCTGATCAGTGCAATGCTCAATCTCAACGCAAACGAGCGGATTGCTGCGCATGAATTCAATCTTCCGTCCCGGCATCGAAAACCCGAAAACTTGGCCCTCTGCGCGGACATAATAAATTGGCACAACATAAGGCTGATTGTCGCGACAACACCCAAGCCGGGCGACGCGCTGCTCGGCGATGAGCATGCTGCATTCGCTGGGTAGCATCTCGCGCAATCTCACTGGCGTTGCTCCCTGTAATTCTCAGTGTCGCTAGACGAACTCGACGCTTGTGTGGATGCTTGCAATCTGGTTTTCATGATAACATGAAAGCGGACGATAAGCGCGGGTACCACGTCGCATTGGCGCATGCCGCCATGCATATGGTAGCAACGGAATTACATCCAATCAGATCGCCGCAGATATTGGATCTACAGGGATCCCTGGACATAAAGATCCCGACAGCGGCCTGTTTGCGTTTCGTCCCTCGCGTTGACTTGCCGCAACAACTAGCAAGTTTCCACAGGCGATATCTGACTCTGACATACAGTCGAAAAAGCCGCTCCTTGAAGTTGTTCATCGCAATCAGCATCCTAGTCACGGGCCTTGTCATTACCCTGATGCTGTGGTTCGTTCAAAAACTTCCAATCGACGCGGCAATGAAGCAGATGGCACACATCGTTGTTGTCGTCGTCGGCGTTATCGCGTTGCTCCACTATCTGGATTTAATCTGAAGCAAGTGCCACTACTCGGCGCAGCCGAGGCCGCCATCCACGTGAAGCGGACCCTATCGGATCGCGCTTTTGCGTGGGCCCCACTGGGCCGGTCCCCAGGACCGTCCTAGAGCAACTCATTACCTTCCTTGGTTGCTCTTGCCTGCCACCTTCTATCATCCCTGTCATTACCGCCCATGCCTTGATTTTCGGCATTAGGTAGCAAAAACCACGGTCTTTGCTACCTAATGCCGTTGATTTTCGGTCCGCGGTGCGCCGCCTTCACTATCCCATTCCCCGGAAGCAGTATTCGGAGTATCCACGTCAAAACCAGCCACGAATGCTTCGCTGGTGATTGCATCCATGAGATCCGTGTCGGAAATATCCAGATCAGGGAATATACGCCGGACTGCCCCTAGGGCCTCAGACGTGGCAAAGGGCCGGGCTTCTTTCTGGCACGCGCTCAGAAACGCGGCAATTGCCGCGCGCACCTCAGGCGACATGGGAAGGGAGCGCTTCGTCATCATTACCTCCCAGTGGATGAATCTAAACGCTTGCTGGGTCTCTATGTTCCGGATTCCCGGCGAAAGGCCACCTCCGACGGGTAAGCAGCAAACGCCCCGGCGTAACGAGGTGAATTGTATGACGTTGATACCTCTCCTTAGAGGAGCCGAATTGCTAGGAGCCGATGTAGGCAATGGAATTGGGCGGGTCATGCGATCACAGCGAGTGGCCCAACCTTTTGTTCGCTATGCCCCCGGAATATCGCAGGTGGGGAACACATTCGAGCCGCCGTGGAAAGCGAAAACTTCGATCCGCCTACCTACGGCTTTCGCAAGCTCAGCGATCTTGTGCAGGACAAACGCCTTCGATATCCAGCATATCGAAGGCAAACCTCTACGGAGCCGTGTCAAACAACAGGCATCCAAAAAGAGGGCCTGATGCGACACACGATTATGAGGTTAACCTGAAGGCGGAAATTGAGATCATGGCGCTGCATGGACAAGCTGGATCAAATGCGCGACGTCGAGCTGAAATCGCTGATTGACAAGCAACAACAACATATCGAGTTGCTGGCGGGGCTTCTCAGCAATCGCGACAAATAGTACTTTGCTCCCCGTTGACTTGTCGATTGTCATTGCCGAACTCTACCGGCGCAAGCCCCAGGCCGAGCTCAATGCCGAACTCCGGGCCGGCGCCCGATGATTGACTAAAAGGGTGTGCGACAGGCAAGCACATTGCCGTTAAACATGACCGCGCGCTGTCGGATTTCACGTTTATGTATTCGGGGCCGACTGCCCGTCAAAATGCAAGTCGAAGCTGATGTCGTCGAAGTCCGCTACAAGCTCCCCAGCTGCAACACATCGCAATTTCAGCCCGATGGGAGGCCTAAAGAAACTTCCGCTGTACAAATATCAATTGTATGCTAAGCCTCTGAAATAGGGCCTAATCTGACCAGGTTCGAGGAAAACGCAGTTGGCAGAATTAGTGCATTCGACTGCGATCCATCATCTGCCCGCATTCATCACGGCGCCAGGACAGACCGACGTCCTGTTCAACGTCGTCGTCGCTTTCATGATCCTGGCGATCTTCGCGATCGGCACTTTCTATCTCCGGCTGCACTCACTGCCAGAGACGCTCGCCCACAAGACCCACAAGGTCCAGTACGAGCTAGTGGCCGTGCTGGGGCTGATCTCGCTGCTCACCCACAACAACATCTTCTGGATCGCCGCCCTCATCCTGGCGCTGATCGACCTGCCTGACTTCTCCTCGCCGCTTGGTTCGATCGCCCGCTCGCTGGAGAGGATTGCCGGCAAGGCGGAGAAGCCATCGGCACCTGAGCCCGAAGCCTTAGCGAGTGGTTCTGCCGCCGCATCCAGTCAGCCGAGGGCGGAAGTGAGGATCTGAGCCATGTTCGAGTTTCTTCTCTGTTCGCTTTTGACGATCTTTCCCGATTACCTCTTCCGCCGCTATGTCCAGGGCAAAAGGTTCGGGCGGGAGATTACGCTCTATTCGGTCTGGTTCGAACTGCGCTGGGGGATCACCGCCTGCATCGTCTTGACGATTTCGCTGATCACACTGATCTTCTACTTCCATCCGTCGACGTCCCATGTGAACGCGGCGTTCCGCACTGTCGCGGTGCTGCCCGAGACTAGCGGACGGGTCTCCGAGATCTATGTTACCGCCTTTCAAAAGGTGGAGGCCGGCCAGCCGCTTTTCAAGCTTGACAGTTCGGAAGAGGAAGCCGCCGCCGAGGTAGCGCGCCGCCAGATCGCCGAAGTCGATGCCGAGATGACCGTCTCGCGCACCGAGCTGGTCGCTGCCGATGGCGCGATTGTGCAGGCACAGGCGGCGGTGCAGCAGGCCCAAGACGAGTACGACACCCAGGTCGAACTGAACAAGCTGAACCCAAATGTCGTCGCACGGCGCGAGATCGAGCGTCGACAAGTCGCACTGGAAGGTAGCAAGGGTGCGCTTACCGCCGCCCAATCCAACAGGCAGACGCTGGAGACCAAGCTCCAGTCGCTACTGCCCTCGCAGAAGGCCAGCGCCGAAGCGGCCTTGAAGCAGGCGGAAGTCGACATCGCCAAGACCACCGTGCGCGCCGGCGTGTCTGGCACGCTGCAGCAGTTCACCCTCCGGGTGGGCGAAGTGGTCAATCCAATGTTGCGGCCGGCGGGCGTTCTGGTGCCTGAAGGTAACGGTGGCAAGCCGTGGCTGGTTGCCGGCTTCGGCCAGATCGAGACGCAAGTGATCAAGGTCGGCATGATCGGCGAGGCGACCTGCGTCGGCAAGCCTTTCACCATCATCCCGCTCGTCGTCACCGAGGTGCAGGAGGTGATTGCCTCTGGCCAGGTTCGCGCCAGCGATCAGCTGATCGATGTTGCGAATATTTCGCAGCCTGGCACGCTCACTGTTTTCATGGAGCCACTCTATCCCGGCGGGCTCGATGACGTGCCTCCGGGCAGCACCTGCATCGCCAATGCCTATACCAACAGCCATGAGGAACTGGAGTCATCCGACATCAGCACTGGCCGCTGGATCTACCTGCACGTGGTCGATACCCTCGGCCTCGTGCACGCGATGATCCTGCGCTTGCAGGCACTGGTGCTGCCGGTGCAGACGCTGGTGCTTGGGGGGCATTGAGGCATAGTGAAACGTGGTCCGTGAAAGGGTGCAGACATGAGACAAAGGCTGCTTAACAGGGGGCTCCTTGCTGTTCTGGCAGCGTAAGTAAGCTGCTAACGAACTAACGGATTGGCAGGAGCGGGCGCTTGAGCCAGTCGAATAACGCAAAGCGGTCAAGGTCGCACGTTGGCAACCGCCGAAGAGGGTACAGATGAACCCCGCTTCCTATCGTCGAAGTCGTTCAATGTGTGACCCTCCAGGCGGCTTCAAACATCCCCAGACTGGCCGCGCGGTGCCAAGTCGTCGTTTCCCATCCACACCGTGCTATAATCCGGGAAATTCCTGCCCTCCGAGGATTTGTTTGAGGTTGTGGCCACTAGCCCGTCGGCAGGCTTGGAATCGCGTCAAGCTCGGTCTGGGGCCTGCAATGCGCATCAACGGCAGCTCGATTCTCCTGCCACGGAACGTCACCACCATTGCCATGAGAGGATCGGACATGGGTGAAGGAACCTTGGCCCACAGCTCGTCTAAATCCGGCTCGCGGTTCTTGGTGCGACACTTGTTGTTCATTGGAATGTGATTGTCTCAATCACGGCAGTTCGCCCCATCGCCTGATATCGTCCGGCTGATGGCGGCGCGCATCTCCGACGGGCATACACTAACGGATAGCCGCGTCGGTCTTGGAGATAAGATCCTCGCAGCCACACGGTCGCAGCCGCAGGAAACGCCGCCGGATGGGGACCGTCCAAGATGGCTGGAAGATCACAGACTAAGCCAGCGTGTCAGCCTTCTGCCACAGACTGCAGAAATTAACCGGAACACCCGGGAAGCGAGAACCCAAGATGCAAACGTTGTCTATGAATCGAATGTGTACATTCATCCGCTTGGCGCTTGCCGGGCTCGCGTTTGTGGCCGCACTGGCCGTCTTATCTTCGCCGGGCTCCGCACAGGAAAAGGCTCCAGATCCGGTCCAGGCAGAGAAAGTTCAGCGTTTCCTCGAACTTGTGGATGACCCACAGGTGCGATCTTGGCTACTGAGCGCGAAACCCGCCACTGGTGCAGCGGCGCCGGCCGCCGTTGCAACTGTTTCTTATGCCGGCTTTGCTTCGATCTTTCGTGCGCGAGCAGCCCAGCTTCTCGGAGGCTTGCGCGCGTTCCCGGCCGAAACCGCCCGCGCGGCGTCCGTCCTGCAGAGCGAGCTCGATACCAGCCGCAGTGCACGCCCCATCGTCTTTGTGCTCGCTTTCATCGCAGCAGGGTTGGCCGCACAATGGTGCTTCTGGTGGCTCAGCCGAGGCTGGCGTGCTTGGATCGCTTCGCTGCGATTTCTGACCGTACGCGACAAGCTGGCGGCGATTTCGGCGAGACTGCTATGGGGCACGAGTTACGTGCTCGCATTTGCGCTGGGGAGCCTTGGTTTCTTCCTTGCCTTCGACTGGTCGCCGCTCGTCCGCGAAATCGTTGTCGGTTACCTGTTCGCGGTGGTGATCTTCCGGCTCGCACTCGTCGCTTTCGATTTCCTCCTTGCACCGTCTGGATCCGATGGCTTCGCAAATGCCGAACGGTTTCGGGTCATACCGGTCTCCGATCAGGCGGCTGCGCATTGGACGAAGCGGCTGGGCTACTTGGTGGGTTGGTATGCTTTCGGCTCCGTCACCGTTCATCTTCTCACCACGCTTGGCTTTGCCGACCCGTCGCGACAGGTGGTGGCCTATACGCTGGGGATCGTCCTTCTCCTTCTTGGCATCGAAGCCGTGTGGAACCGTCCAATGGTCCATCGCCCGACTGAGCACACAAGCCGCTTCAGCAGGATAGGTGTCCGCGCCCGAAACTGGGTCTGGACTGGCTATTTTGTTGCGCTTTGGCTTCTCTGGGTGGCAGGTGCCATGAAGCCATTCTGGATCGCAGTCGTTGCCGCCGCACTTCCCGGCGCGATCGCCCTCACGCGCGCTTCCGTCGACAATCTTCTGACGAGCAGTCTGGCCGATGCCGAAAGTCCAACCAGACCGGGGGTAATCTCGGTGATGGTCGAGCGTGGGATTCGCGCAGCGCTTCTCGTCGGTGCAATTGTCGTTTTGGCGGAGGTGCTTGATATCGAGTTGACAGGGATTGCCGCTCAGGATTCGGCTGCATTGAGGCTGATGCGCGGAGCGTTGAGTGCCGGGATCATCCTGCTTGCAATCGACCTTGTCTGGAACATCGTTAAGGTGCTGATCGATCGGAAGCTTGGCGAGACGGAAACGGCCCACGAAACCGGGAGTGAACGCGAACGCAAGCGTGCCCGGATCAGGACGCTTCTACCAATCCTCAAGAACGTCCTAATGATCCTGTTCGTGGCGGTCGCCATTATGATGGCCCTGTCGTCGCTCGGCGTTGAGATTGCTCCATTGATCGCAGGCGCCGGTGTCGTCGGTGTAGCGATCGGCTTCGGTGCACAGACGGTGGTCAAGGACGTAATCAGCGGCATGTTCTATCTGCTCGACGACGCGTTCCGGGTCGGGGAGTACATCCAAAGCGGCAGCTACAAGGGCACCGTCGAGTCGTTCAGCCTCAGGTCGGTGAAGCTGCGTCACCACCGGGGCGCGATCTATATCGTTCCCTTCAGCGAGCTTGGCGCGGTCCAGAATATGAGCCGGGACTGGGTCGTCGAGAAGCTCACGGTTACCGTCGGCTACGACACCGACGTGGACAAAGCACGCAAGATCATCAAAAAGATTGGGCAGGAATTGCTGGTCGATCCTGAGTTTGCGGCGATCACCATTCAACCCCTGAAGATGAAGGGTATTGATAGCCTCGGGGATTCAGGATTGATCCTGCGAATGAAGTTCACCACCGTGCCCGGAGAACAGTTCATGCTCAAGCGCCGCGCGCTGATGATGATCAACAAGGCGTTTCACGACAACGACATCAAACCGGCGTTCCCGACAGTTCAAGTCGCGGGAGATAGGAGTTCGGACGTCGCTGCGGCAGCCCAGCAAGCTCTGGCGAAACACAATGAGGCGGTTGTTGCTGCGGCCGCATCCGAGTGAAGAGCGGACCTCGTTCCGGCGCGCTCATCGAGTGTGCCGGAAGCGACCTCTCGCGGGGAAGAAGGATCACGGCTAGCGGCAGCGCAACTATGACCTGAGCGGCGCGCGATACCTGAACACCAGGGAATCGACAGTGCAAAAGTGGCAAACCGGCGCGAAGGGGCCGAGCGGCCCCGCATTGAAGCTGCTTTAGATCGTCCGGAAACACGGTCTCGAGATGCTGTCCTAGGACAACAATGCCGTCGAAGGATCCACGCGCGCAGTTCACCGCAGGGAGAACCTGATGGGCTATGACTGGAATGGCGCTCGCAGGCGCCGCTGGAGTGACCACCCGCCACATATTCTGATCGGAGCCGAAGCGGTGGGCGAAGATCATTGCGCGGTCGACCTGCACGCTGTTTCGACCGACGACGGACATAGGAACGTCGGGTACCCTGTCTGGCACATCCTCTAAGGCCCCTGGCATCGTGAACTTAATCCCAACCGGGTTTTGTCAATCATTTAAAACAGCGCTGCGACCGGACCGCTGAGAAATCCCGGTCTGCCTGCTGTCCCTGATGAACGTTTCTCGGGTTGATGTGTAGCTTGGTAAAGAGTTCACCCGGCCAGTGTCGTCTGTCCCGGCCGTCCGCCGGAACCTGGGCATCTCCTCAGTTCTAAACGGGGTTTTGCGGTCCCATGACCGGAAACCAACTCGGCATCGACACAGATATGAGGAGGGAACC
>NZ_LMEG01000010.1:134959-135213 GCF_001426275.1 Ensifer sp. Root423 | reverse complement strand
GTCTGCAGACCGCCGTCGACTTCGCGCGTCACGGTTGCCTTGCCATCGCCGATCTCGACCTTGGAGGCAAAGGTCCCTTGCGCCCAGCCGAGCAGGGCGGACAGCATCTGGCCGGTCTGGTTCGAATCGTCGTCGATTGCCTGCTTGCCCACGATRATCAGGCCCGGCTGTTCAGCCTCGGCCACACCCTTGACGATCTTGGCGACAGCGAGCGGCTCGACCTGGTCTTCGGTCTCAACCAGGATGGCGCGGTC
>NZ_LMEG01000010.1:0-134951 GCF_001426275.1 Ensifer sp. Root423 | reverse complement strand
GATCAGGCCCGGCTGTTCAGCCTCGGCCACACCCTTGACGATCTTGGCGACAGCGAGCGGCTCGACCTGGTCTTCGGTCTCAACCAGGATGGCGCGGTCCGCCCCCATGGCGAGCGCGGTGCGCAGCGTCTCTTCGGCCTTGGCCGGACCAACGGAAACGACGACGACTTCCTCAGCCTTGCCGGCTTCCTTCAGCCTGAGCGCTTCTTCGACCGAGATTTCGTCGAAGGGGTTCATCGACATCTTCACGTTCGCAAGTTCGACGCCCGAACCGTCTGCCTTCACGCGGATCTTGACGTTGTAGTCAACGACCCGCTTNACCAACGGAAACGACGACGACTTCCTCAGCCTTGCCGGCTTCCTTCAGCCTGAGCGCCTCTTCGACCGAGATTTCGTCGAAGGGGTTCATCGACATCTTCACGTTCGCAAGTTCGACGCCCGAACCGTCTGCCTTCACGCGGATCTTGACGTTGTAGTCAACGACCCGCTTGACGGTGACCAGGATCTTCATGTTTGCCTCCCAAATCGTCAGCAGCCAAATCGTCAGCAGATTGTGCGGAAGCGTTCGACCATCACGTCGAGGACTTCGCTCGGGTCCCGCTTCCACCAGTTGTTTGCGGAAAAGATCTCGACCTCGCAGGGACCCGCATAACCCGCGTCTTCGACGCTCCGTCGCAGCGACTTCAGGTCAGCGACCCCATCGCCCATCATGCCGCGATCGAGAAGCACGTCGCGCGTGTCGGCGAGCCAGTCGCAGAGGTGATAGCCGAAGATCCGCTCGGCGCCCGCGCGCTGCAACTGGGCTTGGATCTCGCTGTCCCACCACACATGGTAGACGTCTATGGCGACGCCGAGATTGGTCGCCCCGACCACATCACAAATATCGACGGCATCGCGCAGCGTCGTCAGGCAGGACCGGTTCCCCGCATAAACAGGATTGAGCGGCTCGAGTGCCAGATTGACGTTTCGGCCGGCGGCATAGGGCGCGATCTCGCCGACACGATCGGCGACGATCTTCAGGCTCTCTCCCGTGCCCTTGGTTCCCGGATGCACGCCGCCGACGACGATCGTCAGCACCGATGCTCCAAGTCCCGCGGCCATGTCGATCGCGGCCTTCGCCTCGTCGATGACGCTTTGTCGATCGACAGCTTCCGCACCGACGAGAAACGGTGTGCGGCAGAGACCGGCAATCGAGAGGCCGCTTGCCCGCGCTCGTTCGCCGATTTCAATCGCGCGCGAGCCGATCTCGCGGCGCCAGAAGACGATCGAGCCGAAGCCACGTTCCGCACAGGCGTCGATAACGCGCTCGGGCGACCAGCCCGCCCCATGGCCATCGAGGTTGTGCCCGAGGCTGGCGGTGTTCAGCGCCAGGGCGGAATGGTCGGTGGTGAAATCACGCATGGCTACGCTCCATAGAGCGCAAGCAGCTTCTTCATCCGATCCACGGCAAGCGCCGGATCGCGCAAGAGCCCGCATTGGTCAGCGAGCCTGAACAGCTCGACGAAGTAAGGCAGCGGCCGCATGGCCTGCGCGCCATTCAACATCACGAAGTGATCCTGAAAGCCGTTCAGCCATGCAAGGAAGACGACGCCGGTCTTGTAGTACTGCGTCGGTGCCCGGAAGATCAGCCGCGCAAGCGGCACGGTCGGATCAAGCGTTGCGCGAAAGCCTGCGCGATCCCCTTCGCCAAGTCTCTCCACCGCGTAAGCCGCAGCCGGGGCCAGGGGGTCGAATATACCGAGCAAGGCATGCGAGAATCCTTCGCTGTCGCCCTCGATCAGTTCGGGATAGTTGAAGTCGTCACCCGTGTACATCTTAACGCCGGCAGGCAGCAGGCGGCGCATGACGATTTCCTTCTCCTTGTCGAGAAGGGAGATTTTTATGCCGTCGACCTTGGCTGCATCTGCGTTGATGACGGCAAGCGCGGTCTGCATCGCCGGGTCGAAATCCCTGCTGCCCCAATAGCCGGCGAGCTGCGGATCGAACATCTCGCCCAGCCAGTGCAGGATCACAGGCGCGTCACAGGCGGCTAGCACATCGGAGTAGACCTTGACGTAATCGTCCGGTCGCTCAGCGACCCGCACCAGGGCACGAGACGCCATGAGGATAAGTCGCCCGCCGACCTTCTGGATCGCCTCGACCTGTTCCAGATAGGCTCTCCGAACATCTTCGATACTGGTGACGGTCGCCGGGTCGAGATGATCAGTGCCGCAGCCATTGGCGACGACGGCGTCCGGCAGTTCTTCCCGCGTGCGGCGGATCAGTTCCAGAGCGCCCGGCCAGTCGAGGCCTATGCCGCGCTGCGCCGTATCCATCGCCTCGGCGATGCCGAGCCCGAGGCCCGCGAGATAGCGGCGGAACTCCATGGTTTTTTCCCAGTCGACGGCGGCGCGGCCGGACGGATCGCTGGCTGTGAACGGGTCGGCGACCACGTGAGCCGCGGAATAGACGACACGCGCCGGGTTCCTGCCAAGTGTCGCAGCCGCGATCGGCGTGCCGATGAGGGCATAGTCGGACAGGCGTCCATCAGTATCGGGAAGCGCGATTTTCATGGGGACCTCAAAAGCGCGGGACGAGCATGCCGGCGTCAGCCGGGATCGTCATTCCGGTGGTGTAGGGAAGACGCCCCGCCGCAAGCGATGCGATCAGGGCACCGACTTCCTCGGGCCTTCCGACGCGCGGGAAGAGCGTGAGCCCCTCCTCCGCCCGCTCGCGATAGGCGTCGATGACGGGTGCGGTCATCTCCGTGGCGATCAGACCAGGCTGGACGTCGTAGACGGCGACATCTTCCCGTCCAAGCCGGACGGCTAGCGTCTTGGAGACCATCGCGGCTGCCGCCTTCGACGCGCAGTACTCCGACCGCTGCTCGGCCACCGCGACGGCATTCGACGAGGTGACATTGATGATCGAATGGAAGAGCGCGCCCTTGCTACGGGCGACAAGACGCCGGGCAAAGGCCTGGCTCAGAAAGAACATGCCCTTGGTGTTGACGGCGAAGCAGCGATCCCAGCTTTCCTCCGACACCTCCAGCATGTCGCCGCGCCTGAGAACGCCGACACCCGCATTGTTGACGAGCGTCGTGATCTGGCCCAGTTCGGCTTCAATCGCTGCGAGCGCGCTATCGTGGCCGGCAATCGCGCTGACATCGAAGGCCGCAGCCATGACCGGGACACCGTAAGCGGCGATCCGCTCGACTGCTGACGGCAGTTCGGCATCATCCGGCAGTCCGTTGAGCGCGACCGCAAATCCTTCCCGCGCCAGGGCTTCTGCGGCGGCAAGCCCGATCCCGCGCGAGGAACCGGTCACCAGTGCGACGGGGCGAGGCTCGGACCCGGTCATGCCCGTGCGCCCTTCTTCAGGAGTTCGCGCGCGATGATCATGCGCTGGATCTGGTTCGTGCCCTCATAGATCTGCGTGATTTTCGCATCGCGGTAGAGGCGTTCGACTTCGAACCCGCGAATGTAGCCGGAGCCGCCAAAGACCTGCACTGCATCGGCCGTCCGCTGCACGGCCACATCACCGGCAAAGCACTTGGCGATCGAACAGGCCTTGGTGGCGTCGGCGCCGCTATCGATCTTGGAAGCGGCCGAATGGACGAGCAGACGGGCAGCCTCGATGTCCTTCGCCATGTCGGCAAGGAGCCACTGCACACCCTGGAAATCAGCGATGGCCTTGCCGAACTGCTTGCGTGTCCCGGCATAGTCGAGCGCCGCTTCGAGCCCCGCCTGGGCGATACCGACGGCGAGCGCCGCGATGCCGACCCTACCCTTGTCGAGCACCGACATCATCATGTGGAAGCCGCGGCCTTCCGTGCCCAAGAGAGCGTCGGCCGAAAGCTTGACGTCGTCGAAATTCAGCGCGCCGACCTGGCTCGCCCGCTGTCCCATCTTGTGTTCCTTGGGCCCCTTTTCGACACCCGCGGCGTGCAGGTCGACGATGAAGATCGACATGCCGCGGTTTCCCGCTTCCTTGTCGGTCCTGGCCAGTACGAAGCCGTAGTCAGCGACCGGCGCGTTGTGGATCCAGATCTTGCCGCCATTGAGCCGCCAGCCGTTGCCATCACGCTCTGCCGTGGTGCGGATGCCCGAAACGTCAGTGCCGGCTTCCGGCTCGGTGATGCAATAGGCGACCTTGGCGCGCATGCCGAGGATATCCGGCAACATCGCCTGCTGGCTTTCGGTCCCGTGGCGGACGAGCAAGGTCGAGATGAGCTCGATCAGGCCGCACTGGTCGGCGACGGATGCGTAGCCGCGGCTCAGCTCCTCCATGACAAGCGCGTAAGTGAGCGTATCGAACCCCGGCCCGCCGAGTTCTTCCGGCACGCCGATGCCAAAAAGGCCGAGCTTTGCCATTTCATCGTAAAGCCCCACCGGGAAGCGCTCCTCGCGGTCGAGCTCCTCTGCCATCGGGCGGATCATTTCGTCGGCAAAGGCACGCGCCATGTCGCGCACCTGCTCCTGCGTTTCGGTGAGATACATCTGCCTCGCCTCATCTCTAGTAACTATCTAGTTACATATATTCTGAAGCCGGATGTCGTCAAGACGAAAAACTTGGAGGCCGAAAAGGATGCTGCTTGCACAGCCGTTTAGGGCCATGCATACTATTCACCATTCAGTTACTTATGGAGGAAAACATGCACCCTGGGCAAAAGAGAAAATTCGGAAGGACGGAGCTGGAGGTGACCGCCTTCGGCTTCGGAACGGCACCCCTCGGCAACATCTTTCGCGAGATCGACGAGGCGACCTCGGAAGCAATGTTCGCGCGCGCCTGGGAGGCCGGCGTCCGCTTCTTCGACACCGCCCCGATGTATGGCCATGGCCTCGCCGAGCTGCGCACGGGTCATGCGCTGCGCTGGAAGGAACGTGACGACTTCGTGCTCGCCTCCAAGGTGGGCCGGCGTTTGCGCCCGGCGCGGCGCGACACGATCGATTTTGCCCCCTGGACGAATGCCGCACCTTTCACGATGCATTTTGACTACAGCTACGACGGGACGATGCGGGCTTTCGAGGACAGCTTGCAACGACTGGGACTGGAGCGCATGGACATGTGTTTCATCCACGATATCGACGCCTTCACGCGCGGCAGCGAGCAACCTGAAGTGTTCGAGCAGGCGATGGACGGCGCCTGGCGGGCGCTGGAAAGATTGCGAGCCGAGAAGGTCGTGAAGGCCATCGGTGTGGGCGTCAATGAATGGCAGGTCTGCGAGCAAGCGTTGCTGCGTCGCGACTTCGACTGCTTCCTGCTGGCGGGGCGCTATACGCTACTCGAACAGGATGCGCTTGATAGCTTTCTGCCGCTCTGCCAGGAGCGCGGCGCCGCCGTTGTCGTGGGCGGCGGCTTTAATTCAGGGATCCTCGCGACCGGCGCCAGGGAAGGTGCGAAGTACAACTATGCGCCGGCACCGCGCGAAATCCTTGAAAAAGTTGCAAGGATCGAAGCCGTCTGCGCTGCCTATAACGTGCCGCTGGCCGCAGCCGCGCTGCAGTTTGTTGTCGCCCATCCCGCCGTTCCATCCTTCATGGCGGGTACGCGCACGATCGAACAGCTGGAGCAGAACCTGGCCTGGTTCTCGCATCCGATCCCGACAGATTTCTGGGCGGACCTGAAGCACAAGGGCCTCCTGCGCGACGATGCGCCCGTTCCGGCCTGAGCAACGCCGAACCCGCGCCGGCAACGGCGCGGGTTAGCGGATCAGGATTGCCCTGAAGTCGTTGACGTTGGTTCCGGTCGGCCCGGGAACGAACAGGTCGCCGAGATGATGGAAGGCCGTCCAGGCGTCATTGTCGGCAAGCAGGGCCGAAGGATCGCACCCCAGGTTGCGCAAGCGCGCCATGCTCTGCCCGTCGGCAAAGGCGCCGGCATTGTCTTCCGAGCCATCGATGCCATCGGTATCGGCGGCGATTGCGGAGAAGCCGATCCCGTCGGCCGCAACAGCGAGGGAAAGCAGAAACTCCGTGTTGCGCCCACCCTTGCCGCCGCCTTTGATCGTGACGGTGGTTTCTCCACCCGAAAGAATGACGACAGGGCGCGAGAACGGCCGGCCGCGACCGGCGACTTCACGCGCAATGGCCGCGTGAACGCGCGCGACATCGCGGGCCTCCCCTTCGATCGAATCGGAGAGGATGACCGCGGGAACGCCAAGTGACGCAGCGCGGGCGGCGGCGGCCTCCAGCGAGAGGTTCGCAGACGCGATCACCCGGACCTCGTTCCTCGTAAAGACCGGATCGCCTGGGAGAGGCGCCAGACCTTCGTTGCCCTCCAGCCACGCGGCAACCCGCGCCGGAAGGGCAATGCCCCAGGTCTTAACCAGGTTCCGCGCCAGCGCGCGATCCGTCATGTCCGGGATGGTCGGCCCGCTGGCAACCTGCGCCGGATCGTCACCCGGCACGTCCGACACCACCAAGGTGACGACCTTTGCCGGATGGCAGGCGGCCGCAAGACGACCGCCCTTGATACCCGAGACCTGTTTGCGGATGGCGTTCATGACAGAGATCGGCGCGCCACTTGCAAGCAGGGTCTGGTTGAATAGCACCTCCTCTTCCAGCGTGAGCTGGCCCGGCGGAGACGGCAGCAGGGCCGAACCGCCACCGCAGATCAACGCAACGACAAGGTCATCTTCGGTAAGATCGCGCACAGCCTCGAAAAGCGCATCTGTTGCCTGCAATCCGGCTGCATCGGGCACGGGATGGGAGGCCTCAAGTACGCGGATACGCCTGCACGGGACGGCATAACCATAGCGCGTGACGACAACGCCTTCGAGCGGACCGCGCCAGAGCCTTTCGAAAGCGGCGGCGAGCTGGGCCGCCCCCTTGCCCGCCCCAATGACGACGGTCCGTCCGCGTGGCTGGCTCGGGAGATGGGCGCGCAGGGCATTTCCCGGGTCCGCAGCCTCGATCGCAGCGCGAAAGAGGTCTGCGAGGAATTCTTTATCGTCAGATTTCATGACACACCGCCATCAAGGGCCGGGTCACCGGGAGAACGGCGCCGACCTATCGGTTGAACTTTGGCGAACGCTTCTGACGGTAGGCCGCAAGCCCCTCCATTAGATCGCTCGAGGCTGCTGCCACCGCGCCAGCAAGCGCCTCAACCACGCGTTCGCTCTCTTCACCCTCGGCCGCATTGATCAGCATCTTGGTGAGTTCCGTCGCCCGCGGCGAACGTTGCAGCACCCGCTCGGCAGCGACTTGTGCAGCGGCAAGCCCCTCGCCTTTTACAACCACCCTGTCGACAAGCCCGAGCGACAGCGCCTCCCCGGCACCGTAGACCTCGCCGAAAAGCGCCATGCGTCGCACCAGCTGGGCTCCGAACCGGCGCGAGGCGCGTTGCGTGCCCGACCATCCGGGGATGATGCCAAGCCCCGGCTCCGGCTGGCCAATCTTCACATGCGCCTCGGCTATGCGCAGGTCGGCACAGGCGGCGAGTTCCAATCCGCCGCCGAGTGCATGCCCGTTCAAGACGGCGATCAGCGGCACGGAAAGGCGCGCCAGCGCATCGAAGGCGTCGTGGCCATCACGCAGCCAGCGACGGGAGAACCTGTCGGCATCGAGACTGCTCCATGCGTCGATGTCACCACCTGCACAAAATGATCTCTCGCCCTCGCCAGAGAGGATGGCCACGACCGCGTCTGAACGCTCGATGGTGCGACAGGCCTGTAAAAGCGCGTCCACCATATCCGCATCGATCGCATTCAGCTTCTCCGGACGACGGAGCGTCAGCCGCGCGATGCGATCAGTGACGACCAGTTCAATCCGCGCATCACTCACAGCGAAAGCCCCATGGCTTCGGGCCGGAACAGGGCGCCATCCATCCGCTTCAGCGTCTTTGAAACCCGAAGGGGCGTTGCCGCCTGATCAAGCACGTCCCGTTGAAGGTCGAGACCCGGCGCAACTTCGGTGACAACGAGCCCCTCGCTGTCGAGACGGATGACGCAGCGCTCCGTGACGTAGCTGATGTCTTGCCCTTGAGCGCGGGCGCGCTTGCCGGAGAAACTCACCTGATCGACCTTCGGCACGAACTTGGCGATGCGCCCCTCCTTGTCGATCACCAGCCGGCCATCGTCGACGCGCATCTTGGCGCCGGCATTGAAATTGCCGGAGAACACGATCTTCTTTGCGCGCGACGTGATGTCGACGAAGCCGCCGGCGCCGGCGGTGCGGTGCGGGGTGGCTGCGAGACGGCTGACATTGACCGAGCCCTCGGCGTCGATTTCCAGGAAGGACAGCAGCGAGCAGTCAAATCCGCCCGCCTGGAAGTAACAGAACTGATGCGGCGAGGCGACGAAGGCCTCGGCGTTGGATGCACAGCCGAACTTGAAGTCGAGCAATGGAACACCGCCGACAGCGCCCTGTTCGATCACCCAGGTGACCTTGCCGTGATGCCCTTCCTCGATGAGTATCCGTGGCACGTTGGCTGATATGCCGAAGCCAATGTTGACTGCCCAGCCATCCTCGAGCTCCTGCGCCACACGTCGAGCAATCACCTTGCCGACGTCCAGCGCCGGCGTGCGAAACGTCTCGAGCGGCCGGAAGAGCTCGCCCGAGATCGCCGGGTCGTAGGGCGTTGCCGTCGTCTGCAGCTGATCCGGCGCCTCAACGATGATGTCGACGAGGATGCCGGGCACGCGCACATCGTGGGGACGAAGGGTGCCACTTGCCGCCACGCGCTTGACCTGAGCGATCACAAGACCGCCGGAATTGCGGGCTGCCAGTGCCATTTCCATCGCGCCGAGCGTCGCCCCTTCCTGTTCGAAGGTCAGGTTGCCCTTCTCATCGGCGGTCGTTGCGCGAATGATCGCCACATCGGGGCGGATGGCCGGAAAATGCAGCCAGTCCTCGCCCTCGAACGACACGCGCTTGACGATCGGTTCAGCCCGCGCCCGGTCATTCATGGCACAGCCATCCTGTTGGGGATCGACGAAGGTCTCCATCCCCACCTTCGTCAGCACGCCCGGACGCTTGGCAGCACCTTCACGCAGCATGTCGAAGACGATGCCGGAGGGCACGTTAAAGGCGGCGAGTTCCTCCTTCAGGATCATTTGCCAGATGAGCGGCGGCTCGGCGTTGCTTGGCCCGGAGGGATAGGAGCCGCCGATGATCTTCACCAGCATTCCGGGCTTGGCGATGTGATCGACGCCGCGCGTCCCGAAAAAGTCGCCGGCGGCGATCGGGTGAATGGAGGTGAGGCCACGGGGATGGCCTTCGCTGTCAAAGCGCTCGCCGAGCGCTTTCAACACCGCATCGGGGCAGCAAAGGCCGGACGAAGAGTTCACGGCGACGACCGAGCCATCCTTGATGAGCCGCACCGCCTCCTGCGCGCTCTTCACCTTCTTCATCGCCTGATCCTCCGTTTTTCATTGCCTGAAGTAACTAACTAGTTATATGTTAATTCGCGACAAGACAAGCCGGCCGGCGCGATTTTCGAATGACCGGCATTCGACGCCAGCTCGGCAATCGACCAAGGGGGAGGCATGAACATCTACTTCCAGAAGAGCTTTCAGCGCGGCTTTGGCACGTACCCGCTGAAGGGGGACGAACTGCGACGAGCGATCGAGGCCGCTATCGACGTCGGCTATCGTGCCTTCGATACGGCGCAGATGTATGGGAACGAGGCTGACACCGGCGAAGCACTGGCGGAATGCGGCGTTCCCCGTTCTGAACTCTGCATCACCACGAAAGTGCATCCGGACAACTACACGGACGAGACGTTTCTCCCCTCGGTCGAGACGAGCCTTCGAGCCCTGAAGACCGATTGCGTCGATGTTCTTCTCTTGCACTGGCCGCCGGCCAACGGAGAGATCGCCCCCTCGCTGCGCATGCTTCGATCCGCGCTGGAACGAGGGCTGACGAGATCTGTCGGCGTGTCGAACTACACGGCGGCCATGATGCGGGAAGCGCGGTCCATCGTCGATGTTCCGCTCGTGACCAATCAGGTGGAATTCCACCCGCTACTCAACCAGGAGAAACTGCTCGCGGCCGCCGCGGAAACAGGAATCCCGATCACCTCTTATGCGTCGATCGCCCGTGGAGAGATCTTCAAACACGGCCTTTTTTCCGAGATCGGCGAGACCTACGGCAAGTCCGCGGCGCAGGTGGCGCTGCGCTGGATTATCCAGAAAGGCGTTCCGCTCAATACCATGTCCACCAAGCCGGCAAACATCCGCGCGAACTTCGAGATCATGGATTTCACTCTCTCGTC
The DNA here is from genome assembly GCF_001426275.1 of Ensifer sp. Root423. NCBI lineage: Bacteria > Pseudomonadati > Pseudomonadota > Alphaproteobacteria > Hyphomicrobiales > Rhizobiaceae > Ensifer > Ensifer sp. Root423. The sequence continues at coordinate 124,757 of NZ_LMEG01000010.1, read as the reverse complement.
AATCGACATGCAAAGGATCGACGCGCTGACGGCCACCGGTTACCGCATCATCAAACCAGGACAACTTCCCTGGGTTCCTGAATGGGACTGACAGAAAAAGGGCGGCCCACGAGCCGCCCTTTTTTTACGATCGGCCAGCCTGCTCAGGCATTGCCGCGGATCATGTCTGCGGCCTTTTCCCCGATCATGATCGTTGCCGCGTTGGTGTTGGACCCGACAAGGCTCGGCATGGTGGAACTGTCGCAGATGCGGATGCCGTCAAGCCCGTGCACGCGCAGGTGCGGATCGACCACCGACATCTCGTCGCGCCCCATCTTGCACGTGCACGTCGGATGATAGGATGTGCGACCGTACTGGCGGGTATAGGCGATGTAGTCCGCTTCCGTGCGGACATCCCGGCTCGGGAAGTGCCTGATCTTGATGTACTTCTCCAGCGAAGGCTGAGCGAAGATCTCCTGACTGATCTTGACGCCTTCGACCGAGATCTTCACGTCTTCGGGGTCGGCAAGGAAGTTCGGATCGATGATCGGAAGATCGCGCGGGTCCGCTGAGCGAAGAGTGACAGTCCCACGCGACTTCGGGCGCAGCGTGTAGGAATTGAGCGTAATGCCGGAGGAACCCTTTGGCACACTGGGTACGCCGGCTTCCGCGCCGGCGCCGGCAAGGAAATGGAACTGCAGATCCGGATAGGGACTCGTCTTGTCGCCGTACCAGAATGCCCCGCCCTCAACCACGTTGGAGGTGATTGGGCCGGAGTTAAACAGTGTGTATTGAAGACCCGCCCAGATCGACCAATGCAGCTTGTTGTACTTGTCGAGGCTGTCGTGATCCTTCAACTCCGCGACGATATCGACGCCGAAATGGTCTTGCAGGTTTTCGCCCACGCCGGCCAGATCCTGGATCACATCGATGCCGTGGCTGCGAAGTGCCGCGGCAGGACCAACGCCCGAAAGCATCATCAGCTTCGGCGTGCCGATCGCACCTGAGGTCAAGAGCACCTCGGTGTCGGCGCGCGCGGTCATCCGCTTGCCATCGACCTGATAGTCAACGCCGACGGCGCGTCGCCCTTCGAAGACGACACGCAGCACGAGCGCCCCGGTGATGACCGTGAGGTTCTTGCGCTTCAGGGCCGGCCTGAGATAACCGACCGCTGCAGAGCAACGGCGGTTGTTCCGGGTTGTTGTCTGGTAGACGCCAGATCCTTCCTGGAGCGGACCATTGAAATCAGGATTGTAGGGTATGCCGAGTTCCTGGCAGCTTTGTACGAAGGCGCGCGTCATGCGCTGCGGCTCGGGAATGTTCGACACACCGAGCGGGCCGTCCGTTCCGTGCCATGTGCCCGAGAGGATCGTATTGCCCTCGGAGCGCAGGAAGTACTTCTGGATATCCTTGAAGCCCCAGCCCTCCGCGCCCTCCTCGACCCAGCGGTCGTAATCACCAGGATGCCCACGCGTGAACACCTCCGCATTGATCGAGGAGCCACCGCCGAGCACCTTTGCCTGGGCGTAGAGGATTTCACGGTTGTTGGCGTGTTTCTGGGGCGCGGTCTTCAGTCCCCAGGTCAACGGACCGGCGGTCATCTTGGCAAAGCCGACGGGCATGTGGATCAGCGGATGACTGTCGCGCCCGCCGGCCTCGATGAGGCAGACGCGCGCCGACGGATTTTCAGACAGTCGCGCCGCCAATACGCAACCGGAGGAACCGCCTCCGACGATCACATAATCATAGCCTTGCGACATCATGCAATCCAATGCGAACGCTTGCCGATCTCGACGTGAACGGACTTCACCTGCGTATACTCCTCAACCCCGTAGACGCCGGCCTCACGGCCCCAACCGGACTGCTTGAAACCACCGAGCGGCATCTCAGGGCCACCCGCCATGATCGTGTTGACCCAAAAGCGGCCGGCACGCACTTTCCGTGTCACAGTCAGCGCCTTGTCGATGTTCTTCGTCCACACGCTCGCCGCCAGGCCGTAGACCGTATCATTGGCGAGCTGGATGGCTTCCTCGACCGTGTCGAAATGCATGGAGCACAGAACCGGGCCGAAAATCTCGTCGCGGGCAATCGCCATGTCGCGGGAAACATCGGAGAAAAGCGTCGGTGCGATGTACTGGCCGTGGCCAAGATCGATCGTCTCGCCCCCAGTGAGAAGCTTGGCGCCTGCCGCCTTGCCCTTGGCGATATAGTCCAGGATCGTGGCGTTCTGGGCCTCAGTGGTAATGGCGCCCACCTGGGTGCCTTCGTCCAGGGGATCGCCGACCCGGATCTTTTTCATCTTCTCGACCAGGAGTTTTTCGAACTCCGCCGCGACAGAACGCTCGACGATCAGGCGCGACGACGAAACGCAGCATTGTCCGGTGTTGAAGCTGATGCCGAAAGCGGCGCCGTCAGCGGCATCCTCAAGGTCGGAGTCGGCAAAGACAATGATGGGGTTTTTGCCACCGAGCTCGAGGCCCAGCTTCTTGAAGTTGCTGTCGGCGGCAGCGTGGACGCAGGAGCGCCCAACGGCCGTCGATCCCGTGAAGGAAAGCATGTCGACGTCAGGATGTTCGGCAAGCGCCTGCCCGATCGAGCGGCCGGAACCGGTGACGACATTGTAGACGCCGGCAGGCAGGCCGGCTTCGGCCAAAACCTCGGCCAGAAGCAGCGTGGTCACGGAGGTGACTTCAGACGGCTTCACCACCATGGTGCAGCCGGACGCCAGGATAAAAGGCACGCGCTCGCACAGGATCAGGAACGGAAAGTTCCAGGGCGTGATCAGGCCGATGACACCGATCGGCTCGCGCAGCACCATACCGAACAGGTCGTCACCGAGCGAATTGAAGCTGTCGCCGTGCAGGAGGCGGGCGGCGCCGGCACCGACCTCGAAGCAGGCAATGCAATGATCGATCTCGCCGCGCGCCTGCGAGATCGGCTTGCCGTTTTCGAGCGTCTCCCAATAGGCGATCTCGTCCCGGCGGTGACGCAGGATTTCGGCGACGCGCAAGAGAACGCCGGCGCGCGCAGCCCCGGAAAGCCCGGACCAGCGGCGGTCCTCGAAGGCATTGCGCGCCGCAGCTACCGCCGCGTTCAGATCATCGATCGTGCAGCGAACGGTGCGCGTGACCGGCGTACCATGGCCTGGCGAGGCGCGTTCGAAGTGGTCGGTCCCTTCTTTCCACTGCCCGTCGATAAAGAACCCGAAGCTGCGCGCTGCGGACGGGGGAGCAAGAAACGTCTTCGTCTGGTCCATCTGGTACCTCCACTTCGATAGTTTACGCCGCGATGGCGATCTGGGTCTTCAGGTGTTGCGGCCGCTCGCCGATCGTCTCGAAGGCTTCCTGAATGGCCTCCAGCGGATAGCTTGCCTTGGTGAAATCCTGCGTGCGGAACCGGCCATGCGACAGAAGCGTGAGTGCGTCGTGCATATCCTCGCCCATCCCGGCAACAGAACCTTTGAGGCTCCCTTCTTCCAACACCGTTCGCAGGCTGTCGAGAGCTACGGTCTCTCCGGGCGGGGTGATGCCGAAAAAGGCGACATGGCCGCCGCGTCGCGCAAGATCGAATGCCTGTTCGTAGAGCTTCCGGTTGCCGACGCTCTCGATCACGAGATCCGCCCCGCGTCCGCCGGTCATCTTGTGAACCACGGCTTTCAGTGCGGTTGGATCCGACACCGCCGCATCCGCCCCGGCCTCGATCGCCATGCGGCAACGGTCTGGCGAAAGGTCGGCGACAATGATCGGCGCCGCGCCGACAAGGCGCATCATCTGCACATGCAGGTTTCCGATCGGTCCGGCGCCGAAGACGAGGACCGATTGGCCGAACGTCGCCTGCGCCTTACGCGCCGCGCGAACGACGCAGGCGACCGGCTCCGTGAGCGCAAGCACCGCATCGGCGATATCAGCCTGAACCGGGATCGCCAGTCGCGCCGGAACCGCTACATATTCGGCAAAGGCGCCGTCCCGACCGATACCGACCTGCGTAACCTCGGCGCAGTTCAGAACCTCATTGCGACGGCACCAATAGCAGCTGCCGCAGCCGATGTTGATATCGACCACCACGCGTGCTCCGGCCGCAAGATGGCGGACGTTGGCGCCAAGCTCGGCGATCGTTCCGCAGAACTCGTGTCCTGGGACGAGCGGAAGCCGGTCAGCCGCGTAGTGGCCGTTGAAGATATGAATGTCCGTACCGCAGATGCCCGTGCGCGTGACCCGGACGAGCACATCGTCCGGTCCGACGATCGGCAAGGCGACCTCCCGAACCTCGAAGCGTTTCGGGGCAGTGAGCACGGCGGCGCGCATGGTCGTCATCGCCACTCTCCTACTTCACGGTGCGCAGCTTGGCGCGATCGATCGTCAGGGCAATGGCAATGATCAACACGACGCCGAAGACGATCTGCTGCCGGGTCGCGTCGATCTCGAAATACAGCATCGACGATCGGATGACCGCAACGATCAAGGTGCCGACCACGGTGTTCATCACGCCGCCGACACCGCCCGTCAAAGGCGTGCCACCGACCAGCACGGCAACGATTGCCGGCAACAGGAATCCATTGGCGATCGTCGGTGCGCCGCCGGAGAGCTTGACCGCAAAGAGCAGGCCGGCAATGGACGCAAGTGCACCGGAGATCGCGAATGCAAGGATCTTGTAGCGCGCAACATCGATGCCGGACGCGGCGGCGGCCAATTCGCCGGCACCGACCGCCTTCAGAACGCGACCGAGCGTCGTGCGCCGTTCGATGAAGAGGCAGAGGGCCACGAGCCCCGCGGCAATCAAGAGTTCATTGGGGACGCCCCAAGTATGACCAATCATCCAGCCGAAGGTTTCGTTGCGCTGAGCGGCGTCCATGTTGAGCGCGCGCTGACCCGAAAGCCACTGCGCAACCGAGAACGCAACGCCGCCGACCGCAAGCGTGGAGATGAAGGACGGCACGAAAAGCCGTGTCGTCACGAAGCCGGATAGCGTGCCAAGGAGAAAGCCGGCAACGACGCAAAGTACGGCAACCGAGGCACCGAGCGAGGCAAGGTAAACCGAGGCGATGACCGTCACCATATTTGCCATCGACTGGGCCGACAGGTCGATGCCGCCGATATAGATGGCGAAAGTGAGACCGAGCGCCATGATGAAGAGTGGCACGATGTCGCCGGCAATGCCGAGAAGGTTCGTGGGTCGCAGGAAACCGGGATCGGTGATGCCGACGACGGCGACGAGCACCAGGAGCGTTATCCAGGGAAGGTGCGGTTTGAGGCGCTGAATATCCATTGGTCCCTCAGATCATGTAGTGCAAAAGGTCATAGGGCGTGGGCTTGGAACCCGGTGCGCAGGCGAACTGTTTCTGGATGCGCCCGTCCTTGACGACGATGATGGTGTGCGAAAGGCCGATTGCCTCTTCCAATGTGTCGGCAACCAGCACGATGCCGACGCCCGCCGCACTCATGGCGCGGATCATGTCGTAGACATCTTCCTTGGCGCCAATGTCGAGACCGCGCGTAGGATGGTCGAGCAGCATGATGTCGGAACCGGCCGAGCGCCACTTGGCCAGAACCACCTTCTGCTGGTTTCCGCCTGAAAGATTGCCACAATCCGCAAACTCGGAATGGGCCTTGATCGACAATTTCTTGATCCATTCACGGGCAAGCGCCCGCTCCTCGCCGACGCGCAGCACACCACCTTTCGAGCGGTGTTTCATCTGCGAAAGCGTCATGTTTTCGTAGACGTTCATGCCAGCAACAATGCCCTCGATCTTGCGCTCGCGGGGCACATAGCCGACGCCACGAGAAACCGCGTGCCGCGGTGAAAGATCGGTCGCATCGCCTCCCTTGATGCGGAGACGGCCGGTTCTCGGCGTCAGCATGCCGTAGATCGTCCTGAGGATTGCCTCGCGCCCCGAACCTTCCGTACCGACAAGACAAAGCACTTCACCGGCATGCAGCTTGAGCGAGATGTCCTGGATGCGGCCAGGAAGGCCCACCTGGTCCATCTCGACGAGTGCCTTTGCGGCGTCGAACGGCTTTTGCAGATGCTCGCGGTAATATTGCTTGTCGACATTGCGACCGACCATCTTGTGCTGGATGGCCTCGGCCGGGGCAGCACCACGGTCGACGACGTCCACGACCTCACCATCCTTCATCACGTAGATGCGATCGGAAAGTTCCATCACCTCGTCCATGCGATGCGAGACGAAGATGAACGAGGCCCGCGTCACCAGTTCCCGCACAAGCTTGAACAGCAGCTGCACCTCTTCCTTTGACAGAACCGAGGTCGGCTCGTCGAGCAGGATCACGAGATCCCCCTCCACGCGCTCTTCGAGCGTCAACACCTTGGCGAGCTCGACGAGCTGACGTTGGGCAAAGGAAAGCTTCGACGTCACCATCGCCGGATCGATATCGAGTTTCACCTTGGCAAGCTGACGGCGTGCGGCTTTCGCCATAACCTTCCAGTCGACGACACCGAAGCGGGTGAACTGTCGTTCATAGCCGAGGAAGATGTTCTCCATGACGGTCAGGTTCGGGATCAGCGACTGCTCCTGGAACACCATCCCGATGCCCTTCTCCATCGCCTGGCGCGGATTGGCAAAGCGAACGGGCGTTCCGTTGATGAGGACCTTGCCGCCATCGGGCTGGTAGGCGCCATAGATCACCTTCATCAAGGTGGATTTGCCAGCGCCATTCTCCCCCACAAGTCCGACGATCTCGCCGCGCTTGATGTGGAAGTCGATTGCCTTTAGCGCGTGAACGCCGGGGAATTTCTTGTCGACAGCCTTGAGCTCGTACATGGCGTGCCTCACTTGACGAAGGAAAGCATCTTGCGGTCGGTCGAAAGCACGACGGCAAGAATGACGAGCAGGCCGAGCATGCCGTCCTGGATGAAGTCGGGCAGACCGATGACGACCATGCCGTTGTCGATGACGTTCACGATCAGCACGCCGACAAGTGCGTTCCAGACGCCGCCGATGCCGCCCCAGAGCGCCACGCCACCGACAACGACCGACGTGATGGAGACGAACATGAAGTTCGCACCGGTCACCGATTCCGCCTGGCCGATGCGCGCCACCACGAGGATTGCGGCAATGGCGTAAAAGACGCCGGCAAGCGCAAAGCCGGTCACGCGAACGCGGGTAACATTGAGGCCCGAGGCATGCGCGAGATCCTCACCGCCGCCAACCGCGAAGAAGTTGCGGCCAAGCGTGGTGTGGGTCTGAATGAACCAGGCAACGACGAGGAAGAAGGCAGCGACGTAGACCATTAGCGGGAAACCCAACAAACGCACCGTCAGCAGGCCCCGAAAGGTCGCGTCGCTTACTTTGACGATGTCACCGCCGGTGAGCAGGATCGCGGCCCCCGTCCCGACGAAGCCCATGGCAAGGCTCGCCATGAAGGACGGTATCTTCAGCTTCACATGGACAAGCCCGTTTAGCAGTCCGATCACGCCGCCGAGAAGGAGAATAAGCGGAATGGCGACCCAACCGGAAGGGGCGAGCGAGCCACCGAAATGGGCAAAGATGAACGCAAAGGCCACGGCCGTGAGGGAGACCGTTCCCTCCATCGAGAGGTCGATCGATCCCATGACGATGATGAAGGTGACGCCGACGGCAACCATGAGTGCCGGAGCTGCCGCAATCGCGATGCGGGCGAAGTTCCGCGAGGAAAAGAAAGTCGGGTTGAGCGCGGTGAAGAAGATCACCAGTGCAATCAGCACCAGAAGCGGCGCCCATTTGATCAAGGTTTCGCGCGATAGGCGACGTGTCACGTCAGACACCCCTCTTTTAGAAAGTCACAAGGGGAACGGGGCGGCGGCACACAGGCTGCCGCCCAGCTGGTCGAAATTTCAGTACTGGATCTGGCCGTTGGACGGCCCCCAGAAATCCGTCCAATTGTAGGTCGGGACGGAGTCGAGATACTTCGCCTTGAACTCGGCGGCATCCTTGGCCGTGACCAGGATCGTCGGGCCGTAGAACTCGCGGTGTTCCTTCGGCTCTTCGGACGGCTTGAAGCTGCCGATCGCCGCGTGATAGGCGAGTGCCGCGCTGATGCCGCCGCCCCAGTGCGGGTTGGTGAAGACGGTCGCCAGGAGCTTGCCGTCCATTACCATCTGCACGGCCTCCGGATTGCCGTCATAGGAAACGATCGGCATGTCCTCGATACCCTCGGCGCGCAGGGCCTCGATGACACCATAGGCGATGTTGTCGTTGGCGCAGTGTACGCCCTTGATCTTGTCGCCGTAGCGGGTCAGGAACGACGCCATGAGGGCCGCACCCTTCTGCGTGTCCCAGTCGGCCGGCTGCGCATCGAGCAACTCGATGTTCGGGAAATCTTTGAGTGCGTTCTTGAGGCCGTTCAGGCGCTCGACTGCCGGGTTGTTGGCGGCGATGCCACCGAGGTGCACCACGCCACCTTCACCACCCATCGCCTCAAACAGGATCCGCGCGGTCTGTTCAGCAGGCTTCTCATCCGACCAGGTCATATGGGAAACGTAGTTGTCGCCGAAATCCCAAGGATGCAGGTCGTCGGTCTTGTTCCAGATCGTTGAAATGTAGGCGCCCGCTGCCTGAACCGCCTCGACAACGGGTCTGGCGTTGGGGCTGTCGTTTGCATCGCAGGCGATCGCGCAATTGCCGTTGTTCTTGGCGAGAAACGCCTTGATGTCGGCGAGCGACTTTTCCGTCGACCCCTCGTTGATCAGGCTGACGAGTGCGCTCTTCGGCTTGCCGAGCGATTCCACGAAAGCCTCGCCCCCGGAAACGACCGAATTCCAGTAGGCAGACGCCCGGTCGCGATAGCTCCAGGCAATTGCCGGATCCGTCAATGCTGCCTGCGCCGTGCCGCGACCGAACGCCATCGGCACCGCCATGGCGCCAACGCCGGCTGCAGCGGCAAACAAGAAGTTGCGACGGCTTACCGTCTCGCGTTCGATAAAATCCTTAATAAAGGTCGACATGCCAATCCTCCCATATCCTCGGTGAGCGTTCCCCGTCCCACACGGGTTGAAAATGCAGGTTCGCAGGTGGCGGCGCACGCTTGTCGCCCTGGCCTCCTCCGGCCTCGTCAGTCCCACTTAACGCACTAACTAGTTACTTCTTTACAAAACCCCGAGTCAAGTGCTTTTAATGGGCACAGGCGCCGACCGACCTGACGAACCGCTTTGACGGATCAGCTTTCCGGCGTGTATGACTTTCAGCGCAGCAGGCGCGAGGGCGACGGAGGAAGGGCTTTGAGCATCACGAACGAAGACACGGAAAAATCTGCCCGAAAGCCACGCATCAGAGACGCCGAGGCAACGAAGGCGCGCATTCTGGACGCGGCCAAGAAAGAGTTTGCGAAGAATGGCTTGGGAGGCGCGCGGGTCGACGTGATCGCCGAGAAGGCCAACGCCAACAAGCGGATGATATACCACTATTTCGAGAGCAAGGAGCGGCTGTTCCAGACCGTTCTCGAAGATGCCTATATCGACATCCGAACGGCTGAACAAAAACTCAAGCTCGACGACCTGGAACCGACGGCGGCCCTTGCCAAACTCGTCCAGTTCACCTGGGAATATTACCTGAAGAACCCGGAGTTCATCACGCTGGTCAACAGCGAGAACCTTCACCGCGCGAAGCATTTGAAGAAGTCCGAGGTCATCAAGGCCGCCAGCCGCAAGTTCGTCAACATGGTCGGCGACATTCTCGAACGCGGCGCGGCACAGGGCGTGTTTCGGTCGGGCGTCGACCCTGTGCAGCTCAACATCACCATTGCAGCGATCGGCTATTACTACCTGACCAACCGTTTCACCGGATCGATCATTTTCGAACGTGATCTCATGGCCAAGGAAGCGATTGACGAACGCCTGCAGTTCAACGTCGACACCATCATGAGGCTGGTATGTGCCTAACGCGTCGCGCCAGGCACATACACCAACGATAGCCGGACATCGGCCCGGCGCTTGGGCTAGGCCCAATCGATAACGATGAAGGGCTGCTCAATCGCGCGCCGCGCAATGTCCGAATAGAGTGACGCGGGATCGTCTGGCGTCACGTGGCGGATCAGGCCTTCGACCTCTATCAGGCCTTCAGACAGCCATTCGAGCGCGCGCGAGAAGCCACCGAAGACGCTATGCGGTGCATTGTTGTACCCTTCGAGCAGTTCTTCCCAAACGAAGTCGCGACCGAGCATCGGAACCTCCCATTCCCAGCCTGAGCGCAGCGTCACCAGGTTGAAGAAGACCGCCTGCATGAGTTCGTGCGCAGAGAATTCGGTTGCCCGCCTCCAGGGAACACCAACCATGACGACTTCACCAAGCTTGCGGACAAGACGGCAAGCATCGATGATGGCACCCTCATGACCTGAACAATCGACGACGAGGGCGACTTTTCCGGTCAGGTCCGATGCGTCGCCTATAGACGCTCGGCAATCCGCAATTCCGCTTCGACCGGCCTGAGCGCGCCTGACCGGATCCGGATCGACCACCGTCACGCGATAGCCGCCGATCGCAAAGAGGTGCGCAGCCAGGAAGCCAACCGGCCCCGCCCCCGAAACGACCACGCGGTCACCCGGACGCGCCTTCGTCGTCATCAGGCTCGTCATCGACACCCCCATCAAGCGGGCGAGAACGGCGCGATCCGGGGCCAATCCATCCGGCAACGCCAGAGTGTGTCGGGCATCGTGGGTCTGCGTGGAACGATGCTGCCCCATTGCAAAGCGCCGGTCACCGACGCTGACGCCATCGACATCCTCTCCGATCTCGGTCACCTCAAAGACAGCCGCATAGCCCGGCCGGATGGGAAACACGTGACCGTTGGCCCAGCCAAGCTCCGTGCCCTGACTGATCAGAGTACAGAGCGTTCGCCCACGGATCTGACCGGGCAGTAGCGCACCGTCTTCGTAGTTGCCGAGCACAAATGTCTGCTTTGTGCTTATCAGGATTTCTTGAGGCACGGCTTTCCTTTCCGGCTTTTGGCCAGGGGTTCTCATGTCTTTGATTTTGATTGGCCGCTTGAGATGCAGCGACTACGGCCGGGAGTTAGCTGCCGCTGACGGGCGACCACTGCCGTGGACCGCCAGCGCTTTCGTATCCGAGCGGTCCCGGCATGCTGACGATCTCCAAAAACTGCCCCCAGGGAGCTTTGAGATAGAGCCAGGTAAGCCCGGCCATCGCGCCGCTTTCGACAAGAGTCGGCCCTTCAAGCAAATCGACGCCGGCGGCACGAAGCCGCTCTGCCGCGCGTTCGCAGTCGTCAACCTCGAAGGCTAAGTGAAAGCCACCGGTCTGGCTGTTGCGCTTCAGCGGCTCTTCCTCGCCGGTCTCGCCGGAGTACTGGAATATCTCGAGGTTCGTGCCGTTCCCGACCCTTAGAACCTTGATGTTCTCTATCCGTCTGCCCGAGGGAACACCGAGGCGCCGAAGCATGAACGCGTCGTCAGCTTCCACTTTGCCTGTTTCAAGGCACGTCACCGCTCCGAAGATCACCTCGAAAAAGCGGACAGCCTCTTCGAGGTTCGGCACAGTGAACCCCACATGCTGCATCCCGTAAATCTTCACTCGAACCTCCCAATTCGCAAGAACATTCGTCACGCAATTATGTAACTAGTTAGTTATTTTTGAGTCAAGACGTCAAGAGATCGGAGGTCGAATGCGATGGTGTGGAAAAGGCCCGAATTGTTGAGAGGATATCGACCGCGACAGTACCGGCCACATGACCTGAGCTCTCGGTTTTTCAGCGAAGGGGCACGCTCGCGGTGATGCTGCGGCGATGTTCGGGCGGTGGGCTGTTCACAGCCGGCGAATGCGGCGGCAGAACCTCAGCTTCCGGCGGGCGCCCCTGAGAGCGCCTCGCCGGCGACGGCATCTCGTTTGGGGATGGTTCCCACCTCAGCTACAGCATTTGGAAGCGGATGAACTACAGCACGAGGCTTCCGTAGCGGCTTTCTCGGCCAACCAACGGTCCCGAGGCTTGCAGCTCGCAGGCCGTGGCGTCAACGCGACCTGGAGAGTGCCGTCTTCCGCGACAGGAGCATTCGCGCAGAACAACTGCATCGGCCGGACGCCATCGCTCACTTCGAAGGTCAGCTTTGCGGAGCCGTCGAGACGGACGCGTTCGGAAACCTTGCGGACGATGGCCGAGAACTTCCCGGCCGTCATATGGGTCCGCTCGCCCTCCTCGATGTCCCACAGCTGCACGAAAATCTCCGACCAGGCTTCCGGATTTGCCCCGCAATCAAGCGCGGAGAAATGGCCAGCCTTGACCTCGGTCACGTGATAGCCGGGCTTCACGGGCTTTCCGTCATACAGGAAGACCAAGGGGAGGTCCGGTGTCTCTGCGGCTCTGCCGAGCAACTCCCCAAGCGAGATATCGGTTTTGTCGGATTGGCTATTGTCGATCGCGCTCATTTGCGGCTATCCTCAATTTCAATGATTCAAGGATTATCGAAATATGGATGATCGTCAAGCCCTCTCCTCCTTCGCCGCGCTTTCACAGGAAACCCGACTTTCCATCGTGAGGACCCTGGTCATCGCCGGCCCGGTAGGTCTGGCCGCCGGCGCGATTGCCGAACGCATGGGCGTCTCTCCATCAAACGTCTCGTTCCACCTCAAGGAACTCGAACGATCAGGCCTCATCTCCCAACGCCGGGAGTCGCGCTCGATCGTCTATAACGCAAGTTACGACACGCTGGCCGATCTGGTGACTTTCCTGATGGAAGACTGCTGCGCGGGGCATCCCGGCATCCGCGGGTCCGTCGAGCGATCCGCCAGTTGCTGTTCAAGCGAAGTATAGCCCGTCAAGGAACACGTCATTGCATACGATCAAGGTTCCGGCGGGCATCGTCTCCGCTCTCGGTGTCACGCAGATCATCGGCTACGGCACTCTCTACTATTCCTTCAGCATCCTCGCACCCGGAATGGCCAAAGACCTTGGCATCAGCCTGGAGCGGGTCTTCGCCGTCTTCTCGGTCTCGCTGTTCATCGGCGGCCTGTCTGCGCCGTTCATCGGCAGGCACATGGACAAGATCGGTGCGGCAACGGTGATGACGCTGGGGTCGGCCCTTGCGGCGTTAACGCTGGTGCTTTGTGCATGGTCGCCGTCTGTGTCGCTCTTTGTCCTTGCGATTGTCCTGCTCGAAGTGTCCTCCGGGATGGTCCAGTATCAGGCGGCCTTCGCAACACTGGTCGAAAGCGAACCTCGCACCGCGTCCCGCAGCATCACCTATCTGACACTCATCGGCGGCTTTGCCTCCACCATCTTCTGGCCGATCGCCGCGGCACTGACCGGATATCTGACGTGGCGGGAAATCTATCTGGTGTTCGCCGTCCTGAACCTTATCGTCTGCATGCCCCTACACTACTGGATCATGCGTGCCGGAAGGCTGAGTTCCAAGACGGACGAGACAAGAACCCGCGAGGTCGTTGTCGGCGCTCTCGAACCCCAGGCGCGTCGCCGTGGCATGCTGCTGGTCTCCTTTGCCTTCTCTCTTTCGGGCTTCACCCTCGCCGCGATCCTCGCCCACATGGTGCCGATGCTCGGCGCGATCGGACTTGGCAGTGCGGCGGTCCTGATCGGTTCCTTGTTTGGTCCGGCCCAGGTCATGAGCCGCCTGATCAACATGGTCTTCGGAAAGAGCCTGTCGCCGCCCGCGCTTGCGATTGTCTCTGCCGCTCTCATGGTCACTGGCGCGGTAATACTCGGGGTGTCAGGTGATTGGCTGCCCGGTGCGGTGGCTTTCGCCATCTGTCTTGGCCTTGGGTCAGGGATCAACAGCATCGCTCAGGGGAGCTTGCCCCTCTATCTCTTCGGGTCCGCTGGCTATGGCGCGATCACGGGCAAGATGGCTGCGGCAAGGTTGGCGACTGGCGCGGCCGCCCCGTTTGCGTTCGCAGCCGCTATGAACCACTTCGGGACAACCCTCTCGCTTTTCGTGATCGCCGCGCTGGGTACGCTTGGGATCCTGGCGTTCGTCGCTGTCGCCTCATCGGTGCGTCGCGACCGCGTTGCCCGATAATGGAAGAGCGTACATAAAAGTCCGCGGATCACCGCCATGAAAGCCAAGCCTCCGTGAACACTACGATCAAATCCACGACGTCACGCAGTCATCCGGCCGCTTTCGGCGGCGGCGCCATCATCGGCGCACTCGGCGGGTTGATAGGGCTTGGAGGGGCAGAATTTCGTCTGCCGCTGCTCATCGGCGCATTCAATTTCGCGGCCCTCGAGGCGGTGATCCTGAACAAGGCAATGAGCCTTGTCGTCGTGTCTTGCGCCCTGCCGTTTCGAGCCGGCACGATCCCTTTCAGTCAGATCGCATCGAATTGGCCGATCGTACTGAACCTTCTTGCAGGAAGCCTGATCGGTGCCTGGTTCGGCGCAGGATGGGCCACACGGTTGAAATCTGAGACCCTCTACAGGGTGATATCCGTTCTTCTTGTCGCAATCGCCGTCGTGCTGGTGCTTGGCCACGGCACCTCGGCGGGTCAACCGCTTCTGACCGGAAACTGGCAGATTGTCGCCGGTATATCCGCCGGCTGCGTGATCGGCATCGTTGCGTCGCTGCTGGGCGTCGCCGGGGGCGAGTTGCTCATTCCGACGTTGGTTCTGCTCTTCGGCGCGGACATCAAGCTCGCCGGTAGCCTCTCACTGGCGGTGAGCCTTCCTACAATTCTGGTAGGCTTTACCCGCTACAGCCGCGACCAGAGCTTTTCGGTTCTGGGTCGCAACAGGGTGTTCGTCCTCATCATGGCCGCGGGATCGGTGGTGGGGACGTTCGTCGGCGGTCTACTCCTCGGCATTGTCCCGAATTCGATCCTCCTTCCCGCACTCGCCGTGATCTTGTTGCTGTCAGCCGTGAAGGTCTGGCGGCACGGCTGACAGGATTTCTTCCCTAGATCAATTTGACGCGCTTTTCGAGCTCGACCCCGTGGCCTCAGGCGACGGACCATCCGCCGTCCACCAGCAGGTTCGCGCCGGTGATCAGGCTCGCAGCCGGCGATGCAAGGAAGACTACGGCACCCACCACATCATCGGTTTCCCCGATCCGGCCGAGTGGAATGTGATCGACCGTCGCTTTGCGATTTTCGGCATCGGATAAAAACGGTGCTGTACCATCCGTGTGGATGAATGTCGGGGATACGGTGTTTACGGTGACATTATAGCGTGCCCATTCGGCTGCAAGGCAGCGCGTGAGGTGATTAATTGCCGCCTTGCTCATGCAATAGATTGCCTCTCCGCGCAGTGCGACCGTACCGGCCTGTGAGCTAATGCTGATGATCCGGCCACCATTTCGCGCGATCATGTGAAGGCCCACTGCCTGTGTCATCAGGAAGGTGCCCTTGATGTTGACATCGAGTATCTCGTCAAGGTCCTTCTCCTCAACGAGTTCCGCAAGATTGCCCGGGGCCACGCCGACATTGTTGACGAGGACGTCGATCCGACCGAATGCAGAAACCGCCGCGTCGACGGCTTGTGCGATATGGGCCTTGTTGGGAATGTCCAGTTCAACAGGGAGAACCTTTCGTCCCGCGCCCTCGATTTCGGCGATCAGGCCCGCGGACGCTGCGACATCGCGGACCCCCAAGACAATATCTGAGCCTGCTGCAGCACAGGCAAGTGCGCAAGCACGTCCAATGCCACGGCTCGCGCCCGTCACCAAAGTCACCTTGCCCTCAAGGCTGAAATCCGGCGCACTCTTCCGCATCATTGCCTCCCTCGATGAAGCTCAATTATTGCAGCGTCGGCGTGCGGATGCCAGTTGTTCTGCTCATGTCGCGCACGTGAAGTCCGTCCGACGAACGTCATGCTCGTCGAGAACGATCTTGTGGCAGAGGTGCGCGGGCTCTAGGCTTGGCTCGGTGGGGAGATAGAAGCTTCCGGCTTAGTGCGGGCGCGATGCCTGACCGATCTTGGTCTCATTGATGAGTATCGGCCTGGGCGTTTCGATCCATGCTTTCGCCAGACCTATGGAAGTTCGATCTCACCGTTCACCACGTGGTTGAGACCAGTGCCCTCCGCCGTCAGCGTCATGCGCACCTTCAGCTTCTCGCCGCCGAACTGCCCCCCGCGCACGGCCTCTTCGATCTTACGCTGCGAGGTGATACCGACTTCTTTCAGGAACTTGCGGATCGACATGTTGAAGGCGTCTTCGCTCATCGTGGAACTCCTCGGCGTCCGTGAGGGAGCAGCGTGGGCGCTTGTCTATCGCCCGGAATGCGCCGGCATAGCCCAATGGGATGTCAGCCTTGCCTCTCATCCCACGTTAGGAACCGACGCAACAACTTGCGGCTCCGTTGTTATGTTTGGCCTCCTGGATTGGCGCGCAAGGCACGTCGCCAAAGGAACAGAACACACAGCAGTCCCCGGATTTTGGCCGGAGCATCATACCGCATCCATTGCAATCATAGAAAAACTGACAGGCGTCGGTGGGCATCGTTTCCGTAGCCCGCTGGCCGCAATTGGGACAGCTGAGGGTTGATCGAAGCTGTATGGTCACACTTTGTGCCTCGGCAACGAATGCTTTCAGATGACGCCCGTCATCCATTGCTAAATAGCCTATTGGAAATATCGCCTCGTGCATAGTTTTGCGTCATGAGCGCTAGGTCCGTCTTTCGAAAGGCTGCAATGGGCCGCCACAAGCGGACAAGGCGTTGGTTCGCTTTGGCGCGGCCATTGCGATTGCAAGATGGCCGCTATCGGAACATTGCCGATGGCCTTTGACTAAATCGATCTCAGTGACACTCGCTTCTCCAACTCGGCCGCGTGCTCCTTCCGCTCGCTGTAGCGGTCTGTAAGGTGGGCCGAGGCGTCCCGTGTCAGCAGCGTGAACTTCACCAGTTCCTCGCAGACATCCACGACGCGGTCGTAGTAGGACGACGGCTTCATGCGGCCGTCGGCGTCGAACTCCTGGTAGGCCTTGGCGACCGACGACTGGTTGGGGATCGTGATCATCCGCATCCAGCGGCCGAGCACGCGCATCTGGTTCAGGGCGTTGAAGGACTGGCTGCCGCCGGAGACTTCCATGATCGCCAGCGTCTTGCCTTGCGTCGGCCGGATCGATCCCAGGGACAGGGGAATCCAGTCGATCTGGGCCTTCATGATGCCCGTCATCGCGCCGTGGCGCTCGGGGCTAACCCAGACTTGGCCTTCCGACCATTGCGACAGGTCGCGCAGCTCCTGCACTTTCGGATGGCTGACCGGCGCCTCGTCGGGAAGCGGCAGCCCCCTCGGATCGAACATCCGCACCTCGCACCCCAACCGCTCGAGAAGGCGTCTGGCTTCGTGCGCGAGCAGCCGACTGTAGGAAACCTCCCGGAGCGAGCCGTAGAGGATCAGGATGCGCGGCTTGTGCGTCGAGAACGCCGGACGCAACGCGTCAATGTCAGGTTGGCGAAGATGCCGCTCCTGCAAGGCGGGAAAAATTTCAGACAACGCGCTTGCCCTCCTGATCGAGGACCTGCTCGCCGTCTTCCTTGAAGAAGGCACCCTTGAAGGCATCCGGCAGGATGTCGAGCACGGCCTCGGAGGGTCGCGCAAGCCTGGTGCCGAGCGGCGTGACGACGAACGGACGATTGATGAGGATCGGGTCCTTCAGCATCGCGTCGAGCAGCTGGTCGTCCGTCAGGTTCGGGTCGTTGAGACCCAGTACCGCGTAAGGCGTGCCCTTCTCGCGGATCGCCTGTCGGACGGTCAGTCCGGCATCGGAGATCATCCTTGCCAACGCGTCGCGCGACGGCGGTGACTTGAGATACTCGATGATATCAGGTTCGATCCCGGCTGCGCGGATCATCTCCAGCGTGTTGCGGGACGTGCCGCAGGCGGGGTTGTGATAGATGGTGGCGTCCATTGTCATGTCCTTTCAGTGATGGTGTTCCGGGAGACAGCGGGAGCTGCCTCGTACCAGCCCTTGGTGCGGTTCACGGCCCAGACGACCGTGAGCATCACGGGAACTTCGATGAGCACGCCGACGACGGTTGCCAGCGCAGCACCTGACTGGAAGCCGAACAGGCTGATGGCCGCGGCAACCGCAAGTTCGAAGAAGTTGCTGGCTCCGATCAGTGCTGAAGGCCCGGCGACGCAATGGCGCTCTCCCGACATCCGGTTCAGGAGATAGGCCAGGCCTGAGTTGAAATAGACCTGGATCAGGATGGGAACGGCCAGCAGTGCGATGATGGTCGGCTGTGCGATGATCTGCTCGCCCTGGAAGCCAAAGAGGAGAACAAGCGTCGCGAGCAGGGCGAGGAGCGAAAGCGGCTGGAGTTTCGTCAGCATGGCGTCCAGCGCTTTGGTCGTGCCGTCGGCGGTCAGCCGCGCTCTCAGGACCTGAGCGATGATGACCGGGACGACGATATAAAGAACGACCGACAGAACGAGCGTGTCCCACGGTACGGTGATAGCCGACAATCCGAGAAGCAGTCCGACGATCGGCGCAAAGGCGACGACCATGATCGCATCGTTGAGCGCTACCTGGGAAAGCGTGAACAGCGGCTCGCCGCGCGTCAGGTTACTCCAGACGAACACCATCGCGGTACAAGGTGCTGCCGCGAGGATGATGAGGCCAGCGATATAGGAGTCAATCTGGTCGGCCGGCAGATACGGACGGAAGAGCCAACCCACAAATAGCCATCCCAGCAGCGCCATGGAGAACGGTTTGATGGCCCAGTTGATGAACAGGGTCACGCCGATGCCACGCCAATA
This sequence comes from Ensifer sp. Root423, assembly GCF_001426275.1. Classification (NCBI taxonomy): domain Bacteria; kingdom Pseudomonadati; phylum Pseudomonadota; class Alphaproteobacteria; order Hyphomicrobiales; family Rhizobiaceae; genus Ensifer; species Ensifer sp. Root423. Next base: position 106,123 of record NZ_LMEG01000010.1, on the reverse strand, counting down.
CGTGCTGACCTGCGCCAACGAGCGGAAGTCGATCTTGATGAGCATCGGGATGATCATCAGCCAGATCAGGATGGCGACGGGCAAGTTCACTTTCGCGACCTCTGCCGCGCCGATGACCTGGAAAACGCCGGGCATCAAATGACCGAGGGCGACGCCGACGACGATACAAAGGAAGACCCAGATGGTGAGGTAGCGTTCGAAGGTAGACATCAGGCCGTCTTTCCCTGGGGTGCCGTCGAACCTTCCATCGCGCCGATTTGGCGGAGTTTCGTTTCGAGCGCCAGGCGGTCGATCGATGCCAGCGGAAGGCTGATGAAGGCCATGATGCGGTTCTTGAGGAAGCGAGCGGCCTGTGCAAAGGCGCGCTGGATTTCGACCTCAGAACCCACCACAGCCGCGGGGTCCTCGACACCCCAATGCGCGGTCATCGGATGACCGATCCATACGGGGCAGGCCTCGCCGTGCGCGCTATCACAGACGGTAAAGATGAAGTCCATTTCGGGCGCGCCCGGCTGTGCGAAAACGTCCCAGCTCTTCGAAGAGAAGCCAGTCGCCGGATAACCGAGGACGTCCAGTTCCTTCAGGGCATGTGGATTGACTTCGCCCTTGGGCTGGCTGCCCGCGGAAAACGCCCGGAAGCGCCCGCCGCCTTCCTTGTTGAGGATGGATTCGGCGAGAATAGAACGAGCGGAATTGCCCGTGCACAAGAAGAGCACGTTGTAAGTCTTGTCGGTCATGGTTGTGTTCCGTGGTTAGGTCGGAGCTCTGTCGAGTTTCATGATCGTTGCCGATGCCGGGCAGATGCCCGACAGTTGACGGGTTGCGAGAACGGCGGGCGGCACATCGGCCCGCTCGACCACAATGAAGCCAAGCCTTTCGAAGAACGGTGCGGCGGAGGTCGTCGCAAGGAAGACTGCCGAGCTTACATCGACGGCCTTCAGCGTTTCCCTGGTCAGCGATTTTCCAAGCGCCTTGCCACGATGCTCGGGCAAGATGACTATCGACCTGAGAAGCACGTCGTCACCGCACGCCTCAATGCCAGCATAGCCAACCGTGCTTCGATCTGAGGAAACCGCCCTGAAAAACGAGCGCCCAGTGTCTTCGAGGTCTTCGGTTGGAAGACCGGAAGCCGACAGCGCCAGTTTCAGTTCGGGATCGCTCCCCGTGACTGGCTCTAGCCTGATGTCGCTCATGACAGCTTCACCTCGGGAGCACAGCAGGGTGTGAGTTCTGCGATGAGCGGCGCGCAGAGTTCCGCCGAGCCGCCGCAGCAGTCTTTCAGCAGGAAGAGGGTCAGGTCGCGCAGCCCCTGAAGGTCCGCCCGATAGATAATTGAACGGCTCTGCCGCTCGCTTGAAACCAGGCCCGCACGCGACAGCGTCGCAAGGTGCGCCGACATGGTGTTTTGCGGTACGTCGAGAAGCCGGGCGAGTTCGCCGGCAGGAATGCCGTCGGGTTCGTGTCGGACGAGAAGTCGAAACGTCTCGAGCCTGGTAGACTGGGCGAGTGCGGCAAGCGCCGCGATTGCTGTATTGCTATCCATACATCCAGAATAACGGATACGATTTTCGTGTCAACCTCCGCCGGCTTATGGAGGGCCAGAAAACTTGGCGGATCGAAATCCGCCAAGGCCCCCTCTCGATTTCACGCTGGCTCAGAACCGGCATCGGCTGGTTTTGAGCGAGGTCTGCCGGACGGCTCCTGTGTGGATGCTGAAGGCTTCATCTGGAATTGCCGCGTCGCCGGCGGCGGATGTGTGGTCCGATTTGCACCCGCCGACGGCTCCGCTGGAGAGCCTGTGGCTGGATCCCGGTGCTCAACGCCGTTTCACGCCGCCCGCCGTAAGCCGACTTTAGTCGGATATAGCGGCCACAGAACTCTTAGCATTTTGAGCCAGGCTTACCCGCCATCGGCGACGCTCTATTGCAATTCGCCGGGGCGGATCACCCGCGTTTTCCCGACATCAGGCGCCGGTGTTTTGATTTCAGTGTCGCCGACGCGAGGGGGCTTCAACACCCCATCGCAATCGTCCAGTTTTTCTGAGAGATTCTTCTGGTTCGTGTCGTCGCCCGAAGCAACGCGACAACGATCCTTGTCCTCAGCGTTCGCCGGCTGGGTAAAGACCGCCGCCGAGACCAAAACGGTCACTGCTGAAAGTGCGTTAAGGACGGATCTAAAGGCGCCGATCGGATTCCCGCTGCTTCTGAAAGCGGGTGAAGTGTTGACACCCACAAATCAAACCTTCGGGTGGCCGGATTGGTTCCAATTTTTTCGGCAATGACCCCTGAGCTTGTCAGTCGTTTCCTAGTGGACCGGGATGGGCGATGTCTCTATGGCTGCGGTCCCGCAAAGCAGTATGGCATCCTTCAGAACGTAACGGGTGACCGCATCGACGCCGATCTTTTTCGTGGGCACTGTGACGACATCCTGCGCCTGATGACCTCTCTTGGCACCCCGCACCGTCAGCGCCTCGGAACACAATCTACACCGGCCGCGTCGTCCATAAACGCGGCAAGCTTTAGAAGTGCTCGGCGAACTTCGCCGAGCACACAATGCTACGGAAGCTGGCGAGTTCCAAACGAGCCGAACACGGATCGAGTTTGAAGAGCGTCTCTTCGATCAATTGGGGAGCGCGCCGCTCTTCTTGGCTGCCCATGTGGCGACATCCATCAGGACCGGGTTGAGGCAATCATAGGGTTCAAGTCTTAGCTCGCGCAGCCGCGCGCGCACACCGTCCATCTTCGCTGGATCGTAGCCACTTTCGATGATCGAGGAGACGAAGGCGGCAAACCCGGGCTTCGCCCAGCCGCTTTCCTGGAAGCGCTCAGGAGGGCTGCGCGCCCCGGCCTCGAGCTCGTGCTACTGCGTCACGCGAAACGTTATATCGAGGCTCGCCTCGACGCCAGCACGCTGAACATCGTTGCGATCTGCAACATTGTCGCCGTATCCCGCCGGACGCTTTATCGCTTGTTCGAAACGGAAGGTGGCGTTGTCCATTACATCCAGAGCCGTCGGCTCGAGCGGATTAGGTCTATTTTGGCCAATCCCAGGGATATGCGCCGCATCTCCGACATTGCGGCCGACTTCGGATTTTTGAGAGGCGATCATTTCGCCCGCGCCTTCAAACAGCAGTACAGGCAAAGCGCACGGGAGCTTAGGCAATCGGTGAAATCAGACGGACGACCGAATACGGGTCTGGCGGTACAGGCCCCACACGCTGGATTCGACGATTGGATAAGGCAACTTCCGTCATAGGAGGTTGACCGATTTGCTGCTTGGCACGTTTCTCAGCGTCTGCGGACGATTCCCTCGCCTTGAAGGGAATCGAACCTGAGGCCTATTGGTTATCGAGACCTTGGAAGTCTCAAAAATGCTCGGGTCTGAATACTGAGCGAAATTCTCACGCGCTACCGCCACAACGCCGATATTGGCACAGCGGACAAACGTTCTCCGAAAGGGACCACTTTGTGGTGGTCATACAAGACCACGCCCGAAACAAACCGTTCTCCGGATGCTTCGGCCAAAATTCGCAATCCGGAAAAATCGGAATTCGAGACGGATGCTGCCGCCTTTATTTCGATACCGACGATCCGCCCCCTTGTATCTTCGATGACGATATCGACTTCGTTCTGCTGCTTGTCTCGAAAATGCGAAAACTCGAAGCGGGTTTGCCCGCCGCTGGCGAGTTTAAGGATCTCGGCAAAAACGAAAGTCTCCAGCAATGCCCCGAACTGACCCCTGTCGCCGTGGAGACGGTCGAGAGAGAGGTCACGAAGGGATGCGAGAAGACCAGAATCGAGGAAATGTATTTTCGGTGTTTTCGTGAGGCGTTTTAGTTTGTTCGAAAACCAGGGTTGTACGGTTCGAGCGAGGAACAGGCTCTCGAAGATGCCGACATATTTTTGCGTTGTAATGTGGTTCATCCCAATGGCCGCGCCAATTCCAGAATAGTTGACGAGCTGTCCCGAATGCTCTGCCAGGATGCGTAGGAGGCGCGGCATTTGAGCAATCTGCTCGATTTGCGCGACATCGCGAACGTCGCGTTGAACGATCGCCTGGATATAATCCGCATACCAGTCCTGTCTGCGGTTCAAGGTTTTGCGGGCCAGCGCCTCGGGATATCCACCGGCCAGAACCGCAGCCATGAGGTCGTCTCCGAAGAATGGCTCTCCGGCCTTGGCTTCGTTTTGAAAGGCGTCGCGCAGGAAGCTGCTGCCGGCGGTTCTGATCTCGCTTTGCGCAAGCGGCAGCAATCGAACAACCTCCATTCGCCCTGCGAGCGAGTCTGCCACGCGTGGCAACGTCATGAGATTGGCTGAACCGGTCAGAAGGAACCGCCCTGGGCGCTGGTCGGTATCCACGCTTTCCTTGATGGCCAACAGCAGTTCGGGCGCGCGCTGAATTTCATCGATGATGGCGCGATCCATACCTCTTACAAAGCCAACGGGATCCTGTCGCGCTGCGTCCAGGATGGTTGCATTATCCAGCGTGTAATACTCCATCCCCTCGTTGGCCATCTTCTTAGCCAACGTCGTTTTTCCTGATTGTCTGGGACCTACGATCAGTACGACTCGCGTGTCTGACAGGGCGTCGGCAACGCGTTGCTCAACGAGCCTTGGATACAGCGCCACAGCTTCATTCCTTTGATGACTGTTTGAAACTACGACGATGACCAATTGAAAGTCAAGGAGTGACGGTTTGAAATCTCCGTGGCGACTGATTGAAACTCGAAACCAGAAGTGGGTAGCATGTCAGATTGCGGCATGAGGGAAGCCACAGGCCATGAAAGGGGAGTGGGAAAAAGGTGGGGGTAAGAAATTTCGGCTAAGCAGGAGCCTTTTCTGAAGGGGCTTTCGTTGGCGTACGACATCCACAAAGAGCGGCGGCAGCGCCTGAGGAAGCTTGTGCGGCACCCGCAATTGCGCGAGCTTGTGATCGAGCAGCTGAAGACACCTTGGTCACCGGAACAGATTGCCGGTCGTCTGCTCGCCGATGGCGTCAGCGCCGTGCGGGTCTGCAGCGAGACGATCTATCGCTTCATCTATGGCAAGGAAGATCAGGCGCTGGAACTCCATCAGCATCTGGCGGAAGGCCGCAGCAAACGCCGCCCCCCGCAGCTCGAGGAAACCCCGTGACGGCACTTTTCCGGCTGCCTGCAGGATATCGCAACGCCCTGATTTCATGGTGATCGTTCGCAGTTCGGGCATTGGGAGGGCGACTTGTTGATCTTCGAACGTGATTTCGGCAACGCCAACCTGATCTCGTTGGCCGAGCGCAAAAGCCTCTACACCGTGATGATCAAGAATCCGAGCCGGCGCTCGAGACCGATCATGGACAAGATCATCGAAACGTTCTCACCTTTGCCAGCCTTTGCCCGGCAGAGTTTCACCTTTGATCGCGGCACGGAGTTCGCCGCTTTAGGGCTTTGGAAGATGGCATCGGCGCGCGGAGCTGGTTCTGCGACCCCAGTGCGCCGTGGCGGAAAGGTGCGGTGGAAAAACGCCAACAAGCGCAGCCGCCGCTTCACGCCCAGCGATACCGATCTCACCGCCGTCACCCAGCAATAGCTCGTCGCGCTCGTCCACCATCTGAACGCGCTGCCACGCAAGTGCCTGGGTTACCGCACACCCGCCGAGGTCTTCATAGCGCATTTGCGAGACTGCGCGTGATGCCCTACCCTTCACACGGCAATGTTGCACTTGGACTAGATTCTCCAGGGTTAACATTGGACCTGGAGGCATTGGCAACCAGAGCCGCTGTGATAACTGAGACCCTCGGATCTTATTCCGCATCGAAGCTATGTTCGACGAACAGAGAGCCGCTCGATGTTCTTCGTCTTGGCGGAACCACGGTCACGCCCAGCTCTCCTCCCCAACGAGCCTGGCTAAGGCTTTAATGCCGCAGTTCCTCGGGAGCGAGGTCTACGTACCGGCCAGTTGTATGGTCCTGACGGATAACAGCCAAACGACACCGTCAATCGACTACGATTGAAGGAAATATGGGTTAGTTATCGTCCGGTAATGCCCGGGAACGCGATCAACATGGAGACGGCGAGGATCTGTAACATGATGAACGGAACAAGAGCCCGGAAGATGATCCCCAGCGTAATGCCCGGAGGGGCCACTGACTTCAGGTAGAAGGCGGCCGGCCCAAAGGGCGGCGACAGGAACGACACCTGCATGTTCATGCAGAAGAGAACGCCGAACCAGACCGGGTCCATGCCGAGCGACTTGATGATCGGTACGAAGATCGGCATCGTGAGAAGGGCTATCCCGACCCAATCCAGAAAGGCGCCCAGCACGAACAGGATCAACATCATCACCAGCACGATCACAGTCGGACTATCGGAAATGCCGGTGATCATGCCAGAAACGAAATTCACGCCGCCCATCAAGTTGTAGACGCCCACGATGGCCGTGGCACCTATGCCGATCCAGACGATCATGCCCACAGTCGATAGCGTCTGCATCGCCGCATCGCGCAGCAGTCTATATGAGAACTCCCCCCGCAGAATGGTCGAAAGGATGACCCCACCGACTCCGATTGCGGAGGCTTCAGTTACGGACGCGATGCCGCCGTATATCGAGCCGAGAACAACGAAGACGACAAGCACCGGCAGGGCAAGACCCTTAAGGAGCCGGAGTTTCTCTTCTGTTGGGATCGGCGTCATATCTACCGGCGGCACAACGCCGGGCGTAAAGTAGGCGCGCACGAGAATATAGGCTACATAGAACATCGCCAGCATGAAGCCAGGCAAGAAGGCTGCCGTGAACAAATCACCGATAGAAACGTTCGCCGTCAGGCCATAGATGATCAGGACGATGGAAGGCGGGATCATCGTGCCGAGCGAACCGCCCGCGCAGACGACGCCGATCGCCAGGTTGCGATCATATCCGAGACGCAGCATCTGCGGCAGCGCGATAAGGCCGAGAAGAACGATCTCGCCGCCGATGATACCGCGCATGGCAGCGAGGATCACCGACACAAAGACGGTTTGAACCGCAACGCCGCCGCGTATTCGGCCGGCAAAAAGCTTCATGGCATCGAAGAGGTCGCGTGCGATGCCGGAGCGGTCGAGTATCGCGGCCATAAGGACGAACATCGGCACCGAAACGAATACGAAGTTCATCACAAAGGAATAAACGCGGCTCGTAATGAGCGGGATCGACATGGGCCCGAACCAACCGAGCGCGAAGATAAGTGCTACGAGAAGTGTGACAAAGGCGAGCGGCATGCCGGAGAGTAGCAGCCCTACCATCATCACGAACATAAGCAGGGTGCCCCAACCGATGCCGAGCGCCTGCAGATTGATGCTGAAATCAAACAGATCGGTCATCGTTCAGTCCTTTGAAGCTCGCTTGGCGTAGTTGACGGCAAGAATCAGAAACTGAACGACGAGCAGGATCATAACCAAGAGGATAAAGATCTTGATCAGGGCCGGCGTCGGCGGGCTCCAGGCACTACCGGTCGTCTCCAGGCGGACCTCGCCGGAAGGAGTGACCACGGCCCGTTCGACCATGTGATAGGCGGCAAAGGCGAAGAAGCCGCTGGCAAGGGCGCTAACAAGGGAGATGACGATGTCGGCGATCCGGCGCGCGCGGGGAGAGAAATGATCATAGAGCAGAACGACGCGGATATGGGTGTTGCGGGCGGTGCAATAGAGGCCGCCGAAGATGAAAGCGACGCCGCAAAGGAATACCGTCGTCTCATGTGCCCAGATCGTCGGGCTGTTCAACACGTATCGCAGGAATACTTCCACAAGCAGTATGAGCGCTGCGAGCACGATGCCGACGGCAAAAACATAGCCGGCTTCTCGATGAGACGGCCGAGCATGCCGGCTTCGGGAACGGCCCCGACGACCTCGGCGCCCATGGCGGCCCCGGCGTCCTCTGAAAACGTGTCTCTTGTCATGCCCCTCTCCCTCGGCACGAGAAAACGACGGCCCGGAGCGGGCCGCCGCATGGTTGGGTCAGAGCAAGCCCTTTTCCTTCAGGTAGGCCGTCAGCGTGTCGAACACCTTCTGGGCCATTGGCGAACGCTTCGCGATATTCTCCCATTCGGCGACCCCAAGCTTGCGAAACTTGGCACGCTCCTCGGCCGACCAATCGTGGATCGTAATCGAGCCTTCGGCCTTGGCCGCCTCCACCGCCTTCTGGTCGGCGGCCTTGAGACCGTTGTTCTGGGTCTGCTGGAATTCCTTGACAGTTTCCTCAAGGATTTTCTTGAGGTCATCCGGCAGCGCTTCCCATTTCGCCATGTTCATGGAGACCCTCGACGAGTGGCAGCGAGTGGAAGCCTGGATACACCGGATGTTTCGCAACGCCATTGAGGCCCTGCGCCTGATTGACCGAGAATGCGGAATAATCGGCCGCATCGACGACGCCCTTGTCGATCGACGTATAGACTTCGGAGGACGGCAGATTGACCGGGGCAGCGCCAGCGGCTGCAAACACGTTGGCAATCGGACCTTCCGGGGCGCGCATCTTCAGCCCCTTGAGATCATCGACACCATCAAGCGGCACACGCGAGACGAACGCTTCCAACCCCGGAGTGGAAACGCCGATAAAATGCAGGCCGTAGGAGCCCAGCAATTCCTGCATGATCTCCTTGCCACCGCCGTTCTCCACGAAGTCGATCATCTGCGCCGGATCGGACCAGGCGCCGACCGGATTGGAGATCAGGCCGAAAGCCGGATCCTTGCCGGCCCAATAGGACGAATCGCAGATCTGACCATCGAGAATGCCGCCTGCAACCGCATCAAGCGTTTCGTTATATTCCACGACCGAACCGACCGGCAGAAGCTCGATCTTCACCTTGCCGCCGGAGCGCTCGGCGACGAGGTCGGTCCAACCTTTCTGATATTCGAAGTTCGGGTTGCCCGCCGGGTCCGAAGACTGGAAGCGGAACGTGAATTCCTGCGCAAGCGCAGTGCCGGCAAGGCCGATGGCCGTGACGACGGCAAATGCACCAATAAGAAAACGCTTCATGCCTACCTCTACCCCTTCGGCGAAGCCCTTGCAGGTATCCTGATGATCGCTGGCGTATGGTTGTGGCTTGCAATTCCGGTTGCGTTCGTAGTCGGCACCATTGGTGCCATTTCCGTTTTCAAGGCCGTATACATTGACCGCCGTAAGCTGAAATGTGCTTGCGTCGGCGGCGACAGCAATGTCCCGTTGGGCCTTATCTCACTCACTGAAAACCTAATGTTGATTGCTATGGCGGTCTGGATGCTCATCAATCGAATAGAGGGATAGCATGTCCTATGTAACGGGGCTGGTAGGGCTCGGCCATGGGTTACGATGCGACGGCTACGAGGAGAAAATCAAGCCAGCCCACCTATTCAACCTCAGAGATTGAATAGGTGGGCTGGCGAGTTCCATCCTGCCGGCCCGGCAGAAGGACGACACTCTCATGGCCCCTTAATCGCCTTTCGGGGCCATTCTTTTTCTGGCCTGCCCTTGGAAGCGAATTCTACGCCTCCTATATAAGCTAATGCGCATTTAGATCCCCGCCCTTCGGAGACTGAAGGCGCCTGACGGCTTCACCATTAGTGAAGTCGTGTAGCCGGCCTCGTCGCCCCCCACGACGAGGCCGTTTCTTAGAGTCGCCTTTCCGAGCACACCCGTAGAATCTCTGAACCATTGGGCGCATAGTATAGCGCGTTAGAACTAGCGCGGGCCGCCTGCCGCCCCACGCGAAGGAGGCCGCATGTCTTCCAAGGATCCAGATCTAGATATAGACGCCGAAGACATCAGCCTTTTGGTTGAAATACTAAAAGCCGCTGGTTATCTCGAAGCCAAAGAAAGAGATGAACGCGCAGAAAAGCTTGCTCTGGCGCGATTCCTGACGGCCGCCATTCAGCGGGGCGAACTGACAAAGGCGCAACTGACCGCCTTTCTTGGGAAGAGCGGCGCGCCAGGCGGACAAAATCAAATTGCAGCCCAAACGAAAACGGAAGCCATCAATCGGTGGGAGAATGAAGGTGGCGCAATCGCAGGTTCACCTTTTGAGCTTCCTCCAAGTCCGGTTCGACGCGCACCCCCTTCATTCATAGGAGGTGTCAGTGCACATACCGCCCAAACTCGCAATTCAACATCTTGGTCCCCGAGATCTTGCCTTGATACGAAAAGTCTTCGAAACGGCCTGTGCCAAAACTCGCATTCCACATCTCAGCAAGCGAGCCGTCCGCCTAGCAAGCTTCATCGCTGATGAATACCGGCTTGGGAACAAGGATGAAACTTCCCTTCTAGAGTGCGCTATCTGGTTCGGTACCGCCCGCATTCCCTTAGCAACTGAGGACAGATCACCCAGCGACACCCAAGTTGCAGCGACGAGAGAGGCTAGAGGTCGGGCGGGCTTGCGCAAAACCGGCGTGCCCAAAAGCCAGGGCTAGACACGCTCCCGAACATGCCATCGCCACCCAGTTAGCGCCCGGATTGGCGATACCACCGCCAGGACGCAGCGGTAGAGGAGCTTTTCCACGCAGGTGAAGAGAATGCTCAAAGTCTTTATAGCCGCGGGCGAATATCGAGAAGTTCAATGAACTGATTTCGAAGGAGGTGGCCCGGTAATGGCTTTCAGGCCTCACGTCTTTGCAGGGTCTCTGCCCAATGCATCACAGATTTTCTGCCACGATTTTGCGCCCATTCCCTTCATCCGCAACGCGTCCGTCGTGGGAACGTGCTTCATGTCATCGACGGTCTCAAACCCCCGTCGTTTGAGCTCGCCGAGGAGCTTTGGGTTTCTCAGCCTCAAGTCTGAAAGCTTCGTGGTCATGCCCGCATCAGATCAGGCTTTCGCCCGACGCGCAATTTGTAGGATTCTCCAAAGGGCTCGGAATTTGTCGCCGCACGTGATAGTCTTAGAACGAGCCCGAGTGATCCCTTTCGCCTGCTCGGGCTTCTTGGCACAGCACACAATTCGGCCCCGCACTTTGGGGCCATTTTTTTTTGCGAAGGCAGGAACTCAATAACGCCGTCGGCGTTTCTCGCCTGTGGCAGCCCTGAGTCCCCCGATCAGGATGACGCCTTCACGATCCGCCCGGATCTGAAACTCATGAAAGTGCCCCATGGCCTCGCTCTCCCCGGCGAGGCCATACTTTTTGGCGGGGACCGCTTTGCTCCTCTGAGGAAGCGCCTTTCCCACCCACCCACAATCTGGCATTGTGCGCGGCCGAGAGGGGGAACCTCATGTCCTACGATTGGGAACGTGCCAGGCGTCGACGGTACAGGCACGCGCGGCTCGGGCTTTGATTGCCTTAGCAGCATGACTGGTCGCTCTCGCTTCAGCGCAATAGCCTAGCGGATCTCCCGAATCCCTACCCTTCCTGCTCGATCAAAGGAGGATTAATATGGCCCAAAGCAAGCCGCGAAAGATGAAGCCGAGCGAAATACCGGATTTCGTGTCTGAGATTATTGCGGCCGGTTGCGATATCACCGCCATAGGGCATGACAAGTACGTACTTGGTGATATCGAGGAGCAGGATGCAGCGCTTGAGGATCTTGACCGGATCGGCGACAAATTCGGCGAGCGCGATCACCTGAAGCTGCAGATCGTCGCCTATCTCTGGTCCATCGGCCGATACATAGAACTGGAGATCGAAGGGACGCGGCATTGACTGCGTCCTAGCCAGTGGTAGGGACAACAGACAAGCAGCGCTGTGTATATGAGGAAAATGGACTTTTCGTCATATGTGCAATCGTGCATTGTGCGCCACCGAGAGGGAGGCACTGATGTCTTACGATTGGGAAGGGGCAAGACGACAAAGGTACAAGGGCGCTCGGATTTGGCTTCTGATCGCCTTGGCCGCTTGGCTTATCGCCCTCGCGTTAACGCCATAGCTGGAACGAACCAATGGCCCGAAAGATCGCCGTCATCGCCTGCATTGTGGCTACTGGATTAGCTCTGGCGAGCTGTGCGGGTCGCTCTTGCCGGGATTGGCCGGGCACCTGCATTATTCGGTGATGGCGGCCCGAAAGATGAAATCCCCCGCAGCGCCAGCAAAGCAGTTCGCGCCCCCCAAATTGATTACGCGACTACCCCTTTCGCATGGTTGCGATCGGTCCCCATTTTTGCGACGATACAACCGTGATCGCGCAACAGAAATAATCCATGGTTGTACTTCTCATTGCCGTGCGATCACTGAATTAATGTACGCATTGCGTTTTTTATGGTTTGACGACCTTCCACGATGAAGCCCCGCATCCCCTGCGGGGCTTCATTCGTTTAAGTGCGTGCGAGTAGATGACGCACACGCTTTTTCGTGGCCCGTTGGCTGCAATTTGGGGCCATTTTTTTGCAGAGACGGAACTCAGTACCGCCGTTTGCGTTTCTGGCTTTGTGGAACCCTTTCCCCGATCAGGGTGACACCTTCACAATCCCTCCGGAAGTGAAGCTTGCTCAGTGCCGATGGCCTCGTCGCCGCCCGACGGGGCCATTTCTTTTCAAGCCCCCAAAATTTCCGGGGAGTATTCTTGCTCCTGTCGGCCATGGCAGGTCTCGTCATAACGTCAACGGAGGACCTGACATGACGGAGAATGACCGCCGCCAAATGAACGCCAGCGAGACCCCCGCATTCGTCGTCGACGTGATCGAAGCCGGGTGCAACATCTGCGCAGTCGGGCATGAAAGCTACGTGCTCGGGGATATAGACGAGCAACATGCCGCGATCGAGGAGCTTGAGCGGATCAGGGAGAAGTACGGCGACCGTGATCCGCTGAAGCTGGAGATCGTCGCCTATCTCTGTCGATCGGACGGTTCATAAACGTCGCCCCTGCGGGAACCAGTTATAAAGCCCCCGTAACAGGCTTCCCTACTCAATTTGGAGTAAGTGAAATCGAGCAGTGGTTGCGGTACGGTCACTACGAGAAGGGCATCCGTGGGGAGGGAGAGTTGCCGTTCAAGCCAACGTGGGCGTGCTGCCTCGGCCTACTATCCGGCGCAATTGTGGGTTATCTCACTGGCTTCGGCGCCGGCATGGGTATGCCCGAACTGGGAACGGAACTTGTCGGGCTGATTGGCGCTGTTGCCGGAGGCGTCGGTAGCTTGGTCGAGCCGGCTCCCGAGGATGAGAGACGGCCAAGATGATGCTTTCTGCTGGTTCTTCGGGCCAGATAGGTCAGGACCCCGGCAGGCCGATCGTGAGCGCGTAGAGCGCCAGATAGCCGTACCAGGGCGTGCCCTCGGGCATGAACGCCAAGAGCTTTCGAGATGCTACCCATTATTGTGCTTCCTTCAGTGCGAGAGATATGGTCGCGTATGCGGTCGCAGCGACGACGAGCGCGTTGGCAGCCGTGACGCTTCCCGGATCGGCGCAGCTGACGCGAACGCCGTCGTAGGCGGCCTTTTCCTTGGCGATGGTCGAAGCCTTGATGTTGCCCGAGACCGAGGCCGCGATGAACGCGGCGTGCGCCGTCTCGAGCAGAGCGCAGGTCTTCGGAACGCTGGTCTTGATCGCAGTGTCGATCGAACCAGTGGCGGTGCAAGCGGACAGCACAAGGGCCGCCGCCGATACGATGATCAGCGAACGCATGTTCGTTTCCTTCGATGTTGGAGAGGGTTAGAGGCGTGCTTTGACGTCGGCGCGCATCTTATCGCCGCATGCTTTGGCGCCGATGACGTTCGTCGCGAACGGGAGCCGGGTGAAATCCTACTTCCCGGCCTGTTTGATGCCCAGATTCGTTTGAACCTCGGCATGGGAAAGGATCGTCTTCGAGGTGACCGGGATTTTGTAGAACTCGGCCAGGTGCGCGATGACGTCCATGGCGCAATGCCACTGCGTTTCCGTCATGGGATATTTGCCCGCATGGGATGGACTTTCGATCGCGCCGGCCATGCAGGCCAGCGAGACGCCGATCGAACCGGTGTTGCAGCCCCGCGTATGGGCGGCGTAGTCGTCATCGGCAGTGCTCACGTTGTCGGCGATCGTGTGATCACCGCGGACCACGTTGCCGGAGCCCTCGACGATGAAGTAGTAATGCTCCTTGTCGAGATCGGATGCTCGATAGGCGCCGGCGCTCCATTGCCGAAGCGAACCTGGGATCTGGATCTGGTATTGATCGTTGTCGTGAACAGTGGCGCGTTGCTGGCGCCTTGCTATTTTTCACGATTTGACAGTGAAGGGCCCGAATGCCGACGTGAGTGTGACAAAGTTCGACCAGATGGTTTCGGACCGGCGAATGCCGAGGCCGAAGCGCATCGATGGTTGTGTGGTATGGGACCGGCTGATGATCGACGCGGCGTTCTCCGATTTGCACGACGAGAACCATAACCGTATTGATGAGCTTCTATCCGGAGCCGCCGATCGCCGAGCGACCGCGTTCGATAATGCTAAGAAGCGTTAGGGCATTGATGCCGTCGATTTGGCTCTGTTCAGGCGCTCACTAAAAGGCGCGCGCCTCGCATAGGCGAGCAACGTCGTTCTGTTCATCGGGTTTTCCTTCGGTTGGGAGAGTGATAAATAGTTGTGGTGTATGCGCGGAGGCAGCCGTGGATTGCTCAGACACCTTCGATATTCAGTGCCTGACGGGCAGTGGGCGGGAGAGGTTCACTTTCGCTCAGATGGAGACCAGGGAGCGGGTTCAGCGCACCCATTGCGGCGCTGCCCGCAGCATGCAAAAAGAAGACATTCTGGAAATCTGTCGTGACGCGGCAAATATGACGCGACAAAGGCTGTGACAAATGTCGTTGGTCAAGCTCGGACGGGCGCGGCTCTCCTTGGTATTGCCTTATCACCGTGAACAGTTGCGAGCAGCCAGGAATCCGACTCTGTACGATCTGTTCGAGTCCTACGCGTTGGCCGCGCAGACCCTCGACAGACTGCTGACGGAGCACCGCCGCCGCGAGGAATTGATCAACGAGTATCAGGCGCTGTGCCTGGACATGCAGGCCGAAGTCATCGCGCTGCTGAAGCAAATTGAGCTAGCGGCACCTCAATCCCGAACCCGAGGTTTTGAAGGATAGCCAGCCCGCCTCCAGAGGTGCATACTCAGCCCATCGCCGGACTGTAAAACAGCCTCTGACAGCCGACATATTTCTCGGCACAGTAAGGAAAGTGAGTGCCTGGCGCGATATGCGCTCAAGTTTTGCATGAACGGCACGGGGGATGCGTGGGAACTTGAACAGAGGCTCAAGACCGTTTGTGTGTTCGTCAATCGTCCGCCGCAACCTGCCCCTCGCGACGACGAGTTCTCGGCTTTTCTGCCTGAGCTACTGGCATGGGCGCGCAGCCTAACGACCTCACCGGTTGAGGCGGACGCTCTCGCCGAACAGACACTCGGTTACGCCATCGAGCATTTCGACGAGTTTCGCAAAAACCCCGATCTACGAGAGTGGCTCGTCCGGCTGATGATGGAGCGTCGCTTTGGCCGCGGGAGTAACCGGCGCCCACATTGACGTGAAGCAGAGCCGAAAGGCGCTCGCGCTATGGTGATTTGCATGCGACCGGAGGCAGTTGATATGTTGTATTCACGATGCGATAAGCTGGACCTGTAGGGTGAAGCGAAAGAGTTCTGGGCGCTTCACCCTTTTTTTGTCTCGTAGCCTTGTCAGCGAAAGACGCGGCAACGGCTTGAAACGCCCCCATGATCACGTCCGTGTGGAAACACTAAATTAACCCGCTCCCGCGCAATCTACGGTCGGTTGCCATTGTCCCTGCACGTTACAACTGGCACTCAGAACCGCAGCCACCGACCTCGGGGTTGCGGTTTTGCCGTTGGGCGCGGGGAAAAATCGGCAGGAGAGCTCGTCGCTTTAGCGAGGTCGCTCGCAATTGAAATTTCGATTTAACCCTTCCTTGGCTGCGCCATCTTAGATTGCCCTGAAATGGGGGAGAAAATGCAGAAACTCAGAGAACTAGGACGGCGCCGTTTATCGGTGAGACTACCGAAATTCCGACGGGCGCTCGAAGGTGATGTCTGTCCGGCGGAGCTGGATGACCTTTTCGAGGCGTATGCACTCGCAGCCGAACGGTTAGAAGAATTCCGAGAAGCAGAACAGCCAGATCAACGTCTTGTATTCGAGTACGAGGTGGCAAGCAGAGGGATACAAGAGGAGGTATCCCGCCTCCTGACTGCTATCCAGGGCAATGCCGCGAACACCACCATTCCTGTTGCATCGCTCCGAGACGCAAAAAGGCCCCAGAGTCCCACGAGGGTGATCCGGGGCCTTTCCGTCTGAGCGTTCGACTTCTACAGACACAACATTTTACGCCGCCAACCAGTTGGGACGCAATCGGTACGCTCGGTCAGTGTCAGGGGTTTGATCGCCCATAGACTGCAAGCTCAGGGTCAATCGTTAGATGCTCTTGCCGAGCGGCCTCAGGGGCCTGGTTCGTTCGGTATGCCTGAATGAGCAAATGCCGATCGTCGTTCAATTCAGGCGCCTGCTCTGTCGGACGCCAATAGAGCAAATCAAGAACGGCCTCGCCGAGATCTCGCATATGAATAGACATTTGATTCCTCACCGCTTGGTCGGGGGGATAACGCGCGAGCACGAATGGGGTTTCACGACATTCCGGTTGCCCGACGAGGCATCGCGAACCCGCTAGCGGCGATGGCGCTCATCGGATTTACCTCTTTGTCAGGAAAACGCGCCACCATCCACGCACGGCATGATGCCGGCTGGGGGAACACGATAGGCTATGATTGGGATGGCGCTCGCGGGCGCCGCATGAAGATCGCGCGAATTGGAACGGCCGTCGCGCTAGCGGCCCTGCTGGTGTCCGTCGCGACCGAGGTGGTGACCCGATCGCTGTAACCGTTATGCGGGTTGGCCCACGCCGCCCGGCGCTATGAGAGCCTCGAGGGCTTCAATCCGAGCGACGAGATCCGTCGTCTGCGTAGCAAGAGTTTCGATCTGCGCTCAGCAACTCTATCGGATGCCACGCTGCTGTCATGGCCGAGGAGCAGGTCAAGACCATCGCGATCGGACCCGACTGGGCAAGCAGGCGCTGGACTTTCCCTTGTCCTGTTTTGTCGCAGTGCCGTCGTTTGGCACGGTTGTAATTAATGCCCGCTCTTCACATTTACCGCTTGCCCAAGCCGCACGGCGGTAAGTCGGCTGCGGACTCTTCGCCTTGATGAGAATCGAGCGAACTTTTGTGCCCACCGTTTATTAAGCGAGTACGGTAATAAACAAAACTTCCGTTTCGTTTATTAAGAGACGGTGCGATTTAACTTCAGCGCAACAATCGACTCAGGAAGGCCATGGACAGCAACGATTCCAACACCAACGGGCGAGTGGACCGCTTTGTGGAAATCGCTGTCGGTGGTGAACGAGTCGCGGCCGAGATAAACACCGTGCTTTTTCAAAGCTGCGCCCGTTGAGGCTGCAACTGCCAGATCCCCGGTTACGGCCGATTCACTATGGCCTTGGACGTCAACCCGTCTTCGTCGCCGCCGGCAGAACCCACGATCCGTCGAGGATCGACGGGTTTCCTTCCTTCGGCCAGTACAGCCGCATCATCAGGATAAACTTACCCTTCGGGGAAGGCAGCCAGTTTGACTCCTTGTCTGCGCCAGGAGATTCGTACTGGATGTAGATATCGGTCGTCCCGTCAGCATTGGCTTTGAGCTCCTGACGGGCGCTAATTGAATAGCGGTTCAGCGGGTTGTCCACGAAGAAGTATCCCGCGTCATACATCGTTATCGACCAGAACCCGTTTACCGGAGGCAGATGTCCCTTGGCAAAGTTGATTACATAGTTTTCCGAGCCGTTATAGTCGCGAGTAAAAAGGCCACTGCCCGACTTCGTACTCGTTGGATAAATCGCATCCTGAGGGCGATTGGCGCCAAGTCCGATGGCGGTGATCAGAGCGCGTTGCAGATAATCCGTACCATAGAGACCGGTTTTTGTCGTGTATGCCCACCCGTTGATGTCCTCGACGTCGCCCCCGCTATCCTTGAAGTGCAACATAATTCGCGCGTACGCAATCTGTGGAAGCCGCTTCTGGAGGACGACATCGAGTTTGCTCTCGTCGAAATCCTTGCCAGGAACAATCCCTATGGTGGCCAACTGCTCCAACAATGGAGCATCGGCCGCGGCGGGGGGATTAGTCTTCAGCAGGTCGCAGAACAGTTTGAAGTAGGCGACCGCATCCAGCGCGTTGACCTGCTCACGAACTGCAGTCTTCATGTCAATAGCTGGATCGGTCTTGCCGGCAGGTGGGGTGTAGTCCGTCCCGAAGCCACTCAAGGGAACGAGCTTCACCTCATCCTGAAGCCTGTGGACTTCGGCATAGTCCTCAGGCGTTCCGGTGCAATAGATACGCCCGAGCAGCCACACCATGCTGGTGGGTGATTTGTATTCAGTCACGCCTTCAGGCAGCGCCCCCGTCCAGCCCGGGCCGGTGATCGCATATGTCTGCGCACCCGGTCCCGTAGTTCTCTTTCCGGGTACTTCAAAGACGTTGGTCCAACCATCGAGCATCGGGAAAAGCGCATAACGATCGCCAAGATCTGGAAGGCTCAAGACATAGGGTTCCTTGGCGACATCAAAGAAAGCATAGGTGTAGAGAGTATCGGCATTAGGAGCGGTCACGTCGCGAAACGATGCGTCGGGGTAGGCGCGCAGTCGACCAATCTGGCCCATCGGCGCCTTCGTGCCTTGGGGTTCGGCGACGTTCGTGATCACGCGCCGCGTGTACTCCATGGTGACTAACGGATAGGCATAAATGTAAGCTTCAAGTGCTGTCCAGAAGTCTGTCCGTCCTAGCAACTCGTCGCCAATCGATCCGTCCTGCGCAACAGCGGGTCCCGCAATCATCCCCATGGCTAGTCCCGCACAGGTCGATGTCGTAAATGCCCGACGCGAAATATTCATGTTCCCCTCCGAACAGGATGTGTATTAGCGGCGAGATGCTAACTCATAACGGGAGGGAAATCGAATCCGAAACTTAGCGTGGAAAACGACCTGGCTGGGCCAGAGATCCGCAAGCGTGCCATACACAGCGACTGCTGATTTGACGATGCTGCCACCATCCCGACTCAACACCCTGACCTGATCATCGGCGGCGTGATTGTCGCCGTAATCATCGGCGCATACATCTATCGGGAGGAAACGAAGCCGGCCGACGCTGCATTTTGGTTTCATCAGAATGGTGTGCCCGTTCAGGAAAACGGATGTTGGAGACAGAGGGAAGAATTGGCAGTTGAACTCGCGTTCATCAGGCGTTTCAATGGTCGCGACTTCACCCCTTGATGCCTTTAGCACATCGATGCCCACGGGTTCTGGCGATTGCCATCCCAACGGCGCCACGCTGACTGTTTAAGAAGGGTACTCTTCGTGGTATTTTGCAATTCGAGCCTGCACCAGGGACCCGTGTGACCGGAAGAGATCGATGAGCGGTGACAATTCGCCAATCGTCTCCGAAGAGGAGATCGCTCTCTACGATGCCATCGAACGAGCGATCGCGAATGTTCGCGCGGCTCTTGTTGAAATCGATCGCGCTTGGGTTCGCATCACTGCGGAACGGCCCAATCCGACTGCCGCTGCTTTCGGCGCTCTGGATAGGGCAGACGAGATGCTGACCGTCGCCCGAGCAGATCTCGCCCGCGCCCGCGCTTCTTTGATGGCCTATCCACGGACGAGACCTCTGCAGTAATCGCTAACATATGCGGCGGTTTCGCCCGCCGCATGTCACGACCGTGAAGTCGATGTCAACTCGCCTTCACCTCGATCTTCCTAACACGCGACAACGCTTCCTCCGTTTTTGGAAGCGTCACGGTCAGGACGCCGTTCTTGAACTGGGCGGCGGCTTTGTCCGCGTCGACGCCCGATGGTAACGGGATCGAGCGGTAGAACGACCCGTAGGAGCGTTCCAACAAGTGATACCCCTTCTTGCTCTCTTCCTGCTCACTTTTCTTTTCTCCTTTGATCGTGAGCGCGCTGTCCGTCAGGGAGACATCGACGTCCTTCTGGTCGATTCCAGGAAGCTCCACCGAAACCTCAATCGCACTCTCGGTTTCGGTGACGTCCATTCGCGGCCCGCCGGTATCCCAGCGCCCGAAGGCACCGAACGGTTGATCGAGCCGCTTCCAGAAATCTTCGAAAATACGGTTCACGTCGCGCTGCAAGGAAAAGACGGGATTTCCCTGGTCTGACTTCGCAATTTCGCTTCCCTTGTTACTGCCCCAGGGGATCAGATCTCTAATCTGCATGGTCAACCTCCTTTCTCCGCACGAATTACGCCATCTTCAGCTTGATCTTTCTCGCCTTTGCCGGCGCGACCTTGGGCAGGACCAACCGCAGGACGCCGTTCTTCTGCGATGCCTCGATACTGTCCCGATCGATATCTTCGGACAGGGTGAAGACGCGCTCATAATTGCCCGCGCCGTATTCGGCATAGATTTGGCGATAGTTGTCGTGCTGTTCGTCCGTCGCGTAGCCCCGAATCGCCAGCGTCCGCTTCTCGAGTGTGATGTCGACACCCTCTGAAGCGACGCCCGGCATGTCCACGAGAACAACGACATTGTCCTCTGTCTCATAGATATCGGTGCGCGGGGCAAACACCGGGCGCGAACGGGTCGGTTCGCCACCGTCAAGCTTGCTTGGAGCCCGGCGTTCAGTCGTTTTCAGTTCCTGAGCCATTTTGGCCTCCTATCCTTTGATCTGGATCTTCTTCGGTCGATCCGTCTCGGGCCGGTGTAGTTCGACTTCAAGAAGCCCGTTTGCGAAACGCGCCTCGACCTGTTCCGGATCGACGCGGAAAGGCAATTGCACCGTTCGAGAGAAGTTTCCGTGCACTCGTTCGCGCCGGTGCCAGACGGATCTCTCGTCCTCCGTCGGGGATCCGCGTTCGCCCCTCAATGTCAACGTGTTCTCGCGAACCGTCAGATCGACCTCTTCAGGCGCGATCCCAGGCAATTCAGCAGTCACCGCTACGCTGCCCTCACCCATCCAGAGGTTGACGGGTGGAAACTCGTGGGCGGCTTTGGCAGTCATGTCGGACAAACGCTGATTCATTTCCTGCTGCATTCGCCGCATTTCCAGAAATGGGTCGAATCCCATGCGGCCAAAATCCGATATCAGCATGTGCATCCTCCTTCGTTTCATAATCAGCCGTTGTTGTTGCTTAAAACGCGCCAAGTACGTGCATGCCGGAGGCCGCAGGATCGGAGACGGACGGAACTGACGATCAGAAGACCGAGACGGTCGATCGCACAACAGCTACGCAAGGGGGTCGGGCAGACGCCGGACCATATCCTCCTTGCGAAGAGATATGAACCGAACCAGTCCAACGCATAAATGGACCATCGTTCCCGTGCCAGGATCCGAGAGGGCATCCGGCAAAAATGAGGTAGGTGAGAAAAGCGCGCGTTTCAAGGGCCGACGTTGCTTGAGAGTAGGACACACGGGAGATGGTTGCGAACCACTACGGCCGTTCCTTGCCGCAGGACGACGCGGCGCTTGCTGCCAGGATCTTGAACCAAGGGTGGGAGGCGGCAAGTCTCCGCGATTTTTCCCGACAACTTGATAGGTGTAGCACCTAGTGCTATATGAAGCGATGCAGACGGACTTTCAGAACAGCATGATTTTTCAAGGCAGCGAAGAAAGCGCGGATCTCAGACAAGGCCCTCCGCAAGGCGATTGAGCAGGCCGCGCGCACAGGCTGACGATCTCGGTGGCGGCGTGTTCAAGAAGCGCTCAACGATAACCTGCACCGTTCGTTCGTTCTGGCGAAACCCGGTGAAGGTTGTTCGCCTATCTGTTCGCGAAGAAGGACCGCGCAAACATCGATGACGACAAGCTCCTGGCTTTTCGGAAGCTCGCCGAACTCTAGCGGCGCAAGACGCAGGCGGAGCTTGATGCCGAAATCGGGACCGGCGCCCTAGAGGAGATTTGCAATGGCGACCAAGCGCAAGTTCAAGAGCGATGTCTTTGATGCGATCCATAGCGCCGTCGAAGACATGTCTGCGGCAGGTACCATCGACAAGGAAACCATGAGGACCTTCGATGAGACTTGCCTGTCCATCCCCCAGGAAATGACGCCGGCTGAGATCAAGGCATTACGCGAGAACAATCATGTCAGCCAGCCAGTCTTCGCGCGCTATCTCAATACCAGCGGGTCCACCGTACAAAAGTGGGAAACCGGCGCCAAGCGGCCGAGCGGCCCCGCATTGAAGCTGCTCTCGATCGTCCGGAAACACGGTCTCGAAATGCTGTCTTAGGAGACGGCGCTGCGGACTGGTCGTGCGGCCTTCATGCAGCGCCTACGTCTCACCTGCCCGGCCGCGCCAGGGATCGGGCGCACCCTGCGTGCCCTCCTGAGAACCTTGTCAAAGTTCATCGTCCTTTCCCGGGCTTTGCGACAGGAACGTTACCCAGCTTTGTGGGGGCCATCAGCCACAGCCTTTACGATGAGTGACGTTAATACGGACGTGGCGATTTGCTGGGATATCGCCCCGGCTTGTGCCTCGGAGGCAAGGGCCTCCGCTGCGCCTAGAAGACCGACGCACACGGGGCGCAAGTGCTCATCTTCTAGGCCGGAGAACGGCCGAAGCGCGTCACACATCAGCTCGACGTATACGTTGAGCATGAGCCGTTGCTATGCGGCCATCTCCTCTGTCCCTTTTAGTGCGGCGGAGATTGCGAGAGCTTCTGGACCAAACTGGGCAAGGCACTTGAAATACGCATCGCTGATGACGTCAGCTACGGCGGTGAGGTCAGTTGGCGCTTCACGGAGAGCAGAGCGGAGCCAGTGGACAATAGTTGTCCTCCAACCGCTTGAACAGCGCCACCAAGAGGCCGGCCCGGGTAGAAAAGTGTTCGTAAGCAATTGGGCGACTGACCCCTGCTTTTCCGGCCAAGGTCCCGAGCGTCAGTTCATCCGCACCCTGATTGCGGACGATTTCCATCGCGACATTCAGCATCTGTTGTGAGCATTCAAGTGTCTTCCTTTCTTCACTGGTAATAGGAACTGCCGCGGATGTTGCCATGCGGCGGGGCTGGCTTGACCGGCTCGGCGGCTGGTGGAGCTTGATCGAGGCCGGATTTGAGGATGGTGCTGACGGAGGAATAGCTGGTCGCATTGATCATCAGCGCCCGATCGCACGCGGCTTCAAGACGCTCAGGTCCGTACCGGCGCGCGAGTGATAGAACGCCTTGAGCGGCGCGGTATCCCTGCTGGGGATGGGGCCTGTCGCGCATCAGCCGTTCGATCAGGATCGCAGCGTTGCGGCCAATCTTTGCGGCCTGCTTGATCAGGCTCGCCGGGGTGGTGTTGGCATAGTGCTGATGCGTCTTCGGCATGTGTTCGTTGACGGTGACGTGACCAGCCCGCTGCGACGTCCGGCGGTGACTGGCGACGCGTTGGTGATCATGGAAGACCTCGACGATCCGGCTTGTGAGCCGGACATCGACCTGGCGGCCAATCAGGCGGTGCGGCACGGAGTAGACGGCCTTATTGACCTCGACATGATAGTCGGGATGAACCTTTGCCGATTTCCATTCGGAATATTCGAATGGCGTTGCTGGCAAGGGGGCGAGCGCTTCGCGTTCGATCGCCTCGAAGAGTTGATGTCGGGATTTGCCAACACGCCGCATCGGCCGGTTATTGAGATCGCCGAGGAGCTGGTTGATCCGCACGTTGAGATCAACGAGGCTGAAGAAGCGCTCATTCCTCAGTCGCGCCAGGATCCAGCGCTCAACGATCAGAACGCTGCCTTCGACCTTGGCTTTGTCCTTCGGCCGTTTTGGGCGGGTCGGCAGGATCGTCGTGTCGTAATGTTCGGCGAATGCCGCAAAAGTGGCGTTGATGGTCGGCTCGAACCACAAGGGCTTGGCAACGCCGGCCTTGAGGTTGTCGCAGACGATCGCTTTCGTTACGCCCCCGAAGAAGCTCAAAGCCCGTTGCTGACCCTCGATCCAGTCTGGCAGCCGTTGAGTGAAGCTCGCATAGGCGAAGGTGTACAAAGAGGCCGGCAGAACCGCGACGAAGATCTGCGCCGGCCGGATCTCGCCCGTCGCCGGATCAATGACGGGGACGGTGTGACCAGCATAGTCGGTCTGCATCGCCGCGCCAGCGGTGTGGCGATTGCGGAAAGTGGCGCTGGCGCGCTGTTCGAAAGCGGCGAAGCGCTCACAGAACCAAGTGTATCCATAACCGTTCGGGTGCCGCTCGCGATATTCCTGCCACAACAGCGTCAGCGTCACGCCCTTTCGCTTCAGTTCACTGGCGATCTGGCTCCAGTCGGGCGCGTGCATATCCTGGGGCGGGCGGCCGCGACGATGGAACAGGCGACGCTGCAACACAGCGTCCTCGTCAAGCCCAGGCGGCAACGGCCAGCCCGTCAGCCCGGCCTCACGCGCCCGCAGCAGGTAGGTCGAAATGGTCGTTTTGCTGATCTTCAGCCGTTCCGATATCGCACGAACCGAAAGCCCCTGTTCGTGCGTCAGTCGCAATATCGATCGAATGTCCTTCACGTCAGTAAGTCTCGCCTGCTTCCGTCTCGCCATTCCCCGCACCCCTCTCAAATCGGGGTCCAGAATGGCAAAACGGCGCGTGCGAAAGTCGATGTTTTAATCGCCGAAAGACTGTCCGGGATTTAATGGAAACCCTATCCGCGAATTACCGAAACCCGCAAAGATCCGCTTCCAGTCGATACATCATGCGATTTGGAAACCCAAAACGTAAATTTACAGCAACAAGCCGTAGCCGGCTCGTGGGAGCCCGGTCTGTCCGCCCCCTAAGGCGACGTCCACGCTTAAGGCTGTGACAGGCTCTGACGCCGCCTTGCACTTGGCAATATGCTGTCCGGTATGGTCTCTAGGTTCGGGAAGGACTGGTGGCTCTGTACTGGATGAAGCGCGCGCCCGTATCTCCTCACGCTAACGGCGGGAGGAGATACGGGCCGTCTCATTGCCCTCAGCGTCAGTAACATTCCTGGGTGAGGCAATAGGCGGGGTCAGATCCTCACTTCGTTTGACAGCCCGCTGAGTCTGCGAAATGCAAGAGCCCGAGGTCGCGCTGGAATCCATGCCGCAGGCGAGGTCGGGTCGTCGAGGACCTATTCCCGTACCGGCTGACGCTTAGGGCGCTCCGCTGTCGCTCCTCCGTGCAGACCTAACGCGAAGCGGACCGTTTCGCGCGCGGAGGCCAAGGGTGAACGCGACTGTCGGGGGGCAGCAGCTTGATTCTCGTCAGCGGCGCGACAATCGCAAGGCCGCCGTGCGGATATCTACAAACAGGACTTGGACATAGATCCGTTCAAGGTGAGCTCCCGGAGCTTCCATTGAGTTTCGGCTGCTTCTCATGTGGTGAGCCACTGGGCGACGAGCCAAATGTGGTCTAAGGGCGTCCGTTCATTTTGCTGCTGCTCTGCGATTGACCGGCACCCGGTCCTCCGCGCGAAACACCACGCCCGTGGCTACTTCCTCTATTTGTCGAACTCGGCCCGTTACCCCAACCATTGTTTCCTTTGCTGCCGCCACCGCCACCACCGGAAGAGGCAATCGCTTGCGACGTCAGGCTGGTTGACAGAAGCATTGTGACGACTGGTGGGTTACGACCGCAAATCGACCGCAGCTCTTCAGAAACTCGCGCCGATCATGGTCGCTTCGTGATTGGTTGAATTCTTCGGCCATCTGCCCTCCCACCCGTCCAACGGATGTTAGATATATTAGCACTAACTACTTTTACATTAAAAGCTACGAGTTATCCATATATCTTTAGATGTAGCTGGGGTGCCCTCCGCATATGCGCCCGAGGTCAATGCTCGGTTGCAAACTCGAAGGCTTCCCAATCGGCTACAGTTTTCCGGGAGGCTTGGCGCGGAAGTTCCGCCGCAATTCGCGAGCCTTTCGCACAAGCTCCCGGCGCTTAGAAGGATAAGGCTCGCCCCCAAAACGATCCCAGGAGCGATAGTGGGCAACTTCCGAGATGAGAGTCAGGAGCGTGAGCGGAGCCCGCAGGTAGTCACAGCCGAGCTGAAGTCGCCGCCGGGCAAACTGGATCCTGGCCGTCGATCCCACTCCCCTAATCGCCGTTCGGTCTAGGCCGAGAAGCGCGGCAGCTGTTACGATTTGGGTCTCGACCGCGTTCCTCTCATAGCCGCTCGCAAAAAGCGCTCTAAGTCCGTTCCAGTCGACCGAGGACGCGCGGGCGAGCGTTGCTATGTCCAGCAGATGGCGCAGGTCGAGTAGCCCGCGCCAATAGTCACCATCTTGAAACTGATCGTGAAGAATGAAAAGAATGATCTGCGCAAAGGCCGTTGGAACGCGTACACGGCCTCCGCCAATATCGACCACGCAACTATCGCCATAAAGCCATTCCGCGTCTCCGAAGGAGGCCGGCCCTTTCGGTCGACACTGAAGATCAATGCTTCCGACATCCGTTGGACGGATCAGGACGACTGGGAGATGGTATTCCGCATTCCCTGGCCAGGAACCTTCACCGGAAGATAGCGCAACCTCATATCCCTGACGGCACAGTGCGTTTGATGCCTCTCGCATATCCTGGGGGCGGACAAGAATGTCCAAATCGGTCAGAAGCCGTGCACCAAGCGCTTCAGGGACAGCACTCGCAAGGATGGCTGTCCCCTTCAGCACGATGGGCTCTATACCGATCTCGTTCAGCGATGCGGCCGCCTCGCCCAGCTGAGCTTTCAGTCTGCAATTTCGGTCAGTGTTCCGCCGATATATCATCGATAGATAGTTGGAGAGATCCTCCGGCAAGTGCGGGTTGGCTTCCTTCACCGCGCCTGCAAGTGAGGTGATCGTCAGGCTTCTGTTCGCAAGGGCTACGATCCCGTCCCAGTTCGCCTCTTTCGGTATGTGCCCGTTGAGGCAGGAGGCGAGCGTAACCAGATCGCGCCAACTATTGCCTGTCATGAAGGCGCCTCAATGTCTCTACGGCTCTGTCGAGGGAAGAGTAGGTAAGCTCGACGGTGCGCGCCTGTGAAACCATATCGAGGAGCCGCTGAAACTGCGGCAAGGCGAGGCGACGCTCTGGCGTGTGCGCACCGGCCAGTAGTTCCGAAAGGGCACGCATGGGCTCAACGTCGCAAAAGACTGGCCCGGTGCGACGACGGCGGATCAGCACGACAGCTTCAGGCTGAACCCGCACGCGTGCAGCATAGGGCAGCCCTGTCGGATAGCGCACACGCTTATTGTCGAGCCGACTATGGATTGGCGCTGCCAGAATTGCATCTGACATGTGGCCGAGCAGCCCCCAAGACCCCTGCTTCAATGCGGGCGAGAAGGGCACTCCCACAAGCAGTCCATCCTCATCCATCAGCGCGATATCATCTCCGCCGTAGGTGAAGCCTGCCGCGAGCAATGCCACGGCGAGTGTCGTCTTGCCGGCCCCCGCCGCGCCACATATCAGGAGGCCTTTTCCGTTCTTGACGAGCAATGCCGCGTGAAGTGCGACATTCAGGCCAAGGTTGGCAAGAATGTCGTCTGCCACAAGCGCCTTGATCGCTGGGGCAACCTCCAAGTCAGCGAGAATCATACCCGAGGAACGATGTCGGCTGATGCATACGCGCTCGCCAAAACGCGCCACGTCGTACGCAGCCGTGTGTGACGTAGCGGCAGCAGCCCCATTGTGGGCGAAAATCGGGACAACGAGGTCGCGAAGCTCTCGATCATAAAAGGCGAGCGATACGGCGGTACCTTCGAAATCAAATGTCTGGTGTCTAACGCAGTGCCCTCGTTCTCATCAAACATGATCTCCAGCAGATTCCATCGTGACAAATGGGCCAGATAGTCTTGCACCGACGCGTGCGCACGCGCTCGGCTTACGCCCCGGGCCACCAGGGCGCCTTCCAACTGATGCGCCGGCGCGGCCTCGGCGAGGAGGCAGGTAAGAAAGGCGCTCAACTCATCCAGTTGGAAAATCTGCTGGGACGCTTCGTCAAAGATAGTCTTCCGTTCCCCAAGCAAGAAGAAACTCTCACCGGCGGAGAGGCGGAACTTCATCGGCGCTTCTCGTTCGCTAAAGACAATTGAATCCACATTCTAGTCGAAAAAAGGGTTGCAAGAGCCGAGCGCCCTCAATCTCATGAAAATAGTCGCTCATCTGTGAGCGTGAGGAGGACCACGACCTCTGCCTGCAAGTCCGAGCCTCTACGCGCGCCGGGTACTCCTGCATCAGGTCGTCGAGAGTCGTCGCGGCGAGCCCGTACGCCTCGAAAAAATCTAGGAGGCAAGGTTCTCTGGCTTGGCGCAGCTGAGGGCGATACCGAGGTAAAGCCATCCCCAGACGGGCTCGACCTAAATGCATCAATCTCATGGTTGCTCCCTCGCTAAAGCTCAAGGCTATTTTGACGTTGGGGCGGGGGGGGGGAAGGATGGCACTGGTTTGGTGAGGATCGTTCGAGAGCGCGCTGCCCACGAAGAGATAGGCTCCGATGACAACTATCGCCAAGAGCGTGATGCCGATCGGCAACCCTCTAGACAATTTGCGCGGTGGCTCGCCGCAGCAGTATGGTTCGTACATTCTCGATCCTCCTGTCGGCAACGACACCAGAACGAACCGAAGGGCGGGTAGGCTGCCTCGGCGTCGTTGTCGCTATGGAGCACTGGATGGATTGTCCACAGGCTAAAGCTAAAATAACGCGACGATATGGGACCGCTACGGATTAGGACCTTTGCGGCCAGATCATGGGACTAAAGTCCAATCGCCGTTCTTCCTCGCGTAGCTCGCGAAGACGTCCCTTCCCCGAAAGGAAGGGACGTGTCTTCAGTCATTCGATAACGCGAACGATCTTGCGAGTGCCTGGATCTACCAGCACGGTGCGATTATCGATGACCACATAGCGGTATTTGATGTCCGGCGCATCAATGGTGTGCAATTCCACCGTCTCGGGGAGTGCGGAGCCCACATTCAGCTCAACGCCCGGAAGATTGATGGAAGCGAGGGGTTTCTTCTTCACGTATTCGCGAACGACCGTTTCCTGCTCTGGCGTGACTAGGACCGTTTGAGCAAAACCAAAGCCGGAAGCCCCGAGCAGAAACAAACCTGCAAGGGCAGAACTGACAACCTTCTTCATGTACGTCTCCATCTGTTTTGAATTCCCTGCTCTCAAAGCGGGAACACTTTGCAAACGTTCTTGGGCAATTAGCGTTCCAGGGTCAGACTTCAGTCGCACGCACTTCGACTTAGGTCTTGCCCCCGCCCAGACCATAGTCTGGCTTGAATCGGTTCAACGAGGCCCAAGCAGTTCCCTCCTCCTCCTCTTTTGACCCTGCAACGCCGCGGTGCAACGGGCCGCCGCGAGGTCCTGAATGGCCTTCGAGGTGGCACGGCTATCGCCTCACCATGCTGAAGCGGGCAACGTGAGGGCAATCACCCGTGGCGGTCACGACGACGAAAAGTTCGGGTCGCCGAGCCTCGCGAGTACGGCCATCTGGCGAGGCGGTTGTTCTCGACGACCAGGGTCCGACTTCGGCCTGCTTCAGCGCAGCGGTTGGCAGGCATCCGAGCCTGCACGATGCCGCCGAAATCATCTTCTTTGCCTTCGTTGTTCCGCATCTATCTCGGGATGATGCCACTTGCCGAACAACAGCAACTGCTCATAACCGATCGTCTCTGGCAGGACTGGCGCGATCCGCTTCTGCAAGGAAATGCACGCTTACGGCGCCGAGTTCTTCCGCGCCGCGTGCGAACACGGGCACGAAGGGATCAAGCCAAGCAGGGGGACCCGCCCTATCGATCGGGGCGCTGGCCGGAGCGTCAGAAGATTAAATGCGTGCCTCGCGACACCTTTGTGATCGGAGGTTATGGGGGCGCGACAGTAACTGGCGCCATTGACCGACTGCTGCTGGCGGCGAAGAAGGGCGCGGAACTTGTACGGTGCCGGATGGAACAAGGAATCCGTGCAGCTTCGCGAGCCTCTCGACATCATG
Organism: Ensifer sp. Root423; assembly: GCF_001426275.1. Classification (NCBI taxonomy): domain Bacteria; kingdom Pseudomonadati; phylum Pseudomonadota; class Alphaproteobacteria; order Hyphomicrobiales; family Rhizobiaceae; genus Ensifer; species Ensifer sp. Root423. The sequence goes on along the minus strand of NZ_LMEG01000010.1, from coordinate 76,279 downwards.
CCGGCGATCCGCCCGCCAGTTGTGCTGAAACGAAGGGGCGCGCCATTTCTGCTACCTATAGCTGTCGCTGAAGCATGGCCCCATGACCGCAACCTGCGTCATCCGTCATTTAAGAGGGTCGGCGAGCGAAACGATACGTTTACCAGCTCAATCGATCTCTACCGCGGTCGACGCCCCAGGCGGAGCTCCACCATTAGACGCACCAACCATCTTCTGACATCCGAGGTCGCAATAAATTCTTCTACATGTTCGATCGCGTAATCGAGCGTTTGTTCAGTCAGGGCAGTCGCCTCACTCGGCGAGGCAGTCAGGCTCCGCGCCCATGCTGACAAATCAGGCAACAAATCTACTACGCGGGAGTTCCCGTCGCCGCTCATGGGGAGGCTGAACTCCTCCAAACGCGTTTCGAGTTCCCGCGCATCACGCGTGCCGCTCATGAACAATTCAAGGGTGTATCGGGCCAGCCACTCTCCCTCGTCGCTTTGGCGGTTTATCGCGCGAGCACTCACGATCTTCTCATAGACCGTGGCAATTACAGTGAAATCTTCAGGAAGTATGTATCCGGATTGTTGCGGAACAAACATGGCGCAATCTCCTCCAGTTGGGGCGAAAGCGCTTTTTGATCTTCCAGCCGCCGGAGCCCTTCTTAAAGTCCAGCGATGATCACATTGTGCGCCTCTGAAGGCTCAATTGAAAGTAACTTTGACATATTGAGCGGAATTCTGGTTTTCTGCTTTCGGATTTCAAGTTTCCGGCAATCGTACTGCCTTTGACAATGCCTCTTTGTTCGCGGCCGGCCAGAAACGTGTGTAGATCCTCAATCGCTGCCAGTCCTTGCCCAACCACCCGTCCAAGTTCTCGGGCGCCCAGGCGTTGGTTTGACCCTTGTGGCGCGAGGCACGCACTCCGAGCAGGAAGGCCGGTCCGCGCAGGCTCAACCTTCCCAGCGCGATGGATGCGCGCGGGGTAACAGCGATGACAATGAGGTACGACCGGATCAATAAGGCAGTTCTAAACGCCGCCGCCAGCGGCCTCTTGCTTCGGCGCTGGGTAAGGTCCTGCAGCAAAACACAGAGCACTCAGCTGCTTCGCTTGCCGATCCCTTTGCGGGCTTTCTGATGGATGAGTTTCGTGGCGGCGTCAGCGACGAGGCGGAGCTATTTGAAGAAGCGATGGCGCGTGAGGGTGTCCGCCACGGCCGGCATCCGTTCGTTGTCAAACCGCCCGCAGTCGCTTGAGCTTGATCAACTAGAAGCAATGGCGCGCCACCCAAGCTGGGGTGGCGTCTAACAAGAGGACGTGACGATCGGCACCGTGCCAAAGCCATTCATAACCTATCGCGTTGGTCTAACTTAGACCCCTGAGGACACTCTCGATCTCCACGGCGAGTTGTTGCTGACTGTAGGGCTTTGCGAGCCTCGCCACGTCGAAATCGATGCCGGGTGGCAGCTCGGCATATCCCGATGCAATGAGAATCGGAAGATCCGGAAATAGGTCCCGCGCGGCATTTGCGAGGTCTCCCCCCGTCATTTCCGGCATAGAATAATCCGTGATGAGCAGGTCGAAGCGGCCATCGTCCTTAAGATGAGCGAGTGCCTCCTTTCCAGAATGCGCCTCGACGACCTCGTGGCCCAGATCGACGAGCATGTCGACCGAACTCATGGCGATCAGGAAATCATCGTCCACCAGAAGAACGCGTAGCGGTTTTACCCTTTGGTCCGGTTCCGAAACCTCTGTGTCCTTTGACACAACTGGGCTTTCGTCCGAAACCGGAATCCAGAGCTCGGCTCTGGTGCCTTTCCCTGGCGTGCTAGTGAGCCGCAGCGCTCCTTGCAACTGAAGGGCGAGGCCATGAATCATCGACAAGCCCAAACCCGTCCCCTTGCCAAGTTCCTTGGTCGAGAAGAACGGCTCTATCGCCTTTTGCAGCGTGTTGTCATCCATGCCGTGGCCCTCGTCGGCAACGGAGAGCACGCCGTACCGACCCGCCGCGAGCTCGCCCTCCGGCTTCGCCACATTCTCCACCTGAAGCGATATGCAGATCGTCCCGCCGTTCGGCATAGCATCTCGGGCATTCACCACGAGGTTGAGAAGGGCGAGCTCCAACTGGTTGGAGTCAGCAAGTACCGGATCCATTCGATCGGGAATGCGAATTTCGATCACAATGCCCGTGCCGACTGATCGATTAAGGAGATCCGTCATCTCCCTCACCAACTCGCCCAGATCTACTGGATCTACACTGAGGTCCTGCCGGCGCGCGAATGCCAAAAGCCGCTGTGTTAGCGACGCACCGCGCTTTGCGCCCTGAAGCGCACCATCGATCAAACGCTCGGCTTTCGCGTCACCACCAGTGTGTTTGCGCAGGAGCTCCAGGTTTCCTAGCACCGCCATCAAAAGATTGTTGAAATCGTGAGCGACTCCACCTGTCAGCTGACCGATAGCTTCCATCTTCTGGGCCTGCCGAAGCTGCGCCTCGGCACGCTCGCGCTGGGCCACTTCCGCCATGACGGTTCCGTGAGCCTTGTGCAGTTCAGCCGTCCGCTCGGCGACACGCTCTTCAAGGATCTCGTTCAATCGCTTTTGCTGCTCTTCGGACGATACCCTGGCGGTGATATCAGAAGAGACGCCAACCAACTTGACCGCGTTCCCTCTCCGGTCGCGATAGAGCTGCGCGCGCATTTCCGCCCAATGAATGGACCTGTCGGGCCAGACGGTACGATATTCGATTGCATAGTCGGCCCCGCTCTCGATGGTGGCCTGCATCGCCGTTTTCATCCTCTCCACATCGTCAGGATGAGTAGCGGCAAGGAGGTCGCCATAGGTGAATGCCCCGCCAGCGCTCCTGCCGAACACCCCCCGACAGGTGATCGATGTGGTGAGAGCATAGGTGGTGAGGTCGAGTTCCCACGCACCCAGATGGCCTGCCTCAAGCGCCGTCTTTAGCCGCCGTTCCCCCTCGTCCAGCGCCTCGATCCGGAGTCGAGCTTCGTACTGGCGTCGGCGGCCCCGCAGCGCCGACCTCGCAACGCTGATGAACGTCGTGGCATGAAATGGTCGTTCTACAAAGCTGACGTTCCCCAGCACCTCCAACAGGCGGCTCGCGGAAGGGTTACGCTCAGGCCCACCTCCTCGATGGGTCAAGATGATAAAGGGAAGGTCGGACCAGCTCGGTTGCGATTTGATCCACGCCGAAAGTGGGCGAAGGTCGGCCGAGCGCAAGGCCTCCTCCGTCACGACAGCAAAAGCAACATCCTCATCCAGAGCCGAGACGAAAGCGGCAACGTCCTTGCCGATTTTCGGCCGAATGCCGGCTTCCGACAAAAGCGCGGCCGCGATCTGCGCGTCCCTTCCCAAAGGGGCATGGATCAGAGCAATGGCGTCTCTATTTGGAATCGTCCTCGCCCTCACTTGACTTCAGCAGCGGTTGGTTTTCACCGACAAAGGTCGGGACGCCGCGTAACACGCCCTGGAAATCCGAAAGAGGATCTCCAAGCGAAAGGCCGCCCTGGCCGATCGTAAACTCCCTTATCGTGTCCTCGTGTTTGCCGGTCCGCTTTTTCACGACGGAGATCGCCCTCCTGACCTTGCCGACCGCCTCGAAGTAGCGCAGCAGAACGACGGTGTCGGCGAGATAGGTCACGTCTACCGGCGACTTCATGTCACCGACCAGCCCATGCTGCGCCACCGTTACGAAGGTGTTTGCGCCCTGGCGGTTCAGATACTGCAGCAGCTCGTGGATGTGGAGGACGAGCGCGCTTTCCTCCGGCATGGAGGCCTGATAGCCGTTGATGCTGTCTATGACGACCGTCTTTGCGTCAAATCTGGTAACGTGCTCGCGCACACGCTGGGCGAACTCGCCAGGTGAAACCTCAGCTGCATCCAACTGCTCGATGTGAATCGAGCCGTCCCGCTGGTAGTTTTCCAAGTCAAAGCCAAGGTCTTTCATGCGCCGGAACAGCAGCCCCAGTTCTTCATCGAAGATGAAGAGGGCGGCCTTTTCGCCACGCTTGACGGCCGCTTCGACGAATTGAAGCGCAAAGAGACTTTTACCCATGCCCGCAGGACCGATCAACAGCGTGCTCGATCCCCGCTCGATGCCGCCACCCAGCAACGCGTCAAGTTCAGCGATCCCGCTCTTTAACGTAGAGCGCTCGAACTCCGTGCGGTGCTCGATCGCTCGCAATCGCGGAAAGACGGAAACACCTCCAGTCTTGATGATGAAGTCGTGATAACCACCGCGGAATGCCTGACCGCGGTACTTGGTAATCCTCAGGCGGCGTCTTTCCGAACCATAGCTCGGCGCCAGTTGTTCAAGGTGAATAACCCCGTGCACTACGCTGTGAACCGTCTTGTCGAGACTGTCGGAGGTCATGTCGTCGAGAAGCAAGACCGTGGCGCCTGTAGACGAAAAGAAGTGCTTCAAAGCCAGAATTTGCCGGCGATAGCGAAGGGAGCTTTGGGCAAGCAGCCTGATTTCCGACAGGCTGTCGAGCACGACGCGGTTCGGCTGAACCCTTTCGAAAACCTCAAATATCATTTTGGTGGTCTCGCCGAGTTCCAGATCCGACGAGTAGAGCAAGCTCTGCTGTTGTTCGGCGTTCAACAGGCTCTCAGGCGGAACGAGCTCGAATATTTCGATATTTCTATGGATTTCCATCCCGTGCGAGAGCGCACTGTCGCGTAGCTCATCCTCGGTCTCGGACAACGTGATATAGAGACATTTCTCACCGAGCGCGGCGCCCTGCTGAACAAACTGCATGGCGATCGTGGTCTTCCCCGTGCCCGGCGCCCCCTCGAGAAGGAATACGTGTCGACGTGACAAACCGCCCGAAAGGATGTCGTCCAGCCCTTCGACACCTGTTTTGGCCTTCGACATAACGCTTGTGTCCATTTTTGCCCTCCGTTGATCACAGGTAACTAGTGTCGAGCGGAGCGAAGGCAACAGGCGAGTCGTCACCATACGCATGACACCTACGGCTGAACCGAGGATTGGCGACCACGATCATGGCGCCGTATCCGAACCTCCCGGTTGTCCTGGCGACCGGCTACGCGGACGTCGAACGCATCGGCGCCACGTCACGTTTCCGGCCACTTGCAAAGCCCTATGCGCGACGGCCGCTCGCTGAGGCTTTGTCGGCAACGGCCGTGAAGGTTGAAACCCTGCCGGCATGCGGTTTCTGCGAAACCACCAATATTTAAGCGATATAGAATGCTCTGCGCATCGGAAATACCCACCAGCATTCCGGCCGTGCACACTGGAATCCCGCCGCCGAAGATCTCTCGTGCAATCCTCTCCTCTACAGATACTCGCTAGAGATCATTGACGACGAGCTTCTGTGAAGGGGATGACGCAGGTCGTCATGCGGCCGGAAGAAGTAGCGGCGCGCCACGTCGAGATAGCCGTCATAGATGAGCCCGCCATTGATCAACACAAGCGTCTGCTTGTGCCGTTGGTAAAGCGCCGGGATCCGGTACCAGGGAACACCCGGCCGCTGGTGGTGGAGGACATGCAGGTTGTTGTAGAGAAACAACAAACCAAAGAGCGTGCTGTTTTCGACGATCGCTGTGCGCTCGTCGTGATGATCGGCGTAACGGTGCTCCGCATAGGAGCGCAACCGGGTCAGGGCCGCGCCGACATAGACAAAGCCGAAGAGGTAGAGCCACAGAGGCATGCCGCAGACGGCGATGACCCAGACCAGAACGGCGGCTACGCCGATCGCGTGACGGATCCAGAAGTTGCTGCGGGCTCGGTCCCCTTCGAGGAGGAGTGCTGCCTCCTGCGCCAAGAAACTGACGATCATCACCAGCGGACCCAGGATCAAGCGCCCGAACAGGGTGCTGTTCCACCTGGCCAGAGACCGCCCGACGAGACCCAGCCGATCCCAGCCTGCCTGGGTGAGATAGGATGACTCCGGGTCCTCTATGGGATCCGTCAGATGTTCATCGCGGTGATGGGTCAAGTGTCCCTCGCGGTAGATCGCGTAGGGCAGCCAAAGCGACAGCGGCGGCCAGCCGATGGCGTCGTTGATGCTCCGATTTCGGGTTGGATGGCCATGGATGACCTCGTGTTGCAGCGATCCATGCCAGGCAATCAGCCATCCGCCGAGCGCGATGACAACCGCAAGGGGGAGCGATTGCCAAAACCAGGTAAGCCCAAGAAAGCCGCCATAAATGACGAGCGCGAGAACGACGGTCTGCCACTCAATACGGGTGATGCTGGAGAGGGACGATTGTGACGGAAGGTCTTCTGAAGACCGAGAATTGGACATGTCGTGTTACCCGGAAAGCGAAAAAAGCAATAGAATTCAACCGCCAATATAATCGCGCTGCACCGGAACCCGCGCCGCATGTCTTTGCAAGACGGCGCTGAAAAACGGAAAACTGGTTGCGTCAGAAGAACGAAACGTAAAATATTTATTCTATGTAATTGATGTATTATTAGCTCTAATGCGCCCATCGAATTGACGCGCTGCCCTGCCCTGGGGAGCGCCAATCCTGGAGGACATGCCATGACATTCAACCCCACGCGACGGCAGGTACTTGTCGGCGGCGCTTCCCTCGCGACGATCGTTGCGCTTGGTGGCGTCCATCCGGCCTTTGCCGGCGCCGATCGCACCAAGATCACCGTGCGCGTCGAAAAGGATCTCTCGAACCTCGATCCGGCCAATCGATCCGGTCCGATCGACCTCAACGTCATCTGGTCGGTGCAGCAGGGGCTGATCTCCTTCAAGCCCGGCTCGACCGAATGGGAATTGGATGCGGCCGAAGAACTGGAACAGGTGAGTGATACTGAAATCCGCTTCAAGCTGCGCAGTGGCCTCGCCTTCACCGGCGGCTACGGCGACCTGACAGCGGAAGACGTGAAGTTCTCTTTCGAACGCTTCATCACGCCAGACGCGGAAGGCAAGCCCGTCACCTACGCGAAGGACTGGTCAGCGCTCGATCGCGTGGAGGTAACCGCGCCGCTCGAGGGTCGGATCATCCTCAAGAATCCGGCGCCGGCGCTCTATACGATCGCGCTCGCCGACGGTTCCGGCCGCATCGTCTCGAAGAAGGCTTTCGAGGCGCTCGGCAAGGATATCGCCACCAAGCTCGTCGGAAGTGGACCCTACGTGCTCAAGGAATGGACGCCGCGTGAACAGTTCGTGCTTGAGATCAACCCGGACTACAAGGGACCGATCAAGGCGCATTTCCATCAGATCGTCGGCAAGCCGATCGGCGAGCAGAACACCGCCGAAATCGCCTTTAAGTCCGGCGAGATCGACTTCACCGCGATCGATCCCGAAAACGGAAAGTCGATGGCGGCGCTGCCGGATGCAAGCATCACCGAGATCCCGGCGATCGACTATGTCTGGTTCGGCCCGAACATCGAGAAGGCGCCGTTCGACGATATCCGCGTGCGTCAGGCCATCCGCTATGCCGTCGATATCGATGCCATCCTGCAAGGCGCCTATTCCGGCCTTTATCCGCGCGCTAACGCTCTGCTTGCCCCGAGCCTGCTGGGCTACTGGAAGGACGCGCCGGTCCATGCCCGTGACCTCGATAAGGCGCAGGCGCTGCTTAGAGAGGCGGGTCACGCCGACGGTTTCAAGACGAAGCTCACCATCGAGGCCAATGCCCGCTATGAGGCGATCGCCCAGATCATCCAGGCAAACTTTGCCGAAGTGGGTATCGAGGTCGAGATCGAGGCGTTAGAATCGGCCGCCTACTGGGCGCTCGGCGAAAACGACGCCAGCAAGGACCTCGAACTTTCGCTCATCAAATTCAACGGCAAGTTCGACCCCGGCTTCCAGACACAATGGTTCACCTCGGCACAAGTCGGTCAGTGGAACTGGCAACGCTGGAAGAATGCCGATTTCGATGCCTTGCACGAGAAAGGCGGCGTCACGGTCGATCCGGCCGAGCGCGAGAAGATCTACATCGAAGCGCAGAAGCTGCTCGACGAATCGGCTGCCTTTATCTGGATCACCCACAACCTCAACGCGTTCGCTTCGCGAAAGTGGCTGAAGCCCGGCGTCCTGCCGAACGGCAATAACTGGCTTTACACCGCCTTTACGCAAGCGACGGCTTGACCTGATGGCAGCCTGCGTTGCGACAGAAGAGGATGCGCTGCAATGAGGAGCGCGTCCCTTCAAATCCATCTTGGCTTCAAGCTGGCGACGGCGGCACTTGCCGTGGCCGGTTCAGTCGTGCTCCTGATGGCCCTGACGCGGCTAATCCCCGGGGATCCCGCGACCGTGATCCTTGGGTCGCGCGCAACGCCTGAAGCGGTCGCGACACTCAATGCCCGCATCGGCCTCGACAAGCCGCTGATCGAACGGGTTTTCACCTTCTTCGGCAGGCTCGCCTCCGGCGATCTCGGAGAGGATGTCTTCAACGGGCGGCCGGTCCTCAGCCTGGTTCTGAATGCGCTGCCGAACACGGCCGCGCTTGCGGTCGCATCAATGCTGTGCGCCGTAGCCCTCGGCGTGCCGTTGGCGCTTTTCAGCGCCCGCTGGCCGGGCGGCAAGACAGATCGAATGGTCGCGTTCCTGAGTGTCGGATTCATTTCGACGCCGAGTTTCGTCGTATCGGTCTTCCTGCTGATGGTGTTTTCCGTGCATCTGCGCTCGTTTCCGGTGCTGGGCGCCGGGGAAAGCGGCAACCTCGGCGACCAGCTTTGGCACCTCGTATTGCCGACGGCGGCGCTCGCGGCCGGCTGGGCCGGCTACATCGCCCGGCTCCTGCGCTCATCGCTGCTCGAGGTCCTCGGGGAAAACCACGTTCGCACGTTGCGTGCCTATGGTGTCAGCCAAACCAAGATCATGATGAAATACGCACTCAAGCCGGCAATCCTGCCGACCCTGGCGGTGCTTGGCATGGGTTTCGGCGAACTCCTCGGCGGCGCCGTCTTTGCCGAAGTGATCTTCAACCGCCCGGGCCTCGGCTCGCTGATCTACGACGCCATTCGCACACGCAACTATCCGGTCGTCCAGGGCGGCGTCTTCGTCATCGTCATGCTCTATGTGCTGACCAATCTGATCGCCGACCTCTCCCAGAGCCTGATCGATCCACGCGAGCGCGCCCGCCTTACATCTGGTCAGGGACACTGAGATGCAAGCCTTCATCGCTCTTTCCCGTCGCCCGGGTGGCACGTTTGCAATGCTTGCGGTGACGCTTCTCTGTCTGGTGGCGATCGCCGCACCGGTGATTGCGCCCTATGGCCCGAACGCAATAGCGCCGGCGAACCGGTTGATGGAGCCGTCGTGGCAGCACCTGCTTGGAACGGACCATCTCGGTCGCGACATCCTCAGCCGGCTGATCTATGGAGCACGGGTGGCGCTCGGCATTTCACTCTCGGTCATTGCCATTTCCTTGAGCGCCGGCGTCACTTTCGGGATTGCGGCCGCCCTTTCGCCGCGTGCAATCGATCTCGCCGTGGTCGGCGTCTTCGACATCGTCACTTCGTTTCCCAGCATTATACTGGCCTTGGCATTGGTGGCCGTGTTCGGCCCTGGCCTCGGTAATGTCGTGCTGCTTGTCAGCATTGTTTTCATTCCCCATTTCGGCCGAGTTGCCCGCGCCCAGACGATCGCCATTCGCAACAGTCCCTTCATCGAGGCCGAAAAAGTGCTTGGGGCAGAGACCTGGCGGGTCGTGCTGCATCACGTAACCCCGAACATCATTGGTCCGATCTTCGTGCTGGCCTGCATGGATATCCCTGTTGTCATCACCATCGAGGCGGGCCTGAGTTTTCTCGGGCTTGGCGTGCGTCCGCCGCTGGCAAGCTGGGGCAACCTCTTGAATGACGGCTATACCTATCTGGACCAGTCGGTTTGGCTCGCGACCTTTTCCGGACTGGCGCTCGTCCTTGCGACCCTCGGCTTCGCGCTTCTCGGCGAGGCCTTGCGCGACACGCTCGACCCGAAGCTGAGGAAAGCCCTTTGACTGACGCCCTTCTCACCATCGAAGACCTGCACGTGTCCTACCGGGGTCACGAAAGCACGGCTCACATCCTCGACGGCGTCGATATAACCATTGGTCGCGGACAGTCCGTCGGTCTCGTTGGCGAAAGCGGCAGCGGCAAGTCAACGGTCGCCTTCGCCCTGCTCGGGCTGCTTGACGGCAACGCGCAGGTTTCCACGCGTCGGGCCGCCTTCGATGGGCGCGAAATGCGCTTTGGCGTAGACGAAACCAGGGCGTTGCGAGGGACCGACATCGCAATGATCTTCCAGGATCCCATGACCGCGCTCAATCCGATGTTTACCATCGGAACGCAGCTCGTCGATATCCAGCGGCGGCGCTTCCCCCGGGAGAGCCGCAACAGGCTCTGGGGCCGCGCGCAAGCAATGCTTGTCGATGTCGGCGTGCCGGATGCGGCAGCGCGCATGCACCGCTATCCGCACGAGTTCTCCGGCGGCATGCGCCAACGCGTGGTGATCGCCATGGCACTCCTGGTTGAACCGAAGCTGTTGATTGCCGACGAGCCGACAACCGCGCTCGACGCGACGATCGAAGCGCAAGTGGTCGAGGTGCTGGACCGGCTACGACAGCGCACGTCCGCCTCCATGCTGGTGATCAGCCATAGCATGGGCCTGATCGCCGAACTCTGCGACAGCGTAATCGTCATGTATGCAGGCACGGTGGTGGAACACGGACCCGTGCGCGTCGTCTTCAGCCGCCCGCGCCATCCTTACACCCGCGCGCTGCTCGCCTGCGAGATCGATCCCTATGCGGCCTTCGATCCCTCGCAGGATCTGGCAACCATTCCCGGCACCGTGCCCGATCCTGCACGCCGTCCCCAAGGCTGCATTTTTGCCAGCCGTTGTCCTGCCCGCCACGACCGCTGCAATGAAAGGCCGCCCCGGCGGCAGACGGGAGAGGGGCGAACCTATTCCTGCTGGCAGGAGGCTGTGTAATGGCCCGCCCCATTCTAACCCTCGATAACGCGATGGTACGCTACGATCGGCTCACCGCGGTCGACAACGTCTCGCTTGAACTGCGGCGTGGCGAAACCCTGGGACTCATTGGTGAAAGCGGTTGCGGCAAGTCCTCGATCGCCCGCGCGATCGTCGGGCTGCAGCCGCTTTCCGAAGGCACGCTTGCCGTGGAGGGCGAGACACTAAAGGATGCCTCCAGGCAACACCGCCTCATCCTGCAGCGCCGGATCCAGCTCCTGTTTCAGGATCCCGTCGCGTCCCTTTCGCCTCGTCTGACGGTCCGAGCCTTGCTTAGCGAGCCCCTGAAGATCCGCAACGCCTTCACGGCCGAGAACTGGGGGCGGATCATGCGGCTGGCCGAAAGGATCGGGCTTGGCGAGCAGCTTCTCTCTCGCTATCCCCATCAGCTCAGTGGCGGGCAGGCGCGGCGCGTGGCTCTGATCCGCGTGCTTGCAGCCGAACCGTCGATCGTCGTCGCCGACGAACCGACCGCCGGCCTCGACATCTCGGTACAAGGCGATCTTTTGAACCTTCTGCGAGGGCTCAAGGATCACCTGGGCCTCAGCTATCTGCTGATCTCCCACAATCTCAATGTCGTCGGGCGGGTCGCGGACCGGGTTGCCGTCATGTATCTCGGACGCATCGTCGAGAGCGGGCCGACCGCCGCTTTGTTTCGCGGCCCCGCGCATCCCTATACCCAAGCGCTTCTTTCGGCCAATCTGACGCTCGATCCCAGCCGCCGACACGAACGAATCGTTCTTTCCGGAGAATTGCCGAGTCCCGCCCATCCGCCGGCCGGATGCCGGTTCCATAGCCGCTGTCCCTTGGTGCAGCCGATTTGCGCAGCAGAAGCCCCTGCCCTTCGGGCGGGCGAAGACGGACGCGCTGTCGCCTGTCACTTTCCGCTGGCCGCAAGGCCGGCCGTCATCCCTCAGACGATAGCAGGGTAACCATGGCGTGCAGCGTCCCGATCAAGCTCGGCCAGTGCCTCGTAGTCGGAATCGCCCAGGAGGCTGATACCTTTGAGCGAGAGCGTGTCGCAGACGCCGCCGAGTTCAGGATCGCCGATCGTCTCCGCCAGTGTACGACGCAGGATCATGAGGTCTTTGGCCGAGGTCAAGGCGGATGTGATGAAGGGCAGTCCGGGTCCTTTCGTCGTCTCAGCAAGAACACGGACCGCGGCCACGCGATCGGGATCGAAGCGCAGTGTGTTGCCGAACGTAACGCAGTCGATTGCCGCGACGTCGGCCGCGCCAGTCGCTACGGCATCGATGCTTGCTCGGTGCCCGCCCGTCTCGATGACCGACGAGAAAAAGCGGCCGTCGACCGCATGTGGCGCCACCGCAGCTCGAAACAGGTTGTAGCCGGAATTGCTGCCCGGTTCATTGATCGCCGCACGCATCCCGCGCAGATCGCCGAGCGAGCTGGCCGACGACCGGGCATTGACGATGATGAAACTGCATTTGTGCGGGCCGTCGCAGCCAGGCAAGTCGTAAACGGGCGTCGCCACCAGTTGAACCCTCCCGCGAAGGTGCTGGACATAGGGATATCCGCAGGTCTGGCCGAACAGCAGGTCCGGACGAAACCACGCCTCGTTGTAGGCGACGGTCTCGTCAAGCGCCCCGGGCGCATCAAGGCCATACCCACGCAATCGGTCCCCCAATGCTTTCCAGAAAAGCCGCGTCGCCTCCTCGATCGGCGGCGGACTTACATACATGGCGAGGCTGGCGAGAGGCATGGGCGGGCTCCGGCAAAAACGACTCAAAAATCTATGCATTGCATAGATTTAAATCGCAACGATATTTCTTGGTCGAGAGGATCCCTGTCATGAGTGTGCCATTGCAACAGTCAGGTGAGGCAAGCGTCGCCGCCGTCGAAATCGGTTGCGACGTGCTCGTGATTGGCGGTGGACCCGCCGGGTGCTGGGCCGCCATCGAAGCTGCATCCAGCAACGCTAAGGTCGTGCTGGTCGACAAGGGATATTGCGGCAGCTCCGGTGCCACGGCTTCGGCCGGCACCCAGATCTGGTATGTGCCGCCGGACCCGGCGGAACGGGAGGCAGCCATGGCCAGCCGCGAGGCGATGGGCGGTTATCTGTCCGAACGTTCCTGGATGGTGCCCGTCCTCGACAAGACGTTCGAGAGTGTTAATCGGTTGGCGGACTGGGGCTACCCCTTCCCCCGTAACGACGACGGGGAAGAGCAGCGTATCTCGGTCCAGGGGCCGGAATACATGCGGCTGATGCGGCGCCGGGTAAGGAATGCCGGGATCACCATTCTCGATCATCATCCGGCGACGCAACTGCTGACACTGGAAGGACGCGTCGTCGGCGCAAGCGGCCTGCGGCGCCAGGCCGGCGGTCATTGGGTGGTGAACGCCGGCGCCGTCGTTCTTGCCGCTGGCGGCTGTGCCTTCATGAGCAAGGCACTCGGCTGCGACGTCTTGACCGGAGACGGCTATCTGATGGGCGCGGAGGTTGGCGCCGAACTCTCGGGCATGGAATTTTCCTCCGCCTACGCGATTTCGCCCGCCTTCGCCTCGATCACCAAGACGGCGCTTTACCGCTTTGCGCAGTTCTACCGGAAGGACCACAGCCTGATCGAGGGAGCGGGTTCGGCCCGTGGGCGCTCGATCATCGCCCGCACCTTGCTTTCGGAGCCGGTGTTTGCGCGGCTGGACCTTGCCGGGACTGATGAGGTCAAGGCGATCCTCAGGCGCGCGCAGCCGAACTTCTTCGTTCCGTTCGATAGGCGCGGCATAAATCCCTTTACCGATTTCTTCGAAGTCAAGCTGAGGCTTGAAGGTACGGTCCGTGGTACAGGTGGATTGAGGCTGACCGGCCTCGACTGTTCAACGACTGTTCCGGGGCTTTACGCCGCTGGCGACAACGCCACCCGCGAGCCGATCTGCGGCGGGTTCACCGGCGGTGGCAGCCACAACGCGGCCTGGGCGATCGCCACAGGTGCCTTTGCTGGCGCGGCTGCCGCGTCCTATTCATTGCAGCGGGTAAGCGCTACCGATTTCGACCCGGCATGCATCGCGCTCTCTGACACGAAGGGCATCGACCCGGCAGAGATCATCAAGGCTGTCCAGAACGAGGTATTCCCCCTCGACATCAATTACTTCCGCACGCATTCGGCCCTTTCGGCATCTCTGAAGCGGCTGGACGCGCTTTGGGAAAACGTCGGACGGGCAACCGCTCTCAACGAGGATCATTCCCTCAAGCTACGGCAGGCGCAGGCCATGCTGGCAACGGCGCGTTTCATGTATCGCGCGGCGCTTTCTCGTACCGAAACGCGCGGTATGCACAGACGGGAGGATTATCCGACGCAGAACCCCGCCCAACACCACAGGCTCATCCTCAGCGGCCTCGACCACATCGCCGTTCGGCAGGAAGCGGTCGATCCCGGCGTATACAAGCAAGCAGCAGAATAATGATTGAAGTTCTAGACACCAACACATGCACCGACTGCAATCTTTGCGTCCAGGTCTGCCCCACCAACGTGTTCCAAGCACAGCGCGAAGGACCGCCGCTCATCAAGCGTCAGGATGCATGTCAGACCTGCTTCATGTGCGAACTCTACTGCCCCGTCGATGCGCTGTATGTTGAACCGGATGCTGAGGCCGTCCACGGCCTGACCGTCGAAGGCGTGCATGAAAGGCAGCTTTTCGGCAGCTACCGAAAGGCAATCGGCTGGCACAAGGACACTCGCCACCGCCGTCTCATCGACGACCATTTCCGATTACCGCAATAGACAAGAGCCACGTCGTGACGTCACGCGCCGCCGGATCAGGCGTCAAGACCGGCGACGCGCGCCGATGGCTCGGAGTGGGATAGCTGGTAAGGTTTCGGGGGCGATGCATTTCTCTTGGCCATTTCCGTCTTACGCGGGTGAGCAACACGCGCGCTCTTGGAGCGCAATTTCCAAGATTTTCGTCCGCTGAAATAATTACCCATCGCCTTGATCTTGTCAGGCCGATTTACGACTGACCGAGCCCCGGACGACCAACGTGCAGCCAAGCTTTTTTAGGCTGTGATGCGTTGAGCGCGGCTTCTTTGCAAGGTGCTCAATCGCCCAGGCGCCCATCGGCCGGTGCGGAAGCTCCAGGGTAGTCAGTTGCGGTCGCAGATGGCGCGACACTTCGTCGTCATCGTAGCCGACGACAGAGATGTCCCGCGGAACGCGCAGACCTGCTTCGCCAATTGCCATTAGGCAGCCCATCGCCATCTTGTCGTTCTGGCAGAAGATCGCCGTAGGCGGCTCTCGAAGCGACAGGAGTTTTTGGGTAGCGTCGAAACCGGATGTCGGTGTCCAGTTTCCTTCAGCCACCAGGCCGTCATCATAGGGCAGCCCCGCCTCCGCCAGCGCCTCACGATAGCCCGCGAGGCGATCCTGCGCCGCCTCCATGAAGCTCTCCCCGACGATCGTTGCGATGCGTGTATGCCCCTTCCTGATAAGGGTCGCCGTCGCCATGCGCCCGCCGGTCACCTCATCGGGAACCACAGCGGGAAAACGGTTATCACTGGTATAGCAGTTGAGCAGCACGAGCGGAACGGGTAGGTCCTCGAAGACCGGGTCGAGCGATATGCGGCGGGTGAAAACGGACATGTAGACGATCCCCTGCGCACCGGCCTGCAGAAGGCTGGCCACCGCTTTGCGCTCGTGCGTGGCCCGTCCCTGCGTCTGCGCCACGAGAATTGTAACATCGTTCTCCCAGGAAGCGTGCCGCGCGCCCTCGATGGCGTTGACGGCTTCCGGGGTCGTCGCGAGCTGATCAACGATGAAGCCAATACAGCCGCCGCGAAGATCCTCAAGGCCCGCGCGACGGATGGGGCTTGCAAGCCCGTAGCCAAGCCTATGCGCGACATCCAGCACGCGCGCCCGAAGCTCAGGGGATATCTTGATGTCCGTGACATTGTTGAGAACCACCGAGACCGTCGCCTGCGAACAGCCGGCCGCCTTGGCCACATCCATCATGGTTACGCGCGTCTTCGTTTTTCCACCGCTCATGTCGCCCCCGTTTTGCCCTCTCTACACCAACTAATAAAAATCGGCCATTGACTAATATTTATTAGTCGCAGTAGCCTTGTTGAAAATTGGGAGGAGAACCGGATGAAAACGAAGCCAGCACCCGACTACGATATTGCTGCGCAGATGGCGCAGCTGGCGGCAGACGGCATCATCGGGCTGAAGGGTGCTTTCAGTCTGGCATGGGCCGACGATATGCACGAGGACATGATGACGGCCTTCTGGTCGGCCATTCAAAGGCCCGGCGGCGCGGTCAGCCGGGGACCGCGCCGCTGGTATGTCGAAATCCATCCCCAGGCCTTCCGCGGCTTCGTCGATCTCATCACCCATCCATGGGTGGTGGATGTCTGCACCAACGTGCTTGGATCGGACTACCAGATCGTGGAGATAGGCCTCGACGTGCCGTTCCAGGGCGCGAAATACCAGCCGTGGCACCGCGACTTCCCCTCGCCTGTAGATACCTATCGAGACCACCAGATTACCTCGCTTGCCTTCAACCTCACCGGCGTTGACGTCACCGAGGATATGGGGCCGTTCGAAGTGGCGCCGGGAACGCAATATGACGATGGCCGGGAATGGAAGCACGAAATGTTCCCGGACAAGGCGCTCTGGGGCCGGTTTCAAGAGCGTGCGACACGCAAGTATCCGCAGCGCGGCGACATTTCCTGCCGCTCGGCGCTGACGGTGCACCGAGGCACGGAGCATCAGTCCCCTATTGCACGACCCGTCATGGTGCTGGGTGTGGACAGGCCGGGCGCTGGGCATGCAGAGTTGCACGACATGATGGTCACGCGGGATTGGTATGATGCCCTGCCGGAAATCGGCAAGAAGCACCTCGTCTGCCGCGTGGTGGACGAGCTCGTGCCGATTACGCAAAAGCACGACATCGAGGGACTAGTCATGGGCGCCGATCCAAGTTGATCATTGGCCCAGCCGATTGCTCCGAACAGGCCCTGACGCACGCCCGGATCGGGCACGAAGAAGGCGGCCCGCTGAAGCTGCCTTCTGATCGTGGGGATGCTTCACGGTTTGCGATACAGCACCATGCCCGCATGATAGAGCACGCCATCGACAAAATCGCCATCCGCCGTGAACCCGGTATCATCCCAGTATTCGATATGGTCGCCGGTCACTTCATAGCGCCCCTGATAGGCGCTTTCGCGCTGCCCGCGCGCCTCGTCGTAGCGGCCGTTCGGCAGAAGCGCGTGCCGGATGTTGCCATCGGCCGTGACCCACATGCCGGCATAGGGGTGTGGTGAGGTTTTCCCGGTCATTGTGCCTTCCCCAGGAAGTTTTCGATTGTTTTGGGCTCGACCGTCCAGGCGTAGTTCAGCTCATGGCGGATCTTCCATGCCCCCTTCACGCATTGCCAACCCAACTGCGAACGACCGTCGAAAGCAATCACTTTTCCGTCGAGGCGTTCGATCCGGCCGACAAAGCCCAGAGTGGTCGAGGCAACGCTGTCTCCGATGATCTCATCGTGCCCGTCGGTCAGGCCGTGGGCAACGGACCGTGCCGCATTCTGCAGGTCTTCCCAGTTTGCACCGTAGCGGGCCGCATTGCGGAAGAGCTGTTTCTCACCGGGCGCAAAATTATCGTAGAAAACGCCGGTGGTGTTCTCCAGGTCGTAATATGCGCGCATTTTCTCGGCGAATACGAAGCGGGGATCACCCTCATGCCGTTCCCATCCCGTCATGATCCAGCTCTTGTGGAGCGACAAGGGAGCTTTGTCGCCCTGCTGGGGGCAAGCGGCGTCCCGGGCGGCGGCCGGAGCTGTGAATGCGCCAGCAATGGCGGCTGCAGCCAGCATAAGCTTCAAAGAGGTCATCGTTCTTCCTTTCATCCTGGGTGGGTTTCGATCTCCACTCGCCTTGTGCGTTGTGGGATGAAAGAAGGATAGACGGCGTTGATTGTCGTCGGTATCCCATTATACATAACCATATTGGTTAGCAGGACGCGACAATGACAATCGACTTAAACCTGTTACCCCTCTTCCTCGCGGTGGCCGAGGAGGCGAACTTCGTGGCCGCCGCTGCTCGCCTCGGTGTTACGCGCTCGGCCGTCAGTCAGGGCATCCGGCGGTTGGAAGATGGCTGTGGGATCGCGCTCGTCACGCGCACGACGCGCAGCGTCAGGCTCACTGAAGCGGGCGAGCGCCTTCGCGACACGCTTTCTCGCCCCCTGGCCGAGGTCCTGTCCGCGCTTGAAGACGTCGGCGGCAACGTCAACCCCCACGGCGTGCTTCGCATCGCGGCGACCTCGATTGCCGAAGAATTTCTCTCTGGCCCGCTCATTGCGTCGTTTGCCGAGGCTTACCCCAATATTGTCTTGGATGTGACGGTGACGGACGACACGTTTGACATCGTCTCCGCCGGTTTCGATGCGGGGGTACGTCTGGGGGACATCATTGAACAGGATATGGTGGCCATTCCGCTATCGGGCGAACAAAGGGAAGTCGTCGTGGCGAGCCCGGCCTATTTCGAAGCCAATGGATTGCCGACCCACCCAAGGGATTTGATTCATCATCGTTGCATCGGGTGGCGCCCAGCGCCGGACACTGCACCATATCGGTGGGAATTCGTGCAGGAGGGAGAAGCCTTCGATGTTTCCGTCGAACCCCAGATAACGACCAATGACCTGCGCCTGATGATGCGGACGGCGCTCTCCGGCGGCGGTATCACATTTGCGCTGGAGGAGACGTTTCGACCCTATCTCGAACGGGGCGAATTGATTTCAGTGCTGAAGGATTTTCTGCCGCCCTTTCCGGGGCTCTTTCTCTATTTCCCCAGCCGGCGCAACATGGCGCCCAAGCTGCGGGCGCTTATCGCGCATGTTCAGCGCTTTCGACGGGAACACCGAACCAGAGCGGACACCACGTCTGTGGCGTGAGGCATAAGGTTTCCGGGGCCATCGGCAAATAGCTGCCGAAGGCCCCGAAATTTACGGACCACTAACAATTTTCGGGCAATGGCCCCTTCCTTACTTGATCTGGACGCTATAGCCGCCATCGGCCATCACGACGGAGCCAACGATGAAGCTTGCGCGGTCGGACGCGAGGAACGCCACAATTTCCGCGATCTCCGACGGCTGGGCGGCACGGCCGATCGGCGCACCCTTGCCATGCTCCGTGAGAAAGCCGGGACCGTCTTCCATGAAGCTGTTCAGCAAGTTGGTGACGACATCACCCGAGCCGATCGCATTGACGCGGATGCCATGCTCGGCAAGCTCCAGCGCCAACGTCCGGGTCAACTGTGCCAACGCGCCTTTGGACGACGTGTAGGCGGCGATTGTCGGAAAGGCGAAGTAGGAGGCATAGGACGCGATATTCACGATCGCTCCGCTCTTCTGCTTGATCATCACCTTCGCCGCTTCGCGGGAGTGAAGGAAAGCACCGGTAACGTTCGTCTCCATCACATAATCCCAATCATGGCGAGTCATCTCCACGACGGGCTTGTAGACGATGCGGGCCGCATTATTGACCAGCAAGTCGAGCTTTCCGAAATGCTCCAGAGCAAGCGCGACAGCCTCCTCGGCGCTGCCATCCCTGGAAATATCGGCCACCAAAGGCACGATTCCGTCCGCTTTTAGCGATCTCACGTCGGGATCGACATCTTCGGCGATGACTTTCGCGCCGCGCGCACGCAGCAGTTCGACAGTTGCCTTGCCGATTCCGCTCGCGGCACCCGTTACGATAGCCACCTTGCCTTCGACTTCATTTACTTGATTCACAGTCATTTTCGCTCTCCTGGTTGGAATGTCCTTTATCGGACACAGCCAGACTAGGGGCCTCGAACAAATGCTGCTCTCGCACGCTTGCTACCATCATCGGGCTCTTGCGCTTTTATGAGCGCGGTTCGCTTTAGGGGCACAAACGACTGGCTGACCGCTGAAATCCAAGCACGAATTGTTTTCTCCCGTCGTGGTAGCTCGAAGCAAATGTTCGGGAAGCACGAAGGACGACAGTTTTTCGCCCGCTGGGCGGATTGAGCAGGGATAGCTCGGCGCTTGTTGTGCTCCATTACCAGCCGCCCTTTCAAGGGTGGCACGGCGCGGCTGCCGCATTGGGTGCGCTCGCAGATGCGCCAGGAAATAGCGGTCGAATTTCAAACCGTGGAAACTGTCTGCGCAGGAAACCTCACAGCTGAGTGCCAGCACATAGTGTTGG
Source organism: Ensifer sp. Root423 (assembly GCF_001426275.1). Classification (NCBI taxonomy): domain Bacteria; kingdom Pseudomonadati; phylum Pseudomonadota; class Alphaproteobacteria; order Hyphomicrobiales; family Rhizobiaceae; genus Ensifer; species Ensifer sp. Root423. Next base: position 56,165 of record NZ_LMEG01000010.1, on the reverse strand, counting down.
CGACCGCCGCGCGAAACATGCGTGGAAAGGCAGAGTAACGCACCCCGTCCGGCGTTTCGGCGAGCTGGCCGAAAATTCGGCCGGGATTTTCGAAGGCCTGGTGCCCGTTCCACAGCGGACAGGCGCCAAAGCGGACGAATTGAAACGCGTGCCGCTGTGGTGCTTGGTGCTGTTGTCGGCCTGGTCGACTTCGATCTCGCTACCCATCGCGGCTATGACTCGGATCATTCCCGCGTCGTCGGCCGGTGTCCGAAAAAGGCCTCATCCCTGATGCTCGGTACATATTGCCAGAAATCCGGCGGTTCGTTGGTCCCGGCACAAATGTCATCGATGCCGGCCGCGCCGTGCTCGACCTCGAGGGCCGTCTGAGGAATCGACGGGGGAAGCCCCTGCCGGAGCACTCAACCACATTGTTACCGTCCTTCCCGACATTGCCGCCGCCGCAACCCCTATGCATGTCTGCAGGCGATGATTAATGACCTCGTGATCGGGATTCGAGATCAGAGCCTGCCGGCGCGCGGCGTGCCGCTGAGTGCCATGTGCACGATATCATGTGCCCCTCGCGGAATGTGACGGCCGACGGGTTCGGTTCGTCGTCCTTCCAGGCGAGCAGCAGTTCATAGGGCGTGGAAAAATCCGCAAGATCGCGAAACACGACGCCTGGCTGGGGAAGCTTCGCCACCCATTTCGGCACCAGCGTCACGCCAAGTCCGGCGCTGACGAGCGAGAGCAGCGTGTGCAATTGTCCGCCCTCTTGCGTCACGCGCGGGGCAAAACCCGCACCCGCACAGGCCGTCTTCAGCAGATCGAGAATGCGGCTGTTCATTTGCAGGGAAAGGTCACGAAGGGTTCCGCTGCCAGCTCCGCCATCTCGACCTTGGACCTCAATGCCAGCACGTTCGCGGATGGTAGCGCGACCATGAGCGGCGCGGATATCAGCACCTCCGTCTTGACGGCCGCAGCAAGATGGGAGGGGGCGGGAATGATGCCGATATCGACCGTACCGGCGGCGATTGCCTCCACTTGCACGTCCCGGTCCATTGGGATGAGCTTCAGATCGACATGCGGCCAGCGCTCACGAAAATCCCGGATGGGCGACAGCAGCGTCCATAGGACGTTATCGACAAAGCCGATGGACAGGCGTCCGACAATGCCGCTCGCTGATGCCTTCAGCCGCCGCACCGCCTCCTCCGTTCGTTGCAGGATTTCGCGCGCCGCGGGTAGAAAAACCTCGCCCAGCAAAGTCAGGCTAACATCCTGGCGCGAACGCCGGATGAGGGTGAAACCGAGTTCGTCCTCCAAAAGCTTTAGCTGTTGGCTGATGGCCGATTGAACGACATGCGCCCGCTCGGCGGCCCTACCGAAATGAAGTTCCTCAGCCACGGCAACAAAGTGGCGAAGTCTGCGCAAATCCATGACCGGCTCCCTCGATCGCACCGCTTCTTGCGTCGTCGAGAAAGCTATACCTCTAAAAAATCGGCAACAGCGGCAAAGATTCGAGGGTTATGGTCGATTAAATAGAACGTCCGAACAAATGCAGCCATCGCTATATCGTTCGATTTTTTCGACCGTAACCAATCATTTTATTCGACTATTCCCCCAAGCGGTTCGATGCGAGTTTTTTGCCAAGCCGCAAGGGCGACTGCCTCAAATCAAAGGAGAACAAAAATGGCGAAGGTACTGGTCCTTTATTATTCGACCTACGGACATATCGAGGCGATGGCCTATGCCATCGCAGACGGCGCCCGCAAGGCTGGCGCTCAGGTCGATGTCAAGCGGGTCCCCGAGACTGTTCCGGAGGAGATTGCCCGCAACAACCATTTCAAGCTCGACCAGACAGCACCGATCGCCACCGTCGCGGAACTTGCGGATTACGACGCCATCGTCGTCGGCACCGGCACCCGTTTCGGTCGCATCTCTTCACAGATGGCAGCCTTCCTTGATCAAGCCGGCGGCCTCTGGGCGCGCGGCGCCCTGAACGGCAAAATCGGCGGCGCCTTCTCCTCCAGCGCCACCCAGCACGGCGGGCAGGAGACCACCCTGTTCTCGATCATTACCAATCTCCTGCACTTCGGCATGATGATCGTCGGCCTTCCCTATAGCCACCAGGGCCAGATGAGTGCCGAGGAGATCGTCGGCGGTGCCCCGTATGGTGCAACCACGGTGGCCGGCGGCGACGGATCGCGCCGGCCGACCGAGATCGACCTCGCCGGCGCCCGTCACCAGGGCGAACTGGTGGCGGCCGCGGCTATCAAGGTCTTCAGCTAAGCCGATCTGCCGGAGGTTCACGTCTCCGGCCCCACTCCCCCAACAATCAACCGGAAACATCGTCCCGCACGGGCGGGCGAGGAGCGAAGCCATGTCTGCGGATTTCGACGGCAAAGTGGTACTGGTCACCGGCGCAGGCTCGGGGATCGGCCGGGAGGCGGCACGGCTGTTTGTCGAGCGCGGCGCCCATGTTTTCGCGGCCGACCTCAACTTGGACGGCCTTGAGGAGACCAGGGACATCTCCGCAGCCGGGAAAATCGAGATCTTCGGTGTCGACGTTTCGAGCGAAGAGCAGGTGAGGGCCTTCCTTGCGCGCATCGAAAAGGATGCGGGACGGCTGGATGCAGCATTCAACAATGCCGGCATCACCGGCGGCACCTACCGCATCGAGGACTACCCGATCGAGGATTTCGACCGGGTGCTGACCGTCAATCTGCGCAGTGTCTTCCTCGGCATGAAATATGAGCTTCCGCTGATCGCCAAGACCGGCGCCGGCGCGATCACCAACACCGCCTCCGTTGCCGCGCTGACCGGACCTGGCGGCATGAGCGCCTATGCCGCCTCCAAACACGGCATCCACGGCCTCACCCGCGTCGTGGCGATGGAAAACGCCAGCCGCAATATCCGCGTCAATGCACTCGCGCCCGGCTGGACCGAAACGCCGATGGTCGTGTCCAACAGCGCCCAGAACCCGGCTTTCGCCGATCTTGCACGGAAAGCCATCCCCGCCAAGCGGGGCGGACAGCCGCGCGAGCTCGCCGAAGTGGCCGTGTGGCTGAGCTCCCCGGCCGCAAGCTACGTCTTCGGCCAGATGATCGTCGTCGATGGCGGCATGACCATCGGCGGCTTCGAACTTTGACCCCTGACATCGAAGGATAAGACCATGACCAGAAGTGCAGAAAGCGAAGCGGCGATCGCAGTGGTCCGCCGGAACACCGAAGAGGTGCAAGGAAAGGGCAATTTCGCCATCTTCGACGAAGTCTTTTCGGAGGATTTTCTCGATCACACGCCGCAGCCAAACATGGTGCCGGACAAGGAAGGCGTGCGCGGCCTCTATGCCGGCCTGCGCAAGGCTTTTCCGGATTTCCATGCGGTCATCCACTGGCAAACGGCCGACGGCAATCTCGTGACAACCTTCAAGACCTACTACGGCACCCACAAGGGAACCTTCCTCGGCATTGAACCAACCGGCAAGACGATCCAGTTCGAGACGGTGGATGCCATGCGCGTCGTCGACGGCAAGATCACCGAACACTGGGGCGTCGCCAATCTCTATTCGCTCGTCGGCCAGCTCGGCCTCCAGCTTCAGCCGAAGGGCTGAGCCATCCCATTTTTCTGAAGGAACAGTGCCATGAGTGACATTCTGAAGAACAAGGTGGTCATCGTGACCGGCGCGTCAAGCGGCATCGGCCGCGCCATCGCCATCCGCGCCGCCGAACACGGGGCGAAGGCCGTGATCGTCGCCGACATCACCGAGGCCCCGCGCGAAGGCGGCCGGCCTACGGTCGAGGAGATCGAGGCGATCGGCTCGGCCGCCCGCTTCGTCAAGACCGACGTCAGCAAACGCGCCGACAACGATGCGCTCGTCGAAGCCTCGGCCGAGTTCGGCGGCGTCGACGTCATGGTCGCCAATGCGGGCATTACGCTCCGCACCGATGGCGCCGACGTGCCGGAAGACGACTACCACCGCCTGCTGTCGATCAATCTCGACGGCCCGCTGTTCGGCGCGCAGGCCGCTGCCAGGCAAATGAAGGCGAACGGCAAGGGCGGCAGCATTGTGCTGATGGCCAGCATGGGCGGCATATCCGGCGCCGGAATCACCGTGGCCTATTCCACCAGCAAGGGCGGCGTCGTGCTGATGGCAAAATCGCTTGCCGACGCGCTCGGCCCGGACGGTATCCGCGTCAACGCGGTCGCACCTGGCACGATCGACACCGAGCTTTTGCGCACTAGCCCCGGCATTGCCGAGGCTTCAGAAGGCTTTCGCAAGCGCACCCCGCTGCGCCGCCTCGGCCAGCCCTCCGAAGTGGGCGACGCTGTGGCCTATCTCGGCTCGGACCTCTCCAGCTACGTCTCGGGCATCGCCCTCCTCGTAGATGGCGGCCTGCTGGCCGTCCTCTGACCCATAAGGGAATCGGCGATAAAACGCCGAACGTGCTGGTTCATCAGGACATTGCCGTCCGGTGCCAGGCTTGGGCCAGCTCGGCATTCGAGGGCTAGAACCCCGAGGCCGGCCGTCTCAGGCGACGGCAAACCCTCATCATTTGAATCCGCTTGGCGGCAGGTCATGCCTGCCTAATGGAGAAGACCATGTCCTACGTCGTCAAATACAGCCAGTGGGGCGGCCCGTCCGTCCTGCGCATCGAGCAGGAAAATGCCCGCGCCCCGGGCGTCGGCGAGGTTCTGATCAAACAGGAAGCCATCGGCGTGAACTTCGTCGATACCATGTTCCGGGATGGAACGTTCAAGGTCGCCCTGCCTGCCGTCGCCGGCGTGGAGGGTGCCGGCACTGTGGAAGCGGTCGGACCGGGCGTGACCCGCTTCGCCGCTGGCGACCGGGTCGCCTACTTCTTCGCCCCCGGCAGCTATGCCACCCAGCGCATTGTCAGCGAAGACGTCCTCGTGAAGGTGCCCGACGACATCTCCGCAGAGAAGGCAGCGACAATCCTTACGAAGGGCCTCACCGCGTGGATGGCGATCAATGCCATGGCGAAGCCCGACAAAGACGCCCGCGTGCTCGTTCAGGGCGCGACGGGCGGCGTCGGCAATCTGCTTGCCCGCTGGCTGAGGGCGCGCGGCATAGCGGTCATCGGAACCGGTTCGAGCCGCAAGCTCGCCGATCTGGAGCAGGCGGTCGACCATGCGTTTGCATATGAAACACTCGCGCTTAACGACCACATCCGCAGCCTCGCTCCCAATGGCGTCGATGTCGTTTATGAATTGGTGGGAGCAACGACTTTCGCATCGACGCTCGGCTCCATCCGTGACGGCGGGACGATCGCCGTGATCGGCGCCGCATCCGGTGGCGCCGCCATCGACGAGGCGGAACTCAGCCGTCGCGGCATTCGCCTCGTGCGCGGCAGCACCGGGCAGCATGTGACGAAGGCCAACCTGCAATCCGCTGCCGACGAGGTGTTCGATGCCTGGCGCACCGGTGTGTTCGGTAAGATCAGCGCGCGGAAATATCCGCTCTCCGAAGCGCAGCGCGCCCATGCCGACATTCTCGAACGCCGCAGCAGCGGTCCGATGGTGCTTATCCCTTGATGCTCGGAGGAAACCGTCATGTCCGATTGTGACAAACTTCATCCCGCCTTCCGGAATCTCGAGACGATCGAGGAGGCCCACCGCCGGCGCCTCAGCCCGTCGCTGGTGGAAGCTGTGGCGATGGCTGTCGTCCTGCTGCTGTTGCTAGCGACCAACTTCGATCGGTGGACCGGCAGTGCCAATGCCCCCTCAAAGGTCGCCGTTATCCACGAGAATGCGCTTGAACTCGATGATTGCCGGGCCGCTTTCCTGCCCGGCGACTGCTAAAGACAGCGATGGCGTCGCCTCGGAACGTGACGCCATTTTACCATGCGCCCTCTAGACCGAGCACCTGCCTTCGGCTGCAAAGGCACGGTTGCCGCGGTGATGCAAGCTACGCCTTGCGCTCAGTCTCGATCCATAACCGCTCAGTATCCAGAATGAATAGGTTATGGGCTTCACGGGCATCGACTGCGCATTCCATGCTGGCAAGGCACTCCTCGATCAGCGGCACGGCCGGGCTTCGGCGTCAGGCCGAAACATTTGAACTTGTCGACTGCCCAGCCCGTTCAATTGCGAACCAGGCATCTCTTCTGCTCATTGAGGACGTCGTTCCCCATATCGAGAATGACAGTACGCTCGTGCCCACGCCAAGCGGTCGAAGCCGGAAGAGGGGGTCAACGCGTCTGCTAAGCAGCGGCGATGGGCTCATCCACATCCTGACTTCGGAAATGGTCAACCAGGAAACTGGCCGCAGGGCCAGGGGGCGCATCAGTGCGATACACTGCCTGAAGGCGATAGGGGCCGCCTTTGCAATCGGGAAGGTCAAGCTGCACCAAACGACCCGCCACGATGTCATCACGTACCATCGGCTCGGGCATGTTGCCCCAACCAATGCCCTCTTTGAGAAGCATATGCTTTGCGCCCAGGTCGGCCAGACGCCACGTGTGATTTCCGACAACAGCAAACTCATGTCCCTGAGTGAGCGGAGACCTGTCGGTCAGGACCAACTGAATGTGTCTTCGTGCGGCTCCGGGCGGATGTGAACCGCCCGCCAGCGGATGGTCACGCGAGGCCACCGGTATCAGTTTGACGAACCCCACGCCGATGCGTTCAAGCCCGGCGATTTCGACATCGAGCGGGCCGCTAATGCCGATCCCGGCGTTTCGGTTCAGCACCATCTGGGTGACCGCTCCGAGCGCCTCAACATACAAGCGAAGCGATACGCTCGGGAACTCCTTCCGAAACGCCTTCAGCGCATCCATGACGCGCGCGGCGGGCAGCATGACATCAAGTGCGAGGTGAACCTCCGGCTCTACGCCGCGAAGCATGCTCTTCACCTTGGCACGGAGGTTATCGATGCCATGAGCAACGCTCTTCGCCTCAGCAAGGACTGTCCTGCCCTCCAAGGTTAGCTGCGGCTTCTTCGTCGATAGCCGATCGAACAGCGTCACGCCCAGTTGCGCTTCAAGATTGGCGATCGTGTAGCTGATGACCGAGGTGGCTCGGTTAAGCTTGCGGGATGCGGCCGCGAAACTCCCGGTTTCAACCACGGTGATGAACACTTTTAGCTGATCCAGCGTCGGCTGGCCGGGATCTGACATTTCGAATTCCTCGATCGTTTCCGCCGAAATTATCTGAGTTTTCCGAAACGTCTAGTGGACTTATTTTCAGCTCATCGAAATTCAACCGTCGGAGCTGACGATGTCCTATTTGTCGAACGCTGATATCGAACAGGTGATCTTGCCTTCGAGCCGAGACCTTGGAGGTTTCTCTGTCCGCCGCGCGCTTCCTTCGGCCATGCGCCAGATGGTTGGTCCGTTCATATTTCTCGACAGTTTCGGACCGGTTCGTTTTGGGGCCGGCGAGGGGATCGATACCCGCCCCCATCCGCACATTGGACTATCGACCCTCACCTATCTTCTCGAAGGCGAACTGCTGCATCGTGACAGTGAAAGCTACGTACAATCGATCAGCCCGGGCGAAGTCAATCTGATGGTGGCCGGCTCCGGCATTGTTCACTCTGAACGCACGCCGGAGCACATTCGCAAGGACGGAGGGAAGCTCGCAGGCCTGCAGAGCTGGATTGCTCTTCCGAAACAGTCCGAAGAGACGACACCACGTTTCCAGCACCTAAGCGTCAACGAATTGCCGACGGTCAGTGGCGAGGGCATCAACATGAAGCTTCTCGCCGGCACCCTGCACGGCCGGCGCGCACCCACCGCCACCTTCTCTGATCTGTTTTCCGCCGACATTCAGCTTCAGGCAGGCGCCCGGTATAGGATCGATGGCGAGCATATCGAGCGAGCGATCTTCGTCGTCGACGGTGCAATCGAGATCACCGGTCAGGACGGGACCCACGGGCCTGACCGTCTGATCGTGTTCAAGCCCGGCGCAGAAATCGTAGTGAAGGCGAGGCAACCATCCCGGTTCCTTGCGTTTGGAGGAGAACCGCTTCCGGAAAAGCGTTTCATCCGCTGGAATTTCGTAGCCACCGATCAAGAGCGCATCCGCCATGCCGCCAATCTATGGCGCGAACGGCAATTCCCCGGCGTGCCGGGAGACGACGAGTTCATTCCCCTCCCCGACAACTTCAACTGACAAATTCAGCCTATCAAAGGAGAACGACCATGACGACATATGCAATCATTGGTTCTGGCGCGATCGGCTCTGCACTGGCAGAACGTTTCCACGCCGCAGGCATCGATGCCGTTATCGCCAATACACGCGGTCCGGCTTCGCTACAGACGATCACCGACAAGTTTGGTAGCACGGTGAAGGCTGCGGAACTGGAGCAAGCTCTTCATTCCGACGTCATTATTTTGGCAGTGCCATATGATGCTGTACCGCAAGTCGCTAAGAGAAAATCGGACTGGGAAGGCCGCACCATCGTCGATGCGACGAACGCTATCGATTTTCCTGCGTTCAAGCCGCGCGATCTCGGCGGCCGCCTGTCGTCGGAAATTGTCGCCGAACTGTTCCCTGGTGCTGAGCTCGTGAAGGCGTTCAACACGCTCCCGGCCGCTGTTCTGGCTGCGGATCCGGTCAAGGAAAGCGGTAGACGCGTGTTGTTCCTTTCCGGGAACCTTCCGGAAGCGCGCACGAAGGTCGCTGACCTGATCGCTCGCCTTGGTTTTGCGCCTTCCGATCTCGGCAGCTTCAAAACTTCTGGCTCTCTGCAGCATTTCGGACAGCCGCTCGTCGCGTTGACCCTGCTGAAGGATTGAAGAATGGAGCCGCCCGCCCGTCGGGCGGCTCTCCCCCGCACTCAGGCTCCGAAAGCCAGGCCGAGACCGAACCGCGCAACTCTCATGTAGAGCTTTTCGATCATTTCCAGCCTCATGATCGGAGATTAGGCCGATCGACCTGGAGATTGGAATTCTTATGTTCCAAAGCGAGGTCGTGACCTTCAATCCGGCGCGACTGGACAGGCGTCGAAAGGAAACAAAATGAAAACCACGAACATCGAGTTCGGTCTGGACACCTTCGGGGACGTTACCCTTGATAACGCCGACCAGCCGGAACATCACGCGCAAGTCATCCGCAATCTTGTCGAGGAGGCCATTCTTGCCGATCAGCTCGGCATCGACTTCTTTGGTATTGGCGAGCACCACCGTGAAGATTTTGCCGTGTCCGCCCCCGAAATCGTGCTTGCGTGACCTCCCGCATAAAGCTGGGTTCCGCCGTGACGGTGCTGAGTTCGGATGACCCCATCAGGGTCTTCCAGCGCTTTTCCACCCTCGATGCTGTTTCGAACGGTCGTGCCGAAGCGATCCTCGGCCGCGGTTCCTTTACCGAGTCCTTTCCGCTGTTCGGTTTTTCACTCAGCGACTACGAAACTCTCTTTCAGGAAAAGCTGGACCTGTTTTCCGACCTGCTGGAGCAGAGGCCGGTAAGCTGGTCCGGGACCACCCGGCCGCCATTGAGCGAGCAGAGCGTGTTCCCGCACGTGGAAACCGGTCGACTGAAGACATGGATTGGCGTCGGCGGCAGTCCCAACTCCGTGATACGCGCTGCGCAGTACCGGCTGCCTCTGATGCTCGCCATCATCGGTGGAAGCCCATATCGCTTCAAACCCTATGTCGATCTCTACCACGAGGCGACACGAAAGCTCGGCTTTGAACCGCTGCCCTTTGGCATCCATTCGCCTGGGTACATCGCCGACAGCGACGAGCAAGCAAGGGACGAGTTCTGGCCGCACTATCGAGCGATGCGCGACAGAATAGGAAAAGAACGCGGTTGGGGCCCAATTACCATGGACGAATATGTCGCAGAGATCGAGAACGGTTCGCTCTATGTCGGATCAGCGGAGACGGTGGCGGCAAAGCTGGCTCCCGTTCTCCATACTTTGGGGGCTGAACGGTTCCAGCTTAAATACAGCGCGGGAACGCTTCCTCACACATATCTCATGCAAAGCATCCGACTGTACGGCGAAGAAGTGATCCCCGCCGTCAAGGCGCAACTCGCCAGCAAAGAAGCGGCGTGAGCTATCCCGACGGGATTGGTGACACCTGATAAACCGCCAGGCGTCGCCGCATGCTGCTCCTTGGCGGGGATCAACTGATGGCTTTGGCAGCCAATCTGGCAAGCCCTTCCAGCCGTTCGCGACCGGCCCCGTCGCGGGCCTGTACTGCCATGCCTTGAATAACCGCGGAAAGATAAACTGCCCTGTCAGCGGCGGCTTCCTCATCGAGCCAGCGCTGCAGCTTTCCTGCGAGCAACGCTGTGAAGGCCGTTCGACGTTCGGAAAGCTGCGCTGCAATCTCGGCGTGATCCGGATGACTTGTCAGCATGCCCATGTTGAGCATGCAGCCCGCTTCGGTGGACGGATCGCTCAGGCCGTGTGCCGTTGCGATAAGGAGAGCAAGCACTGCATCGTCAGCAGTCTCGTATACATCCATGAAGGAGAGATCCGTGGCGCCTCGCAGGCTTCGATATCTGTCGACGGCTTCGAGATAAAGCGCGCTCTTGTTTCCGAACGCAGCGTAAAGGCTGGGTGCCGCAACTCCCATGGCAGCGGTGAGTTGTTGGAACGAGACACCTTCATAGCCGTGTCGCCAAAACAGCCGCATCGCGGTCTCCAATGCCGCGTCACGATCAAATTCTCTAGGGCGACCGCCACCGGGTGATTTCTTAGGTTTCATAACGGTCATTAAATAATGTTTGACAGCGATCGTCAAGCTGTGTTGTTTAACGATCATTATAAAACATGGAGCGATATATGACCAACCATGAAAAGCCAGTGGCTCTCGTCACCGGTGCGTCCTCCGGCATCGGCGCTGGGTATGCCGACCGCCTTGCACACCGGGGATATGATCTCATTCTGGTCGCCCGACGACTGGATCGGCTCGACAAACTCGCAACTGACCTTTCCTGTCGACATGGTTCAAACGTGGAGGTTCTCGAGGCCGATCTCACAACGGAATCCGGTATCACAAAGGTCGAGAATACCCTGCGTTCAGACAGTCGCATCACACTGCTCGTGAACAACGCGGGAAATGGAAAGCTCGGAACAACAACGGACATTTCGCATGAAGATTCGATCTCCATGATCGCGCTGAACGTGACCGCTTTGACGCGGTTGACACGTGCAGCCCTTCCCAACTTTATCGCCCGCGACAGCGGCGCGATCATCAATATCGCTTCGGTGATGGCGTTACATTCCCTGCCGATAACATCGCTCTACAGCGCGACGAAAGCATTTGTCCTAAGCTTCAGCCGGGGCCTTCAGGAAGAATTGGCCGGAACCGCGGTGAAGGTGCAGGTGGTGCTGCCTGCCGGGACCGCAACGGAGTTCTACGACCATGCGGGCATCCCTCTTTCAGCATTTGATCCAGACGTGGTCATGACGACCACAGACCTCGTTGACGCGGCCCTTTTGGGCCTCGACAAAGGTGAACTCGTGACAATGCCGTCGGTAGAGGACCTTGAGCTTTGGGCTTCTTTCGATGTAGCACGAAACAAGCTTTTTGCAGCGACGCAAAGCGGGAAGCCGGCATCACGCTACCAGGTTGCTTCGGGCGGCTCCTCCGAATTATAGCCTGACCTTGTGCTGAGGATCAGGCAACTGCCTTCCACTTTGCCCTGCACGGAGCCGCCTCACCGCGGCTCCGCTTCTGGTCCGGGTACGCGTAGAATCAGGCAATCTACCCGGACTCCATTCTATCGCGGGCGCGCGCACAAGGAGAATCTCTCGCCATGGGCAGCACACTTGCTGACCGCTTCCTAAACCGAGGAGCTTACCCGTGACGAAACTCAAAATATTGATCTTCATTATCTCAGCACGACAACGAAACTGAACTTCAGGACCCTCCGATCGGACGCGCGCCTTCCCAGCGCGGGTTTTTCTGCGGCATCGTTCGAGATTATCGACGATAATGCGCGAGAATATCCGGCTTTTTCGTCCGATCTCAAGATGGCAGTTTCTCCTCACGACGCAGCCACGGCGGCTGCGCCCCAACACAGGAGAAACGTCGATGTCTTATTCCGATGCAATCGCTGAGCGCGCTGAAACTCTTTCCAAGTCGCTCCTCATTAATGGCGTGGCCCCGCTCGCCGGCCGTGTTCTTCTTGCCGCCATCTTCCTACTTTCCGGCATCAGCAAGATCTCGGACCCGGCCGGAACGATCGGCTATATCAATATGGTCGGCCTGCCCTTCCCCTCGCTGTCCTATGGCGCGGCAGTCGTGACGGAGATCGTCGGCGGCGGGGCGCTGATCCTCGGCTTCCAGACCCGCATCGTTGCCCTGGTCCTGGCTCTGTTCAGCATTGTCACCGCGGTGACGTTCCACAACAACCTCAGCGACCTGAACCAGTTCATCCACTTCTTCAAGAATATCGCCATGGCCGGTGGTCTGCTGCAGGTCGTCGCGTTCGGCGCGGGTCGCCTCAGCCTCGACGCTCGCCGCTAACCTCGCATAAGCCGCAAAAGAGCCCGGGCCTTCCCCCGGGCTCTTTTCGTTCGATGGTCAGCAGCTATGCAGATAGCGCCGAGCGCTGCTGAAACCCTCGGATCTCAACATCGGTGACACAAAGGTCAGGCACCATCGCAAGGAAATATCGGGCTTTGCCTTGAAGAAGGCCACATTGGTCAGTTCGGCCATTTTGATAGTCCTTACCGAGTTGACAGACTTCAGGCGCCCGCGATCGCGATGATCCTCGATTTGGCAGCAGCCTGGCGCTGGGCTGCAAGTGGTTGATATTCTTGCGATGCGAACAACTGGCTGATCGCTTCTTTGTCCGGGAATTCAATGATCAGCATGTTGGTGGCTTCCCAGTCTTCGAGTGCAAGTGGCGTGGCGTCGAGAGCGATCAGGCGGCCGCCTGCTTTGGCAACAAGCGGCAATGCCTTGGAACGATAGTCTTCGATCGAATTCATATCGTGAATATCGAGGTCGACGACGAGATAGGCAGACATAGGGTTTCTCCTCTAATTTCGGTTTCGAATGAGGCGGCCGACGCCCTCAGGGCAGATGGCGCCACTTGACCATACGGTCCTTGAGATCGAGCGTTCCGCCGTCGACGGTGAAGGTGCCGTCGCCCCGGTGGTGAAGTGTTCGACGCTCCTTGCGGGTTTCGTTCACCCATAGGCGCTTGGCTTCCAGGATGAACAGGTTGTACGGCTCGACGTTGCGCCGATCGACCACCACGCATTCGATGTTCACCAGGCAGTCGGCGATAAGAGGCGCGGACACCTCCTTCGCCTTTTCGGTGCGCAGTCCAAAACGCTGAAACTTGTCAACGCTGTCGCCCGAGCAGTTCCCCACATCGACAACCGTCTCGGCGAGGTCGAGACCCGGAACGGCGATGACACACTCGCCCGTCGCCAGAATTGTCTCGAAGCTATGGTCCCACGGCCCGATGATGCAGCCGATCAGCGGCGGCGCGTGCTGGATCATCATATGAAAGCCCATCGTCATGACGTTTGGCTTTCCCCGATCGCTGGTCGTTACCATAACGATCGGGCCTGGCTCCAGCACACGGTAGGTTTGTAGTGCGGATACCTCTTTCATCCTACTCTCCCGTGAAGAGGGCCCCACCCTTGGGCAGGGCCCGTTAGGACAGTCGCTTACCAGCCCTGCTCAACCGGCAGGACAAACAGCTCAGCGACGTCGACATGCGCCGGAGCCTGGGCGGCGAAGACGATGGTGTCGCCAATGTCCTCGCCCTGAAGGAAAGTCATCTGGCTGGCCAGCTCATCCATCTGCTTGCGGTAGCCCGGATCGGTGATGTGGTCGTAGAGCTCGGTGGCAACAGCGCCTGGCTGAATGCAGGTCACGCGGATGTTGTGCTTCTGGCCAACTTCCATGCGCAGTCCGTCGGAGAAGGCCGTGACCGCGTGTTTCGTGGCGCAGTAGACCGAAAGACCCTTGAAGACCTTGCGGCCCGCGATCGAGGACATGTTGAAGATGTGGCCCGAATGCTGCTTGATCATCTGGGGCAGAACGGCAGCCGTCGTGTTGAGCACGCCCTTTACGTTCACGTCCACCATCCGGTGCCATTCGTCGACCTTGAACTGGTCGATGTCCGAGAGTGGCATCAGGCCGGCATTGTTGACCAGGATATCGATCGAGCCGTAGGTTTCGACAAGCTTTTTGACGCCGGTTTCGATCGCGCTCGGATCAACGACATCCATCTCGATCACCAGAGCCTCGCCGCCCTTCGCTTCAATCCGCTGCTTCAGGTCTTCGAGTTTTTCGGTCCGGCGAGCGGCGATGCCGACTTTCGCGCCGGCTTCGGCGAGCTTCACGGCGGTAGCGGCGCCAATGCCACTCGACGCGCCAGTTACCAATGCGATCTTTCCGTTGAGGTTGGCCATTGTCTTCACTCCTTGTCTTTGAAGCCCACCACCGCGGTGGGCGTTTCGTTTCGACAAGGAGGAACCTAAGCGTTTCACGCCGGCCCTTCTCACGGGGCCTTGCGCGACCTGTCGCGATCTTGCTCAAATCGCAGACGGATGAAAAATCATCCTCGACGATAGTGGCTCGGCGGCAGACCTGTCTCGCGGCGGAAGACCTGCGCAAAGTGACTCGGGCTCGAATAGCCAACCGACAGGCCAATCTCGATGATGCTCGTCTCAGTTTCCTGGAGCAGCTGCTGTGCCTTGGCGACGCGCTGGCGAATGAAGTAGCGGGAGGGCGAAAGGCCGGTTGCTTTCTTAAACAGTCGGCTGAAATGAAACTCGCTCATGCCTACCGTAACGGCGAGCTGCGCCAGGTTGAACGGGTCAGCCAGGTGCGCTTCGAGATAAGCCATGGCGCGCCGAAGCTTAAAGCCTGGCAGAGCCGTCTGCCGATTGTCTTGCCGATCCTCCGTTACGTAGTTGCGGATCAGGTGCACCGTGAGACTTTGAGCCAATCCTTGCACGAACAATTGGCTGCCTTTGCCTTCAGCGGCAAGTTCCTGATGGATCAAGGCCAATAGATGCGAGAGCTGCTCATCTTTCCCGCCGGAGACGTCGAGCAGCACGGGCGGCCCATCGCCGCCAAGCACCTCTTTGGCGACGCGCTCAAACAGAGGAACCGACAAATACAGATGCATCACCTGAAAGGGCGCCGTCCCAGTCGAACGCCAGCGCATTTCGTAAGGCGTCGGGGAACGGGTCAGGAAGAAGTCTCCGACCGACACGATATTGGATACCCAATCGCCGCCGAGTTCGCGCTCTTCGACATTCGCTTCGCCCGACATAACCCAGACGATCAGCGGTTCCGCAACAGCTGGGACAAGAAACGCTTCCTGCTTGTCGCGGCGGGAATACACCTGAACGAACAGGTCGTTCCACGCCGGGCCATCGCCACTGACAAGCGTCCTGCCCGCGATGTATTGCTCGAGGCCGAGCGGCGAGGTCCGCTCAGGTGGAGCAGCCGCCTCTTCCCGGTCTTGCGCGCCCTGCAAGGAAGGCCCCTTCGATGACCCTCCTTTCGAAAGGACCTCGCGAGAGATTTCTTCCGGCTCTTCCAAATTGACGACCTCCAGGCGAGTGTGCGCGCGCCAGGCTCCGTTTAATCACATCCGGATCGCCCCGTCGTCACCTCTTGATGATCCGATGGCTAAATTGCTTTAGCGGGCAAGCCAAAAACGGCCGTTCTGCGGGCATCGAGGCGCGCAATATCCGGCCACTTCTCGCCTGGGAGATCGACAGTGATCGCTGCGGATGGCGAACCATTCCATGCGTTCGGTCGAGGGTTCAGTAAACCGCCCGGTATACCAACGGCACCCAGTCGTAATTGTCCGCATCGCGGCGAACATGCCCGATCCCAGGAAAAGCATGATGCGCACCGGCGACCAGATAGCGCCCGTCTGCCGCCTCAGCAAAAGCCGTCGCGCGGGTTGCTGCGGCGGCGTTCTGGTCGACATCAAATGCGACCGTGACATCCGGATGGTCATATTGCAGCACGTCGCCATGGGCGACATCGCCCCAAAACACGATCTTTTCCCCCTCGCTCTCGACAATGATACCACTGTGACCGGGCGTATGGCCCGCAAGCAGAACAGATGCAAAACCAGAAATGGGTGCGCCATTGTCATCGAACGTTTCGAGCTTCTCGGCATCGACATAGGGTCCGAGGCACCTTTCGGCCTGGGCGATCTGAGGCCCAAGTACCTGATCGGCTTTCGCTTTAGCATCTGCCTTCAGCCAGAATTCCGCTTCCCGTCGGTTGACGTGCAGAATGGCGTTTTTGTAGACGCGGTCACCGCCCGAAACCAGTCCGCCTGAATGGTCGGCGTGGATGTGAGTTAAAATGACGTCGTCGATTTCAGAGGGCTTGTAGCCCGATGCTTCGATATTCGATACGAGCTTGCCCAGCGCGGGACCCATTAGGTCGCCTGTGCCGGCATCCACCAGCACGAGGCGCTCGCCGGTGTTGATCAGATAGGCATTCACGGAAACTTCTGCCGCGCCCGATTGAAACCGGTCGGTCAAATAGGTGTCGATCTCGTTCTGGGACATGTTCTGGTAGATCTTCGACATCGGCAGTTTTACCGTTCCGTCGGAAAGCGCCGTGATCTCGTAGTTGCCGAGCTTTATCCGATAAAATCCCGCCGCCTGCGCGCCGATCATCGGGGCCTTGGCGAAGCTGGTGGCAGGGAGACCGACCACGGTCCCGGCTGCCGCGCCAAATACGGCTGTATTGATGAGAAAAGAACGACGAGTTTGCATGAAAGGCTCCGGATGTACGCGAGGTGGCAAAAGCGGCCTTGAACTGACCTGGAGAGTAAATATGTACCGTGACATCAACGCGCAAATCGATGCAGGTCATGACAACTATCGATCATTTCAATCTTCGCTCTTTCGATCTCAACCTTCTTGTCGCCTTTGACGCATTGATGGCTGAGGGGAGCGTGACCAAGGCCGCACGGCGTCTGAAAATCCAGCAGCCGGCGATGAGCCATTCTCTTTCGACGCTGCGCGTGCTGTTGCAGGATGAGCTCTTTATACGCGTTGGCCCAACCATGCAGCCGACTGCGCGAGCGCAAAGCCTGGCGGTTCCGATAAGAAAGGCGTTAAGGCAGGCGCAACTGGCGTTGACGGGAGGCGCGGAATTCAATCCCTCTACGGAAGAGCGCGTGTTCCGGATCGCCATGTCCCCGGAAATTGAGCTGCTGCTCATTCCAGATTTGACCGCCAGGCTGCGGCGCCTGGCTCCAGGGATCAAACTCCTAGCGCGAGTGTTTCCGCATGAGGCGGTCGAGCCTTCCTTGGAGGATGGATCGATCGATCTCGCGGTTGGGTGCACCTACACCGTCACCAGCCGCCGGTCGTCCGAGAAGCTGTATGACACCGGGGTGTCGTGCTGTTTCAATGCGGATCTCATGACCCTCAGCAACCCCGTTGGCCTTACTGAGTATCTTTCAGCTGAGCATTCCACCATATCCCAGAACGAGACGCTGCAGGGGTGCATCAAAGATGCCCTGGAAATCGCCGGCGTCGATATCAATGTCGTTGCTGCAGCCCCCGGGTACATGTCTGTTCTTTCGGCCGCGCAACTCAGCCCCGTAATCGCCACCGTCCCGACAAGGATCGCGGAACGCTACGGGCCTCTGTTGGGCTTGGAGGTCAGCCCACTGCCGGTGTCACTCACTTTCCCTGCGGTGAACATGGTTTGGGCGAAACATGCCGACACTGATCCAGCGAATGGCTGGCTTCGCCAGCAGATACGCGAGAGTTTTGCCCGCACAGGCCTTACCGAAGCGATCGCCGAACAAGAACCAGGTTCGAGTCTGGTGTTCGCCTGACCACTGATCACGGTGGCGAAGTCCGGTACGGGTGTGTCTAACCCTTTTCCAAGCGCGGCTTGAGCGTTCAAGCGACTGGCGACTTGCCGGAAAGACGCAGCAACGGCTCCAAATCTTTCCAATAGAAAACCAATATACGTGAGGCAACGCTAAATTAACCAAAACGCTGCAATTTTTGGTTGGTCGCCATCGTTCGTTCACGCACATCCCCGCTGGCACTCAGAGCCGCAGCCACGGAGCAAGTTTGCGGTTCTGCCAATTTATCTCATGGCGCCAGCGCGGTTCTGGCGGGAGGATGACAATGATGGGAAAGGTAATACGCGCCGCAGCAATCGTGCTGCTGATCATCTCAGCCACCGTTCTGATCTGGGTGATTTTGTCGCTCACGTGAGCGGAGCTGATGACGGTAGTGATCTCGCTCGCAGACGGTCGCGATTAAACGATGTCCGTGACTGCGCGCGGCGGCGCAGAGGCGTGGACTGCGAAAGCGCGGCACCTTCCTTCGATACAAGGTCCCTATAAACCAAAGACCGCGACCGCTGATTTGACGATGATCCCACCATCCGGACTTCTGCGCATATGTGGACGGCCCGTCGCGGCGCGAAAGATCTGCAGCAATTGCAGCGCTGGCGGCACTTACCACATGGTTTTCATGCGTTCCCTGGACGCGCTTTTAGTAGCCCGAAGCGGACAATCAATTCGTTACGCAGGGACGCGGTTTTGCGCGCCATTTCGGTTGTCCAGGCTAATCGAACGAGATCCTAGAAGCCGAGGGTCTGCCTTCCGCTCATTCCTTGCGGAATGGCAGATCAGTGACCTACTGGCCGCGAACCGGTCATTCACGCCTTGCAAATCTGTCCGCTTGGAGCGTTGAAGAGACAAGCAAAGCTCTTCCACTGGCGGTTCAATTAGCTCACTCTCGCGAGCTCACGCGCAAGTTCCAAGAACGCCCTAACCCCGGCTGACAGATGTCGGCGCCCAGGGTAGTAAAGGCAAAGCCCCGGATACGGTGGCGTCCAGTCTTCCAGTACACGGACGACGCGCCCCGCCTCAATGTCCGGGAAAATGTCTTGCTCGAAGATGTAGGCTATACCGGCGCTTTCCAGGACAGCGGTTCTCGTGAGGCTAGCCTCGTCCAGCGATATCGGGCCGCGTGCATCGATTTGCACCTGCTCCCCGTCCTTCTCGAAACGCCACCGAAACAGGGAGCCATCGGGGAGGCGAACGCGAATGCATCGATGGCTGAGGAGGTCGGGAGGGACCACCGGCTTCCCATGCCTCTCGAAGTATTCAGGAGACCCAACCACAGCATGTCGCTGAGGCCGGCCGAGCGAAACTGCAATCATGTCGCTGGGAACGAGGCCCGCAACCCTGACTCCCAGATCAAACCCGTCCTTGACGATATCGACCATCTTTCCTTCAGTTACAATATCGACATTCATGTCGGGATAGCGGCGCAGGAACTCAAGCACGAGCGGCGAGATGATTGCGCGCGCCGCGAAGGGCGCCGCGTTGATCCGTATTGTTCCGGAAGGTGTCTCACGTTGCGCCCGCACCGAATCCAAGGCGGCATAGAGATCTTGAAGCGAGGGCGCCACCTGCTGCACAAAGAGCCTGCCGGCATCCGTCAGCGACACGCTGCGTGTGGTGCGGTTGAATAATCGCACCCCAAGCTCCGCCTCAAGCCTGCCTATTGTGTGGCTCAACGCTGTCGTAGACATGCCAAGATCAATGGCCGCTGCGCGGAATGTGCCGCGCCGGGCAATAGCGATTACCGCTTCAAGTTCCTTCAGGTTGGCTTGTTCCATTGTCCCGATCTGTTCATTGCTGCATGCCGGTTTATCCCACTTATTTACGCAATGGTCGAGCGCTACTATCGGGTTAGCCAATGAGGAGAACCACAATGGATATGCCCGATATCGTGAACATGTACTTTGACGCTGACAGCGGCAGCAACGCGGATGCGCTGTCGGAGACCTTTGCGATCGAAGCCGTTGTCGAAGATGAGGGATCGCGCCATCAAGGCGTGGTCGCTATCCGTGAATGGTGGGTGGCTGCGAAGGAGGCGACGCAGTACGTTTCTGAACCGTTCGAATCCACCGTTGACGGCAACAAAGTGCTCGTCCCCGCCAAAGTTGGCGGCCAGTTTCCCGGCAGTCCGGTGACGCTCTCATATGCCTTCACCATCAAGGACGGCAAGATCGCCTGGCTGGAGATCCGGTGATGACAGACTTTCTCAACCTGAGAGGCAAGCGAGCCCTCATTACTGCTGGAACCAAGGGCGCCGGGGCTGCGACCGTCAGCCTGTTTCGGGACCTCGGCGCGCAGGTGTTGACGACCGCGCGGACGCGTCCTGAGAACCTGCCGGAAGAATTGTTTGTCGAGGCCGAGCTCACGACTGAAGAGGGGTGCGCGGCCGTCGCGGACGTTACGCGTCAACGTCTCGGCAACGTCGATATCATCGTTCATATGCTGGGTGGTTCCGCAGCAGCTGGCGGTGGCTTTGGGGCGCTAACTGATGCCGAGTGGTACAACGAAATGTCTCTCAATCTTTTTCCCGCTGTTCGACTGGATCGCGAACTGGTTCCAGACATGGTCGAACGGGGAACCGGTGTGGTTGTGCATGTCACGTCCATCCAAAGATTGCTACCTCTCCCGGAAGCGACCACGGCTTATGCCGCAGCAAAGGCGGCACTCTCGACTTATAGCAAGGCCATGTCCAAGGAGGTATCGCCCAAGGGCGTCCGCGTCGTGCGAGTGTCTCCGGGTTGGATCGAAACGGAAGCGTCCGTTCACTTGGCCCAGCGCTTGGCGTACAAGGCGGGTACGGATCTTGAGGGTGGCAAGAAGATCATCATGGATAGTTTGGGCGGCATACCTCTCGGGCGCCCTGCCAAACCGACGGAAGTGGCAAATCTGATTGCCTTCCTGGCATCGGACCGCGCTGCATCGATCACAGGTACCGAATACACCATCGATGGAGGAACTGTGCCGACAGCCTAGATCGAGACGCCTTCGCAGATCAAGCGGGCGCGTCCCATCCGCCGATCTGTGAATAGATGGCGTCGCGGAGATGCCGGACATCGCGATTCAAGGATGCCAACTCCTGGGGCGTCTGTGTAGAGGCTGCGAGCAATGTGTCGCTGAGGCAGCCGGCCCGGTGCTGCAACGTGCGTCCCTCGTTCGTCAATGCAACGACAACCTGCCGCTCATTGCTCAGATTTCGTGTCCGTCGCAGCAAGCCTGATGCTTCCAGCCGCTTTAGAAGCGGCGTAAGCGTGCTGGATTCCAGAGCGAGGGTATGGGCGATGGCACCAACCGTCTGCTCGTCTTCGCGCCAGAGAACGTTGAGCACGAGGTACTGCGGATAGGTCAAACCCAACTCGTCAAGCACTTGCTTGTAGGCACGCTGGATAGCGATGCCAGCGGTGTAGATTGCGTAGCAGAGCTGATCGCTGAGCGGCGGCGGGTCGTTATGTCGTTTCGTCATTTTGAGCTCCTGTCGGCGCAGAATTAGCAAAAAGTACTGCAAAAAACAATATTGCGATAAATTTTGTTGACACGAAGAATGAAAACTGACAGGCATTATTTATCGCGATAAGAGTTATCGCATGCATCAAGAGGAGAGAGCCATGACCACCAGGACCGTATTGGCCACCGTCGCAGCCGTAGCCGCAATATCCGCCCCAGTGCCTGCGAACGCTGCGGACACGATCCCTGCTAACCAGGCCGTGAAGAACGTCGTACTCGTTCACGGTGCTTTCGCCGATGGTTCCGGCTGGAGGGCCGTCTACGACAATCTCACGAAGCGTGGATATCGTGTCACCATCGTCCAGAATCCGTTGACCTCCCTCGAAGACGACGTTGCCGCCACCAAGCGTGCACTTGAGCGGCAAGATGGACCGGCCATTCTGGTAGGCCATTCATGGGGTGGAACAGTCATTACGGAAGCCGGCATTGATACAAAGGCCGCGGGACTGGTTTACGTCTCCGCGCTCTCACCGGACGCAGGCGAGACGACGGCCCAGCAGTATGAAGGTTTTGCCCCGGCATCTGAATTCGTCATCGAAACCACGAAAGATGGATTTGGGTACGTTAACCCTGGGAAATTCAAGGCTGGATTTGCACATGACGCCAGCGACACCGACGTCGCGTTCATGCGGGATTCGCAGGTCCCAATCAACATGTCGGCGTTTGCCACGAAGCTGGAGAATGCTGCTTGGCGAACCAAGCCAAGCTGGGCCGTCATCGCCACAGAGGACAAAGCATTTGACCAAGCCATGCTGGTCCATATGGCAGAGCGGATTAAAGCCAAGATCACCAAGGTCGCAGCAAGCCACGCTCTGTTCATGACGCAGCCAACGGTGGTCGCGGACACCATCGACGAAGCGGCGAAAACTGTTTCGGCGCAGTAAGTATGGTCGTTCGAGCTTTATCATCGGGACAGGCATTCCTGTTCCGATGATCGGATGCTGGAATGTCCTCACCTCCCATCACACTTACAGGCCGTATGTAAAAACGTCGATCTCCGATTGAGATCGATTGCATCTCGGATGCCAATAGCGCTCGCGGCCAACTTGCAATTTCAGCCCACCAATTCACAAAGGTAACCCCGTGGATCAGAATACGCATGACATAAACCGACGTGAAAATCCGGCGCCACGACATCCTGAGGTCCCAGCCGATTTTGACTTCATAGTATGTGGAGCCGGATCCAGTGGTTCCGTCGTTGCCGCCCGACTGGCAGAATGCGGAAACGCCAGCGTCTTGCTTCTTGAGGCTGGGGGAGACGATACGGCCGAGTCCGTTGTAAACCCGTCGCAATGGCCACTCAATCTCGGTACGAACCGTGACTGGGGTTTCGTTGGAGAGCCGGCGCCTGAGCTCTACGGGAGGCGGCTTCCTCTCAGCATGGGGAAGGGACTGGGTGGTGGTTCGAGCATCAATGTTATGGTCTGGGCGCGAGGCCACAAGGAAGACTGGAATCATTTCGCGGCTGAAGCGGGCGATGAAGCCTGGGGTTATGAATCGGTTCTCGGCTACTATCGGCGGATTGAAGACTGGCGCGGCACACCGGATGCGCTACGCCGCGGGGCTGGAGGACCGGTGTATGTCGCCCAGCCACGTTCGCCACAACCAATCGCAGAGGCTCTGTTGAACGCTGCATCGGCGATGGGCATTCCGGTTTTCGACACTCCGAACGGCGAACTGATGGAAAGTCCCGGAGGTGCATCGATCGCAGAACTGCGCATCCGGGATGGCAAGCGGGAGTCCGTATTCGGATCTTATGTTCGTCCGCTCATGTCGCTACCGAACCTTACGGTCGTAACCGAGGCGTTGGTCACGCGCCTCATCTTCGATGGCAAACGGGCGACAGGCGTTGAGGCTCTCGTCAACGGACAGCGGCGTGCGTTCACTGCGCGATGCGAAACGGTATTGTCGCTGGGTGCGATCAATACGCCAAAGGTGCTGATGCAGTCAGGCATTGGCCCGAAGGACGAACTGAAAGCTCACGGGATATCTGTCGTGCAGCATCTCCCGGGTGTGGGTCGAAATCATCAAGATCATCTCGCGTTCGGCTGCACCTGGGCATATAGAAAGCCGGAAGGCGTCGGCGGGGGAGGCTGCGAAGCAAAACTCTATTGGAAAAGCGACTCCCGCCTCTCTCAACCGGACATTCTGCAGTGCCAGTTGGAGTTCGCCGTTCCTTCGCCGACAGAAACAGGTCTGGAAACCCCGGCACATGGCTGGACGATGTTTTCAGGGCTTGCGCAGCCGAAAAGCCGTGGCCGGCTGAGGCTCTCCGGCCCCAATACAAACAACCCTATCCTGATTGAACCAAATTCTCTCAGTCAGCCGGAAGACATGGCTGCCGCCTTGGCGGCGGTTGAGCTGTGTCGCGAACTCGGAAATGGCGACGCCTTCACGCCGCTGGTCACGAGCGAGGCAGCTCCAGGCACACGCGACCGGGCAGGGATGATCGATTTCATCCGAAAGTCCGCTGTCACTTACTGGCACCAGTCCTGCACGGCCAAAATGGGACGCGACAGCATGTCCGTGGTCAATAACGAGCTCAAGGTCTACGGTATTGAAAGTCTTCGTATCGCAGATGCCTCGATCATGCCGCGTATCACCACGGGAAACACGATGGCACCGTGTGTCGTCATCGGAGAGCGCGCAGGCGATTTGATCAGGAAGACGCATGGTCTTGCTGACTTGAGTGGTGTCGCTCCATTCGCCTGAAGATGCTTTACAAGAGCTCGGCGGTCCGCACACACTGGCGTGCCGAGCTCTTTGCGCCCCTCTTCGGTCAACCGTTCGGCGTATTTCAAGACCTTCCACGAGCAGCTCAATAGACGAGCGCTTACAGAGTTGTGCTCTGCATCGGCAGCGTCGGGCGCCAACGCCAGTCGTCGAGGTCGATAGAGCTTCGCCCCGAAAACAGCCAGTCAACCATTGCATAATCAACCAAGGCAGCCCCGGGCCCGGAGCTCGGCGAAAGCAACGCCTTACCTTTCTCACGATCAGACCATGCGATGCCTGATGGATTCACCCAGACATATCATCTCGCCACGCATCACTCACACACGCCTCTATCGCGCGCATGCCTGTGGCGCGCCTGTTCACGGTGTCGCCAGACCGAGCTCTATCTCAGAACCTTTTCGTATCTGCCAATTCGCCACCTGCGCTATGACAAAGGCCACACCGACGAAGAGACCGCCTATTAGGCCGAGTTGATGGCGTTCAAGCACCGTGATGCCAGCCGCCCCAATGAGACCGGCAGCCGATACGCCGACATAAAGGGCAGCCGAATTCAGACCCAGCAAGAGCGACGCCGATGCGGGAGACAAACTGATCAACCGGTGCTGTTGGGGAACCAACAAGCCCCAACCGCAAATGCCCCAGACAACCAGAGCCAGGGCAGAACTCCAAAGGTCCGCACTGCTCCACGGCATCAATGCGAAGTTCGCCACGGCGATCGCAAGCGAGCCGTTGACAATCATCCGATTGCCGAACCGATCGGTAAAGTATCCGGCTGCCAGGTTGCCAGCGGTGGCTGCGATACCCCAAAGGAGCAGAAGTGCGGCCAAGACCTCGGGCCTTCCACCGGTCGCGCGATCGAAGGTCACTCCGAGATACGTGTAAACCGCAAAGAATCCTGAATACGCCACTAGTGTGGTCAAAAGGGTGAGCGCCACGCGAATGTCTTTGAGTGGACCAAGGCGCGCGCGCAACGATACTGCCGGCAAGGGGGGGACAGCCGGCAACAGCACGTAGACGCCAATAGTAGCGACGGCCCCAACGACAGTGACAAACCACATGGTGGCGCGCCAATCACCCAGCCCGCCAATAAATGTTCCAAGCGGAGATCCCAGGGCGGTCGCACCGGACAACCCGGCCACCACGATTGCTAGTGCACGCGCGCGTTTCTCCGCCGGCACAAGTGAGGCGGCTGTCGCCGTCGCCGTTGGGCTGAACATCGCTGCGCCGAGCCCCGCCACGAAACGGCTCGCCAACACCCATTCGATGGTCGGTGCAATGGCTGTGACGAGATTACCGATGACGAACACCGCCAAGCCGGCGAGGAGAAGTCGCTTTCGCGGCCAGTGAGCCGCCGCCGCGGCGATGACCGGCGAAAGCACGGCGAAACTCAACGCATAGACGGTGACCATTTGCCCAGCGACTGCGATTGAGACGCCGAGGGATTGCGTCACCTCAGGAAGAATTCCGGCGATTACGAAACTGTCTGTACCAATGGCGAACATGCCGACGGCAAGCACGAGCAAACGACGATCCATTGTGGTGGTCCTTAATCCGCGGCATCAGCCGCTGCGCAAAAGTTTCATGTTAAAACTTACCAGAAAAGTTGCACGACGCAACTGTTCTGGCTATATTGCTGGAATGCAACGCAAAGCCTTCAGTGAAATGAACTGCTCGATTGCCCGCGCCCTCGATGAAGTAGGCGAGTGGTGGAGCCTATTGATTATCCGGGAGTGCTTCTTTGGAACCACGCGTTTCGATCAATTTCAGGAACGCCTGGGCATCGCCCGGAATATACTGACGACGCGCTTGAGGCGGCTCATCGCGAACGGTGTCGTCGAAAGAGTTTCACTTGAAGAACATGGGCGACGGGAGGGGTATCGCCTCACCGCCAAGGGCGAGGAGCTTTTTCCGGTGCTGGTTTCGTTGCAACAGTGGGGCGACAAATGGGCCGTTGGAGAAAAGGGGCCGCCGATCCGAATGGTTGAACACGAGACAGATAGTTTGCTTGGACCTGTGGGCCCGATCTCGTCAACCGGGCGCATAATTAGTTTTCGTGACGTCCGCCTCGAGATGGGTCCAGGCGGAGGGCCGTCTACCGCAAAACGAATAGCGGACCGAAATCTCGCTATTCTCGGAGTGGCCGATGGAGCGTCCACCGCCGACAAATCGGTGGAACTTGACTCAAAAAGCACCTCGTGAGCGGGCAACCCCTCCCCGTGATTTTGGTGGCCAATGTTTTGATGTGCCAATAATAACATGGCGTGCGTTAGTGGCGCGTGCTTTAACGAAGACCGCCAGCGGGAAATCAATCTGGATCAGATTCGAAAGCTCAGCAAGGAATGGAACATTCCGGCTGGTTCGCTGATCGGCGACGTCGCTGCTTAAGGAATCCCACAGCTTCCGCAGTTGAAACGGTCCCGCGCCCTGTCCTCCAGGCGGGTGACCTCCTTGATGCGATCGATCGCGCCCGCATCTTCGAACCTGAGCATGTTTGGGAACAAAGCCGGCGCGAGCGCCAAACAGCGATCGCAAGAATGATCGTCAAGAGCACGAACATCGTCTGATATGAGAGATCGATCAGGCTCACGGAGCGCGGATCGAGCACCAGCGCGATGATGTCAGCATCACTGAACCCGCCGTCGGTGGCGCCCGGCATCCGGGCGAACGAAGACGCGCGGTGGATGCACGAGAGGTGACCTTGCCCCGTTGAAATAATCCATTTTGAAGTAAGCTCTGGCCCATTGAGAGGACCAGGGAATGGAGCGCAATCGTTTCACAGACGAACAGAACATCGGGATTCTGAAGGAGCACGAGGCGGGCACGCCGGTCGCGGAGCTTTGCCGCAGGCACGGCGTCAGCGATGCCAGCATCTATAAGTGGAAAGCCAAGTCGGCGGCATGGAGCTGTCCGAAGCCAAGCGGCTGAAGACGCTGGAGGTCCGTGGCAAACCGACCATGCCGACGGTATTGGACGTCTACGCACCGTCACGCTGGCGCGACGACGCGCTGTTCCGGCCGGAAGTCCGGAAAGCCTTATGCCGATCTCCTCGCCCAAGGCTGGACCGACGCCATCCGCCATATTCATCCGAAGGAACGCATCTACACCTTCTGGAAATACTGGCGCAGCGCCTGTGAGCGCGATGCGGGCCTGCGTATCGACCATATTCTCCTCAGCCCGGCGCTCGCGCCCTGGCTCAGCAAGGCGAGTGTCCCACGTAGCCCTCGTGGCTTGGAGCACACCACCGGCCATGGGTCGGTCATCATCGAGATCGAACCACCATCGGATTGAAGTCAGGCCTAAGCCTTTTGTCTGGCCCTGCGTTCGCGCGCCTTGGCGGTCAGCCGCGCCTCGCGCAGTTCCTCAAGAGTCGGCAGCCACCAGCCGCGCCGGCGCTCACGCTCTTCCGGCGCCCTTTTCGAGGGCCAGGTCTGCACCAGCTCCTCCAGCGAAGGCGTCCGCCATAGGCCCCAAACGTGATCCCCGGCGATGTGTGGATAAAGGTCGGCAACCTCATGGCAATCGACCAGCTCGCCGGTTATGTCTCCAACTACGACGATCCCGTAGAGCGGCGTCGCAAGCGGCCGACCTATCGGGGGCAAATCATCGACGGCAAGTGGGATGCGCCGGCGCTTGCGCTCGACCGCCCGGCGGCGGGACAGTCTTTCCTCGTAGGTTCCCTTGCGCGCCTCGGCGCGCTTGCGTTTTTCTTCAGGCTCATTTCGCTGCGCTTCCGCCTCGATAGCCCCCCAGCGATCGACAAGATCATCATAGGAAGCGAATGGCACCCGCCACACCTTATGCTCGCCATCCCAACGGGCAAATGGAACCTGGCGGATTTCGTCGACCAGTTTGCGTGAAAAAGGCGTCCGGATGCGAAACCCGTCCTTGTCGACGTTGAGGTAGGGGCTGAGGATCGGCTCGAACGCATAAGCATCCCTGCCCTTTCCCTCTGCGTGTGGATCGACGCGGAATTCTTCCCTGGCCAGCCAGCGATCGATGCGCCGGCGCGCGGTCGTGCCGGGGACGATCCAGGCCTTTCGCCGGTCGCTCCAGCGGGCGCGTGGAAAAGCCTCGCGAAACCGCTGCACGGTCATACGGTCGAACGGAAATGCGACCGACACGCACTCGCCAGCCCCTTTGTCCTCATGATCAATCTCGACATCGTCGGCCATCGCATCACCCGTCGCTACGACAGAGGGCGGCCCGCGCGCCAATGCTTCCTATGCCAATCTCCGAGACCGCCTTGCCGGGCTTTGCCTCAGTCTTCGCCTTTGTGCGCTGATCGGCGAACGGGGACCCGGTTCACATCGATACTTTCCTTGAACTGGCGTTTCCCGCGGCGCCGAATATAGCGCCTATCGGTTCTGCTATCGACGAATTCACGTTTCGTCATGACATCTCCCTTCCAGTTGTGGCTTCGGAAGAACGCACGCCGCCCCGAAAAGATGCAGCGAATCAGCGGCATGGTCGAGACTGGTTAAAAAGGGCGCCAACGCATGCCTAAGTTATTGATTTTCGATTCCTTTCGAGTCGGAACAAATTCGCTCGTGATTCGCTTGACTCGCTTTGGTTGCGTCGAGTCGGGAGTTTAAAAGATGGCCGGTCATCGTGCCCAGTGGAAGGGCTTCATCAAATTCGGCGAGGTCAGTTGCGCAGTCGGCCTCTACACGGCCGCCAGCACCTCGGCACGCATCGCGTTTCACACCATCAACCGCCGCACCGGCAATCGCGTTAACCGTGTCTTCGTCGATAGCGACACCGGCAAGGAGGTCGAGCGGGAGGATCAGACAAAGGGCTTCGAGATCGAAAACGGCCACTACATCATGATCGATCCGGAGGAGGTGGCCGCTACCGTTCCGGACAGCGACAAGACCCTGCAGATCGAAGCCTTCATTCCCTGCTCCGACGTTGACGACGTCTATTTCGACAAACCCTACTATCTCGTGCCGACCGACCGGGTTTCGTCAGACGCCTTTACCGCGCTGCGCGATGCAATGGAGAAGTCGCAGGTCGCTGCGATCGCGCGCACGGTCCTGTTTCGTCGCATACGCACACTCTTGATCCGCACCCACGGCAAAGGCCTGATCGCCACCACGATGCAGTATGACTACGAAGTCCGCTCATCACAGAAGGCGTTTGAGGAGGTGCCGAAGCTGCGGATCAAAGGTGAGATGCTGGATCTTGCTAAGCACATCATCGCTACAAAGAAAGGAACCTTCGACCCGGCCGCGTTCGACGATCGTTACGACACGGCGGTCGCTGAGCTGGTGAAGGCGAAAATTGAAGGCAAGGCCTTGCCGAAGCGAAAGGAGGTCAAGGTCTCCAAACCGGACGACCTCCTGGCCGCCCTACGCGAAAGCGCGAAGATGCTGAAGGCCGGCGGCGATCAACTGACGCGACCCGCCGCCAATGCCAACAAGGGCGCCGGGCGCAAGCCGGCGTCGCGCGCCGCGGCCTCGAAATCGCGCGGCTCGACGTCCGGACAGCGTAAAGCCGGCTGAGGAGCACGATCATGGCGCCGCGCCCATACTGGAAAGGCTATCTGAAGCTCTCGCTCGTCACCTGCCCGGTCTCGATGTCGCCAGCAACGTCGGAGAGCGAAAAAGTCAGGTTTCACACGCTCAACAAAGAGACCGGAAATCGCGTCGTCTCCCAATTTGTCGACGCGGTCACGCGCAAACCGCTGAAGGATGAGGACGAGATAAAGGGCTATCCCCGCGGCGAGAACGACTTTGTGCTCCTCACGGACGACGAACTGGATGCCGTCGCGCTCGACACCGTCAAAACCATTGACATCGACAAGTTCGTCCCGAGCGACAGCATCGAGTGGATCTATCTCGAAAAGCCGCACTATCTTGTGCCCGACGATCCCGTCGGCCATGAGGCCTTCGCGGTCATTCGCGACGCCATGGCGTCCGACAAGGTGCTCGGCATTTCGAAACTCGTCATCGGCCGGCGCGAGCGGGCAGTCGTGCTCGAACCACGCGGCGAAGGTATCGTGCTCTGGACACTACGCTTCGGCGACGAGGTCCGGCCGGAAGAGTCCTATTTCGAGGATATCGACGATGCGTCGGACCCTGATCTTATTCCCCTTGTCGAGAAATTCATCAAGCAGCACACCAAGACCTGGTCCCCGGACATGGTTTCCGACCCCGTGCAGGACGCTCTCCTCGACATTATCGCGAAAAAGAAGAAGGGGCTGAGGCCCTTGAAGAAGGGCAAGGCCAAGGAAGAGACCGGCGCGGCTGGCAGCAACGTCATCGACATCATGGACGCTCTTCGCCAGAGTTTGGCGGCGAGCGGAAAAGGAAAGCGCTCATCCTGAAAACTTCACGGAAGGCACTTATGTTCGTATTCTCTCTTGCGCATGATGGATCGCCATGAAAGCGAAGCGCCGATCGGCCATACCCTTGCTCGATGACTCCGGTACTGCGCTCCAGTCGCGGCCGGTCCGCCGACGCAATCGCGACCAGCCCACTCTGCCCTTCGATCCGATGCCCGGCCGCATCGAGCCGTGCCTGGCGCTTCTGCGGCCGACGCCGCCGGAAGGACCGGAATGGCTCTACGAAATCAAATGGGACGGGTATCGCCTCGCCATCCACATCGAACCGAAGGGTGTTAGGATCATCACGCGCGGCGGCCACGACTGGACCGATCGCTTTCCACGGATCGCGGAAGCCGCGAAGAGGCTCGACGTCGGGACCGCCATCCTCGATGGCGAGGCCGTGGTCCTCAACAAGGAGGGCCATGCGGACTTCGGGGCGCTGCAACGCTCGCTCGGGGGCCGCGGCGGCAAGCGCGCCTCGACGGAGGCGGTCTTTGCCGCATTCGATCTTCTCTATTTTGATGGCCACGATCTGACGAAGACGGAGCTTTCGGTTCGCCGGCATCTGCTTACGGATTTCCTCGACGGCGCAAGCGGCGCGGTGCAGCTGTCGGAAGAAGCGCACGGTGATGGCGTCGAGCTGCTGGCAAATGCATGTTCGATGGGGCTCGAAGGCATTGTTGCCAAGCACCGCGAGCGGCCATACAGGTCGGGACGAACAGGCGACTGGATCAAGGTCAAATGCGTTCAAAGTGAGAGCTTCATGATCGTCGGCTATGAGCAGTCCGCTGCAGCGCGTAGCGGGATCGGCAGCCTTCTGCTTGCCGCCCGGCGGGGCGATAGCTGGGTGTCGGTGGGTTCTGTCGGGACCGGGTTCAAGGCGAAGGATGCCGAATACCTGCGCAAAACATTGGACAAGCTGAAGACGAAGAAACCGGTCGTGCCAGTCAAGGGCAAGAATTACGTGTTCGCGCTGCCGACGCTGATCGCCGAGATCGAGTTCCGCGGCTGGACGGTCGAGGGAAATCTGCGCCACGCCTCCTATAAAGGCTTGCGCGAAATCCAGGACAATGCCGCGGTGTTCGATATCGCCACGCTTGGAGACCGCAGCTGACCGGCGTTACCGATCGAGGTCAGCGTGGTCGAGGCCCAAGTGGTCCAGCACGAGTTGCAGATTGCGGCGGTTGGACTTGAAATAGATATCGAAGACATCGCCGAGCACCGGCACGCTTCCTGCGACCGTGTCGAAGCCGACATTGACAAGCATCTTCACCAGCGTGTCATTCGGCACGCCGAGACGGCGCGCCTCGTTTACGATGACGAGGCTGATAGCCGCCGCTGCGAAATCGCCCACGCCTGGGATGAGACCAAGAACCGAGTCCGCGCCCACCGATACGCGCGTGCCGGGAATGCGGAGCGCCGTGTCCATCAACCGTACCAGGCCGCGGATGCGCCGAAGGCGGGTCAGGTGCTCGATGGGGACAGTGTGATTTTTCATGCGTCCTATGTGGTCTTGGCGCCCTGCCGTTCAACGCTCATGCCGCAGCCTTTGCTTGCCGAGCCGCTTGATGGCCTGTTCGAGCTCGCGCTGTCCGTCGCAATAGTCCTCCCACGCAATCGTCTTCGTTAGCAGCGCCGGTACGGTCCGCACGGTGAACCGCTTCGGATCGAGATCGGATTTGACCTGCGTCCAGGTTAGCGGCATCGACACCGTGGCGCCCGGACGCGCCCGTGGCGACAGCGGGGCCACCGCCGTCGCCATGCGGTCGTTGCGCAGATAGTCGAGGAAGATGCGGCCTTCCCGCAGGCTTTTCGTCATCTTGATGAGATAAAGGTCTGGATTATCGCGGGCCATCTCCTGGCAGACGTCACGGGCGAAGCCCTTCGCCTGCGCCCATGAAAGCGGCGTACGCGCGTTCACGGCCAGCGGCGTCACCACATGCAGTCCCTTGCCGCCAGTCGTCTTGCAGAAGCTGACAAGTCCGAGATCATCAAGCCGGTCCCGCATTTCACGGGCGGCCGCAACCACAGCCGCGAACGGCACATCCGGACCGGGGTCGAGGTCGAAGACCAGCCGGCCCGGCACCTCCGGATTTCCTGGTTCGCAGTTCCATGGATGTAGTTCGATGCCGCCGATCTGGGCGACGGCGACGAGGCCTTCGACACGGTCGACTTGCAAATACGGCTTCTTGTCGCCGAACACCTTGACCAGCTCCAGCAGGTTTGACGTACCCGGCATGGCGTGGCGTTGGAAAAACTGTTCGCCGCCAATGCCGTCAGGCGCGCGGATGATCGAACACGGCCGGCCCCTGACATGTTCGATCAGCCAAGAGCCGACCGCTTCGTGATACCGGGCCAGCTCTTCTTTGGTGACGGCCTTGCCGTCGTCGGCGTCCGGCCATAACGGTTTGTCCGGATTGGAGATGAGCACGCCCATGACCTCGGCCTTCGCGCCCTTGCGGCGCGGGACATTGTTCACCATCGGCGCGGGCTTGGGCGTTTTGGTCGTCGCGGGGGATGCAGGCTTTTCCGCCTCCACCTCATCGGCCGGCTTGTCCTCCCGCAGGCCCTTGAAGGCGGCCTGGCGGACTTGCCCGTCTGCGGTCCAGCCAGCGAATTCGATCTCGGCGACCAACTCGGGTCTCACCCAGACGACTTCCTTTTCGTTCTTCGGCGCGCCGATCCCCGTGAACGGCGACTTCGTCGTTTCCACAGCCTTCAACTTTGGCAGCAGTGTTTCGACCTTCTTGGCGCTGTAGCCTGTGCCGACGCGGCCGACATAAACGAAATGCTCACCGCGATTGACGCCGGCAAGTAGCGACCGGAACTTGCCATTCGTCTTGGCGTATCCGCCGATAACCACTTCATGCCCGGCGCGGCATTTCGATTTCGCCCAGGTGTCGGTACGGCCGGACTGGTAGGGCGCATCGGCATGCTTCGAGACAATGCCCTCGAGGGAAAGCTTGCACGCAGAACGCAGGACCGCATCGCCGCCCGTCTCGAAATGCTCGACGAAGCGAAGACGAGGATTGTCGGTCGCATCTGCTAGCAGCTCCTGCAAACGCGCCTTTCGATCGGTAAGCGGCCTCGGCCGCAAATCCTCGCCGCCGTCGAACAGGAGGTCGAACGCGAAATAGACCAGGTTGCCGGTGGTGCCTTCCGACAAGGCGGCCTGAAGCGCCGCGAAATCCGGAGCGCCATTGTCGTCGAGCGCGCAGATCTCGCCGTCGATAATGCAGTCGGGCAGTTGGGAGGAAGCTCTCGCTATCTCCGGATATTTGGCCGTCCAGTCCAGCCCTTTGCGGGTCTTCAGCATGACCTCACCGTCAGCGACCCGCATTTGGATGCGGTATCCATCGAACTTGATCTCATGCAGCCAGTTCTTCCCGACCGGCGGGCGCTCCACGGTTTCGCAGAGTTGCGGAGCAATGAAGTCGGGCAAGTCAACCCCGGTCGACGCCGCCACATCCGTCCGACCCCTCTCTTTGCGTTTACCGGCTGCGCGCCCTTGCTTGCTATCCCAGACTGCGTCGGCCTCGACCTCACCGCTCGCCATCATGAACGGCTTGGGCTTGCGCCCCTTGCCGCTTGCGATCTGCTCCATGGTTCGTCCGGAAGCCACCGAGGTCATGTTCTCATCTAGGATGGCAGCGCCGTTCTCTTCAACGGAATGATCGTCATGATGCTTGATCAGCAGCCAATTGGTGCGCTTACCGCCGTCGCGGTCGTTGCGCATCCGCACGAGCACGAAGCTGCCATTTAGGCGCTTACCCTGCAGCACGAATTTCAAATCGCCCTTCTTCAGGGCTTCCTCCGGCGACTTGTTTCCTTCCGGCTCCCAATAGCCCCGGTCCCACAGCATGACCGTGCCACCGCCATACTGGCCTTTCGGGATGGTGCCCTCGAAATCCCCATAGCCGAGCGGATGATCCTCCACCTCGACCGCCAGCCGCTTGTCATGCGGATCAAGTGACGGCCCCTTCGTCACAGCCCAGGACTTGAACACGCCGTCGAGTTCGAGGCGAAGATCGTAATGAAGGCGCGTCGCGTCGTGTTTCTGGATGATGAAGCGAAGCCGATTGGCCGGCTTGACAGCGGCCGCGCCGCTCGGTTCCTTTGTCTGCTTGAAGTCCCGTTTCTTCTTGTAGGTTGAGAGCTTGTCAGCCGCCATGATCGACCTCAATCCATCCCATCAGGAAATTCCTTACACTGGAGTCGAAAACCCCCGCGCCGGATTGTTGTTCCTCCAAGGACAGGTCCCGCCTGTCCGATGGCAGGTGTTTCGTGTGAAGAATATCCTCTGCCGGCGGCGCGGTGGTTAGGCACAGCCGATGCCATTGCCAAGCAACCTACCGAGCTGCCTTGTCCGTCAATGGGCTCGCAGACCGTCAAGGTGCTTGATGGGATCTGCCTAGTCACTCGGCGCCTTGAGGGACATCGCCGCTCCCTTTTGGGATCGGCCTGGTGGTCGCTACCGCAGGCGCTCCGTTGGCGGCGGCGCCGACGATTCTTTCTAGCGGTAAATGTCGAGCGTGCGATTACGGTGGTTCGGATGGGTGCTGTAGACGAAGATGCGGTTGAGGTCGCGGTCCGTCAGCATGCGCAGGAACCGCGCTTCGATAATGTTGTTACCATGCACCCGCTTTGTCAGGCAGCCGACCATCTGGATGCGGGCGCTCGGGATGTCCAGGTAGAAATTCTGTGGCAGCGTGTACTGCGTGAGGATGCTGATCAGGGCGCCGCTTTTCGAAAGCTTGATGATTTCGCAGCGACGAGAGCTCAGTTGCGTCATGCCCTTCTCAGTGTATTCGATGCGCGCATCGTTCCGCGTGTCCTCCATTGGGAAGTTGGTTTCCCGATCGTACATGAAGGACTCTTGCTTGTTCAGGAAGTGCTGATACATCACCGGCGCCGCGCCTCTCATCAAAATGCCTTTCCGTATCCCCTTTTGAAACAGACTAGCGGCAGAGATTTAACAGAGGGTTTGGACGACCGATCCACTGAGCCGTCAACCCGTCGGCTTCCAAACGTCGCGCGGTAACCTTGCTCACCGCTGTCGACCGCTGAATTGGGAGGAAAGCTGTTCGCC
Organism: Ensifer sp. Root423; assembly: GCF_001426275.1. NCBI lineage: Bacteria > Pseudomonadati > Pseudomonadota > Alphaproteobacteria > Hyphomicrobiales > Rhizobiaceae > Ensifer > Ensifer sp. Root423. Next base: position 20,739 of record NZ_LMEG01000010.1, on the reverse strand, counting down.
TTCGCCAAGCCAGCCTACATTCGTTTCGCATGCGACGGCGAGACTCTTGGGGATCTGCGAGCCCCGATTATCCCCGCGGACCCCGGCCGAGTTCCATCGATATTCCCCGGAATGGAGCTGATTGGCGCGTCCTCGGTCGCCGCTTCCCGACGGGGGGCGATCCTGGCTTGAAAAACCGGCCTTGAAGCGAGAGGTCAGAAGTTGCCGGGATCGCGAAACGGAAGCGCGACCGATATTAACGAAAAGTCGCCGTATCGCGTGATCTCCAAAGGGCCCATGAAAGCCCCGCAAAGGCAATGGTTACAGCCGCGCCTACCAGTCGATACGTCCTTCGCCTCGGACGAATTGCCACTATGCCCATGTTCTCAACACGCGTCTGCAAGCGACGCACCTGCTTTCTAAGTCGATTGATTTCCTTAGCAGTGTTTCTCTGCTGTGCCGGAATGCCCACGAAATCTTTAGTGGGATCGACGATCGCCTTCGGAATAGGCAGCCCGATATCGGCCATGTTTGATCCTCCTGCATATTTGTAGGTAAACAGTACCTTGGGAGTTTTGTTCCAACCGACCGGCCCCTCGCTAAGGGCAGACGCGTGACCCGCCCGGATACAGGTCAAGATTGTCAGCCACAAAAGGGCGTTGACTGGGACTGCGTATTGGTTGAGGTTGACTTCTTAACACGCAAAAGATGCTGACCCGTGACACACGTGTTGAGCGGACCTGACGACCGGCCCAGGGTCCTGAAAGGGTGCACGATATGATTCTGGTTGCGAAGATTATAATGGCTGCGGCAGCGCTGCTGGTGGAGCAAAGCCAGACGCCGAGCATCATTGTCGAACGCAAACCATGTCTCGGCGAGTGCCCAGTTTACCGTTTCCAGGTGAGCGCCAGCGGGGGTATGTTCGAGGGCCGGCGCTTTACAAGCGTTCATGGCGAACAGCCTTTCTCGATCACGCCAAAGGAATGGTCCACCTTTCAGTCGGCACTCGCACCGCATCGGCCACAAGGAACGGAGACCATTACCGTGGGGCATGCGCGGTGCAGACAGTTTGCCACGGATCATGCTTCAGTCTCGGTGACGTGGATCGAGGTCGGACGTTCTGACCAGCTTGTCTTCAATTTCGGCTGCAGGGATCCGCGGAACGATGCTTTGGCGCGGACGCTTGCGGATGCGCCCGATTTGCTTCAGGTGGGGAAACTGATCGAGGATCGCCGTCTTGAGGATGGAGCCTGGGATCGTCCAGCAAAGTGAGGCTCTGAGGGCGACTTACGACCAGGGCCTTAGAGTTAATCGCTGGGACGCTTGTGGGTTGAAAAGCAAGAGCCGTCGCCTTCCGCCTCCTTAGCGCACTGGGGGTACTTGGGAGCATTTCGGGGCTGAGGTGTGCTTCATCTGATCCCTCCGGCTTACCGCTTCCGGATGATGCACCCGTGCGCCATCCGAAGGTCCAGGAACGCCGGGAACTTTCGGCATGGTCGGAGGGCCAGGTCTGGGGCAGCCCGGAGCGCCCCAGGATCATGAAGGCGCAGATCGACTGGATCCCGCTGTCCGTCGGCTCGATCTGTGCGACGCAGGGGAAGTCCCTTGCGGTCATGCAAGTCGGGTGGTTCTCAGTCCTTCGATGCCATCAATACCCTCCGGCTGCCCGGCTGCTGGATGCGCATGATCACGATCCCCAAACGTCAGTCGCCAAGGCCTATCAGGAGTACGACGGAAATGGGCGTATGAAGCCATCGTCCCACTACGACCGCGTTGTCGACCTCTGCGAGGAGCTGATGAAATTCACGCTGCTGACGCGTCGGCCTATCTCGTCGACCGATACAGCGAGCGCAAGGAAGACGCGGAGAAGCCGGAACAGCGCGTCAAACTCAAGTCGATCTGATCATCAAAGGGTATTCGATAATATTCGAATACCCTCTGACACGGAAATGAGGTCCGCGATGCCGTGAGACGTTGGAACTTAAGCAAGCGTCGACCTGAAAGCGCCACCGTCGAGCAGAATGTTCTGGCCGACAATATAGCCTGCGTACTGGCTGCAAAGAAATGCCGCGGCAGCGCCGAACTCCTCAATCGTGCCGAAGCGCCCGGTCGGATTCTCCGCATGCGCCTCCTGCCGCGCCTGGTCGATTGAGATGCCCTTCACTTCTGCCCGTCGCTGGAGAAGCACGGCTACACGATCAGTCTCATGTGACCCCGGTAGGAGGTTGTTGATCGTTACGCCATGTTTCGCGACTTGCCTTGCCGTCCCTGCCACAAAACCGGTCAGTCCGCTGCGGGATGCGTTGGACAGGCCCAACTCCGGGATCGGTGACTTTACCGAGGCGGAGGTGATGTTGACGACGCGCCCCCAGCTCCTATCGATCATACCGGGCAGAACCGCTTTCATCAGCAAGATCGGGGTCAGCATGTTAGCGTTCAGTGCGTTCAACCATTCATTCGTCTCCCAATCAGTCCATAACCCAGGCGGCGGTCCCCCTGCGTTGGTGACGAGGATGTCGGCTTTCGGTTCCGCTTCGAGAAGCTCTTGCCGACCTTCTACGGTCGTCACGTCTGCTACCACGGCATAGACTTCGGCACTTGTCAGCTCGCGAAGCTCCCTCGCGGTGGCCTCCAGCGCGTCCCGGTTACGACCGTTCAGGGTAACGATCACGCCCGCCTCTGCGAGCTTCTGCGCCACGCCTCTGCCCAGCCCTTTCGAGCTCGCGCAGACGATCGCGCGCTTGCCACTTATTCCCAAATCCATCGTGGTTCCGTCCTTCTATTGGATCGCATCTTTTGCGATGTGCTCAACCGCATGGATCAGGCCATCCACCTCTCCCGCCGTATTGAAATAACTGACCGAGGCTCGAGCTATTTCCTGCAGTCCGCGCGCCGTCATGTCGAAGGGCGTGTAGGGTACGCCGTTCGCCCCGATTGAGATACTCTTCTCTGCTAGTCTGCGTCTCACAACCGATGCCGAAATTCCCTCCACCGTGAAAGAAACAAGGCCCGACTGTTTCTCCCCGAGATCGCGCACCTCAACCGCCGGAATACGTTTCAACCCGTCCCGAAGCCGGGTTGCCAGTCGGGCTATGCGGGCTTGGATCGCCTCGACACCCAACTCCGAAGCCAGCGCGAGTGCTTCGCCGAGCCCCAGGAGCAGTGATATAGGCGCTTCGGACGTTTCGAATAGACGAGCATCTTTCCTCAGCTCGACTTTTCCATTCACGAGAGGGCCGGAGCTCACGTCAACGAAACTGGGATCGAGCTTCTCAAGAAAATTGGAGCGAACGTAGACGAGAGCCGTTCCGCGCGGCCCTCTAACGTATTTCCTGCCGGCCGCCTTGAGCACATCGCAACCTATCCTCGACACATCGATAGGAAGCTGACCAAGTGCCTGCCCGGCATCCACGAAGTATGGGATGCGAGCCGCGTTGGCGACCCGCCCGATGGCTTCGGCGTCGTTTATCAATCCCCCGTTGGCGGGAAGCCATGTTAGCGAGATCATGCGCACCTTGTCGTCGATCATTGCGGAAAGAGCGTTCGGATCGACACTGCCGTCTTCCGCGCAGGGAATGGTCTCGATACTTGCCCCGGCATGGCTTGCCGCACGCTGCATCGATGCGACATTACCGCCCCATTCCTGTCGCCCAATGAGAATGCGCTCGCCCGACCTCAGCTGTGGCAACGCGGCAAACACGCTCCCCCAAAGGGCAGACCCCGATCCACCGAAGGCAACCTCGCCTTCGTCGGCGCCGATGAACTTGGCAGCATTGGTACGAAGTATCGCAAACTCGTCCGCAACCAGTGCGGCAGCTTCCATCGGACCTCGCGTCGATTCCAGCATCAAGTGTCCGACAATCGCTTCGGTGACCCGCCTCGGTGGGAGCGAAGCTCCGGCGTGATTGAAGTGACTTCGCTGGGCGCAGCCGGGTGTGTCGTTGCGCAGGCCGTCGATTATTGCGTCGGTCAGCACCTGGTCTCCTCCAGTTCAACAACCGCATCGATCTCGACGGCTGCCCCCGAGGGAAGCGAACTGACACCAATGGCGGCCCTCGTGTGCTGCCCGGCTTCGCCGAACACCGCAACCATCAGATCGGAGGCACCGTTTGCAACCTTCGAGTGATCCTTGAACTCGCTCGTTGCCGCGACGAATACGCCAAGCTTCACGATGCGGCGGACAGACGAAAGCGAGCCGTCTGTATTGGAAGCGATCTGTCCGAGAAGATTAAGGGCTGCGATGCGCGCCGCTTGCACCCCCTGCTCGTGAGATATGTCCGCACCCAGGGTGCCTGCAATGATCTCACCGGCCGGCGCCTTGCTGATCTGACCGGAAATGAACAACAGGTTGCTCGTGTGGACCACCGAAATGTAATTCGCAGCCGGAGACGTCGGCGCGGGAAGTTCCAGGCCAAGAGTAACCAGTTGGTCACGGATGGAAATCGTCATCGTTTTCTCCTTTTCTTTCTTGCTTCATGAAAGAAATCCGAGGAGCCCGCCAATTCAAAGCTTTGCGCCCTGCGATCGAATTCGTTAATATCAGCCGTCATTGATCCGCGAGGCATCGGCATTGCGCAGTTCCCCGTTCCTCCCACCCCTTTCCGCGGCCAGGGTCTTCCAGGTGGTAGCAAACCGAGGGAGCTTTCGATTGGCCGGCGAGGAACTGCTCATTACGCAAAGCGCGGTGAGCCACCACATCAAGCAGCTCGAGAGTGCTCTCGGTACTCCACTCTTTCGTCGCAAGAGTAAAAGCATTGAGCTGACCGAGGCGGGCACAATGTTTCTTGCCACCGTCGACGAGGCCTTCACTGTGCTGTCGGAGGGCACCGCGAGGGTGCGCTCGCGATCCGGGCAGACCAGCTTGCGTGTGAGCCTGCTTCCCTCTTTCGCCGCCAACTGGCTGGTCAACAGACTTGGCAGTTTCCTCAAGAGCTACCCGGCGATCGAACTCGAATTGGATCCGACCCTGCGCATTGTCGATGTCGGGCGAGGCGAAGCGGATATCGCGATCCGATTTGGCGATTTTGGCGGGAGCAAACAGTCCTGCGTGCACCTCGCAAACGAAGATTTGTCTCCGGTGTTGAGCCCGGCGCTATACGGAGACGGATCCCAGTTTCAATCCGCGCTAGACCTACTCAACCAAGAGATATTACAGGCCAAGAGCGGCCTCGAGTGGCAGCTGTGGTCGGAGGCAGCCGGATTTCCGCTTGAGAGGGCCAAACAGACCCGGCTGACTGACTACAACATTGTATTGCAAGCTGCTCTTGATGGTCAGGGTGTCGCCATGGGGCGAGGCCTTCTTGTTCGGGAGCATATTCGGGCGGGGCGCCTGGTTAGGCCCTTTTCGGCTTCGTTGAGCTCACAGAAAGCTGCATACTGGGCAGCCTTCGACCCGCTCTCGAAGAAACTCGAGGCGATAGAGGCGTTTGTCGCCTGGTTGAAAAGTGAGATGACCCTATCGGCGCAGAGAACGTCCGGCCCCATTTTTTGATCGATGCAATCGTCGTCCCAACGGTAAGATTTACCGGCGGATACCTCTGGACGCGCTCCACCAAGTATCTCTTCACAAAACCCGAATGTTGGATGACATGCAGGCTGACTAGAACCTCAACACCGAGGAAGTAGCACTTGTTCCCCATAGAGTGGCAGACCCGGCTCTACCCCAGTGAGGCACCTTCCAGTCGATACATTGTGCGATCAGATCGTGAGGCTTTCGGTCTCTCCTCACTTTTTCTTTGGCGTGGAAAATGAAATCCGTCTAATTGGGGCTGCAACGACCGCTAGGCCGCTTCCGCCCCAAAAAACATTCTCGCCGAAGGCATGGAAGCGCAACCCGGGCGATGCAGGCGGAGTACAAGGGGAGACAGCGCCCCGCCCACTTGTCCGCCGACCCCTGTCGAATTAGGCTCCATTCTGGGAGCGACCATCGAGTGGATACCCATGTCGTCATTGTCGGAGCCGGGCCGGCCGGCCTTGCGGTCGGCGCCTGCCTAAGACGGGCGGGGCTGGATTTCGTCATCCTTGAAATGGCGTATGAGATCGCCCCTGCCTGGCGACGCCACTACCGGCGGCTGCACCTTCATACGGTGAAGGCGTTCTCCGCGCTGCCGCACATGCCATTCCCCAAGGACTATCCGCGCTATGTGCCGCGCGAGAAGATGGTCGCCTATCTCGACGCTTATGCCGAGCGTTTCGAGCTACGACCGCGCTTCGGCGAGACGGTCAAGTCCATCCGCCGCAAGGACGGCGGCTACCTGGTCGAGACCGGAACGGAGACCTTCTGCGCAGGCCACGTCGTGATCGCGAGCGGCAACAATGCTGAGCCCTTCGTTCCCAGCCTGCCCGAAATCGAGGCCTTCAAGGGCAGGCGGCTGCACAGCGCTGACTACACTGAAGCCGCGCCCTTCGCCGGCCAGTCGGTTCTGGTTGTCGGTATGGGTAACACCGGCGCTGAGATTGCGCTCGACCTTGCCGAGTGTGGCGCCCGCCCGACGCTGTCGGTACGAAATGGCATCCACATCGTGCCGCGCCAGCTGTTCGGCGTGCCGATCCAGATCATCGCCATGGCAACCCAACCGCTGCCGCGAGCTGTGAACGACCGGTTGTTCCCCACCATCCTCGACCTCGCGCTAGGTAAGCTCGAAAAATACGGCATCGCCAGGCCGAAGCAGGGCATTCTTGAGCAGATCAACGCCGGACGCATCCCGGTCATCGATGTCGGCACGGTGAGAGCGATCAAATCCGGCGACATCAAAGTGGCATCAGACATCAAGCGTTTCACCGAGCGCGGTGCCACTTTCGTTTCCGGCAGGCATGCGGAGTTCGACAGCGTCATCCTCGCGACCGGCTACCGGCCGAGTTTCGAGAAGTTCCTGCCGGCGGCATTGCGGCCCGGCAAGAGCGGCGTCACTCGCCAAGCCGCCGCGCCCGGCCTTTATCTCGTCGGTTTCCACAATCCGGTCACCGGCTTGCTCAGGGAGATCGGTCGAGAGGCGGCCGCGGTGAGCGCGGATATCGAGCGGCGGAGCAGCACAAAGTGATTGCGTCAAAGTTTCAGCGATGGGTGCTTCGTCCGCGCGCGCCCCAAACATGGAGCATAGGGGTGGTCGCTACCCGGACGCCGATCAGCTTGTCATCGCCGCCGACCTACAATAAGGTTCTCGCAATGGGAAAGTCCAAGGCTAGGCTCGGCTCGGCATCGCCATGCAACGCGAGCGCCTCGCAATAACGACCGTGATTGAGCCTCCGCTCACTGCGGAAGATCAATCAATTGCATACCGCAAGATCCAAGCCCCGGCGAACAGTTGGTCCGAAAAACTATCCTCGAGAAGGGTGTCCGTCGCGCCGGGCGACGCCGACGTTTCCCAAGGACTGATTACGGAGGCATCTGTGTCTTCGAAATCCTTGAAGTTGCGCGTGACAAGGATGAGATCGCGGACGATCGCGGTCGCGGCGATCAACCCGTCAATATCACCGCGGGGGCGGATTGCCGCGATGCGGCCCCATTCGACCGCGATTTGGTCTGTTATAGGCAAAATGCGGTCGCCATGGTCGTGGCGCAGCTTGCGCAGCCATTCGGTGAGGTGCGCTGCAGTCTTCGGATCCGACATCTGTTTCAGGGCAATGCCGCGCATGATTTGGCCGAGGGTGAGCGCGCTCAGGTGGATGCTGAGCGGATCGACAGAGCGCAGCCAGGACACCGCCTGCGACGTGCCACGTCGCGCCTCTGACACAATGTTTGTGTCAACCAGGTACATCAGAATGCCACATCGCGGCTTGGCGTCTTGATGCGTACATTCACCGCATCAGCGAGTTGGTCGTCCCAAGCGGGACCGCCAAGCAGGTCATTGACCAACTCCGGCCGGCCAGCCCGTAGGGCGTCGTAGTCATGAGCGGACAGTACAACGGCGGTGCGCTCCCCGCGCAGCGTGACAATCTGCGGTCCCTCGTGGCGGGCCTTCTGCACCACCTTCGAGAATTGGTCCTTGGCGTCCTGCAGTTGCCATTCCATAGCTCCACTCCAAGTTGGCTGGACTGTCTAGCTATATAATTCCTGTCGCTCGCGATTTAACGGGGAAAAGCGCGATCGATAGAGCTCTGCCCGCAACGCCACGCGAGCTCACTCGCAGGACTTGCATGCGACACTGAACTTGCTGAGCAATTTTGGCCAGATCTTCCTTTTGTCGGAAATGAATGGTGCACGTTACGCAATCATTTTGGCCCGGAACGGGAACAGCGCAGCAACTAGGGTTTGTCAACCCAGGCCCTTCGCACCTGGGTCGCCGGCGTCGGTCGGGGCAGGCAACGCGAGCCCGAGCCTTGCTCTTGCCTGACCGAACACGGCTCGCACGGTTCATCCTCCATCCGGGCTAATGGCGGGACGGTCACACGCATGATAGATTAATATTAGTTATTGCGCATATTCATGTGCTTGTATTTGTACTTGTTGGAGGCGACATAACTCGCATTCCTTCAATGGACGTTTATGGCTTGCCTACGCTGTCGGTGGGGAATTTTTCCGGCTGACTTTCCTCTCGTCGACCTTTCCGACATTCGCTGGAAGCCACCGCAACCTGACGGGATCGCTCGGACCGCCGCGCGGCAGGCATGTGGGGGACTGCGCGGCTGCGACCGGCACCTAGGCCGGGTCGGTTTCGCATCCGGTATGAGGGAGGGGACATGCTGAAGAATATGATGCTGCTGTTGATCTCGTTCACCGTGGCGCCCGGTGCCGGGGAAGCAATACTGCGCATGTTTACGCCGTTTCCGATCGGCACACGGACGCATCGGAGCATCGACGAGAAATATGGCTATCGCCTCGATCCGGCACTCGGCGACGTAGGCAAGGCCGGCTTCCGGGATCCACCTGGAGCAGGTCATGACTTTCAGGTCGCGGCGATCGGCGATTCGATGACCTATGGCAACAACGTTGATAGCGCGCATTCCTGGCCGCTGCTTTCGCGGCAATGACGGGCGAACGCACGTACAACCTCGGCGTCGGGAGCTACGGTATCTACACCTATCACGCCATCGTGCACGATGCTTTGGCCGCGGGCGCGAAAGGCAACATTGTCGCCGTATTCCCTGCCAACGACTTCGCAGTCGTCTTTTCCGCCTGTGATATCAAGAATGCCCGTTCCGACTTCTGGCTCTCAGAGCAGAGGCGGCTTCATCTGCAGGCCCTGTTCGGTGACGCGGGAGGTTATTGGCAGTGTGCCGAGCAATCCGCGAGCCTCAAGACGAAGCTTGTCGAGAATGTCGCGATCCTGAGTGTCTATCACCATGAGATCGGGGAACGACTAAAGACTCTTTACGCCCGACTGTTCAAACCGGGCGATGATGAAACATCCGAATACTACACATTTCCGGACGGATGCCTTCCGTCCTGAAGCGCTATGTCGACGACCACGGCCGCATGGCGGATCTGGCGTCACCCGAAACCGCAGCAATGTTCAGCGACTTCCAGCGGTTTGCGGCCGATTGGGCACAGCAGCGGCCGGGGCGGGTGGGCATTCTGCTCATTCCATCGAAAGAGCGCGTGATCTTCGAATGCCTGCGTCGCCATGACCGGCTGGCGTCAGCTGCGCCGGAATTTGTCCTCAGCGTTGAACGTCAGGTTGCGCTTGAGAAAAAGATCCGCGAGACCGCAGAGGAGCTCGGTTTGCCGTATCGCAGCGCGCTTGCCGCAACCGCCGATGCCCTGCAGGATGCGATCCTAGCTGGGCAGCGCCTTTATCCTGAAAGAGACGGCCATCCGTTTGAAGCCGGTTACAGCGCGTTCGCACGGACAGCATCATTGCTTTGGGATGAGATGACGGTGAGGGCCGCCCAGCCTGGCGACTAGTCGGGTTGATGAAGCAACGTGACATCGCTGATCGCGGCGAGCGTATGCATCCAGTCAGGCTCGGTCGTACGTAAAGGATGTCAGCAAGGTGGTTACGAAATTGCTCGCCCGTTCCTTGACGAGCACCTCGGTCCACTCATTGGTTCCTCGAAGCCTTAGATCGGTGTAGATGCTGTCGACGGCGGCCTCTTCGATGCGTTTGATGTGCGCCTTGAAATTTGCCTCGCCGCCGGCATGGTACATGTCCCGTATAACCATGCGCAGGATTTCTTGGATTGCGATTTGCCACGACGTGTTGATCGCCTGGAGTTCATTCGCATCCGGTGCCATCGGCGTTCCCTTTCGTATTGAGTGTCCCGAGCATGACATCGCCATGCTGTCGGGTAACGGCGCAACGGAAAAATTATCCTTGTCTTGCCTTGCGATTGGCATAGCGCCTGTCGCGGTTGGCCTTTCGCACCGCCTCATCTTCGATCACCCGCGCTATACGCGCGTTTTCGGCGATCGCCCGCGCTTCGGTTTCGGCGGCTGCTGCCGCCTCAACGGCTGCCTGCCGCTCTGTCGCCTCGGTCTCGATACGCTTTTGTTCCTCAAGCTTCAGACGCTCGCGTTCAACGCGCCGCTCTTCACGAGCGGTGGAAAGGGCTTCGCGCTCGGCCTGCCTTGCCATCCTCCCTGGTTCTGCTGCAGTCCTTGCCGCTCGGTAGGCGTTCAAGAGAGCAGCTTTGGCGTCTGCCGATGCGGCTCGGCGGTCGGAGATTTCGTTTTTTCCGGCGTTCTTCATTCGTATCCCAATAGTAAGTGCGTCAGAGATCAGCGTGTGTTGGCGCGTTTGGCGATAAGGTTGCGTGTCGCCGACAAGCGGTCGGCCAACTCCTTTGCAAGGCGTTCCTCTCGAAGCCGGAGAGTCTTGGCATCCCGGGCCTGAGCAACGGATTCCACCTCTTCCATCGCGTTGTTTTTGGAGAAGAACTGCGTCTGGACTTTCATGAAGGCGATCTCCGCCTGCTGACGGGATTTGCTATGTGCTTCTATCATTGGAACCTCAACTAGTTCGGCGTGGCGAACAAAAAAGGCCAGGCGAAACGCCCGGCCTTGTTGAAACTGCTTCCGGCAATGCCAGTACATCCGTGGTCAAAGGGAAGCAAATCTCAATTTTAGGCAGACTGCAGATTGGTAGCAGACATCTTGCCCGACTTATTGTCGCGCTCGAGCTCGAAGCCGATCTTTTGCCCTTCGACGAGTTCGCGCATTCCAGCGCGCTCGACGGCGGAGATGTGCACGAACGCGTCTGCGCCACCGTTATCAGGCTGGATGAAGCCGAAGCCCTTGGTGGAGTTGAACCATTTTACTGTGCCTGTGGTCATGATGAACCCTTTCAAAGCATAGAGTGAGGGACCGCTCAGCCTATGCTAAGCAGGTGGAAACCGACTGTTTTTGAAAGGGAAGTTCGCTTAAAGCGCGGTGCCAATCGCGCGGTAGACAAAGCTCGGCAAGCAAAAGATCGATGCCGCATCTATAAGTGACTTGGATTGGCGCGTCAACGATTAGTTTTCTAAGATGCAGTATTCACCCTGTGATTGTACTCATGTCATCGTGGCGCGAGCGAAGGCGCGCTTGCACCGGCCGTGCGACAGCGTCTGCGGTCACGGTGGGACAATAATTGATGGCACGCCAACGCATCAAGCGTGTTATAGCACGCGACACCGTGCCTGGGCTGATGAAAACGTACCGGAAACTCGGCCTGTCGTTCTGGCACTCTCTCGGCGATCGCCTCGGCCTCGATGGTCATCCCGCCGCTCGCCACCCTTGTCGGTACGGCCGGGCGTGCTCGCCCCCCTCCCGATAGCCGCATTGGGCCGATCTGCGGGTGGCGATCCGTTTGCCACCATACGCTCACATAAACCCGAGAGAGGGATCCGCGCGGGATCGGGCGTGTCGGCCCCTAATCGAGAACAGGCAGCCCGGATCATGCTCGACAATCGTATCAGCGGCCTTCCCGTGGTCGACGATGATGGAGCCCTGGTGGGTGTCATCAGTGAAGGCGATCTCATTCGCCGGACCGAACTTGGCGGCGGCATGCCGGTTGCCGATCCGACCGAGGCCGAGGATGAACGGGCCAGCGCCTATGTGCGCCGGTCCTCCTGGAGGGTTGGTGACGCCATGACCGCCGATCCTGTCACGATCGACGAGAACGCGTCCGTCGAGCGCGTCGCAGTGCTGATGCAGGAACGCAGCATCAAGCGCATTCCTGTCTTGAAGGATGGCCGCCTTGTCGGGGTCGTCAGCCGCGCAGACCTTTTGCAGGCAATCGTCACAGCCAGTCAGGACGAGACAGCGGCTGGCGACGAAGCCATCCAGCGCAGCATTCTCGTCCGCCTTAACGAAAACACCGGGCTTGAAGGCCTGGACATAAAGGTCGCGGTGTCCGATGGCATCGTGCATCTCTGGGGCCATGTCGATACGAAGGATTGCAGAAGGGCCGCGCGGATTCTTGCCGAAAGCGTTCGCGGCGTCCGGGGTGTGGTCGAGCATTACGCTGAATCGGATCTGCAACAGCCCTGATCCGAGACTCTGCGGCGGCGCGTCTCCTCCACCCGCAGACTGTGAACTGCACAAATAGGCCGTGTCGTTGCCGAAATGGCGGCCTTGCAACGGACGGATGACTGCGGCGAGCGACAGCAGACCGGCAAAGGTTTCAAGCACATGTCTTATCGATCGGGAGGCTCAGATGGTTTCGCCTGAAACAGCATCGATGAAAGAGACGGCATCCGGAAAATCAGCAGCACCGTTRTCGGCCGACGAACTCCGCCTGATGGACGCCTATTGGCGCGCTTCGAACTATCTGTCGGTCGGGCAGATCTATCTGCTCGACAATCCGCTTCTGCGCGARCCGCTGAAGCGCGAGCACATCAAGCCGCGCCTGCTCGGCCATTGGGGCACGTCGCCGGGCCTCAACATGCTCTACGTGCATCTCAATCGCGTCATCAAACGYGACGACCTCGACATGATCTAYATCATCGGTCCCGGCCATGGCGGGCCGTCTCTGGTGGCGCATGCCTATYTGGAAGGGACCTAYACGGAGTTYTATCCGAACATCGCCGAAGACGCCGAAGGCATGCAGCGGCTGTTCAAGCAGTTCAGCTTTCCCGGCGGCATCCCGAGCCATGTGGCGCCGGAAACGCCCGGCAGCATCCATGAGGGCGGCGAGCTTGGTTATGCGCTCAGCCACGCCTATGGYGCCGCCTTCGACAATCCCAATCTGGTCGTTGCYTGCATCGTCGGCGATGGCGAGGCCGAGACCGGGCCGCTTGCGACSGGCTGGCAGAGCAACAAGTTCCTCAACCCTGCCCGCGACGGCTGTGTTCTGCCGATCCTGCACCTGAACGGCTACAAGATCGCCAATCCCTGCTTCCTCNCCGCTGAAGCGCGAGCACATCAAGCCGCGCCTGCTCGGCCATTGGGGCACGTCGCCGGGCCTCAACATGCTCTACGTGCATCTCAATCGCGTCATCAAACGYGACGACCTCGACATGATCTAYATCATCGGTCCCGGCCATGGCGGGCCGTCTCTGGTGGCGCATGCCTATCTGGAAGGGACCTAYACGGAGTTYTATCCGAACATCGCCGAAGACGCCGAAGGCATGCAGCGGCTGTTCAAGCAGTTCAGCTTTCCCGGCGGCATCCCGAGCCATGTGGCGCCGGAAACGCCCGGCAGCATCCATGAGGGCGGCGAGCTTGGTTATGCGCTCAGCCACGCCTATGGYGCCGCCTTCGACAATCCCAATCTGGTCGTTGCYTGCATCGTCGGCGATGGCGAGGCCGAGACCGGGCCGCTTGCGACSGGCTGGCAGAGCAACAAGTTCCTCAACCCTGCCCGCGACGGCTGTGTTCTGCCGATCCTGCACCTGAACGGCTACAAGATCGCCAATCCCTGCTTCCTCGCCCGCATTCCGCACGACGAGCTGAAGAAGTTCTTCGAGGGCATGGGCTACAAACCCTATTTCGTCGAAGGGCATGATCCGGCAAAGGTCCACCAGCAACTGGCAGACGTGCTCGATACGGCGACGGCCGAAATCCGGCAGATTTGGGACGATGCCCGCATCAGGGGCAATCTGAAGCGCCCGGCCTGGCCGATGATCATCTTCCGCACGCCAAAGGGCTGGACCTGCCCGCCGGAAATCGACGGCAAGAAATGCGAGGACTACTGGCGCGCGCACCAGGTGCCGATGGGCGAGATGGACAAGCCCGAGCACATCCGCATCCTCGAACAATGGATGAAGAGCTATCGCCCGGAAGAACTCTTCAGTGACGAGGGCCGGCTGAAGYCCGAGATCGCGGCGCTCGCCCCATCCGGACATCGCCGCATGAGCGACAATCCGCATGCAAACGGCGGCCTGCTGTTGCGCGACCTGAAAATGCCGGGCTTCCGGGACTACGCCGTCGACGTTCCGAGCCCGGGTGCCACGACCGTGGAAGCGGCGCGCGTGATGGGCAAGTTCCTGCGCGACGTGATGAAGAACAACATGGACGCGAAGAACTTCCGGCTGTTCAGCCCGGACGAAAACAACTCCAACCGATGGCAGGATGTGCTCGAGGTCACCGACCGCTGCTACATGGCCGAGATCTATCCCGAGGACGATCACCTCTCACCGGATGGCCGCATCATGGAAGTCTTGAGCGAGCAYCAATGCCAGGGTTGGCTTGAAGGCTATCTCTTGACCGGGCGCCAYGGCTTCTTCTCCTGCTACGAAGCCTTCATCCACATCATCGATTCCATGTTCAACCAGCACGCCAAGTGGCTGAAGGTCTGCAATGAGATCCCCTGGCGCCGGCCGGTCGCGTCGCTCAATTATTTCCTGAGCTCCCATGTCTGGCGGCARGATCACAACGGTTTCAGCCATCAGGATCCGGGCTTCATTGATCATGTCGTCAACAAGAAGGCTGAGGTCGTCCGCGTCTACCTGCCGCCGGATGCCAATACGCTGCTGTCGGTCACCGACCATTGCCTGCGCAGCCGCAACTACGTCAACGTCGTCGTCGCCGGCAAGCAGCCGGGCCCACAATGGCTGACGATGGAACAGGCCGTGCGCCATTGCAGCATGGGTGTGAGCATCTGGGACTGGGCCAGCAACGACGCCAACAGTGAGCCGGACGTCGTCATGGCCTGCTGCGGCGACACTCCGACGCTGGAAACCCTCGCCGCCGTCCAGCTGCTGCGCGAGCATCTGCCTGAAGTGAAGGTCCGGGTCGTCAACGTCGTCAACCTGATGAAACTGCAACCGGCGGAAGAACACCCGCATGGCCTTTCGGACAGCGACTTTGATGGCATCTTCACMAGGGACAAGCCGATCATCTTTGCGTTCCACGGCTACCCGTGGCTGATCCATCGCCTCACCTATCGCCGCACCAATCACGGCAACCTGCATGTTCGCGGCTACAAGGAAGAAGGCACGACCACGACACCGTTCGACATGGTGGTGCTGAACGAACTCGACCGCTTCCACCTGGCCGGCGATGCCATCGATCGCCTGCCGCAGCTCGGCGCGCGGGCGGCCTACTTCAAGCAGGCGATCCAGGCCAAGCTGATCGAGCACCGGGAGTATATCGAGAAGCATGGCGACGACATGCCCTCGATCAGCGGCTGGAAATGGGGCGTTAACGGGGCGCAGCCTGCCAAGGCTGGGACATCGACCGAAGGGGACAATGTCTACTGATGGTCCGGCCAGTTGACACGATCGACATCAGTACGGCACGTCTGGCAGGCGTGCCTCCTGACACGACCCTGCTTTCGAATGGGCACTACAACGTCCTTCTGACAGAGGCCGGCGCCGGGTATGAAACCTGGCGCGGCCTCGACATCACGCGTTGGCGTGAGGACGTCACGCGCGATTGCTGGGGCCAGTTCTGCTACGTCCGCGACCTTGAGAGCGGCGAGGTCTGGACGATTGGCCGGCAGCCGATTTGCCATCCGGAGGCGATCTACGAACACACGTTTCACGGAGATCGTGCCGAGTATCGCTGTTTGCTCGGAGACATCGAAATTCAATGTGCGGTGTCGGTTGCACAGGACTGCGATGCTGAAGTGCGCTTGCTGAAACTCAGCAACAAAGGTGAGAAAGCGCGAAAGCTTGAACTGACAAGCTATTGCGAAGTCTGCCTGAATGGCCGAAGCGCCGATAGCGCACATCCGGCATTTGCCAAGCTTTTCATCGAAACCTGGTTCGATACCGAAACAAGCGCATTGTTCGCACGGCGCAGGCCGCGCAGCGCATCGGAGCGCCCCATCTGGGCGGTACATGTGTCTGCGTCAAGCCGCCAAGTCCATGCGGTGGAATATGAAACGGACCGCTACAGATTTCTTGGCCGACGGCGGACGCCTTCAAATCCTGGCGCTCTGGGGCCGGGGAGCCGCTTATCTGGGACGACGGGTCCCGTGCTCGACCCTATCTTCAGCATGCGCCGCACAGTCGATCTGGAACCCTCCGGAACGGAACTGATCGCGTTCGTGACAGGCGCAGCGGACAGTGAGGCAGGCGCTACCGCAATAGCCAGCCGCTTCACTCATATCGACGCCGCGCGTCAAGCGTTACAAGAGAGGGAGAAACACACTGAAGACCCGCCTTGGTCCCCGTCTCTTCAAGACTTGGCCGTCTACGACCGGCTCCTAGCATATCTGGCATTCGGTGTTGCCGGCTTAAGGGAAGGCAGCACACCCGACACAAGACGACTGAACCGCGACGACTTGGGATCGGCGGGACTGTCGGGAGCCGTCCCAATTCTTCTGCTGCGTATCGACAAAACAGACAAGGAATCCCTCGTCGACAATGTCATCAATGCCCACGCATTCCTTGCCAGTCGCGGATTTCCTTTCGATCTCGCAGTCCTTGATGAAAGGCAGGCCAGTGGAAGCTTAAAGCTGAGCGCCGATGCGGCGGTCCATGTGGAGCAAACCCTCGGCAAAGCCGGGGGGATTCATTTCCCACCCAGGGCGAGTGTCTCGTCCGATGCAGAAAATGCGATCACGGCCGCCGCGCGCCTCGTCCTTTGTTGCAGCCAAGGATCCCTTGCGGATCAACTTTCGGCGAGATCGACCACCACTTTTTCCACGAACAAGACCATGACGAATGTCTCTGTCTCGCACGAAAAGCGTCACGAGGCACCACGAGCTAACCTGCTTTTTTGGAATGGCCGCGGCGGGTTTACCAAAGACGGGCGCGAATATGTGATCGCAGGCGACGCGACGCCAACACCGTGGTGCAACGTCCTTGCCAATAGCGCGTTTGGCTGCCTGACAAGCGATAGCGGCCTTGGCTACACCTGGGCGGGCAACAGCCAATTGAACAGGCTCACGCCTTGGTCAAACGACCCGGTTTCGGACCCGCCGAGTGAAGTTGTCTACCTGCGAGATGAACAGACCGCCGAGCTGTGGACGCCGACACCTTTGCCGCTCGGCCAGGCATCGACCACAAGAACGAGGCATGGCCAAGGTTACACGTGTTATGAAAGCAGTCGCGGGCCACTACACCATGAAATGACCGTGCACGTCCCGGCCGCGGGAGCGATCAAGGTCATCCGTCTTGCCATTCGCAACGACGGAAAACGACTTCGCCGCCTTACCGCCACCTATTTCGTTGAATGGGTCCTCGGCACACTGCGCGAAAGCGCGCAGTCCCGGGTCGAATGCGAATTTGACAGCGAGATTGGTGCCGTCGTTGCCCGGAACATCTGGAAGGGCGATTTTTCCGGCACGCTCGCATTCGCCGCTTCAAGCGCGCCTGTCCGGTCGTTCACATGTAATCGGCGCGCGTTCCTCGGCAGAAACGGTTCCATCGCTCAGCCGGTGGGATTGGAAGGCTTCGATCTCGGGGGGCAAACCGGCTCTCTGCTCGACCCCTGCGCGGCCCTCATGGTCAGCGTTTCAGTCCCACCGTCCGAGACCGTCGAGCTGGTATTCGTGCTCGGGCAGGCCGAAAACCGCGCGGAAACGCACAGGCTCGTGCGCGAACATGCCGAACCGAAGGCGGCCAGGAAGGCGCTGGCAGCCGTTTCACAATATTGGGATCAGCTGCTGAACTCCGTCACGGTTCGAACGCCAGACATAGCCTTCAACCTGATGATGAACCGCTGGTTGCTCTATCAGGTGTTGGCTTGCCGTATCTGGGCGCGAACAGGGTTTTACCAGTCCGGTGGCGCCTACGGATTTCGCGACCAACTCCAGGACGTGGCAACCCTCGTCCATTGCGCACCCGATGAGGCGCGAGCGCACATTCTTCGAGCCGCCTCGCGCCAGTTTTCCGAGGGAGACGTTCAACACTGGTGGCATCCGCCATCGGGTGCCGGCGTGCGCACACGCATGACGGACGACCTCTACTTTCTGCCCTACGTCGTCCATCACTACGTATCGGTCTCCGGAGACTATGGGCTCCTGAGTGAGCAGGTTCGTTTCCTCGTCTCGCCGCCTCTAACGGACGATGAGGAGGAGCGCTACGAGGTGCCTCCGGCCAGCCAGGAAAGCGGGACCGTCTATGAGCACTGCTGTCGAGCGCTGGACCGAGGTCTGAGGCTAGGCAGCCACGGGCTTCCGCTTATGGGAACGGGCGACTGGAACGACGGCATGAACCGAGTCGGCGCGGAAGGCAAAGGCGAGAGTGTATGGAACGGGTGGTTCTTTCTGACGGTCCTTCAATCTTTTGCAGCCATCGCTTCGGCGATGGCTGATGAGAAACGAGCCAAATGGTGCAAAGAGCGCGCCGAGACCCTGCGCATGTCCTTGGAGACCCACGCCTGGGATGGCGGCTGGTATCGCCGCGCCTACTTCGACGATAGCACGCCTCTCGGGTCCCAGTTGAATGACGAGTGCCAGATCGATGCGATCCCACAGGCCTGGGCAGTTATCTCGGGTGTTGCAGATGCCAAGCGTAGCGCGCAGGCAATGCGCGCGGTTTGGGAACGGCTCGTTCGTACCGATAACGGTTTGATACAGCTTTTCGACCCACCCTTTGACAAGGGCTCGCTGCAGCCCGGCTACATAAAGGGCTATGTGCCCGGAATTCGGGAGAACGGCGGCCAGTACACCCACGCGGCCACGTGGGTGGCGCTGGCGACCGCATTGCTGGGGGATGGCGATCGGGCATTTCAACTCTGGAGCATGCTCAATCCGATCAACCATGCCCTGTCACCCGAAGACACCGACCGCTACATGGTCGAGCCCTACGTTGTCAGTGCCGACGTTTATGGCGCCGCTCCTCACACCGGCCGCGGTGGCTGGACGTGGTATACGGGATCTGCGGGCTGGCTGTACCGGGTCGGCCTTGAGGCCATTCTCGGCATTCGACGTCAGGGCCGCCGGCTTTTTGTCGAGCCATGCATTCCCGTCGGGTGGTCAACATTCGACGTGGATTTTCACCATGGAAGGTCGACTTACCGCATCAAGGTGAGCCGAGATACCAAACGAGCAAAAGACCACTATGCACTGAGCCTCGATGGTAAGAAGGTTGCTGACCGAAGTGTTCCACTCGTGGATGACGGACGAGATCACGACGTCCTTCTCGTGGTGGCCTAACCATGTCGGAATTGCTGTCGACAGATCCCGAACTGAACCGCATGCCGACCGAGCAGGATCTTGCCCGGTTGCAGTTCACGACGCTGCTCTACTATCTCCCAACCCGGACAACGGCCTGGTCCGTGACAAGACGCAGGAAGACGCGCCCGCAAGCATCGCCGCGGTCGGCATGGCGCTCGCGACGATCCCGGTGTTGGTCGAGCGCGGCATCGTCATCCGCAAGTTTGCCGCAAAGATCGCGCGTCGGCGCTTGCAGTTTCTCCTGGAGTGCCCGCAGGGACCGGAACCCGACGCCTCCGGCTACAAGGGCTTCTTCTACCACTTCCTCGAYATCGARACCGGMAGGCGCGTTTGGGAGTGCGAGCTTTCGACGATCGACTCCGCCTTTCTTTTCGCGGGYGCTCTGACAGTGGCCGCGTATTTCGACGGCGATGGCGCCGAAGAAGTYGAAATCCGCAGGGTGGCAAACGCGCTCTATGAACGGGCCGACTGGAACTGGGCCTGCGATCACGGGCTGACGCTCACCCACGGCTGGCGGCCGGAAAACGGCTTCATCCCCTATCGCTGGCGCGGCTACGACGAGGGCCTGCTCCTCTACATCCTCGGACTCGGCTCACCGACCCACCCACTCCCGCCGGAAGCCTATGCGGCCTACACCGCAAGCTACGACTGGCGGAACCTTTACGGGCGCGAATTGCTCTATTCGGGACCGCTCTTCACCCACCAACTCTCGCATATGTGGGTCGATTTCCGCGGCATCCGCGACGAATTCATGCGCGAGCACAACAGCGACTATTTCCAGAACAGTCGCCACGCGACCTTCGTCCAGCAGGAATATGCCATCCGCAACCCGCTGAATTTCGTCGGCTACGGCGAGCATTGCTGGGGCTTCACCGCAAGCGACGGTCCCGGCTGGACCAAGCGCACGGTGAACGGTGTCAAGCGGGAGTTCTTCGACTACATCGCCCGCGGCGCCCCCTTCGGTCCTGACGATGGGACCGTGTCGCCCTGGGCAGTCGTCGCCTCCCTGCCCTTCGCGCCGGAAATCGTCATTCCGACGGTCTGGAATTGTGCCCGTATGAATCTCGGCATGACCAGGCTTTACGGCTTCAGGCCCTCCTTCAACCGCAGCTTTCCGGCGGAAGGAACCGAATCCGGCTGGTGGGTCAGCCCCTATCATTTCGGCATCGACCAAGGCCCCGTGGTGCTGATGATCGAGAACTACAGGACCGGCCTGCTGTGGAACATCATGCGCCGATGCGCCCCTGTGGTCACCGGCCTGAGGCGTGCGGGGTTTTCCGGCGGCTGGCTCTGAGGGTACCGCATCGCTGCCAAATGCCGGTATCGACAT